>DASTOH010000190.1:0-6070 GCA_035720235.1 Anaerolineales bacterium | reverse complement strand
CGCCGGCGAATGGGCAATTCAGTTGTAGGGATCAGAGGGAGCTTCGCATGCAAGCCGATAACAAACCCAGCATCTCCGCGGAGGAAATCCTCACGGCAGAATTTGAATATATCGCCCAAACCGCCTCCCAAGCCAACGATGATCGTTCCAGCGTTGTTTCGTTCTTTGTGATCGCGGTCGGTTCTCCGCTGGCTGCTTTTTTCAGCACTGGCATCGCCAAAATGTCAGACGAGAACGAATTCATCCTGTTCACGGCCTTGTTCTTCATTCTCTCCGTACTGGGTACAACTACAATCCTGCAACTCGCCCGCCTGCGCGGTGCCTGGTATGAATCCATGCTGGCGATGAATCACATGAAGGAATTCCTCATCAAAAATTCAGACTCAGATATTTCCGGTGCGTTTCGCTGGACCATCAACACCGCCCCGGCCAGATTCAAACCCAACAGCGTTTCGTTTTATCAGGCTTTGCAGGTCTCCATTTTAGCCGGGCTGCTTTTCGGTGCGTTTATTTTCTTCTTGTTGCACAGCTTGGGGATGCAAAGGGAATTCCTGATCTGGTTGACCTCTACACTCCTTGGGCTTTTCTTTGCGGGTGCTCAAATCTTTCTCTATCGGCGGCTCCTGAAGTAACTAACATGCCCCGCGATTACTCCAATCAAATTCCCGTGGCCTTCCAACGCAGGTCACATCTCGCCCGCGAGGATGACTGGATCCGTTCCTTCCTGAAAGTGGCCAGGATCGGACATATCGCTACCTCTTTGGATGGACAGCCGTTCATCAACCCGACCACGTTCTGGTTCGATGAAGAGAATCACCAGATCATCTTTCATTCGAATGTGGCAGGGAGGATCAGGTCGAATATCGAGAGCAACCCGAAGGTCAGCCTGGAGGCGAGCGAGCTGGGCAGATTCCTGCCATCGAATGTGGCTCTGGAATTTTCCCTGCAATATCGCAGTGTGATCGTCTTCGGCACAGCCAGAGTCATTAGCGATCCAAATGAAGCGCGGCGCTTCCTATATGGACTCATCGGAAAATATTTTCCCAACCTGACCGCCGGAAAAGAATATCGAGAGATCACAGATAAGGAACTGCGCGCCACCTCCATTTACGCCATCCAGATCGATTCATGGAGCGGAAAGGAAAACTGGGCCGACCGCGCCGATCAATCTGACGAATGGACTCCGCTGGACGAAAAATGGTTTGAGTAATTTAATGTTCATGCAGCAGTTGAACTGCTGCATGAACATTGTGGAGTAGAAAATGTCCAGGTGCTATAAGATCTTTACGAACCAGCACTACGCTTATTTCGTCACTTGGACCTTGGTAGATTGGCTGCATTTATTCGATAGGATCAATATCTCCAGATCGTTTTACACTCCTAAGTTTTGTACTGGCTAGAGAAAACATCAGCAGTGCAACTGCTGATGTAACAAAAGGTGCAACCAATCTACTTCGTAAGCGTAGATCTAGGTGATATCTATCTGCTTGGAGGCTGATATGTCCGATGAAAGAGTCCGCACAGAAGAATTTCGAGTAAATGGGGAGGACCTGATCGGCAGGGTCAAAAATCTCATTAATGAGGGAAATATCCGCCGGGTCATTATCAAAGACAAGGAAGGCAAGGTCGTCTTTGAAATCCCCCTGACCTTTGGTGTGGTAGGAGCCTTGATCGCCCCGCAGCTGGCCGCGATTGGCGCTATCGCCGCGTTGCTGACTGAGGCCACGGTGGTTGTGGAGAAGGCTGAACAATAACTGTCAGCCGTCGCGAACGGCTGGCAGGATCACTCAGGCCGGAGATTCGCTCGCGTGTCGTGCTCTGGCTGCAACGGCAACCTGGTTCATGATTTTCCAGGCCTTGGAGGCCAGGGACTCGTCTATCAAGGTCTGCATGAGCACCTCTCCTTGTTTGACCGTCTCGGCAACATATTTATCCTGGCTTGTCACGCCCCACCCAATAAAGAGGCCAATCATGCCGCCGACAAGCGCACCCTGTGCCATTAAAACAAGCATTGCAACCAGGGCGACCACCGGTGAAGCCTGTCCCTGATTAAGGGCCGCTATTCCTACAATAGTCGCGGCTGCCAGAACGCCAGCTACAACACCCCAAATCTGCCCCCCTATCGCGCCCGAAAGAATTGTTTCGAATATTGTCGTAGGTGGGCTTTCTGATGGCTCAAGCGCAGGAGGACTATAATCTTCGATCTTAATAGCCTGCTGGGAAATTCCTGCATTCTTCAACGATTGGAATGCCTGCTCTGCATCCTTCCTCGTATCATAGAGGCGCAGCACCAATCGTTTCCCGTTTTGCCCACGCAGGCGTTGCATTTGATCAACGACTTGGCGGACCTCCCGAAATTGACGGTCGATGAGTGCATGGGCTTCCGGAGGCAAATCTTGCTCCAGAGTTCTTTCATACGCCCGCACGGCTACTCTTTCACCCAGCAGTACTTCCTTTAGTAACATCCTTTCCACATTTTCATCACCAATCGTGAAATGGGAAAATATATCAATACGACCACGGTGGATCATGCCAAGAACACTGCTCTTCGGGCGGGCTTGACCACCCAGTTGCTGTATTTCTTCAAATATTTCCTCTTTGAATTTTTGGCGCTGTTGCGAACAGGCTTGAAACAGAATTTTAAGCGCCCGGTTCCTGACGTTGGAAGCTACTACTGCATATCCCTTTTCTCCGGCTTCCACAATCTTGTATAGGGAAATCAAGACATTTCTTGCATGGGAGATATTCATAGTACACCTCGCAATACCATCTTAGCCCTGCACTGTGAGATAAGACTTAAGAGCGGGATTGCTTTTATAACAATTTCCTAAACTTCACATTCCTTTCGAGCATTAATAGCTTAGGCTCTTATCAGCTCACATTAAACAGCAATAAAGTCCGAATTTTTGTTATACTTACAAATGACATGGATATTTTCACAGCCCTCTACTTTGTGGCCATCGTCGTAGAGATGGCTATACGAGCCCCAATCAGCCGTCAACAAAGAAAAGCGCCAAAGTCTACTCGCCAGGTAACAACCCAGGAAAAAGTTTTGCTGGGCCTGCTATTTCTGGCGATGTTCTTTATCCCGATTTTCTACGCAGCTACCCCATGGCTTGATTTTGCGAACTATTCACTGCCCACGTGGGCCGGCTGGCTGGGCGTCGTCCTGCTGGCAGGTGCGCTGTTCATTTTCTGGCGCGCCCATGCGGACCTGGGACTCAACTGGTCCCCCACGCTCGAGATCCGTGAGAAGCACGAGTTGATTACCAACGGTATCTATGGCGTGATCCGCCACCCCATGTACGCTTCGCAATGGCTGTGGGTCATCGCGCAACCATTGCTGCTGCAGAACTGGATTGCAGGCTGGTCCAATCTCTTGGTATTTATTCTCTTCTATTTTCTGCGCGTGAGAGCGGAGGAACAATTAATGCTGGAACAATTCGGCGACCAGTATCGTTCCTATATGCAGAAAGTTGGCGCGGTAATCCCAAAACTCTAGCGCTTGTCTCACGAACACGTAAACTTTTCGAAGCGCTTTGTCGTCTAGAATTCAGATCACAAGTACACGGAATGCTGCATGACTGTGTAGAGTATGGAGGTGTATCCGTTCCAAGAACCCGATTTTTCCTGAAAGCGTACTTCAATTCAATGTTGTAGGGGCAGCACCTGGCACATTAACAGTCAAAACCCAGATAAGGAGGTCGCATGAATCGGCACATCGGACTATGGATTGACCACAAGCAGGCATATCTCATCTGGTACGAAAGCAACCGAGTTGACACCATCCCTTCCAACATCGAGCCGCCGGCCCACTACTCCGGCGGGACACAACTCGGAGGCAAGCTCACCCAGAAAGGAGATACCGAACTGCACCATAATGACCGATACAAGGTGCAGTTGAACAGATTTTACAAGCAGGTCATTTCCTCCCTCCAGGATGTAGCTTCGATCCTCATTATGGGACCCGGCAAAGCCAAGATCGAGTTTGAGAAGGTGCTCAAAAAACACAAAGCCATGAAGAACCGACTCGTGAAGGTGGAGACCGCTGATAAGATGACAAAAAATCAAATGATTGCGTATGTAAAGGAATTTTATAAGAACCAGGCACGCATATAGACAACGATCAGCTGACAGAAAATTACAACTGAATACGAAAAGAGCCACGGGTTTACTGCCTGTGGCTCTTTACTTTTCTATGCCCGTTCTACTCCCAGTCCGGGACTGTCGGGCAGGGTCATCCTGGCCCCATCATATCTCAACCCGCAGTACGGATCGTTCCTGATGAGCAGTGGGCCGTCCAAATCAGCATAATCACAGAGCGGAGCCAGATGCGCCGCGGCCGTGACGCCCACCGATGACTCGACCATGCAGCTCAGCATGATCTGCATATCGTGAGCGCGCGCCGTATTGATCATCCGCAGGGCCTCCCGAATGCCTTCACTCTTCATGGTCTTGACCACAACTCCATCGAGCGCGCCGGCGAGTTTGGCCACATCGTGAGAGTTCTTGGTAGTCTCATCGGCGAAGATTGGAACGTTGATCCTCTGGGTACGCAATTGATCCTTGAGCCAGAAATAGCCATCCACATCGTCCACGGCAAGCGGCTGTTCGATGAATTCCAGGTCATATTCGATCAGCCGTGGGATGATTTGTAAAGCCTGTTCACGGCTCCAGCCGGCATTCGCGTCGACTCTTAACCTGGCGCTGGTCGCCTTACGAATGGCTTTCAGGATCGCCTCATCGTCATCGCTCCCCAATTTGATCTTCAGAATCGGATGACCCGATGCCTTGGCTTGTTCCGCCATGACTTCAGGTTCATCCATGCCAATGGTGAAAGAGGTGAGCGGGAGATTCTTCGGATTCAAACCAAACAGCCTGTAAAGAGGCTGCCCCAGTTTCTTGCCCCACAGATCGTGCAGCGCCTCGTCAATCGCAGAACGCGCCGCGCGTGAGCCAGGAGGCCGCTTCGCCAGGACAGCATCCATATCGAAGGGGTCGTCCCCCAAATCCGGCACGGATTTCAGGTATTCGATAATACCCGCCTGCGTTTCGCCATAGTACGGTACTGCCGCCGCCTCCCCCACCCCGTCGTCGAGATAGACAAGGACGTTATGGCGCTGGTCGCTCGCGCCGTGCGCCACGCGAAAGGTAGTGCGCAATTCAAGTGTGATAGGTTCCCAGTGAAGTTTCATAGTTATTTTTTTCCACAAACGACACGAAATATTCCCTGGTCTCTTCGAGACAGTGCCAGGGAGAGCACCAACGAGGAAAAGGCGCTGATGCATTTCCCGCAGAGATAATGAAGGGTCTGATTTCAAGACCTTTTCACCACGGAGACACAGAGTCACGGAGCTTTTTATTTCTCCGTGTCTTCGTGACTCAGTGGTTAAGCCCCGCGCCGATGAAGAAAATCAAGGACCCGCTCCAGCCACTCCTCTTTGCGTTCGTGGTGGACGTTGTGCCCCGTCTTTTCGGGAATCCAGAGTTCGGCGTCAGGCACGTGCTGCGCGATGTATTGCGCCTGTTCATCGGGCGCGTTCACTTTATCCTCTCCGCCCATGATAACCAGCATCGGCCGGCTCACGCGCGCCAGATCAGCCGGGGAGTAATTCGGCTCGGAGATGATTTCCTTCATGGTTAACCAAAGCAAATCTTTCCAGTATTCATGTCCATTCACGGCACTATGCAACTGGATCATCTCATCGCGCCAGTCCGGCCTCTCACGCTCCACGCGTTCGGCATCAAAGACCTTCGGTTCACGCTCGATGAGATAACGTGTCACATAGGCATTGGCGGCTTGAGCGATGCAGGTCTGCGTCACTTCGGGATGTTCCAGCGCAGTCACCAATGCCACGTTCCCACCGTTGCTATGACCAATGATATGCGCCTTCTCATATCCCATTACGCGGATGAACGCAGCAACATCGTCCGACAGTTCCTTGAAGGAATAACTCATGTGCGGATTATTCGATTTCCCATGACCGCGGCAATCGGGCGCGAAAACTTTGTAGCGCTGAGCCAGTGTAGGGATGAGCGAGTCCCAATCGGTGTGGCTGTCAACCGTCGA
>DASTOH010000189.1:0-29061 GCA_035720235.1 Anaerolineales bacterium | reverse complement strand
GCGCCATCTGGTCGATCGAAAAGACCGTCGTGATCTCAGTTTGTTTCAGATCGGGCTTCGTTTGCTCGATCGAAAATTGTTGAATTCGCTGCCTGTTTCGTCTGCACTTTGTGCTTACCTTTGAAACTGTCAGGTGGCTAGGTAAATCAAAAATAATTCATCTGAATCTACTCCTGAAACCCCGTCCGATAGAGCTCATAATACATCCCCTGATTCGCCAACAGTTCAGTATGCGTGCCCTGCTCGATGATCTTACCATCGTGAATGACCACGATCTTGTCTGCGTTCGTGATGGTCGAAAGGCGATGCGCGATCACAAAGGATGTACGCCCCTTCAGCAGGGTCGCCAGCGCCTTTTGAATGACCTGCTCAGTCTGTGTATCCACCGAGGACGTCGCCTCGTCCAAAATCAAGATGCGCGGGTCGGCTAGCAAAGCCCGCGCGAACGAGATTAACTGGCGCTGGCCGACGCTGAGCGTCGCGCCACCTTCCTCCACCGAAGTCTCGTATCCGTTGCGCAGACCCAGGATGAAGTCATGCGCGCCCACCGCCTGCGCCGCGGCGATAACCTCCTCATTACGCGCGTCCAATCGCCCAAATAGAATGTTCTCCTTCACGGTCCCGTTGAACAGGAATGGGTCCTGCAGCACCATGCCCATCTGCCGTCGCAGAGATTGCTGAGTCACGGTACGCAAGTCGACGCCGTCCACGCGCACCCAGCCTGAGGTCGGGTCATGGAAGCGTGTCAACAGTTTGACAATGGTCGTCTTGCCCGCGCCCGTCTCGCCCACCAGCGCGACCGTCTGGCCAGCGTGGACATCCAAAGTGATCCCATCCAGGACGAGCGTTGGGTCATCCGAATAATGAAAGGAGACATTGTCGAACCGGACGTCGCCGGTAATGGCTCCCATGTCGCCGGCGTCTTCCGCGTCTTGCACATCAACCGGCGTGTTCAGCAATTCCAGAATCCGCTCACCGCCCGCCATCGTGGATTGAAGCGTATCGAAGCGCCGGCTCAGATCACGGATGGGGTCAAAGAAACGGTCGATGTAGAGCACGAACGCGATCAACACCCCCGCCGTGATATTTTCGCCCAGCACCGCTCGTCCGCCGACGTAGACCACCAGCGCGGTGGCCGTCGCGCCGAGCACGTCCACAATGGGCGCGAAGAGCGATGCGACTCGCGCAGCGTCCAGGCTCGTTTCCAGGAAGTAGCGATTGACGTAATCCTTGAAGTTGAGATAGTTCTGTTCCTGCCGCGAGAAGGCCTGCACTACGCGCACGCCGTTGACATTTTCCGCCAGCACGGAATTCGTCCATGAAACGGCCGCCCGCACCTTGCGATAATTCTGCCGCGCCGCGTTGCGGAAGGCAACCGTCGCCCAGATCATAAAAGGCAGAACGATAAAGGTCAACAGCGATAATCGCACATTCAGTGTCAGCATCGCGATCAACGTGCCGATGATGCCGAGCAGATTCCGAACGATGGCCAGCACAGCCCAGGTGATGAATTCACGCAACGTGCCTACGTCATTGATCACGCGGGTGATGACACGTCCCACACTATAACGGTTATAAAAACTCAGCGATAGCCTCTGCAAATGTTCGAACATCGCCATGCGCACATCGTACAACACATGCTGTCCCACCCGGGACATGATGCGCACACGATAGAAGTTGGTCACGAGTTGAATGATCGAGATGGCCAGATAGGTCAACACGATGTTTCGCAGCGCGTTGACATCATTTCGGCCGATCCCTTCGTCAATGGCCAGCTTGACAAAGTAAGGGCCTGACACCGCCGCGGCCGTCACGATGATCATGAGTATCAACGCAAAGAACATCCGCCAGGTATAGGGCCTCACGAAATTCAATAGCCCGCGCGCGACTTTGGGGTCATACCCCTTGTCCAATTGCTCTTGAGACTGGGTGATGAAGGTGGGAGGGATAATTTTGGTGGTCATATGTATTTATGCCGCGCTGAGCGGAGTGAGGAGCGTTGGCTGCGACGAACGAAGTCGAAGGGCAGGTTTCAATCTAGCAAAAAGTATCATGGTTACTGCGCTTCGACTTCATGCGCCCAAAGAGCACGGGCGCATTCCGCTCAGCGAGGAGGTTTCCTTTTACTTTTATCTCTTTGCTTTCTTTCAGCTTTCACGATTTCGCGAATTTCGTCGAGATCGCCACGAATCAATGCCTGTTTCTTTGCACGGCTCCAGCCTTTGATCTGTCTCGCCCATCGCAATGCATCGTAATAATGCTTCGTTTCTTGTGAAGTCCAAGCCAGTTTCACTGGACGGCGAGAGAATGTGTACGAAGATGGTTCTATACCTTGTTCATGGTGCCAAAGACGCTCACTGATATCGTCTGTGCTACCGGTGTAATAGGAACCATCGGAGCACTCGAGGATGTAAACGATGTAAGGCATAGAGTTACTCTCAGTCCCGAGCGGAGTGAGGAGTGGCGCCTCCGCGCCATTGTGACGAACGCAGTCGAAGACAAGTATCAATCAAGTGTTCTGCTTATTCGCGCTTCGGCTGCGGAACGGGCAATCACCGTTCCTCCGCTCAGCGAGGAGTTATGCCATCGCATGTGATCCTTCATCGGGTTTGGACTGTCCGATCTGAATTTCCTCCATCTCCTCCGCAAACTTGGCGTGATCCACCAACTGGAGGTCATGGATCTCCTTGTACAGCCCGCCTCGGGCGAGCAGTTCGGTGTGCGTGCCGCGCTCTGCAATCTGGCCCTTGTCCATCACCAGGATCATATCGGCGCGGCGAACGGTGGAAAGGCGATGGGCGATCACGAACGTGGTGCGGCCTTCCATCAACGTATCCAGCGCAGCTTGAATCAACTTCTCGGTTTGCGTATCCACGGAGGAAGTCGAGTCATCCAGGATCAGGATGCGCGGATTCATCAGCAGGGCGCGCGCAATCGCCACCCGCTGGCGTTGTCCGCCGGAAAGTGTCACGCCGCGTTCGCCAACAATCGTGTCATATCCGTTCGTAAAGCCTTCAATGAATTCGTGTGCCTGCGCCGCTTTTGCAGCAGCAAGGATCTCATCTACGGTGGCATCGGGACGGCCATAGGCAATATTGGCCTTGATCGTGTCTGAAAATAAGAGCGAGGTCTGCAGGACAATTCCGATCTGCCTGCGTAGCAAGACGAGATCCATGTCGCGGATATCCACCCCATCCACCAGCACGCATCCCTCGGTGACATCGTAGAAGCGCGGGATGAGATTCACGAAGGAGGTTTTGCCTGACCCGGTAGGCCCGATCAAGGCGACAATCCGGTTCGGTTCGACCCGTACACTGATCCCGTTTAAGGAGGCTGTGACCTCATCCTTATATTTGAGACCTACATCACGGAACTCCACCTCCCCGCGCAGTTGTCCTGCCAGCAAGGCATTGGCGGGCGACTCTATGGCAGGTTTTGTGTCCAACACCTCAAAGACGCGTTGGGCGCCCGCCGCAGCTTCCCCACCGGCGTTCACCAACCCTGTCAGGGACTGGGCGGGTTCTGCCAACATCAGGATGTAAGCGTTGAATGCCACAATCGCGCCGATGGTCAACGTGCCGTCCATCACCATCCGCCCGCCGAACCACAGGATCAGCATAATACTAAGCGATGTCAGCCAGCCTGTGGTGGGCATGATCTTGGACCATTCGTCAATGACGTGCACCCAGGATTTGAACACTACCTGGTTTGCCTCGGTGAAGCGCCTGATTTCATAATTCTCCCGAGCAAAGGCACGGACCACCTGCACACCCACTACGTTTTCCTGCAGGCGATTGGAAACATCACCCACGGCGGCATCTACGGCAAAGAACAAGCGGCCGATCTTGGTCCCGAAGATGGAGGTCATGAGGATGAGAGGGATCATGGGCAGCAACGCAATCACTGCCAGCGTTGCATTCGCTGAAAGCATGATATACAGGATTCCCGCCACCAACAATATGAAACGCACCAGTTCGGCCAGTGACCCCCCGGCAAACCGCTCAATCGAGCGCACATCCTCGATACAACGCGAAATGAGTTGCCCACTCTGGACGTGGTCGTGATAGGTGAACGGCAGGTGCTGGATATGATCGTACATGCGGTTGCGAAGATCATAACCCACACGCGCCGCGATCCACTCTGACCCATAGCGATGACCCAGATTCAGGATCGCCGACACAAACCCAAGTCCGAAGAGCAGGACCGCCGATCGGAGCAGGGAAGTCGTGTCACCACGCAGAAGTCCCTGGTCGATCACTGTCTGAATGATGCGTGGGACAATCAGGCTGAGTCCGGTGAGGATGAGCAGCATCAGCAGCGTTGCTAGTATCTGCCGAGCATACAGCTTGAGAAAGATTCGGATGCGAATGAGATGTTTCATAGGCAAGTATGTAGGATACCATAAAAGAAAATGCTCTGGCAAGGATGAGACTTGTCAGAGCATTTTGGTCATGTGCATAAAAGCTTTATGGATAGGAGGTTGGCACAGCAGTTGGATTGGGGACAACGATGGACACCGTCAGCGTAGAACCAAATACCGAGCCCGATTGATTGCCGAAGCGCCAATTTCCCGTGTAGGTTCCGGGTCTGGAGGGGGCCGTCAAGACTAATGACAGCTGAGTCCACTTGCCTGGTGAAATCACTTTGCCCAAACCAGAGGGATCCCCCTCCATACGATCTCCGCCGAGGAAGACCAGGCGATACAGGTATACCCAATCACAGGTACCATTGTTTTCGACCTTCCATACCTTCGTAAAAGTCTCACCGGGTTGCATTACAGTCCCAGCTGGAATGGTTTCATCGCGAATCAATGCGAGGTTGTTACAGCCAGACCCAAGCGTTGAAGGGTTCGTGGTCGGCGTATATTGCGTGCCAGTAACGGTAGGAACAACGAAAACTGCTGTCGAGAGCGGTAATACGAAAACCTGTGTTGAAGTTGATTGCGGTGTGATGGAGTTCAGAGCCACCGGTGAAACTGTCCACGTGGGAGATGGAGTCTGTGTGGCAAGCGTGGCCCGGGCGGCCTGTGTCTGAGTGAGAGCCCAGACGAACGTCCCGATGCCGGCCGTCATAACGGCATTGACATCCACGGTTGGCTCATCAGTTGCCTGAGATGCCTGACCGGTGCAGGAAGCGAGTAAAACTCCGGCCAGCACGGCCATGATAAGTTGTTTTTTGATTTGCATAACATCCTTTCAGAAAGTTGCGGTTTGTTACCTTTGCTTATTTCGATACTGGTTCAAGCAGGAATTCCGTGACACCTTTCGGGAGGAGTTCATTGGACTCCGGGTAACCAAACACATAATCAATTCGTACGATCTTGCCATTCCTGGCCTGCAGGACTACTTCTGGAGCGGCGCTGTCACTCACGTATACGATGGCATATTCACCTGCTGGGTAGCTCGGATCGGAGAACGCGGCATCAGGAACACGGTACACAGCATACAACCCCGTTACATTCAATCCGGGGAAGTTCTGGGCTTCGTCTTTACGCAGAAAACTTCCTTCCGGTCCCAGCGAGGGAAGCACTTCCACCACGGTCCCTTCCGCTTCATTCTCACGGCATGGTGGCGGACCACCCAGTGCGTTGACGGTCATACAGGCAATTTCGGTATATGCGAACAGGTTTCGCAGGTCCTGCGGGTCGCCGCCCGCAACGGCCCTGATGATAACATCAATTTCCGGGAGGGTGGTTAGTGTATTCAGGGGATGATATTGAACGCCTCCAGGTGGCTGCGTGGTCGGCGAAATTTCCTGAGTTGGTGCAGTGGTAGCTACAGGCGCACACCCGGGTAACCATAGCACAACCAGCCACAAAAAGGTCTTGAGAATACCGTGTTTCACTGTGCCTTCCTTTCTACCTATAATAAAATCAATGGACTGAGGCGCGGCAAAGCCCGGGCTTGCAGCGCTTTGTTTTGTATCCTTGAACGGAAATCAGGCCTGATTTGTTCCCACTGCTTACGATGTGACCTGCGGCAAAAGGATCTGCAGTGCCTCCACCAGGGCATCCACATCCTGCTGGGAATTGTATCCCTGGATCGAAATGCGGATAAATTGCCTGTTATGCCATTCGGTCAGCGGTACTTCTATTTTGTATTCGTCATACAACCGGCTCTTAAGGATTGTAAGGTTGGAAAGAGGAAGCGGCGCTATTCCCATCTGACAATAAAAGTCAGACTCCAGGGGATACAACGGCGGCAGTTTCGTCAAATCACAAATTCGCTCTATCGCCTGGCGCAGCAGCTGATGGCAATGGCAACGAACGGTATCCCAGTCATGATCATTCATGAACTGAATAGCGTTCGGGACAGTCAGCGCCGCTGTTGGATCTTTGGTCCCTGTCCACTGGAGAAGATCGATAAAGCGTGAGCCGGCAGTGGTCTCAGGCGTGGGGCGGTAACCCCAGCTTACGATGAGCGGCTCAACTAAATACTGCAATTCGCGGCGAATATAAAGAAACGCCGAGCCCTTCACGTTGAGTAGCCACTTATGGGCGCTCCCAAAAACCATGTCCGCATTCAGCGCCGGCAGGTCGACGGGAATTTGGCCGGGTGAGTGTGCGGCGTCAACAATGGTCAATATTCCTACCCGTCGCGCGCGGCGGCAGATTTCTTCCACGGGCAGGCGGAGCGCGGTTGAAGAGGTAATATGACTCAGATAGATAATTTTTGTGTGGGTCGTAACACCCTGCCAGAGCTGGTGGACGATTTCCTCATCTGAGTGGACCGGAAGTGGAATGGATACATGAATATACTTTGCTCCTGTTTTCCCGCAGATGAAATCCCAGGCGTAATCACATGCACCATATTCGTGGTCAGTGGTTAAGATTTCATCACCCGGTTTGAGTTGGAGAGAACGAGCAATAATGTTTACCCCATGCGTTGCGTTCGGAATGTATACCAAATCATTCGCGTCCGCCTGTAGGTATTGACCTAAGGCAATTCTCGACTCAAGCAACAGTCCATCCAGTTCGCGTCCCAAGAATAATACCGGCTGGCGTTCCAGGCGCAGCTGCCAATTCTGGTATGCTTCAAAAACAGGTTTGGGCGTTGCACCAAACGACCCGTGGTTTAGAAAAACAACATTGGGATCCAAGAGAAAATGTTCTTTTAAGGATGACATAAGACAATTCTAACAGGTGGAGTTGAGCAAACTTTTACATTTCCCTTCAATATTCACCGCTCTACATGTGCATTCATATCAAAAACGATTACAGTTCAACCACAGCACTATAGACTACCAACTCCGAGCGCCTCACATTCCGGATCGACGGCGTGCAACAGGCGAGCTTAACTGTCATCAAGAACAGCGGCTAGACCATGGATCGGATCCAGCCAGGTGCGCCGTACACGTCCATTACCAGCACGAGCGATACTTGCTATATGGATGCCTTTCAGTCAAGACGACAAACCTGTATCAGCCGACACATAGATTCGAGCACAATTAAATGCCCTGATTGCCCCGAGATTAAAAATTGCAGCTTTTCAGCTGCAATGGGTTTATAAAAATCAGTTGACTTTCAGGTCAAAAAGGAAAATATCAATCAAAAAAAGCGGGTTCTACTACGGCTGGAACCTGCTTGGTTTCGTGTTAGGTTCGCGAAAAAGTTTGGATTCTAAACGTCCAGGATTCACGTTTTTGGCTTTGTTCTCACGGCTCTTGGAAGCTATCATTATTACCCAAATTAAAGCAGATGCCAATGCTCCAAGGACCAAATATGCAATAATTAAAATCGCTGCCATAGTTATGCTCATTCCTTAATCTATGCCAATATCATACCTGCGATTATGAAAAATAGACATAACAACGATGTAAGGTTGCCAAACATTTTTGAAGGCTGAATCTAAGCCGCCTTACTACGTCAGCATGGTACTTTCGACGGCTCTACCCTATCATGGATTTGAAGCCGAATTTTAGAAGTGAAGGTAAGGCTGGGTAAACTTCTCATTAATACACTCCAATTATAAGGATCTTGTAGCTTTTTTGGCAAATCAGGATCATACCAACGAAAGAAAATACCAGAAGAAACAATAGGGCGCTGGTTTCGGTGAGGCGTTGGCAGTCGCGAGGAAAGCAAATCCAAAGTTGAATTGTTATCTGCCCTCGATTCTCTTCATATGCTCGTTAGCTCGTGTTGTATTGAGCTTATCATCACCTAGGGGAATCCCTACCTGGGGGAGCAGGGATTTTCCCTATATTAAATTGCAATCATGTCGTTACCTTCTTTGGCAGCTAGCGTCGTATGTATGAAAGAAAGAAAAATACTAGGAGCCACAATGGTGTGCTGGTTTCGGTAGCGTCCTGGCAGTCGCTCGGAAATCAGATCCACAATCGTATTGTTATCGGCTCTGGACACCCCGCCCACGTGCTCGTTGGGTTGGGTTGGTTTGTAAAAGTATCATTCCCGCCCACCTTTGATACTTATTTAGAGGAGTGAGTATGGGTAAAAATTTAGAAATGCCATCCAATTTCCGTATTGCAACACGAATCGCGGGCACCAGGCTTGTACGAAGGAATGAGTTTTCTCGTGTCCTTGATATCACACTGATTTTGTTGGCAGCTCCCTATATTCTTCTCGCTTTTCTTGCTATTACGATTTTGATCAAAATGGATTCGCCCGGCCCCGTGTTTTATCGCCAAACAAGGAT
Source organism: Anaerolineales bacterium (assembly GCA_035720235.1). GTDB lineage: Bacteria > Chloroflexota > Anaerolineae > Anaerolineales > Villigracilaceae > Defluviilinea. The sequence continues at coordinate 20,410 of DASTOH010000189.1, read as the reverse complement.
TGGTCGGTTTGGCCGCAAATTCCATGTATATAAGTTTCGCACCATGGTTCAAAATGCCGATCAGATCTTGCAGAACTATCTTGATAACTCCCCTCAGCTAAAGGCCCAATGGTTAGCAACTCATAAACTAAAGGAAGATCCGCGCGTTACTCGTCTTGGCTCCATATTACGCAAATCGAGCTTAGATGAGTTGCCGCAACTTTGGAACATAATCATTGGTGATATGAGTTTGATTGGTCCGCGACCCATTGTCGATGCGGAAATAGAGAAATATGGGAAGTGTTTCGACCTTTACATTCAAGTTCGTCCGGGATTAACCGGCTTGTGGCAGGTTTCAGGGCGAAACGATACTACCTATCAGCGCCGTGTTGAATTGGATGAATATTACATTCGCAACCGATCTTTGAAGTTAGATCTTCACATTCTCTGGAAGACAGCGTTCGTCGTTCTAAGAAGAACGGGTGCTTATTAGACAATTCCTGTTGAAATAGCCGACCTCTCTGCATTTTCAGGGTCGCTGCCTTGCAGATGCCATTTATTGATTGATGTACATCCTCACTCCTTCTACCTTAGAAAGGTAATTCGATGTCAGATGAGCTGAAACTGCCGATTATTCTGTTTGGTAATTTTCGTTCGGGCACCACGATGCTGCAGAAACTCATCGCTACTCATCCAGATGTAGTGTCATTGTATGAACCAGTTGGACTTTGGCTTTATGCTGATCCTGGGAGAAGCCACGACGAGTTTGACGAAAAGGACGCGACCGACAATGTCAAACGATATATGCGGAACGAGTTTTTGAAATATCAACAGCAGCATGGAAATCGAATGATTGTTGAAAAGACACCTCATAATATTCTGAGAATTCCATATGTGCGTGCGATCTTCCCGGAAGCCCACTTTCTTTACATCGTCAGGAATCCTCTGTCTTTTGTCAGCTCTGTGGAGTTGAAGTGGCAGCAGCCAGCTACAAGAAAAAGGATCGTTAAGCGTTTGAGATCCACACCTGTTACCCAGTTGCACCATTATCTGAAGCGCTTTCTCAGCCAACAGTGGAACAACCGGATCTTGCGACGTAAGTACCTATCCATTTGGGGACCGCGCTACAAAGGTATTCAGGAAGACCTGAAAACAGAGAATCTTATGACTGTAATAGCCAGGCAGTGGTCGCGTTCTTCGAGTAAAGCGGAGAGAGATTTAGCTCTTTTCGAGCCTGGTCAGGTCTTAAGGTTAAGATACGAGGATTTTGTGCAAGATCCGATTTCCGATATGGAGCGTATCTGTGCTCATTGTGGTTTGCAGATGACCGACGAGATGGCGAAAACCGTCAAGGAAACTGTCAAAACGGATCGAAAACTTAAGTGGCAGCGATTTGAGCCTGATGTCCTAGCTCGAATTCTTCCGGAGCTTTGTGACGAGATGGAGCGACATGGCTATGAAATTCCCGTAGAGATTTCTCACGTTATCGAGGCCTAGTAACACTCGGACTTGGCAACCCTTACGGAAATTGGTTGGTGATGTCCAAACCGACCACTGCAAATCCGAATTCCAAAGTTGCATGTCGAGATAGCAGCGTGCATCTTACATTGACTGGAGGTATCAGCTATGGATCTCTCAAAAATTCTAAATATTGTCTCCCGGTATTTATGGTTGCTGGTGCTGGCTGCTTTGATTGCCAGCCTTACCACGTTCTTTCAGCTCAGCAGCCAACCAGTTGCGTATAGAGCGACCACTGATTTACTGGTTGGGCCAGGCCTGGACAGTCCCAGCCCGGACCTGAACGCTTTGAAAATCGGGGGTCAATTAGCGCAGACGTACGCTGAAGTGGTGGATAATCCCTCGTTCTTGGAGTCTGTGAACAATAAATTGGATCAGAAAACGGATCTGAATGTGCTCCGGGGTGCTATCTCAACCAGACAAAGTGCCGAAACCCGCTTATTGACGATCACTGTGTACAATTCTGATCCAAGACAAGCTGTCGCCATTGCAAATGCTGCCGCGCAAACTCTGCTCGAGATGAGTCCCTCGCAGGATAATATAACAGCCTCGCTTCGCGCCCAGATGAGCGATCAGACACACCAGTTGGAGCAGATTGTTAGTCAGTCTCAGTCAAGCATTGCGCAACTGGAGGCTGAACTCACTGCTTTAAAAGATTCGACGACGATGCGCCCAGAGTCTGCAGCAGTTAGTCTGGAGCAGCAGAATCTTGTGATCAAGCAGCTTGCCGAGGAACGCAGTCGCTTGTCTGATGCGCTCCGAACATTGGCGACCATCTATCAAATACTGCTAGATACGGATACCAACCAGATTGAGATTATTCAACCAGCAACGGCGGCAACACTCGTCGACCAGCAACTCTGGCTAAGGGTAATCTCGTCCGGGCTCGGCGGATTGATCTTCGCGCTCATCATTATTTTTGTCGTGGAATATTTTGATGACAGGCTTCGTTTCCCAGGAGATCTCAGCAAAGCTGCCGGAGTTCCGCTGCTGAGTACGATTGACAAGCACACCCGCCCGAAGGGTTCCGGACTGGAACGGCTTGTCACGTTTGCTCGACCCGATTCCGATGCTGCGAATGGATACCGTGAGGCGGTCGCCAAGCTGCTTTTTTCGATCGGCGAATCGATACCCTATACTTTGTTGTTGAGCAGCGTTGGATCTAAAGCCGGAGATGCTGCAGCTGTGACTGCAGGAAATCTGGCGACTGCACTCGCTCAAGCAGGTTATAAGGTTGTGCTGGTAGACGCTCAAGTTGATAGCCCTCTATTGACAACTATATTCAAAGCTGAAAAGAGCGAAGGGTTCGCTGACCTGCTGATAACGAAATCGACAGAACCGCAACTTCTGCCAGTAGAGCAAGTTCCTGGTATTCGATTCTTACCAGCTGGATTGTCTTCTGAAAAAAGCTCGCACGCCATGCTGAATTCAATAAAAATGACCACGCTGTTTGAACGGCTACAAAAAGAAGCGGATATTGTGCTAGTTGCGGCCCCTGCCATTGCACGGTTTGCCGAAAGCCTCACGTTGGCCTCTCAGGTAAATGCCGTCATCCTGGTGGCACGCCATGCAGAAGCAAGAAGCAGAGTAGTAACTAAGGTGGTCGAGAATTTGCGCCTGATGAAAATCAAGCTGGCTGGTGTCATCTTTGATTACAACGCTTGGCCTTTTATCTCCAAAGCAGACCGTAGAGCTTCTTCTGCAGTTGGACCTGGTACTTCAAAAGAAGCCCTTCAGCAAGGCAGCTTATCAGAGCAGACAACAGAGAGTTAAGAGAGAGTTAAGGGTCAGCGCGGCTTGCAATACCGCGCTGACCCAACTTTTTCTTTCATTTCCTCCATGATAAACCTTGAAAAATCGTCCGTCACCGATATGCCTGCTATAACAACGAGTCAAGCCACGCAAAAGCACCTCCGTGGTTCTACGTTACTATTATCTGGTCGTGTACTCCAGATAGTGGCGAACTTCGTTGTCCAAATTCTGATCGTGCGTTACTTGTCGAAAAGCGATTACGGTGCATTTGCCTATGCTTTATCCCTTGTCTTGCTAGGATCGAGCCTAGCAGTCTTCGGATTGGAAAAAACTGTTACTCGCTTCATACCGATGTACCAAGAAAGAGGCGAATATCATAAAGTGTTTGGCTCCCTTCTTATGATGGTCAGCACCGTTTTTTCGCTTGGCTTTTTTTTCGTTTTGCTGGTCTTCGGTTTGAGGGGCTGGATCGCAGAATCGTTTGTCAGCGACCCCCTGGTGGTTAAACTATTGCTCGTATTGATATTCTTAACGCCCATCCAGGCGTTGGATAGCCTGCTGGTTGGGATGCTCGCTATTTTCTCGCGACCAAGCTCTATTTTTTTTCGAAGATACGTTCTTGGACCGAGTCTAAGACTTGCGGTGGTCCTATCGCTGATCATATTCCGAAGTAACGTGTATTTCCTGGCAATGGGCTTTGTCGTTGCCGGAGCTATAGGTGTGACGATATATTATGGAATACTGATCCGTGATCTTCGCAAACAAGAGTTATGGAAGCATTTCGATCTACAGCAGATAAAATTTCCGATTAGAGAGATTCTTGGTTTTAGTACTCCTTTGCTGATCAGTAGTTTTGTCTTCATGGCCAGGTCACAGTTGGTCATTATTCTGCTAGAGTACTTCCGTAGCACGCTGGGTGTAGCCGCGTATCGGGCTGTTCAGCCTGTTGCTGATTTGAATACAATGGTCATTCAAAGTTTTGGCTTGCTCTTTATGCCAACGATGTCACGGATGTTTGCGAGACAAGATCATAAAGCAATTGATGCCCTGTATTGGCAAAGTGCAATCTGGATTACAGTCATCTCATTTCCAATTTTTTTACTTACGTTCTCGCTGGCCAAACCACTCACATTGTTGCTTTTTGGAGAGCGCTATGCTCACTCCGGATGGGTTATGGCGTTGCTGGCCTTCGGTTATTATTTCAATGCAGCGCTGGGGTTTAACGCAGATACGCTGCGTATCTATGGCAGATTTCGTTATACCGTTATGGTCGATTTGGTTGCGCTGTTTATCAGTCTGGGGCTTAACGTGTTTCTTATTCCCCGATACGGAGCAATCGGTGCAGCGATTGGAACTTGCGGGACGCTGGTCTTGTACAACATCCTAAACCATCTCGGGTTAAAGCTCGCTACCAATATTAACCTGTTCCAGTGGCGTTACCTGAGAGTTTACTTAAGTATTATCCTGGGAACTTTGGGTCTAGCGGTTCTCCAGAGGTTACTGGCTCTTCCTATCTATGTTGGCGTCCTGTTTGCGGGACTCATCTCTCTGACCGTCCTAATGATCAACCGCAGCGTCCTCAATATCGAACATACATTTCCTGAATTGCTTCGTTTCCGCCTCGTTCAACTCATTTTCGCAACTCATCGCAACCCACAGCAGACCTATGATGAGCACTGATCAAACCACAATTTTTATGGATCATATCCGGAAGCATGCCTCTAATTACTATCGTGATTTTGGTACAGAGCAAACGGGCGTTCATTTAGTCGATAAAATGGAGCGTCGTACTGTGATACTCTACCGATTTAGAGTAAGCAACAATACACAGACCCATTCGGTGTTCGTCAAAGTACCCAGCCCCCTTTCGCCGACGAGTCCAACCAACGGAAGTGTTTGCGAGAAACCTCCTCTCTTTCCAAAAGTGGACCCGCATGACAAGCTCCGACTTCAATATTCAGCTCTCAAGGCAATCTACGAATATTTCACGAGCCTTCACACTCAAAACCTTGGAGCTATTCGTGTACTCGATTACTTACCCGAATATGATGCCATCTTTACCGAGGAATCATACGATCTCAAACTTCGTCAACTTTTCTTTAGAAAAAACCGCTTATATTCCAAGTTTTTTGATAATGGACTTATTCCAGCCTTCCGAAATGCTGGTGCATGGCTGAGTGCATATCATAAAATGCCGAAGGACGAAGATGTTTTTCCCCGCGATTCCCACCGTGAAGATTATATGGAGGCCATCATCAAGCTCAAAGATTTTCTGGTGAAAACATTAGGAGATGAATCTTTTTTCAATACCACTTCTTCAATCCTCTTAAACGAGGCACAGGAGATATTCCCAAAATCGCTACCGCTAGGCTTGGGACATGGAGATTTTGCCCCACGAAACATACTTATCGGTCCAGATGCTCGTGTGACGGTTCTTGATACACTCGCCAGATGGCGTACGCCGATTTATGAGGATATTGGATACTTTTTGAATGAACTTAAGACGTCTTATCCGCAAGTGGTTAGCCAGGGACTTGCATTTAGTGCGAATCAATTGGCAACCCATGAGCAGGCATTTCTGAAAGGTTATTTTGATCAAGAACCGATTCCTTATTCTGCCATCCAGCTTTATGAGGCCCTGGCATTACTCGACAAATGGTCAAGCACGATAGCACGATTGTATCAACAACCAGATTCCATTCAAATTGCTACTCGGCTGAAGATTAAGTTGGCAAGTCGATATTTCAAACGAAGAGCAAAGAGCCTGCTTGAAGAGCTTGTCAATAGTGAGAATCGGTTATTCCTTAGCTATCCGATAATTAATCGAAAATAATGGTATAAAATGATTATTGATCAGGAACTACAGACCATTCCATCTGGCGTTGGGGAAAGGCAGCTGACTAAATCACAAGTTCTCAAAGTTGCTTACATTATGTCGCGCTTTCCAAAGCTGACGGAAACCTTTATCCTCTATGAGATGTTAGCGATTCGCCAGCTGGGGATGCAAGTGGAAGTTTATCCTCTCTTACGCGAGCATGAAGAGGTGATGCATCCGGAAGCGGTGCAATTTGTAGCAGCCGCTCACTTCCAGCCTTTTATCTCTCTGCCAATCGTAAGAGCAAACATCCATTTCCTTTTGAAAAAACCGTTTGCTTATCTAAAAACGTTTTGGGATGTACTGCGTGCGAATTGGGGTAGTTTCAACTTTTTCACAGGTGTAATTGGCATTTTCCCGAAGACCGTGCTGTTTGCGTATCAGATGCGTGCAGACAAAGTGCAACACGTCCATGCTCATTTTGCCAGCCATCCTGCCGCAGCGGGATATATTATCCATAGGCTGGTTGGCATCCCTTATAGCTTCACCGCTCACGGCTCGGATCTTCATCGTGACAGACATATGCTGCGTGAAAAGGTTGCTGAAGCAGCATTCGTTGCAGCGATCTCGGAATACAACAAGGAATTAATCATTTCGGAATGCCGGGGAAATTACCGTGAGAAAGTAAATGTGGTCCATTGTGGCGTGGATACCGAGGTGTTTCGAGCCCGCTCTCATGAAACCCCGTATGAAAAAGGAGAAAATCCTTTCATGATCCTGTGTGTGGGGACCTTGCATGAGGTCAAGGGACAGGCATATTTGATTGAAGCGTGCCGTCAACTTCGGGAGAGAGGATTGAACTTCGAGTGTCATTTTGTCGGAGATGGGCCCGATAAAAAATCTCTCACCGAACTTGTGGAGCAGGCTGGCCTTTCGGACAAAGTCCGCTTTCATGGAAGACTCACGAGGGATGAGATCGCCCGCCTCTTGCTGGATGCCGATGTCTTGACAGCACCCAGCATTCCGACCCATGATGGACGGCGGGAAGGGATTCCAGTGGTGCTCATGGAAGCACTGGGGAGTGGCGTACCTGTTATAGCCAGTAATCTTTCGGGCATCCCGGAGCTGGTTAACGATCAATTGACGGGGCTGTTGGTTCCGCCAAGAGACGCAACATCCCTCGCGGATGCGTTGGAACGCTACCTCAAAGATCCGGAATTACGCCGTCGTCTAGGGTGTGCTGGAAGGGAAAAAGTTGCGGGAGAGTTCGATCTTAATAAGAATGCGGCCAGGCTCGCACAGCACTTTCTAAAGGATCATAAATGATCGCCTTAATTTTATTTTGGTTTGCAGCATTCTTAATCGTTTACACCTATATCGGCTTCCCGCTGGGAGTTGTCCTGCGAGGGCTGCTCTGGGGTATTCCTTATAAACATGAGGATCTCACAAATCCTCCTACTGTCAGCATCGTGATTTCTGCGTACAACGAGGCGAAATCCATTGCAGCAAAGTTGGATAACATTTTATCGATGGAATACCCGCAGCATTGCCTTGAAGTAGTTATTGCGTCCGACGGGTCAACAGATGGCACGGATGCCATCGTCGAGCGCTACAAAGAACATGGAGTGAAACTACTTTCCCTGCCCCGTGTAGGCAAAGCTGCCGCTCTCAATGCCGCGGTGAATGCCTCCAGGGGCGAAATCCTGGTGTTTTCAGATGCAAATAGCATGTATAAAGCGGACGCCATTCAGGAACTCGTTAGACCGTTTGGGGATCCAAAGGTGGGGTGTGTGGCCGGCAATCAAGTCTACAAGACGGAGGTTTCTGGAGGCTCCAGCATCGATGGCGAGCGTGCCTATTGGAACTTTGATCGCATGCTGAAACAATTTCAAGGTAAATCAGGGAACACACTTGCGGCTACAGGAGCTATATACGCCATCCGCAGGTCAATATTCCAGCCCATTCCAGATGGTGTTTCGGATGACCTTTTCACTTCAACCGGCGTAATCGTCCAGGGATATCGATTGGTCTTTGCAGCGGAGGCCATCGCCTATGAGCCGATCGCTGCGACAAGTCAAGTGGAGTTTGGTCGGAAAGTGCGTGTGATCATGCGAAGCTGGAAAGCCCTTCTTTTTAGGAGAGAGTTGCTTAACCCCTTTCGATACAAATTCTACGCAATCCAGCTTTTTTCTCACAAGATCTTGAGATACTTGGTGGTTTTCCCTTTGTTGATTCTGTTTTTGGTTAGTCCGTTCTTATGGAAGGCAGGCTTTATCTATCAAGTGGCGACCATTGGCCAGATTGCGTTTTACTGTTGCGCTCTGTTCGGCTTGCTGTTCCATGGAACTCGCTTCGCCCGTAAGAAAATATTCACAATACCATTCTATTTTTGCATGGTCAACGCGGCCTCGTTGGTTGCCATCCTTCATGTGTTGCGAGGACGCCAAATCAAGCATTGGGAGCCGCAACGGCACGGTCAAACGCAATATGAAAATATCCATTAAATCAGTGAGGACGTTATGACAGTATCAGATTCGACAATCGAAAGACCTTTCATACGCGCGCGTAAATTGTTCTTGGTGATTTTTATTGCCTTGCTGGGTGCTATTACGATTGGAGTTGTCGCGACGCAAGCACCGTTCTTAGCGATAGCAGTGCTCCTTGCTATTCTGTTGCTGCTGGCTCTAATAAAATGGCCTGACATGGCGACGCTCCTGGTGGTTTTTTACATCTATGCAAACGTGGGGCCGGTTGCCATGAACTTCTATGGCGTGCCATCTTACATTGCGATGGGGTTTCCGGTGATCTTAACCATTCCATTGATTTGGTATCTCCTTGTTCGCCGCGAAAAGCTCGTCATCACGCCTGTTTTCCAATTGCTTCTCCTGCTTTTGGTCATCTTTACCCTGGGAGCCGTTTTTTCGAGTGATATTACTTTGTCCTCAAGAAAGTTGATCGATTTCTTTTTTGAAGGCGTCTTACTCTATTTACTTCTTACAAATGTAATCCGCAGCCCTCTCATGCTTAAGCGTGTTGTTTGGGTACTTTTGATCTCAGGCGCATTCATTGGCGGTTTGTCACTTTATCAACAGGCGACACAAACGTTCGATAACCAATATGGGGGATTTGCCCAGGTGCAAAGTGACTTTGGAACCGGAGTCGAAACGCTTCAGGGGGAGGTCGTGCAACCGCGCCTGTCCGGATCCATCGGCGAAAAGAATCGTTACGCACAGAACATGTTGATGCTTGTCCCCCTGGGATTATTTCAACTTTGGATCTATCGGTCCACCTGGGCTCGCATCCTGGCTTTGCTCTTCACCAGTTTGATCATCGTGGGAGGGTCGTTGGCCTTCTCGCGCGGGGCGGCGGTCGGTTTCATTTTGTTGATCTTGATCATGGCTTTCTTGCGTTATATAAAATTCTATCAGCTTGTGCTCCTCATCCTTGGTGCTTACCTGGTGCTTTGGTTGTTCCCGCAATACGGTGAACGCATTGCAACATTGAGTGTATTCACAGATGTGGCTTCTACAGACAGCGGCGCCCCGCTTACTGGAGCCGATGGCGCCATCCGTGGACGCGCAACCGATATATTCGCCTCTTTGCTGATCTTTCAAGATCATCCGCTGATCGGTGTTGGTCCAGGCATGGTCCAATATTACACCCAGGATTATTCCAGAGACGTTGGTTTCCGCTATCTCACGGATGACAAGCAGGCACATAGCTTATTTCCAGGGATTGCCGCGGAGTCAGGACTTCTGGGTTTGATCTGTTTTGTATTGATCCTTTACGTCGCCCTACGCGATTTAGTACGGGCGCGCAAACAATGGCTGGAGAGTCACCCGGATCGGTCGTATCTGGCAACCGCCTTTTTTCAAGTGCTGATCAGTTATATCGTTACGGGTCTCTTTCTACATCTGTCGTACATGCGTTTCTTTTATTTGATGCTGGCATTGGCAGTCGTGGCCAGCAGTTTTAAAGAGGCCGATACGCCGGTCGAGACGGAAGCAATTGAAACCGCATTGGTCCCGGGAGTCTAAGGTTTGTACATCCGACCATTTGTCTCAAAAGTGTTTTATGCGGTTATGTTTTCGCCGTTGCAGCCAAAACCAGCGGCCTTTTTCGAGCTTAAGTCTGCTTTATCGCACCAGCTGGCTAATTATCGACGGACAAAGCCTCTCCCGGAGAATTAAGCTCAACCATGTTCCAGATCATTAAAAATACTGCATCCGTTGCCGCGAAAAGCACTGCATTTGATCGATTTGTAAAATTGTTGGAAAATGTGGATGGTCAAAAGCCAGGTTTTCTGCGTGTCTTGACCTATCACCGCATAGATGAGCCAACGCGCCGCCCCTGGCTAGATCCGGGCCTGATTAGCGCATCCCCTAAAGATTTCGACGAACAAATCGCATATTTAGCGACCTACTATCAGATAGTCACTATAAGTGATGTCCTTACCGCTATAAAAACTCGGACAAAAAAAGACTTACCACCGCGGGCAGTGTTGGTTACATTTGATGATGGATATTATGATTTCGAAGAGCAGGCCTGGCCCATCCTGAGACGGTATAGGATTCCAGCTACCTTATTTGTCCCCACTGCATATCCGGATCACCCTGAACGAACTTTTTGGTGGGATGATCTTTATCAAGCTTTACAAAACACCAACCGCAAAGATAAGCTGAATACTCCGACCGGTACCTTTTCCCTCTCAAATGCTGTCTCCCGAAATCACGCATATCAACGCCTAAAAAATTACATGAAGACGTTGAAACATACTGAAGCAATATTGACGGTAAGAGAACTCTGTAGCGAATTAGCCGTTCCACCAGCCACCAATTCTATAATGAGCTGGGATTCCTTGCGGAAGCTGAGTCAAGACGGGCTTACATTAGGTGCACATACAAGAACACATCCTTTGTTGAATCGCATCTCGCTGGATGAAGCTAGAGATGAGGCGATTGGCTCCTTCAAGGACCTGAAGCGCGAAATTGGCTTCGCTCTGCCAATATTTGCTTATCCAGGTGGAGAAGTCAGTAATGACGTGGCGAGCATGCTGGAACGCGAAGGGTTTTGTCTTGCATTTACGACCAAACGAGGGGTTAACAATATTAACCACATGAAACCCTTCAGAATTCAGCGGATCAATGTGGGGGGCAGGACATCCCTGCCGGTTTTGCGAGCACAACTGCTCTCATGGGCAGCTCATTTCAACAGGCTGCAAAGCCGCCTCGATGCATAAATGTAGAACAAGGAAGACAAGATGGTTAGTCCCAACCTACAGAACGAGTCGCCACCTGCGATTGTAATAGTTTGGAGTCGCTTACACGATATTAAGGAAGGAGATTAGAGGTATGATGTCAAATTCTGGCTACGGATCAGTGCAAACAGATTCCATGAATAAGGTGATTGTGATCGGATGTTCTCTGACAGGTTATGCGGTTATCCGTGCGCTCGCCAACAGGAATATTCATCTCATCGCCATGACCTATGATAAACGAGATGTTGCTCAACTCTCACGGTATGTTTCAGAAGTCGTGCAGAGTCCCGCTCCCGAGGATGAGGAAAAGTTTGTTGCGTGCTTAGTGCAGAATACTGAGCGCTGGGCGGGCGCGTTAATTCTGGAAACAGCCGATAGCGCGGCGATCGCTTTGTCCAAAAACAAGGAGATGCTCTCGAAATATTACAGAATTGCAACCCCGGACTGGGAGGTACTCAGCATCTTTGTGGAGAAGGAAAAAACATATGCCCTGGCCAAACAGTATGACATCCCACATCCCAAAAGCATTCCATTGTGTGGGTCGGAAGATATCATGGGAATCTCAGAAATCCTATATCCCTGTATCTTGAAACCGGTTAGTTCCTCTCCGTTCACATCCAAATTTCATGTGAAAAACTTCGAAGTTCATAATGACCGTGAGTTGAAGGAGAAATTCAAAGTTTGCCTGGATGCCGGCCTATCCATGATCCTTCAAGAAATCATTCCCGGACCGGATGCAAACATTTACAAAATGCAAGGGTATATAAACAGCCGGGGAAGGCTGGTGGGGAAATTTTTCTATAGGAAATTAAGACAACATCCACCCCAATTTGGTATCGCGCGGGTAGGAATTAGCACGGATAGGCATCTGGAGGTTGAACGGTTGACGGAAGAACTGTTGACTCGGGCAAACTATCGCGGCTATTTCAGCAATGAGTTCAAGCTGGATCCACGAGATGGTCAATTAAAGCTGATCGAGAACAATTGCAGAATGCCGCGTTCTGGTATGCTGGCAATTGCATGCGGGATAAATTACCCGTGGCTGATATTCCAGGATCTTGTTTTGAACCAGCAGTCTGACCTTACCCACTACAAAATCGGGACCTATTGGATCGATTTCTGGACGGATATTTACAATTCCCTCTTTCGCCGAAAGCAGGAGGAGATTCGACTGCGTGATTACATTGGTCCCTACTTTGCAAGGAACAAGGTATTCTCGGACCTGAATTTTGAGGACCTGAGGCCCTTTCTTGGAGTGGCCTCTCAAGCATTAGCAGTTTTGGCAGAGGTATTTGAAACTGGGCTTAAAGATCCAACCCGGGCTTTTAGTTATAGACTCCGGCGTAATCACTGAGTTCTGAATTGCTTCATGTATGCCTTGAACTTGTCATTCCCCACGGGGCCAAGCCATCTCATTAACAAATCGGTTTGGATGGGATCGTCGCCAGGGCAGAGCAGGTCATACAACATCGGAGGTAAACATGTCTCAAGACAATACAAATAAGATACTATTCATTGCAGGACCAGGTCGGAGTGGCAGCACTCTTCTGGAGATGCTGCTTGGACAAATCAACGGATTTTACTCTACTGGCGAGCTGCGGTTCATCTGGAGCCGAGGTTTTGAGCAAAACCAGTTATGCGGTTGTGGAAAGCCATTCAGGGAATGTGAGTTTTGGACCGAGGTTGTGAAAGAAGCATTTGGCGGGTATGAAGCTATCGATTATGCGCGGATCGAGAAACTGAGAGAGGCCGCCGAGCGTCGTGTTTCTAAAGGGTTATCCATCAATCGTGAATCTGAGCTGCTAGCCCCTTATGGGGAGTATTTTGACGTCTGCAGAAGCCTCTATCAGGCCGTCCACAAAATATCGGGAAGTGAATTCATCATAGACTCCTCCAAGAACACAGCCCATGGGTTTGTTTTGGCGAACATCCCCGAGATTGATCTGTTCACCGTACACCTTATTCGTGACAGCAGAGCTGTAGCTTATTCATGGCGTCGTGAGAGGATCAGGCCAGAAATCTACTGGGAACAAAAATTTATGGGTCAAAGAAAGATTATGTCGAGTGCCATTCGTTGGAATTCCCTCCATAAGTTGGCAGAAAAGCTTCAGCATAGCAGCAAAGGATATGCGCGTCTGAGATACGAGGACCTCGTAAACAGCCCCAAAAAAAGCCTTCTAGGACTCTTCACCGATCTGGGAATCGAGCAGCCCTCTCTCGATTTCATCGATGGCCTACATGCCAACTTAAAAACGAGCCACACGGTTTCAGGAAATCCAGTACGGTTCACGAACAAGGAAATCAAGATTACACCAGACGTAGAGTGGCAACATGCCATGGCAAATCGTCACAAATGGTTGGTTACGCTGATCACCTGGCCTCTCTTATCGAAATATGGATACTTTAAAGATCAAGGACTGAAAGAGAAGAGAGGAGCTCCATTATTGGAGGAAAATTAGCGTTGTCCCGCGGGATAGAAGTGGTCATGATCTATTGACTCCGAATTCTATAGTCTTAGTCCGTTTTAAAACTTATCGTCAGTCTTACGCTTTCACTGTCAGGATTGATTTGATAACCTCGAGAGGAGAAAAAAATGAGCACTAAAAGGCAAGCAATGTTGCAAACCAATGTAGCACAACGCGAGTATTACGAAAATGCAGATGGATATAACGAATCGCCCCTTAATACGCGAGCCACCAATATTTGGAGGCGGATGCGCAGGAATGCGTACAGTGTGTTTAAGAATGCAGAGATTCAAAAATCTGTGGTTCAATTACATACGCAATGGATGGGAGATGTATCCAGCGCCAAGGTTCTTGATTTGGGACTGGGTCAAGGGAATCCGCTATCGCTAAAGCTTGCCAGGGAGGCTCGAGAATACGTAGCAATTGATCTAAGTTCCACTCGCATGGAAATTTTCCGGACCAAACTAAGTGAGGCCGGTATTCAGGGAGCAAAGACATACGTCGCTGATTTTTTAAGTGCTGATTTCCCTGAGACAGGCTTTGATATCGTTTATGCTATGTCAGTTTTCCATCATTTTGAGCATCTTGACGCCTTTCTGGAGGCGCTTTCCGATCGCATGTCCGCAGGAGCGGTTGCCATAACTCAAGATCCGCTGCAAACATGGCTACCGATGAAATTGATACGGCTGGTTTATCATCGTCTGCAAACCGGCGGAGCCTGGGAATTTCCTTTTACCAGGGACAGTCTTGAGATCATTCAACGTAAATTCAAGGTCGAGCATGTTCAAGGGATATATGGGTATAGCAAGTGGGCAATCCCAATGAGCATTTTTAGCCCAGAGTCTGCAAAGCATTTTGCACAACGATGGCATATGAAGGATCTAAGACACGCAACCAATCTACATGAGATTATGTCATGTTTGCGCGTATGCTTTATGTTGCGTAAACAGTGAATTCCTACATTTGGAAAGTGTACAATGCTGTGACTGGTCTTTGCTGATGTAACGATTCATAAAAATCAAATGAGCAAAATGATATATGGACGAGACGAGTGATAGAATTCTGGCATGGTCACTAAGGAGGCATTCTTGGCGAGATATCGAATCTATATCTTGGGCCTAGTAGTCCTACTCTTCCTTCTCAGTGTGGGATGTACGCAACCTGCTCTACAGGACAGTGATATTCCTGCTCGGAGTGAATCAACCCCATCCGGTAGTGAGATCCGCGAATCAAGTGAAGCCATCGTTACCCCATCGATCGTACCCACCCTCTTTGAGCCACAAATTGAAATGATGGTTCCCTACAGCAAAACCAGTATCTGGAACACACCTATTGGTCCTTCGCCGAAATATGATCCCTATTCGCAGGCGATGATAGCTACTCTAGTCCTTTCAAACGATGGGAAAATAATCACCGCTGGTGACACCCATAATTACCCAGTCTATTTTGTTGATGCAGATACACCGCGGTGGGATGTCTCCTGTACGATATACAAGTGTAGGGTGCACACTCCCGAGGGTGGTGTCCGAACAGATATGGTCAACGATATCCCCATTCCGCCCGATGCGCGGCCTTCCGCAGATTCCGATGCGCGAATGATCATTATTGATAAGGACACATACGCTGAGTATGATTTCTGGCGTGCCCAGCGTTTAGAAACAGGATGGACAGCTGGAGGGGTATCGGCCTACAATATCCGCTGGAATGGAACTCCAAGCCCCGGTATTTCGCGTGGTTCAGGAATCCCTTCTTATGCGGGGCTACTCCGCCCGTGGGAGATTCGTCAGGGCCGGATCCAACACGCGCTTGCCTTCGGGTACACGGAGACTGCTAAAAAGAAATGCGTCTTCCCTGCCTCGAAAACAGATGGCGACAGTAAGCTGCCGTTCGCTATTCCAGAAGGCGCACGCCTCCAGCTAGATCCATTTTTGACCGATACAGATTTCGATCAAATGGGTTTGGACCCGACCGAGAAAATCATCGCCCGGGCTTTACAGGAGTACGGGATGATTTTGGTGGACACCTCGGGATCTTTCAAGATCTATGTGGAAGACCTGATCAACAACCCCTTTGCCACCGAGGATTGGTCAGACCCTGGCCTTAATCTGACCAAAGAGTCAATCTACAATATTCCTTATACTGCCTTTCGTGTCCTGGAATTGCCTCCCGGATATTGGGAGCCAGATGAAGCTGCCGTCTATCATGGGAAGTGTCTCGCCTTTCCAAAGGTACCCTAATGTAATCAATCACCCATCGTACGGAACGATGGGTGATTTTTTGGCGGTGACACATAGGAAGACGACCTGTGGATCGAGAAGAAATTCTCCTTTCAGCGATGTCTTGGACCAATTATAGAGCGTCATTGGGCCTGACCTCAACGGCCACTCAACGGACACCCACAATTCTCGGTAGGGTAGGGACAACTCGTCCAGCAGTTTAGTTTTTTCTAACGAGACCTTAATTGGGCATTCAGAGAAAATCACACTGGTTTTTATATAATGAATATGATCAGCGGGACAGCGATTGGACAGCACAAGTTTAGGTAGGCGAGGCCCATTTAAATAATTGCACCTGGGTGATGCCGCAGTCAACATCCCCATGAAGTATCTGATATGGTTCCGTTTGCCTTGTTTTGAGCAACATCCGTCTCAGTCCACTCGCCTGACCGTCAGCATGATTGACCAGCAACCGTGAAAGACAATGACCACGATCATCAGGAAAGGCAATCGTATGACAAAAGCATGCAAGGAAGTACCGGTGAAAGATTTGCGCCGCGTGTGTGATCCTTCCATATTTCAATTAATGGTTCAGGCCTTCTCCAAAGACTCGAACCGCCCTGAGCCTGTGCGAGAGAAGGAAGTTAACCTATGACTATGACGAAACTACATGAACTTGCTGAATTAGGCCAGTCCGTCTGGCTTGATTATATGCACCGGTCGTTAATTAATTCCAGCGGCATGCGCAGCTACGTCGAGAAGGGATTGCGGGGCGTCACCTCCAACCCAGCCATTTTCGAGAAGGCGATTGCCGAGAGCAACCTGTATGACGGTCAGATTCAGGAACTGGCCCAAGAGGGAAAATCAGCGCCGGAGATCTATGAGGAACTGATGTTTTCAGATTGCCGCCGCGCCGCAGATGTGCTCCGCCCTGTTTACGATCGCACTGAAGGAAGGGATGGATATTTCAGCCTGGAAGTGGACCCCCACCTCGCACACGATGCCAAGGGCTCCAGCGA
Source organism: Anaerolineales bacterium (assembly GCA_035720235.1). Classification (GTDB taxonomy): domain Bacteria; phylum Chloroflexota; class Anaerolineae; order Anaerolineales; family Villigracilaceae; genus Defluviilinea. The sequence continues at coordinate 3,389 of DASTOH010000189.1, read as the reverse complement.
AGCGGCGCGTCGCTACTTCAAAGCCGTGGACCGGCCCAACCTGATGGTCAAAATCCCGGCTACACCAGAAGGCCTGTCAGCCATTCGGGCCCTGACCGCCGAGGGCCACAATATCAACATCACGTTGATGTTCTCCCTGGATCAGTATGACCAGGTGGCGGAGGCATTTCTCTCCGGGCTGGAGGAGAGAGTCAACGTCTTTCATGAATTGAAACCTATCAATTCGGTCGCCTCTTTCTTCGTCAGCCGCGTGGATACGAAGGTAGATGAACTGCTGGACAAAATCAAGGCCACTGAGGCCAAAGCCTTGAAAGGCAAGATCGGGATCGCCAATGCAAAAATGGCCTATCAACGTTTCAAGGAGACTTTTCAGGGCGAGCGCTGGCAGCGGTTGGTCGAGAAAGGCGCTTACCTGCAGCGCGCGCTGTTTGGCAGCACCGGCACCAAGAATCCCAAATATTCAGATGTGCTCTACGCGGACAACCTCATCGGGCGGAACACAATTAACACCATGCCGCCTGAGACCATCGCAGCATTTTTGGATCATGGCAAAGTGGACCTGACACTTGAGCGCGACCTCGATACAGCCCAGCGGCAGTTAACCCAGCTGGAAAAGTTGGGCATCGATCTGAACGACGTGACGCGCCAATTGCTCGACGAAGGCGTGGAGAAATTCATAAAGCCTTTCGATTCAGTCCTGAGAACAATTTCTGAGAGACAGGCAAAGGCGATCACTGCCTGATGATTCATAAATCAGGACTTGATAACAGGTAAACGTGTAAAGCGAAAGGATATTGGAAATGACCGAAATTAACCGAAAAGCAGGTGTGCTTTGGTCGGGCGATTCAAGGACTGGAACGGGCTTGATCAGCACCGAAAGCAAAGCGCTCTTTGAAGTCCCGTTCACTTATCAAACCCGCTTTGGTGATAGCACCGGCACCAATCCCGAAGAGCTGATCGGGGCCGCGCATGCCGCGTGCTTCAGCATGTCGCTGGCCAGCGTGCTCAAGAAAAATGGCTATGAGCCAATTCGAACGGATACCACTGCGACGTGTACCGTAGTGACTAAGGACGGCGGGCACGAAATCACTCACATGCGTCTGCATGTCCGCGCAGAAGTGCCGGGATTAGATGATGGGACCTTCCAAAAACTCATGATGGAAGCCGACCAAAAATGTCCTGTTTCTAACCTTCTGAAGCATGGGCTGAAGCTGGAAATCACGGCTACGCTGAATGAGCAGAGTCGGGTGTGATGGAGCTTAACGTCTCGCAGAAGTTGATCAAAAGTCATCTGGTGGAACGTGAGATGATTCCTGGGGAGGAGATCGGAATCCGCATCGACCAGACCTTGACCCAGGATGCCACCGGGACATTGGTCATGCTCGAACTGGATTCCATGGGACTCGACCGCGTCAAAACGGAGGTCTCGGTTCAGTACGTGGACCATAACCTGATCCAGGCCGATGACAAGAATCCAGACGATCACATTTTCCTGCAAAGCGCCTGCCGGAGATTCGGCATCTGGTTTAGCCGACCTGGGAATGGAGTCAGCCATCCGATTCACATGCAAAGATTCGGAAAACCCGGTAAGACTCTCCTTGGCTCAGATAGTCACACGCCAGCCGCCGGCGCGCTGGGCATGCTTGCCATCGGCGCTGGTGGATTGGATGTTGCCATGGCCATGGCTGGCCAATCTTTCTATCTAAAGATGCCCAAGATTTGGGGAGTCAGACTAACCGGCAAACTGCCGGATTGGGTAAGCGCCAAAGATGTGATCTTAGAAATGCTCCGGCGTCATGGCGTGGATGGCGGCTTGGGTTACATCTTTGAATATTACGGTCCCGGCTTGAAAGCACTCAGCGCCATGGATCGCCATGTCATCGCCAACATGGGTACAGAACTGGGCGCAACCTCTACAGTATTTCCGTCAGATGAGGTAGTGCGTCAGTTTTTGGGCGAGCAGGAACGGGTAGAAGATTGGAGCGAATTGGCCGCTGATCCAGGAGCCCTGTATGATCGCGACGAGGAGATCGATCTGTCCAAGCTTGAGCCGTTGATCGCCCAACCAAGCAGTCCAGGGAACGTTGTGCCGGTGCGTGAAGTGGCAGGACGCGAGATATACCAATCGTATATCGGTTCATCAGCGAACCCTGGTTACCGTGATTTTGCGATGGTGGCGCAGATGGTCAAAGGTCGCAAGGTGGCAGATAACGTCTCGTTTGATGTCAACCCAACTTCGCGCGAGTTACTCGAAGAGTTAATTGCAAATGGAGAATTGAGTCATCTTGTCCACGCGGGTGCGCGCCTGCATCAGGCTGGCTGTAACGGCTGCATTGGCATGGGACAGGCGCCCGCAAGTGGACGTATCAGCCTGCGCACGGTGCCACGCAATTTTCCTGGCCGTTCAGGCACAAAAGACGATCAGGTGTATTTATGCAGCCCTGAGACGGCTGCGGCTTCTGCCTTAACAGGTGTCATAACTGATCCGCGTCAACTAGGCATTCCCTATCCGAAAGTAAAGTATCCGAAAACACATATCATCAATCGGGACATGTTAATGCCACCACTCCCTGTAGAAGAAGCTGGCCGTGTCAGACTGGACGTGGGATCAAATATCGTCGCTCTGCCCATTTTAGATCCGTTCCCTGATGAACTTCAACTGCCCATCCTGTTGAAGGCAAAGGACGATATTTCAACCGATGAGATCATGCCCGCTGGGGCGCGGGTCCTGCCCTATCGCAGCAACATTCCGAAGATCAGTGAATACACTTTTGAGATCGTTGACCCAACGTATGCCAAACGCGCCTTGGCACAAAAAATGCTCGGAAGTCACGCCATCATTGGCGGGCAGAATTACGGTCAGGGTTCGAGCCGCGAACATGCCGCGCTGGCACCGAGATACCTGGGCTTGCGATTCGTGATCGCCAAAAGCTTTGCGCGGATTCATCTCAATAATTTGATCAACTTCGGTATCCTGCCGGTTACATTCGATGACCCCGCCACATATGACAAGCTGGAGAAGGGCGATGTCATCGTGCTAGAACGTGCCCGCGGACAAATTGGAGAAAGCGTGGAACATGGCAAGCTGACTGTGCACGTCCGAGAAAAAGATTTGACTTTTAAAGTAAACCATCAACTTACACCGCGTTCGACCGAGATCCTTTTCTCCGGCGGCTTGACGAACTGGATTCGGCACCAGAGTCATATCACATCAACTTACCGCTTGTCTCATTAATAAGTAAACTTTTGTAACTACTCAGGCAAACTGATGTAGCGGGTTGCCAAAAACATAAAGCTCGGTGAAAATACAATTCGTGAGCGCATTACACCTGCCAAGCAAAGAAGAAATAAATGCCGCATATGATGAGGGGCGAGAAGCGGTGATTTTG
>DASTOH010000188.1:0-16198 GCA_035720235.1 Anaerolineales bacterium | reverse complement strand
GCAGCCGGATTGGCGAATTGGACGATCCCCTGCGAATCGGCAATGAGCACGCCGTCGGTCATCTGCTCAAGGACATTGGCGAGCCGGGCGCGTTCGGCGTCCAGCGCGGCATGCTGTGAGTTGAAGTTTGTGATCAGTGAGGAAAGTGCACTGGCTAAATTCTCAAGTTCTTTGATGTTGGTGAAGGTGCTCTGCGCGCGGGCGTGGCTGGCATATTCATCTATATCTCGCCGCAGCTTGTAATATCGCCACCCATACCACGCGGCGAGGAAAAGGAGAATAATTGCAAGAGCGAGTGTGTAATCCATATTGAGGAGAAAAACTATCCCTCGAACCGGTATCCGCCTCCACGCACCGTGACGATCCGCGAGGGGTTGCCGGCATCCACTTCGATCTTCTGTCGCAACCAGCGCACATGGACATCCACGGTGCGGCTATCGCCAATGAAATCCCAGCCCCAGACGCGTTCCAGGATGAATTCGCGCGAGAGCATTTGCCCTTTGTGTTCGGCGAAGAAGAGCAATAGCTGATATTCCTGTGGTTTGAGGGGCAGCGGCTGGTTGTTCAGGGTCACTTCCTGCCGGGTGCGGTTGATGCTGAGATTCCCGAACGTCAGGATTTCGTGCTTGATTTCAGGCTGGAGGCTGGCAAGTTCCTCTCGCAGCAGCCGTGACCGCCGCAGCTGGGCCTTGACGCGTGCCATCAGTTCGCGCATGGAGAAGGGCTTGGTCAGGTAATCATCCGCGCCCACTTCCAGGCCGACGACGCGGTCAATCTCGTCATCGCGCGCCGTGAGCATCAGGATGGGGGTGATCATCTCCTTGCGCAGGATGCGCGCCACCTCGAAGCCATCAATCCCGGGGAGCATGATATCGAGAATGATGAGATCTGGCTTGAGCTTGCGGGCAGATTCCAACGCTGCGCGGCCATCCCCCACGGCTTCAGCCGTGAAGCCATCCTTTTTCAAGTTGTAGATGAGGGTATCGCGTAAAGCAGGTTCGTCTTCGACGATTAGAATGGTTTCGGACATACTATTAACGAACTATACCATAAGGCATTTTTCGGCACAGGTTAAGGTCTTGTTAATGCGCTGGGAGTTTTGGATGGGGAATCGCAATGGTTTTTTCATGCCGTTGACTGTAAAATCTGGGATGCGATTATCGTCTATCCCGCAATGGCAAAAGAATTCCACTTCCACTGGCAATGGGATATCCAGTCCTCCCCGGAGGCGATGTGGCCGCTTGCCTCAGATACGAATCGTTTCAACCGCGATACCTGGCAGCCAGAAGTGGAAATCATCGATAACGTGATGGGGACAAAACATGTCCGCATGAAACTCCCACTCATCCGGGTGGAGTGGGAGGAGGAGCCCTTCGAGTGGATCTATCCGTATTCGTTTGGCATCGTTCGCCGATACAGCCAGGGACCTATTGATGAGATGCGAGTACAGACAGATTTCGCTTCCCGGCTTGGGGGTGGTACACACGTCACGTACCAATCCTGGTTCAAGGTCAGCAACCCCCTGGTACAGCTCGGCACGCCGTTTGCCATCGGCGTGGTCGCGAAGAGACTTTTTGAAAGAGCCTTTCGACTCTATGACCGCCTGGCGAGTCAGCAGAGCAGCATGTTGCTCGAGTCCGCTCGTCCACATGGACTAAGCGCGGGTGGTCGCGCCAGGTTCCGGTCGCAGAGTGAAGCGGTGATCCAGCAGGGAACCGATCCTGCCTTGATGCACCATCTTGAAGAGTTCCTCAATCAAGCTGATGAATTGTCTCTCCAAAGAATCCGGCCGTACGCGCTGGCGGACGCCTGGAAGGTGAACCGCCGCGCCGTGCTGGAAATGTTTCTGCGCGCCACGCGGATGGGCATCCTCGATATGTATTGGGATCTGCTGTGCCCATCCTGCCGCGGCACAACGGAGGGGCATACCAATCTCGCGGACGTGCATGGCAAGTCGCATTGCAGCACCTGTCGCATTGATTTCACTGTGAATTTCGATCACAACATCGAAGTGGTGTTTCGACCGAACCCGTCCGTGATGAAGATCGATCTGGTCGCGGCGTTTTGTGTGGGGAGCCCACAACTGCAGCCACACATCACCATGAACCAGACCATTTCGGCATTGCACCCGCTACCGGTCCCTTTGCGGCTTGAGCAGGGGCGCTATACCCTGCGCGCGACCCACGTCCCCGGCTCGCTTTCTCTGTATGCAGATCCAGACGGCGCGGACAAATTGGACATCCGTGCGACCCAATTTGGATTCCCCGCCGAGGGCGGACACGTCTCGCTTCTGCCGACCCTCAACCTGGTCAATGCCACCGAAGCGGACTCCACCTTTACCCTCGAGCGCACCGCCTGGAGTGACCAGGCCGCCACCGCGGCCGACGTGACCGCCTTGCAGGTCTTCCGGGATCTGTTCGCCACCGAAGTGGTGCGGCCCGGGGAGGAGATTTCCATCGGCTCCGTCACCCTGATGTTCACCGACCTGCGCGACTCGACGCGCTTGTATCGCAGGATTGGCGATGCCTCGGCGTTTGGGCGCGTGCGCGAACATTTCGAAATTCTGGAGCAATCCATCGCGGCGGAAGGCGGCGCGATTGTGAAAACGATGGGCGATGCCGTCATGGCGACCTTCCGCCAGCCCATCAGCGGGTTGAAGGCGGTCTGGAAGGCGCAATCCATTATTGCCGAAAGAGGCGAACCCATGTTATGGCTCAAGGTGGGACTGCACAAAGGCCCGTGCATCGTGGTGAACTTGAATGAGCGACTGGATTATTTTGGCTCGACCGTCAACATTACCGCACGGCTGCCGGGCTTTTCCAAAGGCGGCGAGTTGATCCTGTCGGAAGATTTTTATAATGATCCCGAAGTCTGTGACTTCATTGCGAGAAATATCCCGCCGAGCGCGTTGAGTCAATTTATGGGAGACTTGAAAGGTTTTGATGAGCCGTTTAAGATGTGGAAGTTGATGGTTTGATCATCAACGGATGATGTCACGGATACACGGATTTAAACGGATTTTGAAATTAGCGCTTCCTGATTTGCAGAACTTCCTTCTGGTTGAATGGGGGATTCAGTTCTACCGAGTCTAATCCCATCACTTTGCTTTGGGCGAGATATCAAAATTGGAAGGCGTTCCGTCAACCACATTCTTGCCAGGAATAAGCATCAACCTGCTACCGATTCGATCAGTTCGCAAAACTTCTTAAGATCGATGTTGCCGCCAGAAACGATTGCAACAATTGGTCCCCGACCAGCTTTCCCGGTCAAGGCAGCTGCAAGAGGCATAGCTCCCGCTCCTTCTGAGATGATGCGTGCCTTTTCTGCCATAAGCCGCATGGCTCTCTGTGATTCTTCCAGGCTGACCACGATATAGCCATCTACCACTGGTTTCATTCGTTGCCACATACGCGGGAAAACGCTTTTTCCACCCGCACCGTCAACGAACGAAGGTTTCCACTCCTTGAATACTTGTGGAGATCCCATCGCAAAGGAGAGTGCAGCCGGAGCGGCTGTTTCCGGTTCAGTACCCCAAACTTGGACTTCTGGCTTTAATGCCTTGATAGCGCTGCCGATACCCGTGATGAGCCCACCACCACCTATGCTGGCGATCACTGCAGTCGTATCCGGCGCGTCTTCCAAAATCTCCAAGCCCATGGTCGCATGACCAGCAATAAAGTTATGATCGTCGAACGGATGGACAAATGTTCCTTCCAAACCGGGAAATGAACGCTCTTCGAGAGCATGCCATGCCACATCATAAGATACCAATATAAGTTTCGCGCCGAGCGCCTTCATTCGTTCTAGCTTCGAGACTGGTGCTGTCTCGATCGCAACGACCGAGCAAGGCACGCCGGCCTTCCTTGCCGCGTAGGCAACGCCTTGTCCCGCATTGCCGGCGCTGATCGTCCACACACCGCGCTGGCGTTCATTTTCGGACAGCATTGCTACTGCATTGGCGGCTCCGCGGAGTTTGTAGGCATTGATCGGCTGTAGATTTTCAAGCTTGAGTCGAATATCGGGGTAGTTTGATCCCAAATCCAGGCGAATCAGTGGCGTTCTCAGGATGGTTCCAGCGATGCGGTCGCGTGCTTCTCTTATCTCAGCCAATTCGATAGGGCGAACAGGTTCAAGTGTCGTGGACATGATTTGTTCTCCTTTCAGTTTACGAATAATTTTATGTGTGCTGTTTGCCTGGCCTGGCTGTTCTCAACATGTCCTTCGACTTCACTTAGGCTTACCTGACTAGCGATATATATTCCTTTGCCTCACTACCTCAAACATCAATACCGACCCTGCCACCCCTGCATTCAGCGACTCGACATTGCCTGCCATCGGGATGCAAATCTTCTGTGTCGCCAGCCTTCGGGCTTCATCGCTGGCGCCTTCGGCCTCACTGCCAATGATCAGGGCCAGGGGTTTGCGGAGGTCCGTAGCCCAGCAGGATTGTCCATCCATATTGGCGAGATGGATTTCCAGACCGGTCGCTTTTGCTTTGATTTCCTCCCACGTCAACTCATGGATTGGCAATCGAAAATGCGCTCCCATCCCTGCACGCAGGACCTTCGGCGCAAAGGCATCGGTGGTGTCAGGAGGCAGGAGTACGGCCTGAACACCGGTCGCTGCGGCAGTGCGGAGGAGTGTGCCGAGATTACCTGGGTCACGGATTTGGTCTGGGATGATGACAAAATCCAGGTAATTAGGAATTGGTAATTGGGTGAACTCGAGCACGGCGAGAATGCCCTGTGGCGTCTCGGTCTCGCTGACCTTCTGAAGAAGGTCGCCGGAGGCTTCCTCCACGTCAATTCGGTGGGCGGTTAATATCTTGACCAGATCCTGCCCGCGTTCGCTGAGCCCATCACTGTACAGGACAAATTGGAATTTCCATCCAGCAGTCACCGCTTCCTCGATCAGGCGCACACCTTCGGCCACGAATGCGTTCGCTTCACGACGCTCCCTGGCACGTCCCATCAGGGCGCGGGCTAGTTTAAGTTTTGGGTTTTGAGAGGAGGTGATCACGGTTTATCCGCCCACTTGTCCTGCCAGGTTTTGATGAATACATCCACAGTAGGCTTGTCGTATAGAACAAGCTTGGCGATTTTGATTCCCGAAACTGAATTGCCTTCGGCAAAATACTTTTCAATTGCAAGATAGATGATGGATGCCGCTCGATCCTTTGGAAAGCCAAATATCCCAGTTGAAATCGCGGGCAATGCAATAGAAGAACACTTTAACTCATCAGCGACGACCAAAGAGCCTGTAACAGCAAAAGCCAGCTTATTATCTTCATCGCCCTCGCCCCACACCGGGCCGACAGCGTGGATCACGTATGTCGCAGGCAGGAGCCCACCCGAGGTCCAGGCGGGACGCGCGTGAGAGACTGGTCCATGCTGTCGAATCCAGTCATCTGATTCCTTTTGGATGACCGGGCCACCTTTTTTTGAGATGGCCCATGCAACTCCGCCTGCATGCTGCAGATGTTCATTGGCGGCGTTGACAATCGCATCCACCTCTTCGATGGTGATGTCGCCCTGTACGATTTGAATGGTTTGACCGGTGAGGAGCAAGCGTTCTGCGAGAACGGTGTTCATACGAATATTGTACCCCGTTAAAAAATTAGTAGAGCGAGACCATGGTCTCGCTCTACTAAGACTACTTCGCTTGCGCAACCACTACGGCGAATGCCTGCGGGTTGCGGACTGCGATGTCTGCCAGCATCTTGCGGTTGAGATCGATGTTGGCCTTCTTCAGCGCCGCCACCAGCTTGCTGTAGGTGGTGCCGTTCAGGCGGGCCGCGGCGTTGATGCGGGCGATCCACAACTTGCGCAGGTCGCGCTTGCGCACGCGTCGATCACGGGTCGCGTACCACAGGCTCTTGAGCATGGCCTCGTTGGCTCGCTTGAATAGGCGGTGCTTGGCGCCGCGCTGCCCCTTGGTGATCTTCAAAATCTTTTTATGACGGATATGCCCTTGGGGGCCTCCCTTAACTCGCATGTTCTACTACCTCCTGCAAACTCGCGGGCGTCGGCATGTTGTAGGCGTGCCAGTTGCGTACACCCGAAAGCCGCAACAAAAAATGAATATGACAGTTGTAGGTCGGATTGCCTGCGGGCGGCAGTCCCCGAAGGGGACAATCCGACTTACCCTTCCATGTTGGGCGCTAGCGTTTTGATGCGCTTGATGATCTTGCGACCCAGAACGGGCTGCATCTCGCTCAAATTCGCCTTCGTGCGCTTCGACGTGCGGCGGCGCAAGTGACTCTTGCCACCCTTGGTTCGCACAACTTTACCGGAGCCGGTCAGGCGAAACCGTTTGGAGGTCGCCTTGTGTGTCTTCAGTTTGACTTTGCCAGCCTTTGCTTTGCGAGGCATTGCTGTTTTCTCCTTTCAATATTTTTGGACAAAAAAACCGCGGGACAATTCTCACAAAGTGACCCGCGGACTCTTCGAAATCTTGGGGCTTACTCGTGGCGACGCCTTAAGTCGTCTGTTGAGCTTTCGCTTCGCTTCGACCCTCCCTACGGTCGTCGGCGCCAGCCTTCTCAGCCGGGACCTGCTCGGCTTTCTCCTTTTTTTTTGCGCTGCCTTTGCTGGGAGCCAGCACCACGAGCATGGTGCGGCCTTCCATTTGCGGCGCGGCCTCCACCATACTGACGTCTGACAGGGCTTCGGCGATCTCTCTCAAATCTTCGAGCGCGATTTCGGGGTAATCCATCTCGCGTCCCCTGAACTTGATCGTCACGCGGACTTTGTTGCCCTGCTGTAACCAGCGGCGGGCATCGTCCACTTTGAAACCGCGGTGCGCTTCGTTGGTCTTCGGCCGCAGGCGGATTTCCTTGACCTCGATCTTGGTCTGTGACTTTTTGGCTTCGCGTTCCTTCTTGGCCCGCTCATAAATGAACTTGCCAAAATCCATCACGCGGCATACTGGCGGGGTGGCGTTGGGGGAAACTTCCACAACATCCATTTCAGCATCGCGGGCGATTTGCAGGGCCTGCTTCATGGGAACCACTCCGATATTTTCACCGTTGGGCCCAATCAAGCGGACTTCGGGAACCCGAATGCCTTCATTTACTCGAAAATCGTTGGCGCTTATAAGATTCTTCTCCTGTGAATTCAAAACAAATCCCAGCCCAAGGCTGGCTTTTAGCGGGCGAATGATACCATGCGCGGCGGGGAATCGTCAATAAAATAGACCGTAGACGATCATGTTTCCTCCGGGTCGTCCACGGTCTGGGGCTATTTTACAACTCTGCGGCACGGCTGGCAATCCTGTCTTTGACCCGTGAGATGAACTCTCCCAGCGGGATATTATTCTGCTGGCTGCCATCCCTGACCCGCAGGGATACCTGCTCAGCCTTCATCTCGTTGTCACCGACCACCAGCATATATGGCACTTTCTGGTTTTGAGCATCCCGGATCTTGGCATTCATGCGTTCGGGGCGTTCATCCAACTCCACGCGGATTCCTTCGGCGCGAAGTCTTTTGGCAATTCCGCGGGCGTACTCGAGATGGCGGTCTGCGATAGGGATGAGGACTGCCTGCACCGGAGCCATCCAGGCCGGGAAGGCGCCGGCAAAGTGCTCGATCAGCACGCCAAAGAAACGCTCCATGCTGCCAAGCAGGGCGCGATGTACCATGTAGGGCCGGTGCGGTTGTCCATCCTCGCCGATGTATTCCAGGCCAAACCGTTCGGGCAGGTTGAAGTCGAATTGGATCGTGGAGAGCTGCCACTCGCGGCCCAGGGCATCCATTACTTTCAGGTCGATCTTCGGCCCATAAAAAGCGCCTCCACCTTCATCCACTTCATAGGGGATTTCGTGCGCGTCGATAGCGCGGCGTAATGCCTCTGTCGCCTTCTCCCAATCCTGAGGATCACCAACAGAATGGTCGGGTTTTGTAGAGAGGTAGGCCTTGAAATCCTGCAGACCCATCGAGCGTAATACATACAGGGAGAATTCCAGCGCCGTGCTGATCTCCTCTTCCACCTGATCGGGGCGGCAAAAGATGTGCGCATCATCCTGGGTAAAGCCGCGCACGCGCGTCAGCCCGTGGAGTACACCGCTCCGTTCGTAGCGATAGACCGTGCCATACTCCGCATATCGTCTCGGCAGGTCGCGATAGGAGCGCAGATGACTTTTGAAAATCTCAATGTGGAATGGACAGTTCATTGGCTTGGCGTAATAATCCTCGCCTTCGATATTCATGGGGGCGTACATGCCCTCTTTGTAAAAATCCAGATGACCGGATGTCTGCCACAGATGCGCGCGCCCGATGTGAGGGGAGAATACCCACTCATAGCCGTTTTCCAAGTGGGCGTTGCGGCTGAAATCCTCCACCAACACGCGGATCATGGCTCCTTTGGGATGCCACAGGATCAGTCCTGGGCCTACAGCCTCCGACACGCTGAACAGGTCCAGTTCCTTGCCCAGTTTGCGATGGTCACGCTTTTTTGCCTCTTCCAGCTTCCAAAGATATTCTTCCAGCTGAGTTGCGTTCTCCCAGGCGGTACCATAGATACGCTGCAACATCTTGTTCTTCTCGTCGCCGCGCCAATAGGCGCCCGCAATAGAAGTCAACTTGAACGCATGCGGATTGATCTCCTTGGTGTTCTGCACGTGCGGACCACGACACAAATCCACAAATGTGTCATGTTGAAAGATCGAGATCTCGGGCTTCTCATTCAACGGATTACCATACTCATCGAAGCCGCCTTTTTCGAGTCCTTCGATCAATTCCAACTTATAGGGCTGTTCCGCAAAAATCTTTTTCGCTTCATCTGCCGAAAGGACTGTTTTCTTGAATTCGTGATTGTCTTGCACGATCTCTCTCATGCGCTTTTCGATCTGTTCGAGATCTTCAGGCGTGAGGTTGCGCGGCAGGTCGAAGTCGTAATAAAACCCATTCTCGATCGGTGGCCCGATCGTGTATTTGGCTCCGGGGAACATCTCAACGACGGCCTGCGCCATGACATGCGCCGCCGAATGACGGATCCGATAAAGATGCGACTCTTCGTACTTTTCTTGCACTTGCTCTGACATTCTTGCTCCTTACAACTCTGTCCTTGTTCCGAATGCACGCTTCGCAGAACCGCATCCAGAACAAAAGAACTTATAACTCCGGCGCGCGCCGGGCGATCCTGTCTTTTGCACGCGCAATGAACTCGGCAAGTGGGATATTATTCTGCTGGCTTCCGTCTCTGGCGCGCAGGGATACCTGTTCTGCCTTCATTTCATTATCACCAACCACGAGCATGTACGGCACCTTCATCAATTGCGCCGAGCGGATCTTGGCATTCATACGCTGCGAGCTCAGGTCGGCATGGGCGCGGATGCCATTCTCACGGAGCTGCCTGGCGATGTTTTCTGCGTACTCATTCTGATTATCCGTGATCGAAATGACGCGCACCTGTTCGGGCGAGAGCCAGACCGGGAAATTGCCTGCGTAATGCTCGATCAGGAAGCCAACCATGCGCTCATGCGTACCAAGCGGTGCGCGATGAATACAGAGCGGAACTTCGTCCTGCCCATCCTTGTTCGTGTATTTCAGATCAAAGCGTGCAGGCACGGCAAAGTCCACTTGATTCGTGGCGATCGAGAATTCACGTCCAATGACTGACCAGATCTGTACATCAATTTTAGGACCGTAGAACGCGGCTTCATCCTGTGCTTCTACAAACGGCACACCGCCATTTGTCATGGCGCGCCGCACCATCTCTTCCGTCTTGAGCCAAAGAGGTTCGTTATCCACATATTTTTTGCCGAGTCCCTGTTTGCTGTGCAATGACAGGCGCATAACGTACTTTTCTATGCCAAACAGTTTAAAGTAACTGACGTACATCTCGACCACGGCAAGAAATTCCTGCTCAAACAAATCCTCAGAAACGTAGATGTGTGCGTCATTCATTTGCATTGAACGTACGCGTTGTAAGCCGATCAACTCGCCTGATTTTTCATAGCGATAGCACGTGCCATATTCTGCCAGACGCACAGGCAGGTCGCGATAGGAACGTCCCTTTGAACCGAAGATCTTATGGTGCATCGGGCAGTTCATCGGCTTGACATAATACTTCACACCTTCCAGTTCCATTGGTGGGTACATGCTCTCGGCGTAATACGGCAAATGACCGGAGCGAATGAACAAGTCTTCCTTCGTTAGATGTGGCGTCTTCACACGGAGATAGCCTGCCTTCTCTTCCATTTCCTTGGCAAGCTTTTCCAGCTCTTCGATCATGATGGCACCGTTCGGCAGCCACAGCGGCAGGCCGGGGCCAACTTCATCGTCGAAGATGAAGATCTCCAAGTCCTTGCCGAGCTTGCGGTGATCGCGCTTCTTGGCTTCCTCCAACTGATGGAGATAATCCTTCAACTGCTGCGCATTTTCCCAGGCCGTTCCGTAGATGCGTTGGAGCATTTTGTTGTTCTCATCGCCGCGCCAATACGCACCTGCGATATTCATCAGCTTGAACGCGTCCTGTTTGATCTCTTTCGTACTGTCCACATGGGGACCGCGGCACAGGTCCACAAACGTGTCGTGTTGATAGATCGAGATCTCAGGCTTCTCCGCCAGCGGATTGCCATACTCATCGAGGCCTCCTTTTTCAAGGCCTTCGATCAGTTCCAACTTGTATGGCTGATTCGCAAAGATCTTCTTCGCATCTTCTGCAGATAGAACCGTTTTCTTGAACTCGTGTTTCCCTTGCACGATCTGTCTCATCCGCTTCTCGATCTGTTCGAGATCTTCGGGCGTGAGGTTGCGCGGCAGGTCGAAGTCGTAATAGAACCCATTCTCCACCGGAGGGCCGATCGTATATTTGGCCTCGGGGAACATTTCCACAACGGCCTGTGCCATGACATGCGCCGCCGAATGGCGGATCCGATAAAGATGCGACTCTTCGTATTTTTCCTGAACTTGCTGCGACATTTTCGCTTCCTTTCCTTTTTTGACCACGAAGGACACCAAGGGCACGAAGGGGCTAAAGAAAAACACTTTGTGTCCTTTGTGTTAAAAACAAAACTCGCCCGAATACGGGGCGAGAATTCAATTCACGCGATTCCACCCGAATTATGCCTTGCAGCATATCTCTTGGGCCTATAACGGAGCCATCCGTTTCACATACTCACTGATCAATGTTTACTGATCACTTTTCTGCTCAACGCTCGCGAGTGGTTTTCTGTGCCATACCCTGGAAGAGACTCTCAATCTTCGACCTCTTCTCCCTGTCAGGGACTTGACCACATACTCGTCTCGGTCAACGCGTTTATGTAAGTGGTATTATATGCCGAATGAAATGCCTGTCAAGCCGGAGGATGTCAAATGAATATTCGTCAGGCCAATTCCAGTGACAGCTTGCTTCTTTCCTCATTATGCATGGATGTGCAGCGTCTGCACGCCGGGAATCAGCCCGATTTTTTCAAAATGCCACAAAGGGATGACTTTGTAGTTGCCTTCTTCGACGAAATGCTGGCTGACCCCAAAAACAGCCTTTTCGTTGCGGAGGAAAATGGAGAGCCACTCGGCTATGTTTTCTGCAAATTAATGGAACGTCGCGAGACACCCTCCACCTTCGCGCTGCGTTATCTGCTCGTTGACCAGATCTCGGTCCGCCCCACGGTGCAGGGCAAGGGCGTCGGCGTGGCTCTGATCGAACGGGCGGTCGCTTTGGCCCGAGAATTGAATGTGCCAAAAATCCAGTTGGATTCGTGGGGATTCAATACTGGCGCACACGCGTTCTTTGAAAAAATGGGGTTTGAGAAATTCAACCATCGATTTTGGCGAAATCTGGACTGAAGGCCGATTTAACCAAAGTTGGGAAAATAAAAACCACTCCTCAAAAGGAGTGGCGGCTATGTGTGGGCGAGACAGGGCTCGAACCTGCGACCTCATCGATGTCAACGATGTGCTCTAACCAACTGAGCTACCCGCCCGGAGGACTGACATTATAACGAGGGTGGCTAGTTTTGACAATGCAATTTTGGCTATGACACCCTGGATATCATCAGGGTAACGTCATCAGCCAGAGCGCTCCCATTCGTGTGAGTTTTCAATGCCGTCAGGATCTTCTGAATCAGCCGCTCAGCAGAAGAATCCGGGTTCTGGCGAATAATATCTGCCAGGTTATCCTCGCCCCACAGGTCGCCCTGGTGATCGGCGGCCTCGGTGATGCCATCCGTATAAAGCAGGAGAATATCGCCTGGTTCCAATCTGATATCTTCCCTGCGGATAGTGAAACCCTCCGATATACCAATCGCTGGACCGGTTGGGCGTAGCCAGATTTCCTGATTCGTTGTAACGCGATACAAATATGCAGAACTGTGTCCGGCATTGGCATAGCTCAATGTGCGTGTTGATGGATCGTACTTGCCAAAGAAGATGGTAACAAAAGTTGTGAAATTGATATTGTGAATGTAGAGATGGTTGAGACGCTCCAGTACATCCACGGGCGAATCCGATTGAGGCACCAGGGTGTGAAAAGCAGTTTGCATACTACTCATGAACATCCCGGCCGAAACTCCGTGCCCGCTCACGTCAGCCATTACGAGGCCAGGTTTACCATCCTGGAAATCAACGAAGTCGAAGTAATCGCCTCCCACGATCTGCGCAGGACGGCTAAAGGCGGCAATGTTCAGTCCATCAATTTCAGGGACCTGTTGGGGGAGCAGGCCGCGTTGGATGACCTGCGATAGCGCCAGTTCACTTTCCAGTTGACGAATTTCCTCATCGGAGAAGTGACCCAGGCATACGGCGGACGTGTAATCCACCTGCAGGAGTTCGCTATCCACCGGCTCGTGACAGATTTTGCAAATACCAAACGTGCCTTCCTCGATTTTTTCAAGGGAGGTGTCAATCACATGTAAGTGCTCTTCCAGGGCCTTTTCACCCTCCGGTCCAAGTTGGTCATGCCGTTTCTCCTCAGGCGTCGTCTCCACCCAGTCAGTTAGATTCTCGCGCGTCTCTTTTAGCTTGATCTGAATTTCATCGTAAAGTTTGGTCTTCATGGCGCTCCTCGTGATAAAGCCAGTTACCAGCCCTCTTTAGAATAAACGTTCTATATTTTACCAGAAATCAAGATCGAATTCAAGGTTAGATTCGTGCCATCGGTCTATACCACCAAGACCCTTTGAATGCACGATCTCTTACATAAGAAAACCTGCCGCATGCCTTGCGGTATAATCCCATCGCCATGCCGAGACGTAAAGCGCCTGAAGAATTATCGGTTGAGGAATTACGCCGTTTGTTGATCGAAAAACGGCGCGGGGCGCGGCGCGAGCGTTTGGAGCACTTTAAAAGAACGGGTCGTGTCGTGGCGGTGGAGCCGGACGCCTTGTCGGCGGTCCCGGTGGTGGATACGCTAGAGGATACCAGCGAGCAGCCTCCAGTCCAGGTTTCGACGCGCCGGCGGGTGATGGATCGAATCCTTTTGGCGGTGGAAATCCTGGCCGTAGTCGGCCTGGTGGGAGTCCTCATCAGCGGATTCGGAGTCCTGCAGGATTTGAATCAGCAGGTTGCCTCCGCCCTCATTCAGGAAACGCTCACACCGACGCCGCTGGTGATGGCAGTAGTGCTTCCATCCGGGCATTTACCGCCGGATGCCCAGGGGAACACGCGGCCGAATGAAGAGGAGATCCCCGAACATTTACGGCCCATGGTGCAGTCACTGGCGAATATTCCCATACCCACAGCCGCGCCTGACCAGGCGATTCGACTTCAGGTCCCCGCCATCAAAGTAGATGCGCCAATTGTGCAGGGCGATGGTTTCGAGCAGCTCAAAAAGGGCGTTGGCCAAAATGTCGGTTCGGCCAACCCCGGGCAAAATGGGAATGTAATTCTCTCGGCGCACAATGATGTATATGGCGAGTTATTCCGTTACCTTGACAAACTCGCACCGGGCGACCAGGTCATTCTCTATACACAACAGCGGCAATATGTGTATGTTGTCGATCGCACGGCCATCGTCGAACCGACCGCGGTGGAGGTCATGGCTAGCACCGGCAGCCCGACAGTGACGTTGATTTCGTGCTATCCCTATCTCGTGGACAAAAAGCGCATCGTGGTCTTTGCGCGGTTACAGAATTAGACATAACACGCTGGTTGAGCGCAAGCAGTCGAAACCAGCAATAACAAGAAAAAAAGAAATCACAAATGTGGTCTCGATACGGACGAGACGCTTCGCGCGCTCGTCCTACTCGACCACCACTAGAAACCAAGGAGTATCAAATGGCAAAAAGCAGTAGAAGGACAACCAGGGCGGCTACCACCAGCACCACCGAGTTCAACCCCGATTACACGTATGTCAAACGCGACCTGAGCCGCATTGGCGTGTTGGCCGGGTCGTTCGTGGTGATCCTGGTGGCCCTCTCATTCTTCCTCAAGTAATTTCGTACTGCGACACTGCGAAGCGTGTCGCACCACACGGAGAAATTATGTCCCGCATGTTTGTCCCTGGTCCCGTGGATGTTGCCGACGAAGTGCTCCAGGCGCAAGCCGCGCCCATGTTGCCGCATCGAAGCAAGGAATTCGAAGCCATCTATCGGCGCGCCTCTGAAAAATCACAAGGGCTCTTTTACACACAATACCGTGTCTTCCTCACCGCCTCCTCCGGCACCGGATTGCAGGAGGCAGCCATTCGCAATTTTGTGAATAAGCGTGTGCTTTCCGTGGTCAATGGCGCGTTTGCGGATCGCTGGTACGAGGTTGCGGCCTCCAATGGAAAGGATACTGAGAAACTTTCCTTTGAATGGGACACGCCCGCTTCGCCCGACCGAATAGCGGATGCCGTCCGAAGAGGCGGATTCGAAGCCCTGACCGTGGTCCACAACGAGACCTCCACCGGGATGCAGAATCCTGTGAAGGAAATCGCAGAGGCGGTCCGTGCGGTTTCACCGGAAACGCTGATTTTTGTGGATGCGGTTTCTTCCCTGGGCGGTGCCAGGATCGAAATGGATGCGTGGGGCATTGATATGCTGTTGACCTCCTCGCAGAAATGCCTGGCGCTGCCCCCCGGCCTGGCGTTGGGCGCTGTATCAGACCGGGCCATGGAGAAGGCCAAATCGGTGGAAAACCGAGGCTGGTACTTTGACCTGGTCCGCATGGAGAAGCACCGTCTGAAGGATTCCTCTCCTGCCACGCCGGCCATGTCCCTCATCTACGCCCTCGACTTCCAACTCGACCGTATCTTTGCAGAGGGACTCGATAACCGTTTTGCACGTCATTCCGCCATGGCCAAACGAGTCCAAAACTGGGCCGACGCGCACGACCTTTCGATGTATGCCCCGGAAGGCTATCGCTCCCAGACGGTTACCACGCTCAAGAACGACCGCGGTTTCAGCGTCTCTGACCTGAACGCTTTTCTCAAGGGACGTGAAATGCGCATCGCCAACGGCTACGGCCAACTCAAGGACAAGACCTTCCGTATCGCACACATGGGCGAGATCCAGATGGAAGATATCGAGAAACTGCTCGCAGCGATGGAAGAGTTTCTGAAGAAGTAACATATATGGTACCGCGCAACTAGTTCTTGCCGCCGTCCCCGGCGGCAGGTTGCATTAAAACAGTTTAATCACCGTTTATAATTCGGATCATGAATCCACTTCCAGCATTAGTTGTTTCTTTACAGGTTCGGGTTGCTCGCCTCCGTATATTTCTTGCGGCTCTATTGTTGTGGCGCGAATACAAAGTAAACCTCTCTCTTCGAGAATTCAGTGCGCTTGATGGGAATGATTTTATGGTTGAGGGTTCCAATGTTCAACCTTTGACATTTGACCATGTCAAAAACCGTTGACCTGCTTCTCGAAAAACAAACCTACGGCGGCGACGCCATGGGACGCCTGGAAGACGGCCGCGCGGTCTTCGTGCCGTTTGGGTTGCCGGGCGAACGCGTCCGGGTGTGGTTGACGGAGGAAAAGAAGAATTTTGCGCGCGGGGAAATCGTTGAGATACTCGAATCTTCGCCTGAGCGCATTGTTGCAAAATGCAAACATTTCGGCGAATGTGGCGGATGTCATTACCAGAACCTGCCCTACGAAAAACAGCTTCAGATCAAAAGGGAAATCCTCCATGACCAATTGACTCGCATCGGCAAGATCGAAAACCCACCCATTCAGCCGATGGTTGCCTGTCCAAACCCATGGAATTATCGCAACCATGTTCAGTTCTCTTTGACGGTAAAGGGGAAGCTAGGGTATTTCCGCGCTTTGAAC
>DASTOH010000187.1:0-55356 GCA_035720235.1 Anaerolineales bacterium | reverse complement strand
CTCTGAACGCACAGGAAGGAATGTTCCTGGAGGCATCGAACCGGCAGGCAAAGCAGGAGGAACAAGAGCGGGAAGAGCAACGCGAGCGTGAACTGGCTGCCGCAAAAGAGCTGGCCGAGACGCAGCGCCAATCTGTTTCGCGTTTGAGGAGCCGCAACCGGATCATTACCACCATCGGTTCGATTGCCGTCATTTTGGCCTTGCTGGCAGGAACCTTCGGGGTGCGATCGAATCAGAATGCGATCTCCGCACAAAATAACGCCACGACCGCGCAAGTTGCCAAAGACAATGCCATCGATGCGCAAGCCACCGCAGAAGCAGAGCGCCTTCGGGCAGAAAATGAAAAGCAACTTGCCATCTCCCGGGAATTGGCTATCTCTGCTGTCAATAATCTCGACATCGACCCTGAGCGCAGCGTTTTGCTATCCTTGCACGCATTGTCGGAATCTCATACGAAGGAAGCAGAAGAGGCTCTTCACCAATCAGTGCAGGCTTTGCGTACGAAGCTCAAGCTAACTGGTCATACAGACTGGGTTTACGATGTAGATTTTAGTCCTGACGGAAAGCACCTGGCTACAGCCAGCTTAGATCAGACGGCGAAAGTATGGGATGCTATCAGTGGCGAGGAACTGTTCACGCTTTCTGGCCACTCTGATGTGATAGTTGTCATCACGTATAGCCCGGACGGAACACGCCTGGCTACAGCCAGCAGCGATAATACGGCAAAAGTGTGGAATGCCAACACAGGAGATGAAATCCTCACTCTCTCCGGTCATTCGCAGACGCTTACTGATATCGCCTTCAGTCCGGACGGCACGCGTTTAGCAACTAGCAGTGATGACAAAACAGCCAAGGTCTGGGATGCTAGGAGCGGCAAAGAACTACTCGCACTGACAGGCCACACAGACATTGTCAACGAGGTTGTCTTCAGCCCTGATGGGCAACGCTTGGCGACGTCCAGTCGTAATGGAACGATAATCATCTGGGATTCGGCCAACGGTCAGGAGCTCCTGCGCATAGAGGATGAGGGTACACTCGCCCTTGCCTTTGGCCCTGACTGCTCGAATGGTACCGACGCGCAAGCCGAGTTTTGTAGCACGTTGCTCATCACTGGGCACACGAGCGGCTTGGTAAAAGTCTGGGATGCCATTAGCGGTGAGCATCGTTTGACGTTATCCGGTCATAGTAGTTTGATTAACGAAGTGGCTTTCAGTCCGGACGGCACCCGCTTAGCCAGCTCTAGCAATGACGGGACAGTGAAGATCTGGGATATTGCAAGAGGTCAAGAGTTGCTGACACTTGCCGGGAATGGTGGCGTCGTGGTGGGCATTTCCTTTAGCCCAGATGGAAGGCTATTAGCTTCAGCTTCAGAAGACATGACTGCCCGCATCTGGGATCTTTCGCCGTCAGCAAGCCGAGAAGTGTTGACTATTAGTGGCGGACGGTTTAGAGAAGTCGTCTTGAGTCCGGACGAGAAGCGCATTCTCACAACCAGTCAAGATTCGATGATCGCCCAAATCCGGGATGCTGAAACCGGTGAAGAGT
This sequence comes from Anaerolineales bacterium, assembly GCA_035720235.1. Classification (GTDB taxonomy): domain Bacteria; phylum Chloroflexota; class Anaerolineae; order Anaerolineales; family Villigracilaceae; genus Defluviilinea. Next base: position 53,811 of record DASTOH010000187.1, on the reverse strand, counting down.
TGCTTGTACTAACTGGACACAAAGATTTCGTCTATAATGCGGTTTACAGCCCAGATGGAACGCGCATCGCGACTGCTAGTGCCGACAACAGCGTGACGATATGGGACGCTCATAATGGGGATGAATTGCTCACCCTCACTGGGCACGGCAGTGGCACTGTAGGCAGACTCTTTTCAGGCGTCTTGGATGTGGACTTCAGCCCGGACGGAAAAAGGCTGGCGACGGCCGGCGCAGATGGCATCGCCAAAGTTTGGGATGCCACAACTGGAGATGAATTGCTCACTCTTTCTGAGCATACGGCCGGTCTGACGCGCATTGCCTTCAGCCCAGATGGGAAGCTTCTGGTAACGGCCAGCGACGAGCCTGACTCCACAGCAAGACTTTGGGACGCCGCCACCGGCAAAGAACTGCAAATCTTGAAAGGTCATCCGGTCAGAATCTGGGGCGTTGACTTCAGTCCGGATGGAAAATATCTAGCCACAAGCGGATGGGCCGGTGTCATCAAGCTATGGAATGTGGCAACCGGGGAGGAGTTGATGGAGCTGTCCGGCCACACGGGTACGGTGGGCACGATTGTGTTTAGCGCTGATGGAACCCGTTTGGCAAGTGCAGGTGCGGACGCTCTGATCAGGATCTGGGATGCTGCAACAGGCGTGGAGTTGATTAGCCTTTCAGGTCACACAGCAAACATATCGTCTATTACTTTCAATCGTGAGGGAACACGGCTCTTCACTGCCAGCCTTGATGGGACGGTGCGTGTTTACGCCTTGAAACTAGAGGATCTAATTGAAATGGCGCAGTCGCGCGTGACACGTTCACTAACGATCGAGGAATGTAAAAGATATTTACATTTGGAGCAATGTCCACCCGAACCGTGAAGAGATAGAAGGTCAGACGGTGTGAGAAATCGGCTTCCCCAAATGTTCATATAGACACAGCCTTAAGGAATATATCTCCGGGTTGAAAGTGCCGCAGGAGTCCTGTACGACCCGGCCAATGAGCCACCAACTCGGGTACATTATTTTGACATCTTCAAGCAAGAGAACATCACCATTCGTACACTCACGTGAGTTGCTTCCACTTGTCAGCTTTACGGTGGAGCCTACCGCTTCGTATGTTCCCGAATCGATCGGATCGGTATCCAACGTCCCACGATCATCGTAAACATACGTGCCATCCAACGGAAAGCTAATGAGCGTTGAACTTCCCACCAGATACCAGATCCCCTTCAAGTTGCTGGCCCTGGCAGGTATCCCTTCCGCAGCTGTCGCTGAGGAGGGGGGCGAGAGCTCCATTTGGCTATTGGGGGACAATCGGATCCAGCTCGATTCGATTCCTGTAGCCCCATAGCAAGTGGTGTCTTCTACAACAACAGACGTTAACAGGCCGTCGTCTGGAATGCTGATTTCCCAAATGTACTGTCCGGCAGAGGGGCACTGGTCCACGCGAACATTAAAAATTAACCGGTTGTCATTGACTGTATACGTGCCGAAAGTGGCTGGCTTGGTCACCAGTTGCCTGCCCGCGTCGCGCGCATACGTGCCGTCGGCATGAAAGCTAACAATTGTGTCGTCGTGAACCTGATCGAGAAGCCAGATGCCGACGAGATCTGATGCTTCATAGCTGTTGATCGGTGAGGTGGCAGCGATTTGAGTAGGTTCCGTTGCGAGGATAGGCAAGCAACCCGAAATATTGGCACACACAGCCAGTGCCACGCTTAAGTGAACAATAATCTTCGCGATCTGGTTAATTTCGCCTGCTTATATTTGTGTGGACAACGCACCATTAACTGAGGAAATTATAGCCCAGCCACAGCTCGATGTCGCACTACGGAATCTATCCGCTCTTTATCGCCCGTGTCGCGATATAGCTGGGATGATAGTTATGCAAGGGCGAGTCGAGCATGTAATCTTCGTATAAATCCGTGATGACCAATCCGGCCGCGCATTGGCCGCCCAGCAGATCGGTGAGTGAATGGCCAAACTCCAGAGGCAATCCCTTTTTGATGTATTCCTCCCGATCCTCTTCCGATAAGCTTGTCAGGTCTGAGTAGGGAATGGAATGAGTGACCTCCAGGATGCCTTCATCAGCCTTGAAGAGATCAAAGATGTAATGCACCGGATTCATGGAGCCAGTCATCAATATCCCACCAGGCCGAAGCACGCGAGAACATTCGCGCCAGATCACCCGCACATCCGGCATGAAAACCGTTGAAACCGGGTTGAAGATGAGTTCGAAGGATTCGTCAAGAAAGGCGGATAAATCGGCGGCATCGCCTTCCACGGTTCGGATGGCTAACGCTTCTCTCTCCGCCACAAGCTGATCCTGCTTCAACTGGCTGGGGGAATTGTCGAAGACTGTCACATGGGCGCCAAGCGCCGCGAGCACGGGTCCCTGCTGTCCGCCGCCCGAAGCGAGACACAATACATCTGCTCCTTGCAGCGGCGGAAACCAGCGGTGGGGGACAGGGATATTTTCGGTAAGCAGGAGGCTGAACTCTCCCTGCCGCGCTCTTTCTATGATTTCGTGGCTGACGGGCTGAGTCCAGCGATTCTGACCGCCATCCACTTCGCGGTTCCAGGCATCGCGGTTGTAGGAACGTACATCCATAGTAATTCTCCGTGACGATTTTTGCAGATATTGTAAGGGCATGGAAATGGCTTGTCGAGATACTGGTACATCTGGGCTCAGCGTGCAACTATTTAAACAGATTGGGACAGGTCCATGCGTTAGACCTGTCCCATCGTGAGGAGGAGAAAAACCGATTTTGGTTAATCTGTTGCAGCAGGCTCTGGGAACTGCGCAGCGACCCGATGTGTCTTGTTCAGGGCTGAAAAGCCGAGGGTTGCCAACAAGCCAATGAACCCACACAGGATCCACAACAAGTTGGGGTTTGAACTGTCCAGGATCAGCCCAGCAAAATAGGGTCCGACTGTAAACGATACGCTCCACGAAAGCCCGGAAACAGCCATATAGCGTCCGCGCATCGCTTCGGGTGCAAAACCTGCGACCAATGACTGTTGTATGGGCGAAACGACCATTTCACCAATCGTGATGATTACCATGGCGGTTACGAACAGTGCAAATGTGGAAACAAATCCATACATCGCAAAACCCAGCGCGTAGAGGATGGAACCTGATGCCATGATCAGCATGGGTCTGTACTTTTCGATGCGCCGGGTGACCCAGAATTGCAGGAAGACAACCATGATGGCATTGATGCTCAACAGCGCGCCATAGCTGATTTCAGGCAGACCATGTTGATCGCGCAGGTAGACTCCCAGCGTGGAGTTCATGTTCATGTAAACCAGCGTCATCATGACAGATACACCGATGAAAGCCAGGAAGGGAACATCCTTGAAGACGCGTCCATAGCCCGCAAAGGTCTGCTTTATGGTTTCGGGTTTGGCATGGGCATGCGGCTGTGGCTTTGTTTCAGGCAATCCGAAGAGGACGATCCCGGCCGCGATGATACTGATCACCGCATCCACAATGAAGAGGGTGAGATAGGAATTGGCAATCAATAATCCTGCGATGGGCGGCGCAATGATGACCGCCATGTTGAACACCACGCGGATGATGCCGTAGCCTTCCGCGCGTTTTTTCTGCGGCAGGAGGTCGGCGACCACGGCTTCATGGGCGGGATGCCCAATGCTCGACAGGGTGCCCACAATGACGGTGACCGCGACGAAGATGCCGATCGTTGGGGCAAGACCCATGCCTAGCGCGCTGAGCGAGGAGAGCAGCAGGCTGGCAATGATCACAGACTTGCGTCCCATGCGATCGGTGAGCGCGCCGCCGATGGCGCTCCCTGCTATATGGGAGATCGAGAAGACCGCAAACAGGATGCCTACGGTGGACATTCCAATGTCGAACTTCTGGGTGAGGTAGAGAGCGAAGAACGGGTAAAGCATAAACCCGCCCAGGCGGTCGATGAATACGATGATGTTATAGACCCAGAAGGCACGTGGATACTCGTTGTAAGTTCTTTTTATCTTAACCAGTAAAGAGTCCATTCTGCTCCAGGGGTACTATCGGGCAAAGCTTTTTGATTGCACAGGCGTGCAATTTGCATCGGGAATTTCATAGCGCTTGCGCAGCTGTTTACCTGTGGAAATCATCCAGTTTGCGAAGTTGAACATCATGCGCTCGAAGCGGCCGGGTTGGTATACGCGTGATTTGAGGGCCAGTTCTTCGAGCCGGATCTGATGGAATGCTTCAGCAATGCGTTGTCGGTTATATGCGGCTGTCTGTTCGTCTTGAAAGTAGTTCATTTGTTGCTCCTTTGGCAAGGACTAAGGAATACCTAGTAAAAAGGCATGGACTGCCTTGAGCGTTTTTTCGATGCGATCCTTATTGAGGATATAGACCTTTGCTCCGCTTTCTCTCCTTTCCTGTAAATAGCCTGTGGCGGTAAGCTGCGTCAGGTAACGCGACACACTGGGCTGGCTGAGGTTGATGGCTTCCATGATTTCCTGCGCGCGCATCTGACCATTTTCTGCGATCATCTGAAGGATATTCAGGCGTGTGTCGTCTGCCAGCGCTGAAAGGCGCGCGACAATCTCGGCACGGTCGAGCTCGGGGATATGCACTTCAGAGCCCTCAGGCAGGTGGGCGCCAAAGTAAACATAGAACCTGTCTCCAACCTTGTCGCCGCGAATATAAGGACCAAAGTGCGCATTCGGGATGAAGATCAACTCTTTCGCGTTTTGTACCGTATCGCCCCATTTCGATTCCGTAAATTCCGTGCCGGTTACAAATCGGATTAATTCCGTGCGCGTCATGCGGCTGGTATCGATCTGGTTGAACGCCCTAGCAGTCTCCTCCAGCATCGGGCGGACGCGCGTCCATTCCGCTTGCAGGTGGTTTTTCCAGAACCAGCGAATATGGCCCGTGATCAATTGTTTCAGTGCGGCAGGGTCGATCACATATTCATAGGCGCGCTTCTCGATTTCATCGTCTACGAGGCCTGTACCAAATCGATATTTCAAAAACTCGACGTAGTTGATCGCGGAAGAAAGGACCTCTTCCCAATTAACTGGCTTGCCTATTTCTTTTTGCGATTCCTTTGTACAAGAGACTTCCGAATAGGCTTTCAGCAGCTTCTCGCGAAAGACAGAGGGCGGCGTGGAGTCAAGAGTGGCAAGGTAAGCCTCAAAGGTTTGCCCGGTGACACTCGGCAGGATGGAATAGTGAAAGCCAATGGTCACCAGTTTATGGCGAAATTGCTCCTCAACAGACATGAGCGCACGGGTCTTCGTGACCCACTCATGAATACCAGGATCACCTTCTTCAGCTTTTGAGATTAACAGCATGGAGCCAAACACATTTAACGCTGGTTCAATACTGACTAGTGCAGATTCCATCTGTGTTTTTTCGAGTTCGATTGCAAAAGGGGACATTTTATTCTCCAAATAATTGAATTATTCAACAAATTGAATAATGTGGATATTTTAATAAGAATCTGGAATTTGTCAAGAGGTAAAAAAATCCCCACCGGAAACCGATGGGGATGCAAATGCCTGAATAGTGAGTGGATCATGGACCAGGTGAACTCTGGACAGCCACACCCACCCAGGAGAAGACGCGCTCTTCGCTGACAGCACCGGCAGAGGCGTATACAGCCTGGCCCTGATCATCCACACCTGTCTGCCGGACCGTGGTGACCCACCAGCGGATCACGTGTGCCAGGTTGTCGTTCGGCCTGAAGGTTGTGGGAACGATGAATTTTGTATCGGTCACATACGTTGTCTCACGCAGTCCCTGGCCGGAGGTGACATCCACAATGGTCACTTGATATCGTTCATCCTCACGCAGCGATGCAATAGTGGACCATTGCAGCGTGACTACGTCATTGGCAAGGGTGAATGCCGCACCGTCCGCAGGCAGGAGCAGGCTCGGTGCCGGGTAGGGAGGTGGAAGCGTGGCGGTAGGAGTTGGTCCTGGTGTGGCGAAGCGTTCACAAAGTGGAACAATGATCGTTGTCCCAAGGAAGACGTTATCGGAGGCCAGGCCGTTATAGAATTTGATCGCGTCCTGCGGCACGTTGTAGTTGGCGGCGATGCTGGATAACGTGTCGTTGGCCTGCACTGTATACGGGACCTTTTCACAGGCCACCGCGGTTTGTGTGGCTTCATTCGGTACGGCGGTCGGGGGTGGCGCCGGCGTGGGAGTAGGATAAGGAACTTTTAGCACCTGTCCGACTGAGACAAAGCACTGCGATGACAGCTGATTCAAAACAATAATGCTTTGCACCGAAACGCCAAAGGTGCTGGCGATAATTCCGCAGGTATCGCCGGTGCGCACGGTGTAATCCAGCGGGGGCAGCGGCGTTTCAGTGGGGATGAGGGTCGCGGTCGGGGCCTCTGTTGCCGTAGGGGTAATAGTGCCGGTCTCGGTTGGTGTTACTTCGAGCGTGGGCTCTGCCAAATTGCCGCCGAATCCCGCCTGCAAGCTGAAATAAACCCCGGCGGCGCCGGTGAGCAAAACGAGCACCAGCGCTCCCAGTGCTGCAGGCAGGCTGAGAGTAACCTCCGGCATGCGGCTGGCCTGTACCGCCTTATCAGCTCTCTTAGATTTTGTCTCGGCCTTGGCCGTAAGTTCTGTGCCACACACCAGGCAGCGCGTGGCACTTTCGCTTAAACGTGTCCCACAAGTGGGGCACACCTTCGTCTTTTGTGATGTAGGTTCCTGGAGCATAACGGCGGAATTATACCATCGAACACTTTTCGGACTTTTGACCGCTCCGCGGCCGATTCATGGACGTTTTCCCGGCTTGAATCGTTTCCACATAACGGAACGGGGCCGCGTTCGAGCGGTCAACGCCTCTTTCTACGCCCTGACCTGTTTCACTCCGATCCAATTGACCTCCGCCTTGGCTGCTTTGACCGCCTTGACGGCGTAATCACTGTATCCGCCGATATATTCTGTGATCCTTGAGTCCTTCAGTTCAAGGATCCGGCTCACGGTGCGGTCCAGAAAATACCGGTCATGCGAAATGACCAGGACCGTCCCATTGAAATCATTCAAGGCGTTCTCCAGCACTTCCGCCGAGGCAATATCGAGATTATTGGTTGGCTCATCGAGCAGGAGGAAGTTCGCACCCGAAAGCACCAGCAGCGCCAACTGGAGCCGGCTCCGTTCACCGCCGGAAAGTGACCCGACGCGTTGAGTCGCCTGTCGATAGCTGAACAGGTACCGGGTCAGAAAAGAGACGGCGCGTCCTTCGCTCATATTGCCGGTCAAGCGGACGGTGTCGATTAAGGTCTGGTTGAAATCCAAAGTCTCATGTTCTTGCGCATAGTAACCGACCTTTACACTCGGTCCAATTTTGATCTCGCCGTGGGTAGGTTGTTCCTTTCCCAGGATTAATCGCAACAGCACAGACTTGCCTGCGCCGTTTGCGCCGATCAGGCTCACGCGTTCGCCATGCCGAATTAAGAAGGTAATATCTTCTAGCACATTACGATGCGAGAAAGCTTTGCTTACCTGCTCGAACTCCAACACCTGATTCGACCCACGCCAGCCGCTAAGCTCGAGGTCCATTTTGCGGCGATCGAGCACAGGTTTGTCAATCCGTTCAATTCTGGCCATGCGTGCTTCCATGGCGTGCATGCGGCTCGCGAACTTATCGTTGATCTGCACCCATAGTTTGTAACGATTCAACGCCATTTCCAGCCGGTTGATCTCGCGCTGCTGGATTTGATATAACTCTTCCTGCCGCGCCAGCCTCTCCTCCTTGTCCACGATGTATTCGGTATAGTTGCCAATGAACGTGGTAATTTTGCCGTCCTCGATCTCTGCGATGTGGGTGGCGATGGCATCCAGGATATAACGGTCATGCGAAATGATGACTACCGCGCCAGGATAATCGTTGATGAGTCTCTCCAGGTAAGCCTTTCCCGGCATATCGAGATGATTGTCCGGTTCATCCAGCAGCAATACGGATGGATTCGCCAGGAGCAGCCGAGCCAGCCCGATCAGTTTCTTCTGCCCGCCGCTCAATGCGCGGATCGGCTTCTCGAAATCCGATTCAGGCAAGCCCAACCCACGCAGTAGCTCACGGACGCGCGATTCGTAATTCGAACCGCCCAGCGATTCGAACTCTTCGATCAATTTGTGCTGTGCATCCAGCGTGCGTTCCAGTGCCTTCGCGTTATTGTACACAGCCGGATCGCTCAATCTCGATTCAACGCGCTGCAACTCCGATTCGATCTCCGCGACGCGTGGATTCCCTTCCAGGGCAAGCGAGAAGGCGATCTGCTCCGGATCAAATTCCGGATGCTGCGGCAGGTATCCAACCGTCACGCCCTTGGCGCGGATCACGGTCCCACCTTTTTCGGGCGCGTGTTCACCGATGATCAATTTGAACAGCGAGGATTTCCCCGCGCCATTGGGTCCGATGAGACCAATCTTCTGGTCATGCTGGATTTCCCAGTTCAAGTCCCGGAAAATGGCGTGCGAGCCGAGGATGAGAGTTGCGTTTGAAACGGTGATCGAGATCATGTGTACTCCAAAATTTATCAAACCATAGTGTAGTCGGCGCTGCCGAAGGCGTCTCACGCCGACGGATGCGCTAGAGAGCGCATCTCTACACAATCATATTTAAACAAAAACCGCCGCAGGCGACCTGCGGCGGTAAAGTTTCGAATAAAACGAAGCACTATCTCCGGGCAACAGGCGCGATTCCAGGCGGTGAAGCGACGTCGAATCCACGTACACCGATGCACAGGAAAAGGTTGCCAGCTGGCTCGTATCTCATAGTGGTGAGATTATAACCCAAAATTGGACTGGTTGTATAATAATTCTTGTGATTTTGCTCCCTGCGCCGCGCGTAGCGTCGGCGCAGGCGATATAAAGAATGCACCGACGCACCCTTCGGGTACTGCCGCCCGCGGGGACGGCGTTCGCGAAGGACGGCGGCTTGAGCAAATACAAATTCGAAGGAGTAAGAATCATGCGATCTTCAGTTTACAGGTTCATAGTGATCGCGTTCGCCATCGCAATTGCCCTGAGTGGATGCGCTCCATTAACGAACGAATCCTCAGAGTCAAAGAATCTCACGATTACCAGGCAAACTAATCTAGAAGAGATCGGAAGGACAAAGACATCTACTGTCGATAACGTGACTCTGGTGTACGTCCCGGCTGGAGAATTCCTAATGGGAACGGCGGACGGCCTCACCGATGAACAACCCGTCCATAAAGTGCATCTGGATGCCTACTGGCTCGATCAAACGGAAGTGACGAATGCCATGTATGCGAAGTGTGTAGAGGCGGGAAAATGCGACAATCCATCCTTCCTGGCCTTCTACGATGATCCAGCCTTTGCCAGCCACCCGGTGGAATATGTCTCGTGGAATGATGCAGTGGAGTATTGCACGTGGACCGGGCGCAGGCTGCCCACAGAGGCCGAATGGGAAAAGGCCGCTGCATGGGACCCGTACACGGATCAGCAGCGCGTCTATCCCTGGGGAAATGAATATGACTGCCGCAAGGGCAATTTTGACGACGAGACTGAATTAGATGATTCCCTGATGCAAGATGGAAAAGTGAGCTGTGACGGCTTTGTGCGCTCCGCGCCGGTGGGCAGCTTCCCGGAAGGCGCCAGCTCCTACGGCGCGCTCGATCTGGGCGGCAACGTCTGGGAATGGGTTCATGACGCCTTCATCGAGGTTGATCCGTTCAACGCGAGCATCCAGAACTACTATGCTGTTTCCCCCCTGGAAAATCCACAAGGCGTGGATCCCGCCATCACCGAGTATCGCAGCATGCGTGGCGGATCGTATAACTTTACCTTTGGTTATGGTCGCTCCGCGTATCGCTTGTGGTTTGGGCTGGATGACTCGTACGAGGGTGTGGGTTTCCGTTGTGCTTTGTCGGAATGACGATATGTTCGAGTTGATTGGTATAATTTGACTATGCAACAGTGAGCACTGCCTTCGTAGGATGGGTTGCTGTGGCAAAAATTTTTATCAGTTACAAACGGAATGTTGAACCCGATACACCTGTAGCCACAGCTGTGTACAATGCCCTACGGCCGGAGCATGAAGTTTTCATTGATACCACAATCCAGGTGGGTGAGAAATGGGCGGAACGCATCCAGAAAGCTATCAAAGAATCAGACTATCTAGTTATCTTCTTGTCAGAAAGCTCGGTTCATAGCGAAATGGTGATTGCTGAAATCGAAACGGCTCACCACCATGGAAAGGCACACGGCAATCCGGCTATCCTGCCCGTACGTTTGAACTTCAACGAACCTCTGGTTTATCCTTTAAGCGCTTATCTTAATCCGTTGCAATGGGCGCTATGGGATAAGGATGCAGATACTCCAAAAATAATCGTGGAACTGAAACAAGCTATTGCGGGTGGACAATTACCTTCTGATAACGCTGAAGCAACAACTACTGCAGTTAATGAGATAAAGAAAGAGGAAGTTCCAACAGCCTTTGCGAATATCTCCTCGCCTGATTTGGGCTCGCCGGAAGGCACAATGCCTCATCAATCACCCTTCTACATTGAGCGCGAAACAGATCAGGAAGCCATGAAAGCTCTTAATGAGATTAAGGGTGTTACCATCACAATCAAAGGCCCGCGCCAGATGGGCAAAAGTTCATTGCTCAACACATTGTTAGTTGAAGCGGGAAATCGCGGCATGCGCGCAGCTTTCATTGATTTCCAGTTGATTGAAAATTCTGTCATTGAAGATGCGGATATTTTCTACCCTCAATTTTGCAGTCTGCTGTCATGGGAATTTGAGATTGAAGACCGAACGGAAGAATTTTGGAAAAATCCGCTTGGGCACGTGCAAAAGACTACCAATTACATCCAGAGATATTTGCTAAAAGAAATCAAGGATGTGCAAATCCTTTTGGCCATGGATGAGGTCGAGCGTATGTTCGCTTCACCCTTCCGGTCGGACTTTTTCAGTATGTTGCGTAGTTGGCATAATAATCGTGCTCGCCTCGGTGATTGGACGCGTCTGAACTTGTCGCTGGTGACATCTACTGAGCCATATCAGTTTATTGCCGATCTCAATCAATCACCCTTTAACGTCGGTCAAGTGGTTGAACTCTCGGATTTCACGCCAGAACAAGCTGCTGATCTCAACCATCGTCATCGCGATCCGTTGACCGAAGCCCAGGTTCAGCAACTTGTTGGTCTACTTGGCGGCCATCCTTATTTGACACGCAAGGCACTCTATCTGATTGCCAGCCAGCGTACCACCTTCACTGAAATGTTGGATAAAGCTTACGAAGACGATGGACCCTTTGGGGACCATTTACGAAATTATCTTTTCCGCATGGGTGATCAGGAAAAGCTAAAAGCGGGATTGGTTCAAGTTATCAAATATCAGCGCTGCTCCGATGAACATATCTTTTTCCAATTACGCGGTGCAGGGTTGGTAAAGCGTATTGGCAATGCAGTGCTGCCGCGCAATCAATTATATGCAGGCTACTTTGAGAAGCGGCTGAATGGCTAAATCCAGTATTTACACGGTTGGCGGCACCGTCCAGGCGGGCGGCGGCCTTTATATCAAGCGCAAGGCAGACGATGAACTGCTGCAATTGTGCCGGCAGGCTGAGATTGCGCTTGTACTCTCATCCCGCCAGGTGGGGAAATCCAGCCTGATGGTGCGCACTGCCGAACAATTGGAAGCAGACCATATTCGTTCGGTGATTATCGATTTGAGTGCGATTGGTACTCAAGTCACTCAGGATGAATGGTACCTGGGCATCCTCAATGAAATAAATGACACGCTGAAATTCAAGACCGATATCTTTAATTGGTGGAAGGATCATGACCAGCTTGGACCCACCCAGCGTCTGACTAACTTCTTTCGCGACGTATTGCTCAAAGAGGTTGATGAATCCGTGGTGTTGTTCTTCGATGAAATTGACAGTACTTTGAGTGTTCCTTTTTCGGATGATTTCTTTGCAGCCCTGCGGGCGGTGTACAATGCTCGCTCCACGACGCCGGAATTCAGGCGTTTGTCTTTTGTTCTAATCGGTGTGGCTACTCCAAGTGATCTCATCACCGACAGCAAACGCACACCGTTCAATCTCGGTCGTCGGGTGGAGCTGATGGATTTTACGTTGGAGGAAGCACGTCCACTCGCAGCAGGATTAGGAGAAAATCCAGAGCAGGTTTTAGGCAAGGTTTTTGGCTGGACAGGCGGTCATCCCTACCTGACTCAGCGTCTGTGTTCCAACCTTGCAAAGCGCGGCGGAGATCTCGCCGAGCAGGTAGTGGATGCCACGGTGGAGCAGCTCTTCATCGGTGAGCAAGGCTGGCAGGACAACAACATCCAGTTTGTGAAAGAAATGCTGGCCGAACGTACCCCGGATGTTCGCAAGGTACTCAAGGTTTATAAGGAGATTCGCGCGGGGAAGAAAGTAATGGATGATGAACGTTCCATCCCCAAAGCACATCTAAAAATTTCCGGGGTGGTGCGCAGGCAGGATGAACATCTTGTACCACGCAATCAGATCTATGAACGCATCTTTGACCTGAAGTGGATCAGGGAGAATATGCCTCCCTCCACGACACGGAATGTGGTCATTGGAGCAGCGCTGATTGTGGTTGTGGCATTGATGATTGCTGGCTTCTTTGCCTACCAGGAATATACACGCTCCGATGAAGAACGGACTGCGCGCTTCGAGTCAAATTTCAATGCGACGAATGACCCGCGCGTGCGGCTGGAGAATCTGGCACGAATATTTGAATTGCAGGATAAGTCTTTTGGAGTTCGGGCGAGAAACCTGTTCAATGGTTTACCCCAGGCCGAAAAACTGGCACTTTTCACACCCACTAATTCTGCCAGCATGAGGGAAGATCAGGTAAGTGTTATCTTGGGGATATACCAATCGCTGGATAATACGCCAGAGGGAAATATCATATTAAAAGCAATGGGCGAATCCATGAAAGTAGCAAAACCAGACCTGGCGAATGAAATCAACTTTTGGGTGGGTGGACGCGAAGCCCTAAACGCGAAAAATTATTACGATGCGAAGTCTGAGTTGACGCGTGCGATAGATTGGAACACCAAGAACCCAGCCCAAAACCCGGCCTTATATTATGATCGAGCTCAGGTCTATATCAACATGGGTAAGGAAACGTATCCAGATGCGCTGAATGATCTGACCCAGATGATAAAGCTTGATCCTAACCGCAAGGCCGCCGCCAGACTCCTGATCAACAAAGACGTAGACTTCAGCCAGTATTGGAAACAAAATAGTGGCAGTTATCCTGATTTAGCCGAGGCAATTCCGCTGGTGGTTGGAATCGTTGATGATAAAGGTGCTGAAATGGTGCTCGTCCCTGCGGGGAATTTCAGCATGGGGAGTGATACTGGAGATGTTGATGAGAAACCTATCCACGTGGTGTATCTGGATGATTTTCATATTGACAAATACGAAGTGACCAACAAACTCTACAAAGCCTGTGTGGATGCGGGTGTCTGCCAGCCTCCAGTGGATACAAGTACTTTCACCCGCGCCAGCTATTACGGCAATGCCCAATTTGAAAATTATCCCGTCATTTGGGTGGACTGGAATATGGCAAATACCTACTGCGAATGGCGCGGGGCGAGGTTGCCCACCGAAGCCGAATGGGAAAAAGCCGCGCATGGGACGGATGGAAGAACGTATCCCTGGGGAGAAGTGAGCGACTGTACCTCTGCTAATTTTGGCTCCTGCGTTGGCGATACAACCCCGGTTGGCAGTTATGAAAGCGGACAAAGTCCTTATGGTGTTTATGACATGGCCGGCAATGTCTGGGAGTGGGTAAATGATTGGTACTCCGGGACTTACTACCAGAGTTCGCCAGGCGAGAATCCGCCTGGGCCTGATTCTGGAGCGGCTCGAGTGCTGCGGGGCGGCTCGTGGGACGCCTACGCTTACCTCGTCCGTTCTGCCGACCGCGTCTGGCTCGCTCCGGCGGACTCGCACTTCAACGTCGGTTTTCGTTGCTCTCGCTCACCGTAGTTCTGAAATTCTGTTCTCTGGTTTTCTGAGATTCTGAAACAAATGCTATGGGAACGCTATACCGAAATTTATATGAGCAGGTTATACACCCATTAAACATTTGGGTAGCCTATAAGCAAGCGGCCAAAGGAAAGCGTTATAAACAGGCCGCCGCTCATTTTGAATATGATCTCGAGACCAATTTAATTGAACTGGAACAGGAATTAACAAGTGAAACCTACCTGCCAGGAGCATATCACAATTTCTATATCCAGAAGCCCAAGAGACGCTTGATAAGCGCCGCGCCGTTTCGCGATAGGGTTGTGAATCATGCCTTAATGAATGTGATCAAGCCAACGAACTCGACCGTATGCCAAGCGTGTCCGCCTCTTCCCAAAACCATCTGCTTCTGATAATATTCACCCCGCACGCCGACCGCAAAAAACCCTCGGCCTCCCCGTCGGGGGTTTTTGTGTGTGTAAACTACATGTCATTGCGACACGCGAAGCGGGGAAGCAATCTCCAGGCAAATGATGAAGATTATTTTCCTGAATTTATCTGCAAAATGGGAGATTGCTTCGCAGAGAACGCTCGCAACGACATTTGAAATCAGGTAAACGAATGCAAATCGAACGAACCGACCTCCGCAACATCGCCATCATTGCCCACGTGGATCACGGCAAGACCACCCTCGTGGACTTTTTACTTCGCCAGGCGCATACTTTCCGCGAAAACCAGCACCTGGAAGAGCGCATCATGGATTCGAACGACCTGGAGCGCGAACGCGGCATTACGATCCTTGCCAAGAATACGGCCATCACGATGCCTGATCCCAAAACGGGAGGGATAGTGAAAATCAACATCGTAGATACGCCCGGTCACGCCGATTTTGGCGGTGAGGTCGAGCGCATCATGAACATGGTGGATGGGGTATTACTGCTCGTCGATGCGGCGGAAGGGCCCATGCCGCAGACGCGTTTCGTGCTGAAAAAGGCGCTCGAGCGCGGGCACAAGGCCATCGTCGTCATCAACAAAGTGGATCGCAAGGATGCCGAGCCCGAACGCGTGCTCAATCAGACCTTTGACCTGTTCATTGAGCTCGGCGCTAATGACGACCAGGCGGACTTTCCTGTCATTTACGCCACCGGCATCGAAGGCAAAGCGGGGCTCACTCCTGAGCTTGGACCTGATCTGGCACCATTGTTCGACGTCATCCTGCATAAAATTCCCGCTCCCAAAGTGGACCCTGACGCGCCGCTGCAACTCCTGGTCACAACGCTTGGTTACGATGATTATCGCGGCGTGACGGCAGTGGGACGGATCTTCGCGGGCAAGATCAAAGCCAGTCAGCGACTGGCGCGGCTTACCACCGACGGGCGCATTTTGCCCGAGTCAGCCAAATATCTCTATACGTTTCAGGGTTTGAACAAGGTGGAAGTGGAAGAAGCGCTGGCCGGCGATATCATTTCACTGGCCGGGCTGGAGGGGATCGCGATTGGCGAAACCCTCGCAGATCCCGCGAATCCGGTCGCGCTTCCGACGATCAAGATCGAGGAGCCGACTGTCCGCATGACCTTTGGCGTGAATACCTCTCCGTTCTCAGGCCGTGAAGGGCGATGGGGCACCTCGCGCAATTTACGTGAACGTCTCTTTGAAGAACTTCGCACCAATGTTGCGCTGCGCGTCGAGGAAACTGAGTCGGCTGAAAACTTCCTGGTCTCAGGTCGTGGTGAGTTGCACCTTGGCATACTCATCGAAACGATGCGACGCGAAGGATATGAATTTCAAGTCTCAAGGCCGGAGGTCATTTATCACAAGGCAGATGATGGCGCACTGCTCGAACCCTACGAGGAAGTGCACATCGAAACCAGCAACGAGACCGTCGGCGTGGTGGTGGAAATGCTCGGGATGCGACGAGGCAAAATGATGGAGATGCAGGATTCGGGTCAGGGCACGACGCGCATGGTCTTCGTCGTCCCGACGCGCGGCCTGCTGGGGTTCCGCTATCAGTTCCTCACGTCGACGCGCGGCGCGGGCGTCATGCACACCATCTTCTACGGGTACGATGAACTTGCTGGCCCCATGAGCACCCGCCAATCGGGCTCACTCGTGGCCTGGGAGCCGGGCGTCACGACAGCCTATGCGTTGAAGTCGGCGGAAGAACGCGGGACTTTGTTCTGCGGGCCTGGCCTGGAAGTGTACGAGGGCATGGTGGTGGGCGAGAACGCGCGCGCTGGCGACATCGTGGTGAACGTGTGCAAGAAGAAGCATCTCACCAACGTCCGCGCAGCGCGTGGGGATATGGAGATCCGGCTCACACCGCCCCGACAAATGTCCCTGGATGAGGCGGTTGAATATCTGGCTGACGACGAACTGCTCGAAGTCACACCCGAGGCGTTTCGCATCCGCAAGCGTATTCTCAATTCTGAAGAGCGTGGCAAACAGACGAAGAAGATCAAGGAGCAATTGGGGGAGGAGTAAGTTTCCTGTCATTGCGAATCTACGAGAAGCATTCCTACACAACAGGAGATTGCTTTGTCGGGCTAAGGCCCTCCTCGCAATGACAATAATAAATCTCAACACGTAACCGAAATCACCGCACTCCGTGTAGAACCTGTGACATTGTAAGCTTCAATTTGGTAAAGCACTTTTTCGCCAGCGTCGAATAGATATGTATCAGTGTATGCCGTCGTATTGGCCGGCAGTTCTACGATGGATTGGTCATTGCGGATCACGCGGTAGCCGGTTTCGTTCGTGGCATGGTCGGTCCAGGTGAAGGTTACTTCCATCTGGTTGGCGGCGTAATCGCAGTTGAATTCCCATTTCACGGCGGGAGCCAAGGGCGGGGGCATGGTTGCCGTTGGCGGCGGGGTAACGGAGGAAACGACCCAGTAGCTTCCGGTCACATCGGCATATTCACCCCATAGCCAGCACTCGCCCGTTGGGCTTTCCGCGGATTTCACGAGCCAGTAATTTTCCTGCGGGTAATGACCGACGATTTCCAGCCGCACTCCCTTCAGATAGGTGAACAGCACCTCATAGTCCTGCCCGGGGCCGGAGCGGCAATTGGTCGGTTCGAGCAGTGTGAGCATAGGCAATGAATAGGTGGGGGTGATGGTGCCGGTTGGACCCATGGTGGCTGTGAGACGGGTGGCAGTAGGGTTTGGCGTGGATGAAAAAGTCGCGGTAATGGGCATATCGGCGCCATTTTCGTTCCCTGCCTGTACGGTCGCAGCAATGATGGTCGCAGCTTGGTCATCTACGGAGAGGGTTGGTTGGGACACGTTTTGGAGGTTGCAGGAAACGATTCCCGATAATAAAACGGCCAGTGTAAGAAGGAGACGGATAAACGTGTTCATTGGATTGACTCGATACTCTGGTTCAATATTTGGCGCTCATCTTATAACGCTCGGCAGACTCTTTGTGTTCCTGAGGAGTTCCGAATGTCGAGCCAAGAATTTACCGGGTCATGATTGTCATGGCTTAATCGATTATCTCATAAAATGGAAAGATGAAAGCCAGCGGTTATGCCGCTGGCTTCCTGTAGTTGCTGATGGTGATAATCTATCTCACGCGGAGCGGGCTACGGACCGGTGTACTTGAAGATCCACAAGCCGCTGTCGCGGTCGCTAGCTGCGACATAAGTTTGTTCAGTGGGATCAGAAAGCAGTCTGAAGACCTGGACGCCCCAGAAATCGTTTCCGTGTTCATCGATGAAATGGCCCACTTCCTGGATGCCCGACGCGTCAAATTTGATGACCCGCAGACCTGCATCGTAGTACGATAGATAGGCCAGATCAGTCTCAATATCGACTGCAACTTCATGGACCGATAAAGTGCCAAAGCCGAACGGGTTGGCAACCGTACGCAGGTATGCCGGATCGAGACTCTCAGCCACGGCATAGGTGTCGATCTCTTCCAGTGTTGCCGCGTCCAGGAGGTGAACGTAGCCCCAGCCGTTGAACTCGGCAACCGCCGCGGCGGTCACAGGAGGTGTGCCATCGCGCAGGAGCAGGCCCGTACTCCGCTCGACAGAGACTGATGGGATCGTGATCACGGTACCGACCACCACGGGGGAACCGTCGATGGTGGAGAGCACAGGATTGTTCCCACCCATGGTGAAGATCCCTGCAACACTGTTGTAGACAATGGCACCGACGGCACCGTTCATCTGTGCCCAGGCGATCTTGTTATCGAAGCGGCAGGCCCCACGCTCGATCAGCGCGATCTTACCGGTTGGATCCGCCAGGTATGGATCTCCGGCTGGTACAGCTGGCGTTCCCGGTGGGCACCCACGCCCGACATGCACGACCTCACCACTCATCGTCGCGCTGGGCAAGGATGCAATTGAAACAGTGAAGGTGCCCTCATTGGCTGCGCGGGAACCCGCGAAGGCGCTACTCGTGAAAGAGCTAATTCGGCTATGGGTAAAGTCCTCATCGGTGCCGATGATGAACTTGTTGTTATGGCTCCACTCGGCCTGATGGGCGTTCCCTTCCGCTGGGCTGAGTCCCGTCTCTGGATCAGGGTCGTTGTATGTGCTATCGTTGACGAAGACCGGGTTGGCTGGGTTGTCCACATTAAGGATAACCCATCCCGCATCCCAGTAGGATAGTAGCATCAGCCAGTGTCCATTGATCTTCTTGACGACGACATCGTGGAAGAAGCTCGCGGGGAAGGCGCCCATGCCCGCCGACTGAGCGTCCTGCGCATCGGGCCAATTCGGCAGGCCGACCTCAGCGATGAACGATGGAGCACTGGGGTTAGTGATATCGAAGATGTCCACATCGCTGACTTCCTCGTCATCCACGATCACAACGTACGCCTCTTTCCCCTGTTGCCACGCAAACGCGCTGTGGATCTGGTTGGCGCGGTTCACTCCGCCTACTGTACGGAAGTCACCAAAATTCTCGACCAGCGTCACTGGGCTGGCAGGGTCGGTCACATCGTAGAGGGAAAACCCGCCAACGCGGTTGGGGATCGTTCCGCACGATTCGCCGTTCACCACTAACAGGTCTCCCTTGAAATCCGGCGTGTTGAGTTCGATGGCCTGTACACCCTCACCTACATAAGTGCCGGGCGTAGCAATGAACCCAATCTCAGTTGGGCTGGCAGGATTCGAGATGTCCACAATATAGACGCCGCCTCCACCATCCGGTAAACATCCAGGAGAGAACTGTCCCAGGTAGGCAATGTCCCCTAGGACACCAACATCTGGGATAAAGCCCGGCGCGGCATCATGAACTGTCAACTGGCCGACCAGTTCCACGTTCAGGCTTGAAGCGGGAAGATGTCCTCCCGGAGAGCCATGTTGGTCACTTGGATCACCGTCAGTGATGCCCTCACCATGATGAGCTGCATCCATTTCAACCGGGGTGTCCACAACGCCATCACCCACAATGTGTCCGCCAGTAGATCCCTGGTCCGCGGCGACAGAGGGAATGGCTATTAACGAAAGTGACAAAACCAATACACATGTTAACCGGACGAGAATACGCAAATCGTTGTGAATCATTTTCGCAGTCTCCTCTCTGCTGAGAAAGTCAGTATATATAAAGTTTTTGGTTTGAACACTCGTTTCAATTTGTTGCTGACAATTTCTTGCTATGTCATCATACGCCTCCTTTCTCCATGAACAAAAACTGCCGAAGGAAAAAATTCCTCGGCAGTCTGGCGACCTGTCAGCGCTACGCATCAGTCTGGCAGATCCATAAGACTTTGCGTGCCCATCTTGCGATGGGTGTGCCTGTTCGACGTTCTTTTGATTTGGATTGAACTTGTCTTATTATAGCCATTTTGGCTGCTGGATTCAAGAGAGAAAATCTTGCGCGACGCGTGAAATCGAGTCACCGCCAACAAGTCATTTGATCTTCTTGTGAGCGCGTCCGCCGACGCGGAAGTATTCGACGTGTCCTTCATTGTCGCGGATAATATCAGCCAGCGCGCCGTTGTAGGGTTCATCCAGGCCGATGAGTTTGTCGCGTTCGAAAAAGGCGAAGCGCATCGGCGGCCGCGCAGGTCCGGGAGGCGTATCAGGCCTGGGAAAGCCACCTAATGGGATGGGATGATATATAAGATATTTCCCTTTGACCTTGATGTCAAAACATTCCGTTCCAATTTTATAGCGACCCACAAACTCCTGAAGTTCCTGCGGCTTCGCCAACGGTTTAGGCGTTTTTGGTTTGAGGCCGAAATATAGGTCGAGCACCCAGCCAAAAGTTTGCGCAGTGATGATGCCGCCATCGTCGCTGTTGGTGAGGATGGCCAGCGCGAAATCCTTTTCGGGGATGTAGAAGAAATAGGCTTGCTGTCCGTGGGTCGCGCCGCCGTGAGCATAGGACGTGAGATCCCCCGCATACCGGATGAACCAGGTAATGCCCATATCGCCGCGCGGGCCCTGGCTGACCTGCGGTTTCCGCATGGCTTCCAGTGAATTGCGTTTGATGAGCCGTTTGCCGGATTCCAATTTTCCATCGCCCATGTGAAAACGCGCGTACTTGAGCAAATCCTTTACCGTGCTGACGACCCCTCCCACGCCGTTACCTGCCCGGCCAATCGCCCAGGGACGGGCCACCTTGACCGTTTTCTTCTCCATATAGTGCCCAACGACAAAGCGATGAGTGAATAGAAGATCACTCGGATAGAGATATGTCATCTTCAAGCCCAGAGGATCCAGCAACATGTCTTGTAAGGCCTGCTCATACGTCTTGTTCGTCACCACTTCAATGACGCGCGAGGCGATGTTGAACCCTGTGTTGTTATACGACCAGATCTTCCCCAGCGGCTGGATTTGCGGGAGTTTGGCGATATCCTTCACCATCTTGTCCAACGCATCCGCGCCAGGCCCAAAGTCGTTGAAGTAGTCACCGACCCAGCCGCCGGTGTGCGTCAGCAGGTGCCGGATCGTGACTTTCTTCGCAACGCTCTCGTCGCTCAGCGTGAAGTCCGTGATGTAGTTGCAGACCGGCGTGTCCAGGTATACCTTGCCCTGCTCGGCTAGCATCATCAACAACGTGCCGGTGAAGGTCTTGCTGATGGAGCCGACCTGGAACAGTGTATCCGGCGTGACGGGAAGGGGATGTTCAACGCTTGTGATGCCGAACCCTCCTGTCCACTCTTTGCCTTGGTGGTAGATACCGATGGCGACGCCAGGAACTTTCAGGCGTTTCATTTCTTTCTGGATGCGGGTGCTGATTGTCTTGAAATTTGCATTGGAAGGCATTTTTGTTTTCATTCCCTCATTATAAACAGACTTCGGTAGCCTACAAGGCTTCCGAAGCTTTTTACCAAAAGCGAGTCACTACTGAGAGTTCTATCTCCGGCTCGTTCGAACTTGTTTGACGTTCTGCATTTTGAAGAAAACCTTCAATAATTCCGGGTCAAAGAAATGCTGATCGTGCTCCATCATGGAAAGTGCTTTCTTGGGTGTGTAGGCGGCGCGATAACCTCGATTGCTGGTCAGCGCATCATAGGTGTCTGTAATTCGGATGATCCTGGACTCCAGCGGGATTTGATCCCCGGCCAGTTGGTCAGGGTATCCACTTCCATCAAAGTTTTCATGATGATGCCGGATACTCAGGTGGATGCGCGGATCGAGCGCAAGTTTTTCGACCAGGCTGGCCCCCAATTGTGCATGGTGTTGGATCATGAGATACTCAGCTTCGGTGAACCGACCGGGCTTATTGACGATAAATTCGTTGATGGCAATTTTGCCAATATCGTGGATCTGTGCAGCAAATTTGAGCAGTTCCAAATCTGCGGACGGCAGTTTCATTTTTTCGCCCAGGGTAGCCGAAAGAACCATTACATGATCAGAGTGTCCTTTTCCATGGGCATCACGCAGGCCAATCACGCTTGTCAGAAATGAGGTCAGATTTTTCATGTATACATGGATGACAGCCTCTCCTAATTCTTACGGTCCATACCTATCAAACGTGTAAGCATGCGACGAGGTTTGCTCTACTGTCTGGTGGTCGGTTACTCTCCCGTTCCCTCCATCCACGTGGACATGTATTCAGGCTTCTCGTATTCGAGCGCGTCCTTCGTGAGATGCAGCGGGTAAAACGTATCCACCATCACGGCCAGTTCTTTGGTTTCTTTTGCTCCGATGGAAGCTTCGGTCATGCCGGGCTGCGGCCCATGGGGCAGGCCATACGGATGCAATGAGATGTCGCTGCGATCGATTCCCTTGCGGGACATAAAATTGCCCTCGGCGTAATAGATCACTTCATCAGAGTTCACATTCGAGTGATTGTACGGCGCGGGGATACTGAGTGGGTGATAGTCAAACAGGCGCGGGACGAACGAACACACCACAAAGTTATGTCCCTGAAATGTTTGATGTGCGGGAGGCGGTTGGTGGACGCGTCCGGTAATAGGTTCAAAGTCTTCGATGTTGAAGATCCACGGGAAAAGATAGCCATCCCAACCCACCACATCGAATGGATGATAGTCCAGGATGTGTTGGCTGAGCCGCTCACGGACTTTGATGCGCACTTCGAACTCGCCGCGCTCGGTATGCGTCTCCAGGTCTTCCGGCAAGCGGATGTCGCGCTCACAGTACGGCGCGTGCTCGAGCAGCTGGCCAAATTCATTGCGATACCGCTTGGGCGGCTCGATCTGTGACGGGTTCTCAATCGTAAAGAAGCGCGCTTGGCTGTCATCGAGGTGCATTTGCCAGGTGGTGCCAAACGGAATGACGATGTAATCTCCTTTGCGGAACTTGAGATTCCCGAACTGCGATTTGAACACACCGCTGCCTTCATGCACCCACCAGGTTTCGTAGGCCTGCGCGTTGCGGTAAAAATAATCCATGCTCTTGCTGGCGCGCGCCACACCCAGGATCACATCCCGGTTGGCCAGCAATGGAATGCGCGCCGAGACCGGGTCGCCGCCGAGCGGGATATCAGACGTCTTGAAGGCGCGGTGCCGGATGGGACCGAATTCCACCGTTTCGGGCAGGCGCGAACCGAGATCTTCCGTGTGTTTGACGCGCGGTGGGATAAAGTTGTGATATAGGATGGATTGCAGGGATGAGAATCCCTCCAATCCCATCAGTTCTTCGCGATACAGTTCGCCATTGGGTTTTCTAAATTGGGTATGACGTTTGTGAGGGATTTGTCCAAGTTTATGATAAAAAGGCATGTGTTACTCCTATTTTTAATGCTTCAGCCGCCGTCCTCGGCGGCGGGGATACCACCGAGCGCGGATCAAGTTTCTAGACTATTACGTGATTTCGGCATACAACACTGCACTTTCGGAGCGATTGGTCCGGGCATGCTGCAGCGCAGCGGACGCCTCTTCGATCAGTCTCTTGCTAGGTATGGGTGAAGTGCCGTCGATCGATGTCATTCCGATGAAAGCGGATAATTGAAACGAAACCCGGTCATACGTTTTATGGGTCACCCTGAATAGTTTTTCCAGGCGCTCACACGCCCTCCGCCCGCCCTGCAGGTCTGTGGACGGCAGCAAGAGCAGGAACTCACTGCCCTTTTTACAGGGTATGTCCGTGTCACGCACTTGCAGGTTCAGCACGTTGATGGCGAACACTTCTGCGCTGTGCTGGGTCTGCGGCGTACTGGGGTCAGCCTCAACGGATACATCGATGAGCGTGAGGGGCTGCCCGTAACGGCGTGAACGGTTGATCTCATGCTCCAAAAGTGTGTTAAAGGATTCAGGCGGGTACAGCTCAATCTCATGTGCATTCACGTTTTCCATACTGTTGCTCCTTTATTGGCGCATCACGAAGCGCCTCGTACAGGAACCATGATGTCCCTTCAGGGGTTGGCGACAAGGATCGAACGAATCATGGAATCCAGTAAAGTTAGCGACGGGTTAAAACTCTCGGGGGATAATGCGTTCAACCTTTCAGTAATGGCGGTGTAGTAAGCCTCATCAGGTACAGCACCTGCCGGAAGGGGCACACCTCCAGCGGGAATCGCGGCATCCGGCCGCTCGGTCTCGGCCAGGATGGGCGCCGTGACAGGCAGGATGGCGATGACGTAATAGCTGCCATCGTTCGTGAGGCCCTGGAAGTGATAGAACAACTCGTAGTTGTTGATCGGCGCCGGATACTGGGCGTATTCCGTTACCAGGCGCAGTCCGCTCCCGTTTTGGAAAGTCAGAGCCTGAATTTGTGCCGCAAAGACCTGCGCGGCATTGAAGAACGGAATACCCGGCATGTTTACTACGGATAAAGGCGCGCCGGTCGCAGCATTCCTGACGCGTTCCAAACTCTCTGCCGCGCCGATATTGATCTGCGCATACTCGTTGGCAGGATAAACGTAAATTTTGGGTTGATGGAATTTGCCCTGCACTGGATAGCCCGTGAGGGTCACTTCCAGGTGAGTGGGCGCCATGTCCCAGGTCGCCGCGTTTGGATCCGTGACGGCTGGTACCGTTTGCGATACGGCATCGGTTCCCAGGCCCGCCGGTATGGTAATGTTAACATTGTTGAACGTTGTAGCCGGGCCTGCTGAGACGGCTGTATTGGTCGGGGCGAGAGTGGGAGAAGTAGTTTGCGGGACTGGTGAACCAGCCTCTGGCAGGTTACAGGCGGTAAGCAGCAGGAGCAGTGCGAAGTTGACAAATGTGCTTGGTTTCATTCGTTCTCCTGCGAACGTCAATTTGTCCTTTCGTTAACTTCTGATGGACCAATCGTGTTCCGCAAGATTCCTATCCTTTCGATCTCCAGTTCAACGACATCGCCAGGTTTTAGCCACGGTCCCTGAAACTTGGTCAGCTCAAGCAGGCAACCCGTGCCCACCGTTCCCGAGCCGATCACATCGCCCGGATACAACTGCACCGAATCAGAGACGCGGGCGATGATCTCCCCGAACGACCAGTGCATATCCTTGAAGTTGCCTCTGGACATTTCCACGCCGTTGACTCTGGCTGCCATGGAGAGGTCGAATACGCTCGGTCTTCCCACTGCCCGATCGGCCAACGCCTCACCCGTGACGATGACCGGACCCAGCGTCGAAGCAAAATCCTTGCCCTTGGCCGGACCCAGCCCCACCGCCATTTCCTTGCGCTGAACATCGCGCGCCGACCAGTCATTGAAAATGGTGTAGCCGAAGATGTATTGCTCGGCCTCCTCCGGTTTGATGTTGATCCCGGCCTTGCCGATCA
This sequence comes from Anaerolineales bacterium, assembly GCA_035720235.1. GTDB lineage: Bacteria > Chloroflexota > Anaerolineae > Anaerolineales > Villigracilaceae > Defluviilinea. The sequence continues at coordinate 28,718 of DASTOH010000187.1, read as the reverse complement.
CCGCCGCGATTTCGAGTTCATAATCCATGGCCTTCGTGTAGGGCGGATAGGGGATTTCATCGTCATGCCCGAAAACCGCGTTGGGATTCGTAAAATAGAAAACCGGGAACTGGTACCACTCCTCTGGCACTTCGCGGCCGCGGTTTTTGTTGGCGGTCTTCACATGCTGCTCAAAGGCGTAGCCATCGCGCAGGGTTTTTGGTATGAGGGGCGAGAGGAATTTGACATCCTCGATGGAGAGAACGTCCTTGGAGGCCTTGCCCGCAGCCCTCTCTGCGCCAGCAGCCATCACGGCCAGCATATCGGAATAGGGCAGGGTGTAGACTCGGTCTCCGTCAACCAGAGCAGGCTGGGATGTGCGGCGAAGCGTTGAGACGGTTGCGAATTTCATAATTTATAGTGTCATTGCGAGTCGTTCTTTGGCGAAGCAATCTCCAACTGAACGGGAGATTGCTTCTCGTAGACTCGCAACGACATCCTCTAAAGATTCCCGCGCCGTTCCTGTTCCAGCTCGATCGACTCGAACAGGGCCCTGAAGTTGCCTTTGCCGAAGCCCTGTGAGCCATGCCGCTGGATGACTTCGATGAACATCGTGGGGCGGTCCTGAATGGGACGAGTGAAGATTTGCAGCAGGTAGCCTTCATCATCACGATCCACCAGAATGCCGAGATCATGGATGGCCTTCATATCCTCCTTGATCTGTCCAACACGCTCCGGCAGCATTTCGTAGTAGGTATCGGGCACGCGCAGGAATTCAACGCCATTGCCGCGCAGTTGGTCAACCGTTTTCAGGATGTCGCCGGTAATGATGGCGATGTGCTGTACGCCTGGCGAAAGATAATAATCGAGATATTCTTCGATCTGGCTCTTGCGGCGTCCCTCGGCTGGTTCGTTGATGGGGAACTTTACGCGGCCGTTGCCGTTCTGCATCACTTTGGACATCAGCGCGGAATATTCCGTCGATATGTCTTTGTCATCGAAATGTAGCAGCTGGCGAAAACCCATCACCTGATGATAGAAATTGACCCAGTGATTCATCTTGCCTAACTGGACGTTGCCTACCATATGGTCAATAGCAGCCAGCCCGGTGGACGCAGCTTCGTATTGGATCGGTTTGTACGTGGGAGCGAATGCACCCTTGTAATCGTCGCGGTCCACAAACATGTGGACGGTTTCACCATAAGTGTAAATTGCCGAAGTGCGGTAGATGCCGAAATCGTCCTTCTCTTCGCGCGGCGCCCATGCCGATTTGCCGCCGCGTGAGGTGGTTTCCTTCCAGGCTTTTTCCACGTCATCCACGCCCAGCGCAATGATCTTGACGCCGTCTCCGTGTACCAGGTGATGCGCTGCGAGCGCACTGGATGGAGCATAGGGTGCAGAAAGGACAAACCGCGCCTGCCCCGATTCTAACACGTACGAAGCGAAGTCGCGGTTGCCCGTTTCAAGACCGGAGTAGGCGACAGGTTTGAAGCCGAACGCCTTCCACCAGTAATACATGGCATGTTTGGCGTTGCCCACGTAGAAATGGACGTGGTCAACGGATTTGATCTGCAGGAAATCCGCCTCCTCTGTAATGGGGCGGGTCGCATTCGCGGGTGTTACATTTGTAGCCATTCAGCCTCCTTTGGTTGGGATAATAAGATTCTACGACAAAGGGTGTCCGATTGCAAATAAATCACGGTCAGACTTATCCTAAACTTAATTGCCTAGCTCCCTGCGCCGAGGACGGCGCAGGAATTAATCGATAACCGCCGTCGGGGACGACGGCTTGAGCATACAGGCGTTGTGGTTATGCCAGGTTATCGTCAATAAACTTTTGCCACACCGGGAAATCTTCTGGATTCCACATACGTTCCATGACAGGAATGGCATCCTCTTTTTTCCAACCCAGCCGCAGGACGCGATACATCATGATAAAAGCACTGGCGCGGTAATTCGCTTCACAATGCACATGGATCTTTTTGCCCGCATTCGCGTCCATCGCGTCCAAGAATTTAGTGAGTGCCTCTGTTTCGGGCACACGCCATGTAATCGGAAAATTCAGGTATTCCATGCCCAACTCATTCACAAGCTTATCCTCATTCGGGATTGCGGTAGGCACGTCGTGCGGCGCAAGATTGATAACCACCTGCACGCCGGCTTCGGCCACCGATTTCATTTGCTCGGCAGTTGGCATGCCGCTGCTCGAAAGTTTCTCGTCATAATACCAATAATTGTAAATATCCTTCATTTCACCCTCACGACCTTTCCATTCGTCATTTTTTGCAGGTCTTCGGTTCTCAACTCAAAGATGGCATTGGGTGTTCCGGCCGCGGCCCAGATGGTTGGATATTGGAGGAAATCTTCGTCAATATAGGTTTCCATTGGCTGGGCATGACCAACCGGTGGCACGCCTCCGATGGCATAGCCGGTCACCGCCCGGACGAAATCGGCATTCGGTCGGCCGATGGCTTCCCCCGAATATTCGTGGATGCGTTTTTCGTCGACGCGATTCGCGCCGCTGGTCAGGACCAGGATCGGTTTACCGGAATCACTTCCCTTGAAGATCAAAGACTTCACGATCTGACCCAACTCACACCCTGCTCGATCCGCGGCTTCCTGCGCCGTGCGCGTGGACTCAGCATGTTCGATGACGGTGTAGTTGTAACCCAGCGAATTGAGCAGATCCTGGATCTTTTGAGCGGAGGGCGATAGCGGCATGACAGTGTCTCCTCTGGAAGAAATTTTGCTGATTATATCTGAAACGGAATTTAGGCCCGGCAACCGAATAGACGAGTTCTCTGAGATTCGGCGCAATACTCCGCCCGAAGTAGGTCGGATTGTCGCGAAGTGTCGCATGGCGCCATGGCGACACATCCTGAAAGGGTCAATCCGACTTACGCTATGGTCTTGGATATCCAAATGCCATGCCCACAAATGAGATATACACGGTCGTGTGGAGAGCAGGCTCGCCCGGCATGACCAATCCGCATTGATAATCCAGTGTCACGTACGCGCCAAAAGGGGCTTTGCGAAAATCCTTTGCCCCCAAATCCTCCCGCGATGTACCACAACCGTCAATGACTGAATTCCAGGCCCGGTTGAATTGCGTCTCTGCCAGTCTGGACGCCGTTTCCGGCGTAAGCCAGGGTGACCACGCGCAAATGCCTGCGATGCCCAATATAAAAATCCAGAGCAGCATCTTTTTCTGCATAGAGCCTCCTTCACGCGCAGGACGTTCGGGAGGCTTGATTCGTTCCTCTATGTCTGCATTCTTCCGAGATTCGGGCCGGGGTCAGGGTTTCTTTCGCCATAACCTGGTGATCAGTCCCACTACCAAAATCCCTCCCAGCCAGGGCCACAATGAAAAAGAGCTTGAATACTGTACAGGTGTCACGGCCTCCTCTGGTGGAATTTCGTTCTTTCGTTTTCTGCGGACCCAGTCCTGGCTGATCCAGTCTACGAACTCTGGGAAGAGCTTATTCAACAGGACTGGAACTTCATACAGACGGCTGATAAAAAGCGCATGGCGCGGTTTCTCTATCAGACCTACGATATGCCGTGCCAGGCGCTCACGACTAATGCGACCGATAGGGTTGGGACGAAACTCGACTTTGCCCGGGCGAGTCGATTTTTGATTGAACTCTGTGCCTGAGACGGAACTTGGATGAATGCGAATGACGGTGATACCCCAGGGGAGCAATGCCCGCCGCAAGCCATCGGTCAGGCCCTCCACTGCATACTTCGTGCTCGTATACACTGTCAGCGGAGGCACCGAAATACGGCTGACGTATGAGCTCATATTCAGGATGAAGCCGGAGCGCTGGGATTTCATGACGGGTATCACCTGACGGGTCAATTCAGCCATGCCGATGATGTTGACGTCATAATGCATACGCAGTTCTTCTGCGGATAACTCTTCGAACCAGTCATAGAGACCCCAACCTGCAATATTTGCCAGGATATCTATGCGTCCAAAATTGGACAGCGTTGTGTGTACCAGGTTGGCAATCTGGTCAACATCGGTCAAGTCAGTTTTCACCGGCAACGCGTCTCCGCCCATCTGGCGAATTTCATCGGCCAATCGCTCCAGCCGCTTGAGCCGGCGCGCGGCAAGTACCGTGATTGCTCCGGCGCGCGCGAACTCACGCGCCGTAGCTTCGCCAATGCCGGAGGAGGCCCCCGTAACGATCACGATCTTTCCATCGATTGCAGGCCGCCTTTGCATTTTCATGGCGTTCGTCTCCCTGGTGGATTAGGACGTTGATTGAACTCTATAGTTTTTAGCTGAGGTTGCATAGGCGCGTCTTACTTACCCTCTGATTTGTGTATGATGAGAATATTACCGACTACTTTTGTATTCTCTGATAGAGGATTTTCCACAGCGTACGCCAGGTCGTTCCGTCATCGTCGGAGCGTTCCCAATTCCAATCGAACCGGTCAGTTTGGATGTTGTACCAAACCATCCGCTGTTTGCAGGCTTCCCCACGCACGATGGCATCCCGGCTCAGAATCATTTTCCCATCTTCGAATTTGCCCGTGAAATCGAGATAGCTTCCATTGCTGTCCACCCAGGTCTGGCACCACAGCCCGCGTTCCACATCAAAGGATGAGACACTCATCCCTTTTAGCTCGGGCGCAGAGAAGTTCTCCTGGATAATCCTGTCATCCATGATTCGCAAAACGTGGTTGGTGGCCCTGCCATCTTCGCCCCAGGTGCAATCCCATTCGCCGAGCCAGAAATCGAATTGAGTTTCAGGGTTCATGTTACTTCCTCTTGCTTTCTTTTGTAGGCTGTCCTAAGGTTTGACTTGCCAATGCTGATCGACCTTTTGAAGCTCCAGGCTGGTTACAGTCGGTGGCTCCCTTGTGACTTCTACAGTTGCCTGATCGCCTTGAAGATCCAACGATAAAACGTCGTAACCCGCGTCTTCCAGAACCAAAACAATATCAAGATAGTCCTTTGCCAGGGCATCCTCAAAGCTGCCACTAGCAATTACTTCCTCCAGAATCCGAATGAGTTGTTCAGCCGTTGTGTAATCTCCGTCAACAATGGCTTGCTGCGCATCGGCGATGATCAGTTCGGTGGCCGCGTTGGCCGGTACGCTTGCCTCACGGATCAGGACCGGTAGATATTCTGGACGCGTGACCGTATCAGCAACATTCCAGGCGATAGAGTAGGGTGGTGCGGCGTAGGTCTCCTGGTATTTGCGCCGCAAGTCCTGAAGCTCGATGGTGAGTCGCAGATCATCCAGTTGTGGCCCGGGATCCTTGCTTTCCAGCCAGGCTTTGAAATCCTGGTCAAACTGGTTCATTGAAATACCGAACGTGGATTGGATAGCAGTCTCCAGTGGTGCAGGTTGGCCATCTTTTGGATCTGCATCCGCTGTCAGAAACTCCCATATCTTCTCTGAGCCATAGGTCTCTTCAATGTAGGTCAGCACTGCCGCAGCATGCAGGTAGCTTAACTCATGCTGATCGATATGTTCCTCGATCGGCACATAGTAGCCAAGGTCATACAGCGCCGCGCCGCGCTCTGCCAGGGGTTCGGGTTTGTAGTGGCCGCCGGCAACATACACGGCCGGACCTTCATAATTAAAGAAGACACCATCACCAGCCGACCCGGGAAGGTGAGTGATATGAGTCAATTCGTGACGCGCCAGCGTCTCTAAACCTTTTTCTCCAATCGTTGGACCGTAATAGCGATCTGTGTACGAGATGACTATTCCATCTTCGCCAGCAAAGCCGCCGTTGCCCCAGATTCGATCAATCAGGTATACATTCAGTTTTGCATCCATTGAACCGCCTGTGATGGACAGGACTTCCTTGTGGGCCCGCTGGAACTGTTCAGAAATGAATTTGATATCCCGCGCGGCAGCGGTGTTCGAGATGTAATGGAGCCGGCAGCAATCAATTTCGTTTACCAGCCAGGAAGCGTTTTCTTCATTTTCAGAGCGTTGATCAGCTGGTAATACTTCGAATGAGTAGGCCTGGTTCAGGCGCCCGTCGGCTGTTGTAAACCGAACTGTATGTGTGCCGGAAAGTTTCGTGGTATCCAGAGCCAACGGCAGCAGGATGCGGTCGAACAATCCCTGCGCTTTGATCTCCCTGGTATCCTGACCGTCAAGGGTGAGCTTAACAGTGACAGACTCGTCGGAACTGCCATCCGTCAGAATTTCGAAGGTAAGCACATCTCCAGCATAGTGCATCGGTCCAGGATACGCTCGCACTTCACCAACTGGTGTGAGTTGTGTTGCATCGCTTATCGGTGGTACCGAGGGAGCAGCGATGGTTGGTGATGGGGCTGCTTCCGGAAGATTTGCCGACTCAGGCCGATCGATTGTGCCTTCGAAATACGACGTGGCAAAACTGAAAAGTGCGTTGGACGTAATTCCAGGCACGTTTCCCGTCAATGTGAGCACATCCAAATCCGGATCGGCGACCGCTTCCAGCTTTGATTTCGGCATGCCTTCTGAATCGTAGACACTTTTGTTCTGCAAGAGATCGCTAATTGGAACGATGTCAGGTCCACTTGGGGTAGGGGTCGGAGCGGCGGGAGTTGCCAAGTCTGAAGTGTCAGAAATAGACGTATTTACGGCAAAATAATAGTCGCCCGGTACGTCTGTCAGGTTGCTCGTTGCAGGATCCAGGTATACAAAAACGACCCAGGAGTATTGAATGATATTCGGTATTTGTTCGAGTGGCGTGGTTGAGGGAACATCGCGCATTTGCAGGACGACCTCGAGAACCTCTGATTCTTCATCGACAGTCGCCTCAAAGCCAACGACATCCAGGAAGCTGATCGCCATGTCATTGGCCGAGTCACCATAGCTTTGACCGGCCCGAAACAGGGCGAACTCACCCTCCGTTGCTACTGGTTTGGTGCTGATTGGTTGTGGCGGAGTTGAGGTTGGAGAGGAAACTGTGGGTGTGACTTCAGGTCCACAAGATGCTAACAGGAGCGCGCAGCAGACCAGAAGACGGGGCAATGGACGCCATATCCGCCTGCGTTCTGTCAAGGATGGTACAGTATTTGTGAATGAGGCTCGAGTTGGAAATGTAAAGAGTTGGCCAAATCGGTTTCTAAAGTTAAGTTTCATTACATATCTCCGAAAATACGCAGTGCCGCATCATTGGGTAAATTTCAGGTTTTGATTCCAGCTTGCATAGCGGTTCAAAATTTGCCTATAAATGAGACCAGCGGTAGAGCGCCTGATCATCAATGAGTGGTATTCCAGGTGTGTGGCGTTAGAAACGCAATGTCATTCTCCCGAAGGGACGCCGGGACGGTGTGAGCGGAGCGAAGAATCCCGCCGCTGTACGGCGGAGACCCTTCGCCATAGAGCGGCTCAGGGTGACATAAGTTAAGGTTTGTCTTTGAATTTAGGTACCCCCAGTACTCCATTGTCGTCGCTCTTTATTGAAATGACTTATAATTTATCACGATGGCTGCACAAATGACATCCTCCCCGGGAGGTATTTGAGGGAATGCCAGTTTTCAAGCTTATCCTGGCTGCGCTGGTCAGTTTGCTGCCGGTCAAGGGGCTGCGTGTTCTGGGGTATCGCATTTTTTTTGGCTACCAGATCTCTGAATCGGATATCGGTTTTGGGACAGTGATTGTCGTTGATAGTCTCTCTATCGAGAAGGCCAGAGTGGGATTGTTCAACCTGTTTGTAGGACCCATGACAGTAAACGTGCAGGCGGGCGCCTCCATTGGCAACCGCAACACTTTTTCCTGTGGATACTGGGTGCTGCGGGAACAGTATAAGCAAGCAAATTACAGCCGTACGCTCGAGCTGGGAAAGAATGTGCTGATCACGTCCAGCCACTATTTTGATGTCGCCGGGACGTTCAAATTGGGCAACCATTCGTGGATCGCCGGCATCGGTTCGCAGTTTTGGACGCATGGCGCGGGCGTCCGCGAACGGGATATCCTGATTGGAGAGAATTGTTATGTGGGGAGTGCCGTCCGTTTTGCGCCGGGTGCCTGTATCGGAAATCATGTGCTGGTTGCGATGGGCAGTGTCGTCACCGGGGCGTTGCCTGCCGATATGGCGCTGGTGGGTGGAGTACCGGCGCGGGTGCTGAAGGAAGATTACGATTGGAAATCCAACGATGAGTGAACGACAGAGACGAATCTACCAAACCGATGCTGACCGCTACGAGGCGCTGATTTCGCGCGAAGATTACCTGGGGAATATCCCACGCGCGTTGCATGAAATTATAAATGTGGATAATCTGGACGTCGTTGACCTTGGCGCAGGTACGGGTCGGTTAGCAGTTATGCTCGCGCCGCGCGTGAAATCCATGCACGCGTTTGATGCTTCAGAGGAGATGCTGCGTGTCTGCCGCCAAAGATTGGAAGCAAGCGGATTATCCAACTGGCAGGTAGAGGTGGCCGATCATCGCCAATTACCACTTACCAAGCACTGTGCGGATCTGGTCGTCTCCGGCTGGAGTGTGGCGTATCTCTATGTCTGGCATCCTGAAACGTGGCATGTGGAGCTGGAAAAATGGCTGGGCGAAATGAAACGCGTCTTGAGGCCGGGCAGCTTCATCGTCCTGTTTGAATCGCTGGGCACAGGGCATGAGAATCCCATCCAGTTGGAGCATCTTGCAGGGTATTATTCCTGGCTGGATGAAACTGGTTTTCAAAATAAGTGGTTTCGGACGGATTTAAAGTTTAGATCGCTTGAAGAGGCAGAGGAGTTATCCAGCTTTTTCTTTGGTGACGAGTTCGGGGATAAAGTAAGGGAAAACAACTGGGTCATCCTGCCGGAATGCACGGGGGTGTGGTGGCTGAAAGTTTAGGTATTCACTTCCAGCGGGACACGTTGCTGGCTTCCGCGCGTGCTTTGACCCATATATTCTTCCACAACCTTTGCGTAATCGGCTGAACCGTATCTGCCGAATATTTCAGCAAAGACATTCGGTAGTTTTCGATACGGGGATACGCCCAGATCCTTCAATAATATATCAATGTATTGTTGAAAGCGTGTGTTGGTAGCCAGCGAGCGTGATGGCTCGAACTGGATGTTGGCGCGCTTCCAGGCGCGGATATGCTCGACGCTGCGTTCCATTTCTTCCACTAGCGGAAGCTTGATCTCGCCGCGCAGTAAAGCGCACAACCAGAGCGTCCCAATCTCCACTTCGGGAATGTGCATGAAGCCATGATTGAACCCGGCAAAGCCCAGCCGCGGGATGCGCGGATGGAATAGATGGCGATATAACTGCGCGCCATCCGGTTCGCATTCAAGAAGCTGGCGGTACTGCGTAGGGAGGAACGGAAAAACCGGCGTTTGTGAACCCACGCTGAGAACTGCCAGGTCACACGGTATCTCAACGCCATTTTTGAGTTGAATGCCAGTGCGGGAAAAACCGGCTACCTCTCCCTGATGCGGCTGGATCCTGCCCTCTGCCACGAGCGGATAGTAACTCTCTGGCGCCAACGCGCCCGCGGAGCGCAGGTCAGGGAGGAACTTGTGTCTGGGTATCACAGCCTTCAAACGGTCGCGCGCCGCCTGATCTTTGTTTCGTCCGAGGCGTTCGATCTGCCATTTGAACAGCGCGGCGATCATGTCCCAAAACTTATTAATCCCGCCTTTGAGTTTGCTGTGCAAAAATCTTTCGGCCTTGGTCGGATGCGCCCAACTCGTCATCATTACGGTCCCAAAGCGGCTGAACAGGATATGCGTGAAGTGGAGGCCGAGAATCCATTCAGGGATCGTCCAACGCGGCGTGCGAAAGATATGATGCACTTCCGCCGCTCTGGTCGCGGCGAACGTGGACATATCCAGGGCGCTCTTGCCAAAGCCGACGACGGCCACGCGTTTCCCTTCTAAAACATCCAGCGAATGCACCTCCCGTTCGGTGATGATCTTGCCTTCAAACCCTTCTTTGCCAGGAAAGTGCGGGCGGTATTTTCCTTCGGTGTATTGCCCGACCGCGATGATCACATATTTGAAGAATTCCTCATGTACGCCGGTATGATTTTCGTAACTCAGGAGCCAGCCATCAGACTGCTCCTCCAAGGCGCAGACATCATGTCTCAACCGCACGTCCAGCTGATGGTGTTTGACCGCATCGTTCCAATATTTCAGGATTTGCGAGCCCGAAGGATGCAGGTCTGGCTTGAAGGGCCACGGAAAATCGGAAAGATGATAGGAAGGGTATGTGTTTTGCAAGTGAATGTCTGGATATGCCACCGCCCACACGCCGCCTATCGTGTCTGATTTCTCAAAAACGATCGGTTCAAATCCATTTTTCTTTAAGACATTGGCGGCAGCGATCCCTGAAATACCGGCACCTATCACCGCAATTCGATCACCTTTATGAAGCAGCATGCAGTCCTCCTGATCATGATCTCGACATATAAAGGAAGTACCCACGATGAGCGTGGATACTTGAGGCGCGATTCTTTGTTCAGTTTTGGATTTTATGAGATGAATGACTTGTTGACACCCCTCCGCAGAAGTGTCTTAGGCTCTGATTGCTATTTTTCTTGATTCATTGCGTTATCTTGAAGGTCCTTGAAATTTGGAGGCGTCGATGCTGATCTGTTCCGCGAGCCAGTTGACCATATCGTAGTATGCCTCCTCGGGTAACCCATGACCCGAGTCGTACCACTGAATCCGTTTTGGCTCGCTGCCCGCTGCCTGGTAGGCCAGGGCATCCGCTTCGGTCACAAGGGCATCGTAGCGCGCATTCTGAAAAAACAACGCGGATGGCGCGGCGTGACTCACATAATGGATGGAATCAATGGGTTCCATCGCCTCTAACCACGTGTCGCGCATTTGGTCAGGGATGGTTTCGAATCCGCCCACCGGTTTTCCATCCTCCAGGAAATGAGTGACCAGACCGCCATCTCCGACCATGAGGCTGTAGGCCTTGACGCGGTGTTCAACACCAGCGAGCAGGCCACCCATCGCAGCGCCGTAGCTGTAGCCAATATAGCCAATCCTATTGGGATCTGCATTGGCGTGCTGGATGAGCACGTCCACAGCGCGGCGCAGGTCCACGATCAGCTGGATTTGTTCGTCCCGATCTTTGGGTGTGAAAGTCAGCCAGCTTCTGCCCGGTACACGCGCGGCGGGCCCATCAATGGTCATGACAACCGCGCCAGTTACGACAAGATCTTTTGCCAATGGCAGCAAGCTTTCGCGTGAACCCGACGAGCCGTGCATGAGAAGGATTCCGGCATGTGGACCTTCTCCTTCAGGGATAAGGAGATAGGCAGTTACATCTCCGCCCTTTGGGCTGGGGTAGGCGATATCGTGAAGTGCATAACCTTCTTCCTGCTGGACGGAGTTTTCGGTGATCGTCACCGGTAAGTCCATATCGTAATTAAAAAGAGGTAGGTTGTCCTCATAGATGTTTGGTGTTGATTGCGGAGGGTAGGTTGCAGTTGCGACCATACTAGTTGCCGGCGGCATGGCGGTTAGGGATGGCATGGAAGTCTGTGTCGTCGTTGAGGTGTGTGGCGCGGCGACGCAGGCTGTCAACGCAATCATGATCAGTATAAGAATCGTTAGATGACGGGACATCTCAATCCTCTTTGGAAGGAAGGCCTTGCTGTGAATGAATCGAGTATCCATATTGTCATGGATACTCGATTTTCTTCTTGATCTTCAATTTAAATTCTAGCTGGACAACCGTTTTATTACATCCCTCCAAGGGATTGAGTTCAAACCTGTTTCCTGAAACCGTTTATGGCGGCTCGCACCAGTCCGAACAAAACCAGCCCAATGGTTACTAAAAAAGACAGCCATTTGAGCGAGCCGAACATCATTGTCAGCCACGCCAATACGGATGGTTGGGCCGGATACATGGAAAGCATAGAAACGATGCCTATATTTTCCAGCAGGTCGAAAAACCACGCGCCCACCGGCATAACGTTGTATTTCTGCATCGGGCTATCTGCTTTTAAGCCGCGCTGGAAGAGCCATGAAAGCAGCAAGCCATAAAATAGCGTGTAAATGATCGGGTAAATAATGTCGGCCGTGAGTTCGATCTTCATATAGATGTCTCGCCCTGCCTCGCCATATTTCTCGATCATCGCGAAAGCCTGGTCTGGTGTGTAAAAGAACATCAGGTCGAGCGGCATCACACTGGCATTGGCCGCGAGGGCCATCAATCCGCCAGCCAGCGGCATGATATAGCCCATCATCAGCGCATCTGCAACCAGCAGGAGAAGGACGCGCCAGCCGGTCGTCCAGGCGTGGAACTTTTGTGAGAGTGTGTTGAGCATGTGAGTTTTCCTTGAGTTGTACTTGTTAACCCCATTGCTGTGCCAAACGCCTCGCAATCAAGCTACCATGCCGGAAAGTCAATTATCAACCAGGCCACAGGATGGGCGCCATCATTGAAACAATGATGGCGATGATCAAGGTGAGAGGTATGCCCACGCGCAGGAAGTCTGAAAAGCGATAATGTCCCGGGCCATAGATCAACAAATTTCCATGATGGCCAATGGGCGTAAAGAAGGAAGTCACAGCAGCCATCGCGACAGTCACTGCAAAAGGCTCAGGTGGCAGGTCGAGACTCTGTGCCAGCGCGATGGCAATCGGTGCAAACAAGGCTGTGGTTGCCGCGTCAGACATTACCTGCGTGACAAGGCCGGCGGCAAGAAAGAATGTCAAAAGGATCCAGTGTATGTCCCAGCCTTGCACCAGTCCTTGCATCCAGCCTGCCAGGAGATTCGCGGTTCCAGTTTCCTGCAGGGCCAGTCCCAGCGGGATGGCACCCGCAATGAAAACGTAAATTCGCGTATCGATGGATTGGTAGGCTTGTTGGATCGAAATACATCCACCCAGTATCATAGCTGCCATACCAGCCAGCAATGCGATTTCAACAGGGAGAATCTTTAGAGCAGCGATCAGGACGGAGAAGATCATGATGAAGCCCGCCAGCCGTGCCTTGTGCTGTGGTTTAGGCTCCCCCTGGAATGGGACAAGCATCAAAAATGACTGGTCTTCGGCAATCCGCTTGAAGGCAGCGCTGTTCCCCACCATCACCAGCATATCGCCCTCCCGCAATCTTGTCCGTGAAAGCTCTGAACGTGGTTTGCCCTTACGACGCCACACGCCGACGATGATGACGCCATAATTTTGCAGAAAATCCACCTGCCCAATTGTTTTGTCGATGAGCTCCGATCTGGGTGCAACAACAGATTGCACCATGCGGGAGTAAAGTTGCTCCCGTTCGTTGTCCTTTTCGTGCGAGTCCAGAAACTCCCTTTCATACTTATGCAGCGGTTGCAGCGCGATACCAGGCTCCTGTTGAATGGTGGCCAGGCGGTCCGGATCGGTACGCACCAGCAGCACATCCTCGGACTGGATCTTTTTGGTGCCGAAAGGCTTGTTGCGCGGATGGTCATCTCGATACCAGGCCACAACCTGAAAATCGGTATTTTGCATTTCCTCGATCTGACTGATGGTCTTGCCAATCAAGGCTGAGTCCGGCAATATGACCAGTTCTGTGTAGTAGCCATCCAGGCGAAAATGGTCGATTGCCTCATCGTCGCCGGGATGTGTAGGGAGCAGGACGCGCCCTAATAGCAAGATAAAAATTGTTCCAATTAGGCATAAGACCAGACCGATGGGAGCGATGGAAAAGATGCCCAGACCTGCCCGCCCGGATTGCTGGAGCAGACCATCCGCTATTAAAAATGCCGGCGCTCCAATAATGGCGATGGTTGTGCCGAGCGACGCCGCAAAAGACATGGGCATCAATAATCTGGATGCGGGGATGCCGTTTTCCCGCGCGAGTTTCAAGATCGGTGGCAACATGATCGCGGTGATGGTGACGTGATGTGTAAAAGCAGCTAGCAGAGCCACCGACGGCATAATCACACCGTTCATTTGTTCAAGGCTGTTGCCCGCCAGCCGTCTGATCCGATTACCCAATTGTCGCGATAAACCCGTATGGAATAAGGCCCCACTCATTACAAAGATGGTCGCCAGCAGAATGGCAGGTTCACTGCTAAACCCGGAAAAAGCATCCTGCGGTTCCAGTACGCCCGTAATGCCGAGTGCCAAAATGATCAGAATGGCCGTCAGGTCAATGCGTATCCATTCTGTGAAGAGTAAAATCACTGCCCCCACCAAAATGATCAATAAATAAACTTGATGTGCCTCTATACCGTTCAGCATGGCCATTTGTGGGCCGCCACCTATTGGTAAACAGATACCAGGCGATGCGGTTGTGTGAATTCTTCAGATTGATTGATGTGTGCCTAAAGCAATTTTATCGTATAAATGCCTCCTGTTGATTGGCCAGCGTATCCATGATCCTGACTTTGTGTCTTCCAAACATATCCAAGATCTCAATTTCGTCAATTGTGAAATAACCGACATCGGTCGTCTCGTTGCTCAGGCCGGGCACGCCGCTGATGAGCTCCACTTCGAAGTGCAGGGCTACGATATGGGCTTTGTTCCCATCGGAATATACCGCTAATTGATCGGTATGACTGTAAACTCCGATCAGCCGCTTCAGGCGGACCTTTAGGCCCGTTTCCTCCCACACTTCCCTTTCACACGCCTCCGCCACGGACTCGCCCGAGTCCATGCCACCGCCCGGCAGGCACCACTGGCCGTTGTCCGCCCGTTTGGTGAGCAGGATACGCCGCTGGCTGTCAAAGATCGCCGCGGAACATCCGAGACGGATTTTGCCTTGTTTGCTGATGCGGTCGCCGTAGAGGATTTGAGTCATTGAAGATTCCTTTTTCTCGTAATTATCTCTCGGATTGTAGTGGATTGGGATGATTATGCTACAATTGTCCATACCCAAAGCAAGAATGCAAATAACATTTTGATGCGTATTAAAAGCGAGAGCAGTATTTTGCCTTCACGAGATGCAGCGGTTCAAGAAGAGTTGAGCGATCAGGTCCTGGCGGCTCGAGTGGCCCGGGGTGACAGCGCCGCGCTGGAGGCTCTTTATGATCGTCACGCGTCCACTGTTTTGGGCATGCTGGTTAAGGTGATCGGCGACCGCGCTATGGCAGAAGACGTTCTACAGGAGACGTTTTGGCGCCTTTGGAAAAGCGCCTCGTCTTATGACGCCCAGCGCGGTCCGTTTACGGGTTGGCTATTCAGGATCGCTCGCAATCTGGCTATTGACGCTCATCGCCGGATGGATGTCCGTCCGCAAGCCATTGGTAACACGGATGAAGCCGATGTGCTGGCCGACCGAACGCCTGACCCTGATACTAATGTTCCGGAACAGGTGCAGGCGGATTTCAGGAATCGGCAGATCCGCAGCGCGCTGGCAGCCCTGCCGCGCCTGCAGAGACAGGTCATTGAGATGGCGTATTTCTATGGCATGACACGCCAGGAAATCGCAGAAGCGACCGGGGAGGCGCTTGGGACGATCCATACCCGCGCCCGTTTGGGTCTACAGAAATTGCGAGAAGAATTGGAACGAGTAGAGTTTGAAGGATAAGATGGAATCACGCGAGATCGAAGAATTGCTGCCGTTTTATGCGCTTGACGCTCTCACTGATGAGGAGCGGGAGCTGGTCGAGGCCTATTTGCGTGCGCATCCTGAGGCGCGCCAGCAGCTTGATGAGATGAAGGAGGCCGTCTCTGCCTTGCCGCAAAGTGTGTCACCAGTTGAGCCAGCACCACGCACAAAAGAGGCGTTGATGGCGCGCGTCGCTGTCGAGCGCGAAGCGAAGTCTCATGCCGTAAAACAGGAGCAAGCTCCCCGTCCGCGTGAGACGCGCTGGGTAAATATCTTTCAGGCGTTTGGGCTTGGGGCAGCTACTGTCGCAATCCTTTGGGCTATCGTTTTGAATGTCCAGCTCTCTTATCTGCGAACTCAGGTCTCAACGCTGAGTGAGGCACTGGTTGCGCAATCCAATGCCTTGGAGCAGATTAACCAACAGCTCGCTCAACAGCCTGTCTCTGAGACTGTCACTATTTCTCTCAAGGGGACCGACGTGCAGCCTCAGGCTCAGGGACAGTTGATTGCTGATCCGAACAAAAACTCTGCCGTTTTGGTCATCGCCGGCCTGGATCAACTTGAGCCTGGAAAGACCTATCAGGTCTGGTTGATTGATGGCGGCAGTCCAAAAAGCGCGGGCCTTTTGAGTGTTGACTCGAAGGGACAAGCAGTATTGATTGTGACTTCAGAATTAACCATTGGCGAATTCAATGCGCTGGGCATTTCGGTCGAGCCCGAGGGAGGCAGTCAACAGCCGACTGGTGACATTGTCGTATTGAGCGATTTGTAAGACCAGATTTATTACAAAATTCTTAACGGAGTGTGACGCAAGGAAATTGCGCCACACTCTTTTTGTTTTCATAGATGCAGGAACCAGGAGCCTGCGTATGGATAGATGTATGCATCCCGCGGGCTTATTCAATGAACGTGGAAGGAGGTTCAACTCATCGAAAAGGTGACTGGCACATTTACTGGACGTGAAAATTCTAGTTCGTTCGATTTCTTTAATGAGGAGTAAAAAATGAAACAGATTTCCAAAGTTGGGCTCTACAGTTTGCTGGTATTGGCGCTGGCCTTCGGACTGGTTGCCGTACCTACCAAAGCAGCAGATCATCTGGATGCACCGGGGTTGACCCCTCCAGGCGGCGATACTAGCCTGGATATTACAGACGTCTATGCCTTTCAATCGCCCTCCAACGCGAACAAGACCGTGCTGGTGATGGGTGTGAATCCGTTGGCTGGTGTATTGAATGACGGCACATTCAACTCTGCGGCTTCGTATGAATTCAAGATCGATTCTGATGGAGATGCTAAAGAGGATTTGACTTATAAAGTCACGTTCTCTGGCAGTGGTGCGCAACAAGGTGTGACGTTGCGCGAGCTGCCCGCAAGAGGTGGCGGATCCGTGCTGGCTTCGGGTTGGACCGGCCAGAATATTTCGATCCCCGGCGGTGGCTGGATTACCGCAGGCGTGTACGATGATCCGTTCTTCTTCGATCTGGCCGGGTTCCTGGCCCTCGACTTCTGCACGCCGGGCACGAACTTCTTTGCCGGCCTGAACATTTCAGCCATCGTGTTGGAAGTGCCGAGTTCATGGCTTGGGTCCAGCAACGTTGGCGTTTGGGCGCGCACTGTGTTGAATGACCAGCAGGTTGACCGCATGGCACGTCCCGCCATCAATACGGTGTTCATCCCTAACAACGTGTTCGAACCGTCTGGAACCGAACCTTCCCAGAAGAACGCCTTCAATTCTGCGAAACCCAGGAACGATCAACGCGACTTCCGCGGCGAAGTGGTGGACACGCTGGAGATCTTCTATGGCGCGGGCAACCCCACGGCTCAAGCCCTGGCAGACTTCCTCCTCCCGGACATCCTCACGGTGGATACCTCCTCTGCGGCAGGTTTCCCCAACGGGCGCGGGTTGGCAGATGATGTCATTGATATCGAGCTTGGTCTGGTGACGAACGGAGCGGTCACGTCGGACTGTGTTGGCAATGACTCTGCTTTCACCAATACGTTCCCGTATCTTGCTCCAAAAAATTAAGTGGGAAATTCAGCGACTCCGTGGAGATGGGTATGCCATCTCCACGGAGAACACATCTTTCGGAAGAGGAGTCTGACCGTGACCAGGCGTAAATCTATCCTATTGTTATTATCTGTACTTATCCTTGTTTTGTCTTCCCAGGTGTATGGGGCTTACTTCAATTCACCGAAGGATCTTCCAGACTCGGAAGATATAGATGGCAGTACGCTGGCCAATGTCCCTCCGGTGGAAGTGGCGATCGCGGCTTTTCAGGAGAGGCTCAAGCAGAATCCGCAGGATCCTATCACGTACACGCTGCTTGCCAACCAGTACATCCGTCAGGCGCGCGAAACGGGTGATGTTTCTGGCTATCAGCGTGCGGAAGATGCGTTAAATCAAGCGCTTGACTTGCTGCCAACCTATTCTTCTGCCCGTACTACACTGGCTTCCGTCTATTACTCCCAGCACGAGTTCATGAAAGCATTGGAGCTGGCTCAGGAAGAATACGATAGAAATCCAAAGGATACACAGGCGCTTGTCATTGCCGCGGATTCACAACTCTCGCTGGGGAACTATCAGGAGGCCGAATCTATGTATCGACATCTCAGTGATCTGAGCACGACGCCGCCGATGCTGGCACGCCTGGCGGCAGTGGAAGAATTGAAAGGCGATCCCGACCAGGCTTTGATTCTCATGCGCCGCGCCGCAGGAAATGCGCTGAAATCAGGCGGCACAAAAGAAAGCGTCGCGTGGTATATCTTGCGCGTGGCGGATATGTATTTCAGCATAGGGAAATATAAACAGGCGGGTGGATACTACGAAGCCGCATTGCGCGTTTTTGATAACTATCATCTGGCATTGGCGGGCCTGGGCAAGGTGAGTGCTGCACAAGGCGACTACGATGAAGCCATCGCCTATTATCAGCAGGCGATCAATTTAATCCCACAGCCTGATTATCTTGCAGCGCTCGGTGACCTTTACACGCTGACCCGTCAGCCTGAGCAGGCACAGGTTCAATATCAGACGGTTGAATATATCGGCAAACTCGCCGCGCTCAACCGGCAGGTTTACAACCGTCAGCTTGCCAACTTTTATTCCGATCACAACATGAAGCCAAAAGAGGCGCTGCGGTTGGCGCTGGCCGAGCTTAAGTCCCGCCAGGATATCTATGGGTACGATGCCGCGGCGTGGGCAGAGTATCGGAACGGCAATTTGCAGCAGGCTCAGACCTACATGGAGCAGGCTCTGGCGCTCGGTACGCAGGATGCCCGCCTGTATTACCATGCCGGCCTGATCGCTCACGCGCTCCACCAGGATCAACAGGCACGTGAGTACCTTGAAACGGCTCTATCGATCAACCCACACTTTTCCATTTTGGATGCCGAGCATGCGCGGGCCAGCCTGGAAGCGCTGCGAGCCACAGCCAATCAGTAGCATGTCCATTGATCAGAGGCAGTCATGAAAAAACTTCGCCGCCTTTTTACCCTTTTGCTCACCCTGTTCCTTTCTTTTGCATTGGTTCCGGCCGCCTTGGCGCACCCGCTAGGCAACTTCACTATCAATCAATATGTTGGTTTTAATGTCAGCCGAGAAACGGTCCTGATGGATTACGTGGTGGATATGGCTGAGATTCCCGCCTTTCAGGAGATCGCCGCTTTTGACTCGAATGGGAACGGCCAGCCGGATGCTTCTGAATTCGCGGGTTACCCGGCGGAGAAGTGCACTGCGCTTCAACCGACCCTTAACCTGCTCCTGGATAACCAGCCTTTGACTTTCACCCTGGCCTCCTCCTCCGTTGACTTTCCCGCGGGAGTCGGTGGCTTGCCCACATTGCGTCTGAGTTGTACATTTCAGACTTCTGTTGACCTGATACGTGGGGATGCGAAGATCTCATTCCATAACAGCGCGTTTCCCGAGCGGATCGGTTGGAGGGAAATTGTCGTCGCAAATGCTGAGGATGTCTCGTTGCAAGGACATTTTTCCACGACCAGCCAGAGCAACCGCCTGACGAACTATCCGCAGGATTTGGTTACGAGTCCACTAGACGAGCGAAGCGTGGAATTCGTAATTTTATCGGCCCTGCCTGCGCCGCAGACTGAATCGGTTGCACCTCTCAATCCAAATGAGTCTTCGCTACAGGATCGCAATGACGCGTTCACCCGCCTGATCCTGATGGATGAAATCACATTACCCACCCTGTTCATTGCCCTGGCCGTGGCTTTCATTTGGGGCGCCATGCACGCCATGACTCCCGGGCATGGCAAGACCATCGTTGGCGCGTATCTGGTTGGGTCACGTGGCACGCCGAAACATGCGCTGTATCTCGGTTTGACCACGACCATCACTCATACACTCGGTGTGTTTGCCTTTGGGCTGATCACCGTGTTTGCGGCGCAGTACATCGTTCCAGAAAAGCTGTTCCCGTGGATGACTTTACTTTCCGGGCTATTTGTCGTTGGAATAGGGGTTAACCTGTTTTTTGAGCGATTCAAGACATCGGGACTTGCAAGCTGGATTGAAAAACTCATGGCACGTCGGCGCGTATCTCGACAAATATATGCGCCAGCTTTGCAGCCTGATCAGTTGGAGGGCGCTCATACTTCTCTCCGATACGTTGTACCTGCCCTCAGTGCACGTCATCAATCCCATCATTTTGATGACCATCGTCATGGTCATGAAATCCACTCTCATCAGGTTGGTCATCACCATGATCATGTTCATATTCACGAGCAGGATCATCACGGTCACACCGATCACTCCCACAGGCCTCCGGAACCTGAGACGGTCACGTGGCGCAGTTTGCTGGCGCTCGGCGTCTCAGGTGGATTGTTGCCCTGTCCATCCGCGTTGGTCATCCTGTTGGGCGCAATCGCGTTGAACCGGATCGGCTTCGGTCTGATATTGGTTTTGGCATTCAGCCTGGGGCTGGCCGGCGCATTGACCGCGATTGGACTGGCTTTCATCTATGCCGGCAAGTTCTTTGAGCGTTTCCCATCGCAAGGAAGAGTTATCAATATCCTGCCTGCGCTCAGTGCCCTGTTTATTTCGTTGATTGGGTTGGGTATCGTGGGGAAGGCTTTGATGGAGATTGGGGTTTTGTGATCAATGCTCGTGTCGGGGCTTCGCGAAGCACTCCGAAAGGAGCAGCCCCGACACGAGCGGAAAACGATGTCACCCCTTCGGGGTTCATAAACGTTTATCTCAAAAGCCACAATCGTTTCACTCCTTCGGAGTTATCAGCCACAAATAAAATTCCGTTTGCTCAAGCCGCCGTCCCCGGCGGCGGTGTTTAGGAATATGCCGTCAGCGTGATAGGACCAAGATTCATAAAACCACCTGCGCCGGGGACGGCGCAGGGAGCATAAGGAGAGATTACTGTTTTATAAACGTCCCGTTGCGCAGTTCGCGCAAGGTTTGCTGAATCTCTTCGATGGTGTTCATCACGAACGGGCCATAGGGCACGATTGGTTCTTTGAACGGCGCGCCCGCGATGAGCATGAAGCGGACCGGGTTATTCTCAGTCTTGACGGTGATGTGATCACCATCGCTGAATTTGAGCAGGTGAACAGCCTCGATGGTCTCACCGGAAAAGACACCTTCGCCCTGAAAGACGTAGGCCAGGGCGGTGTATCCGCCGGGAATGGGGAGTAACCATTCGGAAGACGGAGCCAGCTCCACGTCCATGTAAAGAGGCGAGGCGGCGATATCCACCACAGGACCGCTGACTCCCTCCACCATCCCTGCGACGACGCGGATTTTGATCCCATCTTTTTCATAAGTGGGAATTGTGGAGGCAGTCACCTCTTGGTAGCGTGGCTCAGACATCTTGAGATGCGACGGGAGGTTGACCCAGAGCTGGAAGCCGTAGATGGAGCCGTTTTCGCCGCGGCGGGGCATTTCCTCGTGCAGGATGCCGCGGCCCGAGCTCATCCACTGCACATCGCCGGGACCGATAAGGCCCTGGTTGCCAAGGCTATCGCGATGAGCGGTGGCGCCTTCGAGCATGTAGGTAACGGTCTCGATGCCACGATGCGGGTGCATGGGGAAGCCCCGGATGGGACCCTCAAGCGGGTCGTTAAAGGCGAAGTGGTCGAAGAGCAGGAAGGGATCGTACTCGTTGCTGACCTTGGGTGCAATGGAGCGGCGCAGCTTGACGCCCGCGCCCTCTATGGCGGTTTGTGGTTCGATGATGTGGGAGATCGTTCTAAGATTGTTCATGTGGGAATAGATGAGCCGGGTGAGGAGGATATTACAGACCGAAGTCCTTCTCCCAACGTTTTTTCATCTTCTTCATTTCCGCATTCAGTGTGACCGGTTTGCCCGGATGCTGGTTCTGCTTGTCGAGCAGCCAGCGGCCTGAATTGTCGCGCAGGACGGGCAGCCGCTTTTTCACGGGCGGCGGCGTTACGGCGGCCGTTGGTTGATCGGCGTACCAGTATGCCACGGAGGACATCTCGTTCGCCAGGTGATTGGCGTGACCATGTTCAATCGTCACCTTGATCGATTTCTGAAAGCGGACCGGGTTTTCAATGTGGAACACATAGCTCGTCTGGTAAGCGCCTTCGGCCCATGGCGGATTGGAAGCCGCCAGCGTCGTCCGTCCTTCGAAAATGGAGCTGCCGTTGCGTAAAAAGGCATTTTCCTGCATGCCCCAGGCCTGGTTGAGGTAGTCTTCCGAGCCGGTGCCGTGCATATCGGGCGGCCATTTATAGCCGTCCACCCAGATCATGTCATCGCCTTCACCCCACCAGTCGCCCCTGAAATTAGTCACGCTGAGATTACAGCCGATGTAATGACCTCTGCCCTTCGTCTCAAGGATGAGGTAGTTATTCTCCCAGGCCATTTTTTCCTTGTTGACCACGTCGCTGAGATGGGCGCCGCTCTTGTTGGAGGCGATCTCCGATCCCCAGCCCTGAAACGGATTGGCGCGCCTGAACTCGGCATGGAAGTATCCGGCGTCTGCAGGCAGGTCTTCGAACGTCTCGTAGTCCACGTAGAAATACTGCCGGTGAGGTTCGCTGCTTTCGTTGACCAGTTCCACCAGCGCGCGTTCGCGAAATGGCATGGGCATATAACAGTTCAGCGCACAGCCCTGGTTGAACTGGTAAGCAGACCGTGTGGAGGCCGAGAACAATAGGGATTGATAGGAGGCCACCAGTCCGTGACCGAGCCCAAAGAAATCACCCAGTGGGCAAAGAATGCTCGGATGTTTTGCATTGTCCCACGTGATTCGGATGAGGCATTCGCGATAGTGGTCCGGCTGTGTCATCCAGATGTGGGTGATCTGGCCCGGCCCACGGATATCGGCCAGGACGCGCGCGGTGCCTGGCTCGATCGTCCATGCGTCTGAATTCCGCCCGCTGGTATCCCAGGAGGAGAAGCGGCCGGTTTTCCTGTTTCTGATTCGGGAGAGTTCATTGATCATAACGTTTACCCTTTTCAATTTAAGTTGGATTGATACGAAGTCGCCCATGCATGGGCACGTTCAAAGGTTTCACTAGTGAGCATGCTTCGCGAAGAACACGGAGATCCTTCCTTTTTTCTCGATGGTGACTTTTTAGCCACTCGTATTTCAGTTTATGGGATTCTAACAAAAAATGAGCGGTGAGCCGGTAGATGTGGGGACTTTTCATTTGTCCAAGGAATACGAGCCTATATATGGTTTAGAGAAAGGTTAGACCGAGACATCTTCCTTGTACGTGGAAGTTTTGAGACTGTATAATGTCCCTTCGCTTCAAAACAAAAACAATGTTTTGCAAGCTGGGCTTTACGCCCGAGTGTTGATTTCAATCAAATGAAGGAGACAAATATGAACCGAGATATATTAGCTGGTAAATGGATGCAGGTACGCGGCCAGGTGAAACAGACCTGGGGCAAACTGACCGATAATGACCTGGACCGTATCAGCGGTCGCTACGATGAACTGGTCGGCCTGTTGCAGGAACGGTACGGCTATGCCCGAGACAAGGCCGAAAAAGAAGTCACGCACTTCGTTGAACAGTTCGAGATCAAGGAACCGCATATCGCAAGGTAATGAGTTTCACGAAATGCCCCGCATCGAATATGGTGCGGGGCTATTGATTCTGCTCCATCCTGAGCGCACTGCGCGGTGGAGCCGGCGAAGTCTATGGGATGGCATCTGTGCCCTGATCCTCATCTTTCATCAGGTCGATGCTGCGGGCACGATATTCGCTGTAGTCCGCGACTAGACGCTGATATTCGCCATCCATCAGCGGAGAGGAGATCATGAAATCCGCCGAGGCGCGGTTGCAGGCAATGGGAATATTCCACACTACGGCCATACGCAGTAGGGCCTTGACATCAGGGTCGTGCGGCATCGGTTCGAGCGGATCCCAGAAGAAGATCAGAAAATCGATCTCGTTCTCGACGATCTTGGCGCCGATCTGCTGGTCGCCCCCCAACGGACCGCTCTGGAGGCTATGGACTTCCAGATCAAGTTCGCGCTGGAGGGTGGTTCCTGTCGTTCCGGTTGCATATATGGTATGGTGACTCAAAAGGGTGCGATTGTACTTTGCCCATTCCAATAGATCTCTTTTCTTATTGTCATGAGCGACGAGCGCAATCTTCTTATCATGTTCCATCGTGATGATTTGGTAACTCATGCGATTCTCCTTTCTCATTACGAACTTTGGACTGCTTTGTTTATTTCCCCACCGCGATATTGATCTCTTCTTCTATCAGCCCATATGGGCCATACACGCGCCTGTCAATCTCCACAATGGTATTACTCTGTGTGGCGATGGGGCGAATTACCTGACATCCACTGCTACATAATACCAAATACCGTTCCGCTTCCCAAAGAAATATATACCCTCAGGTCGAGCAGGGTTTCATTCACGTCGAATACGATCATTTTCTTCATAAGCGCGCCTCATCGATACAACGATCCCGCCGCGCAGTCTAGATCAGCCAGACCCCAGGTTCCATTGTAGCCCCGTTCCTGAGCATGTCAATCTGGTTTTTTTCTGAAAATATTAAATTCGCTAACATGGCAATATTCTGCAAGACACGGTGAGTTCGTTTGTGGTACAAAATAGCCACAGAGGCAGCATGCAAACGAACGAATGGACGAAAATCACGCACAACGCACAACTTAATCTTGCGTTTTTGCACGCTCACTATGTCCAACATGCCTATCCGCGTCACACCCACGACTATTATGTGATCAGCCTGATCGAGCGCGGCCGCCAGTCTTTCACTCATAAAGGCACAAAACATTTCACACCGCCAGGTGGGGTCATTCTGATCAATCCGGGAGAAGTCCATACAGGGGAAGCCGTTGATGGGAAGGGCTTCGAACTGCGCTCTCTCTATCCCACAACTGCCCATATGGAGATGGCAGCCTTTGAGTTGACAGGCCGTCATCAGCCGTTGCCATTCTTCAAGGATGTCCGTGTGGACCATCCGTCGACCATGCGAAGCGTTTTGTCCCTGCACAAAGCCCTCTCTCTGGAGGCCAGTGAATTGGAATGTGAATCACGCTTCCTCTCGACCTTGGGCCTGCTCATTGGACGATACGCCGATGCCTCCCCTGCTGAGGAGCGACTCGGCAAAGAGAAAAAGGCCATCCGACAGGCATGTGACTATATCGAAGGACATTCTTCACGAGGACTTAGCCTGAAGGAATTGGCTCAACACGTTGCCCTCAGCCCCTTTTACTTCCTGCGCCTATTTCGCGCCGAAGTCGGTATGCCGCCTTATACATATCTTGAAAGTGTGCGTGTCCGCCACGCACAGCGACTGATCGAATCGGGTAAACCTTTGGCAGAAGTGGCGCTGGAGGCCGGGTTTAGCAGTCAAAGCCACATGACCCGCCACTTTAAGAACATCATCGGCGTAACGCCGGGGAAATACGCCCAATACAAACGTCCCGAAGGTTCGAACTGATCAACAAGGGGTTTCACGTAAACCTTCGGACGATCTATAACTTGAAAGTGAACCTACCATGATTGCGAATTTATTTTCCGCACTATCTTATATATTAATATCGACTTTTACACCCGGTCCCAGCAACATTTCCAGCGCTTCGATGGCTGTATTGCATGGTTACAAAAACACGCTGAAATATCAGGCGGGGCTGGCCATCGGAGTTTTCGTACTGATGCTGTTCAGTGGGTCGTTTTCCACGATGCTTTTGAATCTCTTCCCTGCGCTGGAACCGATCCTGCGCTATGTGGGTGCAGGATATATTCTCTATCTCGCCTTTGGGATTCTGAAAGCGAGTTATTCATTTGCCGCACAGGATATCAAGCCATTGGGAACTGTGCATGGATTCGTGTTGCAGATATTGAACCCGAAGTTGACTGTTTACGCATTCACGCTATTTTCCGGGTTCCTTACGTCAATCACCATGAATTTCGTTACCCTGCTGTGGGTATGCGTGCTATTGGCGACCATCTCCTTTTGCGCCACTTCCACCTGGGCGCTATTCGGGACAACCATACGAACGTACCTCCATAACCCTCGTCTTGCAGCGGTTGTAAATATTGGCCTGTCACTTGCGCTGGTCTATTCGGCACTGACGCTGGTTGAAATTCTGTGATTTACCCCAGCTGCTACTGCTTCAATAAAACTATAATTGTGTCACCCTGAGTGTTTCCCCAGCGGGGAAGGCTCGCTGTTCAATGGGGAAGGAACGGGGTAGTGCATTCATATCGCTCATTATTGTAGGGCGACACGCTGCGCAGTGTCGCCTTACGGTTGTGTTCCTCGGTAGGGAGTGCTCGTTACGACCGAAGGGTCAGAGAGAGCGACGGAGACGTTCACCCTCTCCAGATGGCCCGCTCGCCGCCCAGATTGCCCAGTTCGATGCGCCAGGGTGTGAATTTGAGCAATCCATAATACTTGTCATGGATCGAACCATAACCCGGTTCAGGATCAAAACCCAAAGGCGGAGGGAGACTTTTGTGCAGTTCCCAGATGCGGATTTTTTCATCTTCATCATCAATCCATTCCGCGCGGCAATCGGCGTAGACTGGCTTGTCTCGATCATGGATATAGGCGAGAGATACATACGGGTTGACCTGCAAGTGCTTCGTTTTGTGTGATTCGGGCCAGGAAATCACCCAGCCTATCGCGCCATCCCAGATGGGATGCAGGATGCGCGAACGCGGGCGGCCCTTGCGGTCCACGGTCGCCATGCTGCAATAGACCGCCTGTACGACGCGTCTCATGAATTCAGCCTGTATGGCTTCAAAGTTTTGTACTTCCATGCTGACCCTTACTTTTCATTGTTCGAGGGATTGCTGAATACTATTCTCTTTCATCATCACCTGATCGGGTAGAGCCGGGTGCCGAAGCGGTCACGACTGATTTCATTTAATCCCCAATGTGTTCCTCAGTAAATATAAGATGATCGCTCCGATTGCCCAGACGCTATGACCTGTAACGATCATCGGTGCCAGCTTCATCCCTGCGCGTGCGGCCAGCCAAACCGCGACCAGAAATCCCAGGGTGGGCAGCAGCCCCAGCAACAGGCTCAAGCTGAATTGCGAAACGGCCGCCTTATCACCTGCGTTGGATGAGTACACGATCCACAACGCCAAAGGCGCGGTGAGCGGCATGGTGGCGGCCAACGCCGCGAAGAGCTTACTTTGTTTCTCGAGGACTGCTACCAGGATTATGATGAGGATCGACAACAAAACGGGAATGACATCTTGTGATTTCATAGGTGCTCCGAGCAAATTGGTTTGGCAGATTTCCGATAATAATGCAATCGATGAATGACCGCCATCTCCACTCATAGAGATGGCGGTCATTTTACCCCTAATGCACAACCAGTGCTCTGACCTTGTAGCGTTTCTTCAGATCCTTCCCCGAATCGACTTCGATATCTTTCTGGTGAACGACCATGCCCAGAGTGCCCGAGAAATCATAGCAGACTGCTTCCCGAATCGTGGAAAATTTGACTTTGCCACTGGTAAGCTTATCGATCTTTTCCGGCCGACCCGCGCCGCAGCTTCGGCCTTATGGTTCAATCCGTGTCATGCGCTGGCGCAAAGCCACCTTGCGAGATTGACGCCATGCGTCGTAACGCACGGTTGCATGCGGGTACCCTAGGTGCGGGTTCAAAAATACAGCCAACCGTATGAACACGCTGTTCATGAGGTAAGCTGCTGCAATGAAGCTGCTAAGAATGATCTTGGCGAGGTATGAGCCCGATGTGTCGATTTCATCTGCCTCGGCCCGCCAGGCGTTGTAACAATGCCTGGGTCCCTGTATGGGTGCGGAGGAAAAATCAATGATCCTTTCCAACATCTTCCAATAGCCTTTGATCTTGTTCTTGTGCGCATTGGATGCGAAGCAACCCACCCGTGCGGAAATGGTATTGTCTGGATTCCCATCCGCAATGGCGTTGCCGAGTTGGTCAATGGCCACCAGGACATTGAGCCAATAGGGTAGCTTTGTATATTGTGGCTGAAGATCTGGCCTGAACATTTTCTTCCCTTTCTGAGGGATGATATTTGGATTCATACAAATAAACGAGGGTTTTCAGGATTTTTCATCATTTCCGCTGCTAAATTTCAGCACCCTGGATTTTTCTTTCCGGGATGCCGACAGAAGCGTGTATTCGGCGTTATCCTGCGCCGGCATTCCAAATTCACTGGACGGGGTGGCCTGCGGGAAGACCGTCATCCGCAGGAGCGTGGCACCATAGGGAATCAATTCAATCCATTCCGTGTCCGGGGCAAGCCGCGCTTTAAGGGTACTGGGACTGGGCAGTTGTGGAGTGAAGAGGAACGTCCCTTTGACGCGGCGCATGCCCGACCTCCATTTGCCGCGCACGACCCAATGGTTTTCCTGGAGCACATCCTGGCGCTGAACCATATCCCAGCCTTGCACGCGCCGGGCAGGGACGCGCAGGGTAATGAATGGCTGACCCGGATCAAAGGGGGGTATGGAAGGAGAGACGTTCCACCGAATCCTCACGAGTTCATTCAGTGAATTTTCATCTACACAAAGCGCATAATTCCACGCGCTGACAGGGGTCAGCTCCCAGGCCGGGAACTCCTCGGTCGCGCCTTGGGCTCTGGGTCTGTAGAACTTTTCATGGATGATCCGGCGCTGATCGTTGGTTGAATCCCCGATTTCCACCTCTGCCTGGGTTGCAATGGGCAGGCTGAAAGTCAACGGACCATAATCCATGCTGATGCCGCCTCTTGGAAAATGCTGCAGCGCCAACTCGAAAGGTATGTCCAGACGGAGCTGATCTCCCGGCTGCCATTCGCGATCAATCGGGACAAAAGTCCTGGG
>DASTOH010000186.1:0-12726 GCA_035720235.1 Anaerolineales bacterium | reverse complement strand
AGAAAAGTGATCGGCGTGGAATTGGACTCGGGAGAAGAGATCCGCGCGGGTGTCGTCATCTCCAATGCAGACCCGGAGGTGACGTTTGGCCAGTTGATCGGGAAGGATGTGCTCTCGTCACGTCTCAAGCGGAAAGTGGATTCCGTCCGATATTCGACCTCATGCCTCAGCCTGTTCTTCGCCACCGACATGGACCTTCGAAGCGCGGGACTCGATTCGGGCAACATGTGGTACTACGACCATCCCGACGTGGACCAGATCTACACGAGCGGTCTGACCGATGCCGCGCTGCGTGACGAGACTCCGCCAGGGATGTTTCTGACTGTGACGACGTTGAAAGACCCGTCGAAAATGCACTCAGGACAGCACACCTGCGAGTCGTTCGCGTTCGTGGGTTATGAGGCGTTCGAGCAGTGGGCGCACAGCAAATATGGCGCGCGCCCCACGGACTACGACGCCATGAAGGAGGACCTGGCCTGGCGCATGGTGCGCGGACTGGAGAAGCGCATCCCCGACCTGAGCAAACACATCATGTATTACAGCCTCGGCACGCCGCTGACGAACGAACATTATCTCAATGCGACGCGCGGCAACCTCTACGGCATTGACAAACGCCCGTCGCAGGTGGGACCGTGGGCATTCTCGCCGCGCACCGAGTTCGACGGTTTGTACCTGTGCGGCGCCAGCACGCTCAGTCACGGCGTGGCGGGAGTCACCGCTTCAGGCATCGACGCGGCGAAGGCAGTGCTCAACTGCCGTTCAAGGGATATTTTGATGGGGAAGGGACCAGGTCCGCTGTTTTTGCAGGCGGAGGACACAAGTACATGGCCTGAGTACCTGAAAAGGAAAATTGAAAAAGGAGAGGTGGCAAGGGAGGAAGAGGAGAAGGAGTTTTAGGTGTTGATAATAACGAAGCTATAAAGCATTCCAGGAGATCATCGGGATAAAATGTAAATATAAGGGTCGACCTTTGAACAGAGGAAAATCATATGCTCAACAGGACAATAACCTTTGCCAGCCTGTTCGTCCTCCTTTCCATTCTTGCCTGCCAGGGTACGTCTTTCGGAAGCGGGAATTCTTCGAGTCCGGCGGATATTTATCTTGAATTGCGGACCGTATGGTTCAAAACAAAACCTGAAGACCTGGGGATTAAATCCGAACCTGAAAGCAAAGTCCCATACTCAGTTTTAATGGATATGAATGTAGATGGAGACTTGATCACCATCGCCAGTTCCATTGTTGGTGACGGGAGTTTACTTTTCAGCACGGGAGGCGGAATTATTGGTGGGGTAGAACATGAAGATGTACGCAAGGCCTCGATACATTTCGTGGAGGTATCAGGTGCATTTGTTGACCGGATGAAGCTCTCCACCGAGTTTGGGTTGCCTTTGCCCGGTCACATCAAGATCTATGTAATCACCCCCAGTGGCGTGTACATCACGGAAGAATTAGACGCCGAGACACTCGCAGGAGGAAACCACGAATTCTCGACATTATTCCTTGCGGGTAATGACGTGATGACAGAGCTCCGTATCGCCAACGGAGGGCAATGACTACATTTTTGGGATTATTGATGCCTCACAGCCAAGTTGTTGTTAGCAGTGTGAATGTTCGCACGATATTCCAACGCGAAAGGGATCAGGTCCGCTTTATTGTTTCGAACACCAGATCGGCGTTGCAATCCTGTAAACTGATATTACTTAAATGAAAAGCGAGAATCTTTAGAGATTCGATACAATCTGAGTATCGAAATCCGAAAGAGCAAACCCGTCGAAAGGCGGGGACGCAAAGCCAAGGGTCTACAATCATGCCCTGCGTGATCACGACAGCCCGGTTGCCGAAGATGCATTCACTGAATGCACGTGAACGACCTTCGCGAGTCTGGGCATATCTTACGCCCAGACTTTATTTTTTCGGAACCTTATCATCATTCGTTCGATAAAGGCAAACCCGTCGAAAGGCGGTGACGCAAAGCCAAGGATCTAAAATCACGCCCCGCGTGATCACGACAGCCTGGTTGCCGAAAGCGATTTATATCCGTTGGATATTTTGAGCGCTTTATCGAAGAACAGGAGAAATACGATGGCGCTCAAAAAACAAAATACCCGCTGCCTGCTTAACATCAGCCTGCTTCTGCTTGCGCTGACATCGCTTTTTCTCAACCCAATCTCCGCGCTGGCGCTGGGCGACTCTGCGACTCTACCCACCTTCACGGAATTTTCCAAATCCGTACAGGATGGACAGAAAGATGTCTTGCGCGGTGTTTACGTAGACAAAGTACTGGCTTTGCCCATCGTGCAACAACCCTCTGGAAATGCCGGATATGTGTCAAATAAAGATGGCAAAGTGACCCAGTTTGGGATGGCTTCTCAATTTGGGAATATTGGTTTACTGGCTCACAACAACCTGGCCGGAAAATTCTTTTCACAGCTGGCAGTCGGTCAGGAAATTCGCCTGGTCTATGGCGATGGACGCGTGGAATATTTTGTGATCAAGGAAATATTGAAATACCAGGCTTTACAACCCACCAGCCCCTACAGTTCCTTCAAAAACCTGGATAAGGATGAAACCCTTACCGCCGAGCAGATGTTCAAGCGTGTTTACACCGGTGACCGCCATGTAACCTTTCAAACCTGCATCGAAGCCAAGGGTCAGTTGAGTTGGGGACGCCTGTTCGTGATCGCCGTACCAAAAGATAAAACTTTAGCCTTCGGCCAACTGAGTCAATAATATGCTCTATCTATCTCGGCTTGCTCCCAGATGGGTTTTCAGCCAATGATTCAGGAGCAAGTATAATTTTTGAATACCACGCCCGTCACAGTGTGACGGGCGTGGTATATTTTGTGGGTCTGTACACTCTGATCACTCTGCCAATCAGTTTTATCCTCATGAGAGGAGAATGCTCATGGATAAGCTCTCCATATGGAAGGAACAGATCGCCCGGCTGGATGCCGCGCTTCGCCCGGTTGCCAATCGTCCCGTAGGATGTTTTGGGTTGCTTTTCAAACCGCGCCGTTGGACTCACCCATTGGACGTGGCCGGGGTGAGAGCGCAGGCTGAAGGATTCCTGTCCGAAGTCATCGAATATTACCCAACCGCTGACGCTGACATGCGGCAGGCCATTCGCAAACTCTTCGAAGACCATCCAAGCTTTACATGGGCGGCAACCCTGCCATACCAACCGGTCACGGATGAGCACTTCCGCGCTCATCTCATCCTGTTTTCCATCAAAGATCACGAACAGGACACCCGCGATGCGATCGTTCTGCTCTACGAAATTTGCGAAAAGGCTGAGGCAGCCGACATAAAGATAGGGCCGATCCTCAAAGAGATTGCCGAACTCTCCAGCGACGTAAACAAGTACGGTATGGGCTCAACCCGTTCGTTGTTGCTCAATGCCGTTCCCAAATCCCCGGGGTAAGAAATCTGCCACAGCATGGAACCTGGTCCGCTGTTTTTGTAGGCGAACGGCAAAGGCCGCCCGGGGCGTGGCCGAATGATTGAGGAGGAAGATGGAACGTGGGGAGGTGGCGAGGGAAGAAGAGGAGATGGAAGTGTAGCAGAGTTCTCAAAGGTTCAAGAGTTACAAACTATGGAGTGCTATAATTTCTCATCGTCGATTAATAAGGAAATAAATGGGATACATTTTCATCAGTTATAGTCACAAAGACAAAGAATTTGTTCACAAACTTCACCATGATCTTGAAAACGAAGGCTTTGAGGTTTGGATTGATGATCGCATTGATTTTGGGGACGAATGGCCAATGGTTATACAGAAAAAATTGGATGCTTGCGATGCCTTTATACTTGTAGCTAGTGATAACGCATATCAGTCAAAATGGGTACAAAAGGAAGTAACCAGAGCACAACGAATCAACAAGCCATTTTTTCCGATTTTGCTTCAAGGTGACACTTGGCTATCAATTGAGTCTACACAATATGCTGATGTAAGGGAAAATAAATCTCTGACAGATGACTTTTATAATCGACTAAGTGAATGTGCCGAAAGAAAGTATTCTGAAACTCTTCATGAGGTTTGGATTACTGAGGATTGGTTATCATGCGTAAATGATAAGTATAAATTTATGTTTCGTTACCCATCAGAGGGGAAAATAAAAATTCAATCAGATAGCCATGTTCGTATTGATTTACCTAGACTGGAGGGTACAAACCTTAGAGAAAAATACTTAACTATTGACAGTGTTGAAAGTGAAGATTGTGCTCCATTGACTAAAAAATGGCTTCCTGATATGGCAGATGCTGTTCAAAAAAGAAAGGTGATAATAAACAACCTAGTATTTTTAAAAGAGAGTGATGGCGAAGGGGCTGCTGGTAGCTATCTTGAATGTGTTTCATATTCAATTTCACGTCCGAATTTGTGTGTAAGTATAGCTATTAATTTGCTTTTTTCTGCTCATGGTAATTATTATCCGTTGCTCATCCCTAGATTAGATCGCGATGCAGAAATAATGATTGCGACTTTAGTGGCAAATACATTTACTTGGTTAGATTTATAGATAAGAACTTTGAAACAGGCGCGAGCGAATAGATGAATTCAAGTGCTGGGTGTGATTGGACCTCACCCCAGCCCCTCTCCTTGCAGGAGAGGGAAGTCTGTGTGTCTCCAACGCTGGAACGTCGCTGTGGTGGCGCACGAGCTATAAGATACATCGTATCGAAATGGAGGCACGAGGGTTCATCTCATACGAGATCGCTGTTGTCTTTACAGAGTGCCGCATAATTATCTAAACTGGAAATGTGAAATCCAACCTACAATTCGTTTCAAAAGTTTGGTAAATTATCCACAGGACTGCTTCGCTTGTGAGACAAGCGGTAGGCGTTTTGCCGATTACACCGAAACCACTTTACGCTGATCCATCGCTGCAATCAGCAGGCTTTATTTTATGGAGGTAAGCCATGCTTGAAACTCTTCCCCCGCTGGTGCAATCCATCCTTTATGCAATCCTGATCGGGGTGGGCGGCGCCCTGGCGGCATACTTGATCTATGTCCTGTTCGCACGCCTGACGAATCGATATATCGGTAGCCTGTTGGCCCTACTCATCATTTTTGGCACGCTCAAATGGATGCTGGATGTGGCTGATGCGGTCGGGCTGATCGTGATTCTGGGTACAGCTCTCACCGGCGCGCTCACGCTTGGCATGGGTGATCTGGCAGCAGACCTCGTCTCCGGGGCAAAGTTATTCGCCACCCGCCCGTTCCGCGTCGGGGATACAGTCTCCATTGCCGGGCATTTCGGCAAAGTAGCAGATACCACGCTGACGAACACGGTTTTGCAGAGCAATGGCGGGAATCAGATCATTGTGCGCAACTCCGAAGTAGTGGCAGGCACGATCCTGAATTACTCATCGGGAGCCCGTGAGCAGAGACTTGAAGTGCAAGTTACCGTTCCAGCCAATCAAGACCTGGAAAAGGCTGTGACAGCCATTCTGGAAGGCACCCGCGATTTTGCACCCCAGGCATCTGCCAAAGTCGGGGTTCTCTGTGAAACCGTCAGCGATGCCAGAATGATCCTGAAGGTGTATGGCTTTATCAACGGGAACCAGGATATGGATGCTGAAAAAACGCGTTTGATGGTGGCCACCCTGAAAGCGCTCAAGAATCATAATGTCAGTTTGTGAGAAGCTCCATGTCGGTCCAATCAGCCCGCAAAAAACGCCCTTTGTTTTATAGGCTGTTCATACTTGTTTTAACGACCATCCTCATCGCAACGGATCTTCTGGGCACCGTGCCCAATAGTCCCTTTTCAGCCGAGCTGCGGCAGTATCTAGCGTTGATGCTCCCGGCGGAGTTTACAGGCTGGCTCAACCAGGAACTGACAGGTTACAGCCTTCCCACCCTGCCTGCTGCACTGCCAGGAGTGACATCTGAATCGAATAATTCTGGTTTACCAGCCACGCTGATTCCACCGACTGCAACCTCCACGCTGACTCTGATTCCAATCCTCACCCTGACACCCACATTCACGCCCACACCGACTCATACGCCCACCCCAACCATAACACCGACTCCCACGCTTCTACCGAACCCCGCCGGTACATGGACGTTCAATTGGCAGTATTCGGACCAGTTTGATACCATATGGCATGATACCTTTCGGATTGTGCAAAAAGGCGATAACTTTTTGGTGACTTTTATCTCCGACCCTTATTTGGGCGATTTAGAGATTCGTTCTCAACACTGGGATGGAAGCAGCCTCGATTTCACTTATTATAATTGGGCCATATCGGTCACCGTTCATCTTAAGACCATCGGGATCGATTCCAACGGTCAACTATGGGTCAGCGTGCTGTCTCAATGGATGGGACCACCGACAACTGCCCTGCCGCCTGCCCAGTAGTTCTCTACTAAAACTGAATTCAAAAGAAAAGTTGACCAAAAAAGAGACTGGCTTGCACCAGTCTCTCGTATTCTAGGTATGTATCGCTTCCACTTCCACCTTTTGTGTCTGATAACGCTTAAGTCCGTTCCACCCCACCAGCATCTTTTGCTCCTCATCGTACAATCGCAAGGACAGCGATTTGAGGCTGGCGCGAATGGTCAACGGCTTCACATGGAACAGGGGGTTTTCGTAACAGCATCTGGGCAGGTCGTAGTTGGGGATCTTAGCACTCAAGTGATGGATATGATGAAATCCAATGTTCCCACTGAACCATTGCAGGATGAGCGGCAATTTATAGAAGGAACTGCCCTGCAAGCCCGCCTTCACAAACTCCCAACCTTCGTGGTTATCCCAGTAGGTCGGATCAAAATTATGCTGGACATAAAAGAGCCAGATACCGATCGTGGTGCTGATCATGAGGATCGGCAGCT
The DNA here is from genome assembly GCA_035720235.1 of Anaerolineales bacterium. Lineage (GTDB taxonomy): Bacteria > Chloroflexota > Anaerolineae > Anaerolineales > Villigracilaceae > Defluviilinea. The sequence continues at coordinate 5,894 of DASTOH010000186.1, read as the reverse complement.
GCACCATGAGATACGTCTTCCACCCGATTAGCCAGCACATCAGGGCGATTGCAACCACCAGCGAAAAATTGGTCCACCAGACACTGGAAATTTCACGTCTTCCCTTCGCGGGTGGAATCCGCTGGGTGATGACGAAGACCAGCAACGGGCCCACTCCCAGCAGGGCAAAGGGATTGCGCATGATGCGGTAGGCGGTCTTCTTCCACCACGGCGCGGCGAGATATTCCCGCACCGTCATCGTGTACACATCGCCGGTGCCGCGCCGGTCAAGGTCACCAGCGGTGGCATGATGGATCGCGTGATCATGCTTCCAGCGATAGTAGGGTGTAAAGTTCAAAAAGGCCGTGATCCGGCCAACGAAATCATTAGCCTTCTGCGACTTGAAGAAGGAACCATGTCCGCAATCATGAAAAATGATAAAGGTCCGCATCAGGAATCCCGCGGCCGGCAATGCCAGCGCCAGCGTGATCCAGTAGGAGATTTGAATGCTCCAGATCATCAAGCCCCACAAAATAAAATAGGGAATCAATGTATTTGCCACCTGCCAGAGACTGCGCCCCAGATGGGGTTTTGCATACTTGGCAACGATTGGCTGCCAGCGAATATGCTCCGCGGTTGCTGATTGATTTGGATTTGTAGTCATATTTTTGCCTTCCGTTCAGTTGGATAAGATGTTTGCTCCCCACAGTGAAATGTTGAAAACCCGCATCTTGGACGATACGAACGACTTCCCAGTACGATAGTCAGTAAGTATAAGGGAATTATCTGATTTACAGATTAATATCAGGACAGAGAATTCGCGCACACGTCAAATGTGCGCATACTTTGAATTAGGTTATTCTTCATGAATCACTAGTATGAGGGTCTCGCCTAGGGCGAACAGATGGAGGATTCCTATTACGCCAGCGACGATTGGCGGAAGGGTCCGCGCGAGGCGATGCTGGCATTGATCGAAAGTTATGTGGATGCCGTCCTTGAGGTGGATGAGTCCACCGTGCAGGGGTTGCGAAAATAGAAGAATAAAGCTTTACTTTTGTTCGCTGCAAGAAGATTGACTCATCAACCAGTCAATGGCAGGCTGGGGAATCGCTTCATCCATCAGAAACGTGAACTGCTTCACATCATCCACAACTTCATCGGGATAAATCCTGTCATCATATACCTGCCCTGTACGATCCGCCTCAACCGCGTCGGTTAGTATTATGACAGCTCCATCGCTCAAAGGGAATGGATTGTTAGCAGTCGTCAACCCAGCAGTATATAAACCGAAGCTGCGGGTGTTCGGGCGTCCGCGAAATGCGATCACAATCGCCTCACCAGAACTAGCCGTATTGACGCCAGTCAATACCGCAACCGGTGGAGTGGATGCCTTTAGCGTGTAGGCCTGTCCACTGACCTGGACATTTATATGGCCGTCCAGTATCGCTTGACCATTCCGGTAAGACCAGATTTGCTCGTTTCCATAAGAGTCTATGAATGCTCCCACATCCCCTTCCCCCAGGATGGGTCCAATCCCTGCAAGCATGGGCCACATGCTCCCGCCATCATTTTCACGCAGGTCAACGATCCACCCGCAGGGATTGTGGGCATCAAGATCACGGATAACCTGTTGTGCCTGCGTGGCATATTCATTCCGTCCGGAGCCCCAAAATTCCTCGATAGCGATAAAACCAATTTCCTCCAGCAGGAGTTTCCCGCGCGGCGCCGGGTTGTCACTCACAGTCATCTGTGCCGTTTGCTCAAACTCATTCGGCGTGTAAAAGGAGCTGTGATGATCTCCCAAACGGACGAGAGCAAAGCGGATTGCCCCATACGTATCAGCGGGTGTCTGGGCATATTTTGCAACATCGAGAGTATCTTGTCGCAGTGCATCCCAATCGATACTCTCGCGGTAGAGGGAATTGTTCTGAATAATATCCAGTGCATCAGTGAGATAGGTGGATGCCTCAGCCGAAATCGGCAGCAATGGAGGTGTCGAAGAGGCGGTTGGTATTGGCGTTATCGTTGGAGAAGATGTGAGAGTCGGTGGCTGTACTGTAGAAGTGGGGATTGGGGTTGAAGGAATCTCTGTGGGAGTTAATCCAGTACCACAACCAGCCAGCCATATACTCATCCACATCAAACGTAAGGTCAGGGACAATGTTTTGTTCATAGGAAAACCTCTAATTTGTCGACTCCATGGATTGACTCGAAACGGATAATAAAGGGTCATTCAGTCCATCAATTAGAATACGTATTATCGGGTCCGAAGTTTCCTTCTTTTCCTGCCTGCCCTCATCAAATGCTCGAATCCACGTCACGGACAGCCTGGCGGGCAAATCATCCACCAGAGTCCACGGCTGCAAGCCACGCGACGCCAACACCGCGTTCGCCGCTTCGATAGTCTTGCTGAGCATGCGCAGATGGAGGATACTTATTCTGCCAGCAACGACTGGCGCAAAGGTCCGTGTGAGGCGTTGCTGGCGTCGATCGAGAATTAAACTGACAGTGTCGTTGAACTGGATGAGGTCACCGGGCAGGCGTTTAGCAACCAAGGCTTAGGCGAAAAGTATCAATTCTTGAGCAGAAGGCATTCTCGCGTGGTATCCTATACACATCTGTGATGAAAATGGCAATTCAAGGATGCGACCGATGGCTGTGAATAAAGATAATGTTGAACAGATGTGGCGCGACTGGTTCATGACCGACGCTTTCGCGGTCGAAAAGCGAATCCATCGTTTTTTTAACATCTTGCCGCATGACCCGCGCTGCAAGCTTTGTCATGCGCCGTTTCAAGGAATTGGGGGAATGATGGTGGGTGCGCTGTACGGTCGAAGACAATCCAACCTAAACCCACGCTTCTGCAATGTCTGTGAGGATTTTGCCCAAAAGTTCCCCGGCGGCGCGGAAGTGGAAATGTCCATGCTGTTCGTGGACGTGCGCGGCTCCACGGCGCTTTCTGAGCAAATGACTCCCATCGAATTCCAAAAATTGATCAATCGGTTTTACGTCGGGACAACCAATGCCATTGCAGAGGAGGATGGTCTCGTCGAAAAGCTGGCTGGAGATGCCGTCGCGGCATTCTGGGGCGCAGGCTTTGCGGGGCAGGACTATGTGGCCAGGACAATACGCGCCGCTCAAAACATCTCGCAACGGATGCAAAAGCAGAATATCCCGGTTGGGATTGGCGTCCATGCCGGTGTGGCATATTTCGGTGCGATGGGCTCTGCAGAGGGTCTGGTCGATATTTCAGCGATTGGCGAGGAGGTGAATACCGCCGCGCGCCTTGCATCGAAAGCGGCTGCGGGGGAGATTATCGTCAGTGAAAAAGCCCTGGCCCAGGCAGGCATCGATGGCAGCAGACTGGAGTCCCGCCGCCTGGAGCTCAAGGGCCTCAGTGAGCCGATGTCGGTCCGCGTGATGCAGGGCTGATCTCCCAATGAGACAAGCCGCAGGAGAGTATTCATGATCTTCCGCATTGGAATCGAAAATAACAATGATGACCGCTCGATCGCCTGGGCCTTGGAACACCCGGGCTGCTTTGCTTATGGAGAGAACAGCGAGCAAGCGCAGAAGAATTTTCCACAAGCTGCGCGGGAGTATGCCGCCTGGATTGCACGTCACGGCGAATCATGGCTGGATGAGGAAGTGGAGGTCGTGGTGGAAGAGATATTCGATGCTTATTTCATCCACCCCACGTTTGAGCGCGGCGAGCGCGCTGAGGATACATACATGGTCGAATCGTTCTTCGTCCGCGATTGGAAGCCGCTGAAACCGCATGAGATCGAACGCGCCTTGCAACTGCTGGCCTGGAGCCGCGCCGATCTGCTCGACCTGGTCAAAGACCTGAGTGCCGAGAAACTTGCCCAGACCTATCCAGACGAACGCTGGCCGATCCAGGGCATCCTGAAACATATCGGTGGAGCGGAATGGTGGTATCAGGAACGGATTGGCTATCCCTATCCTGACAATGAGGCGGATGTTCCAGCCGATCCGTTCGAACGATTAGCGGTCGTCCGCGATCATTTCAATTCCCTCCTTCCCAGGCTGGATGGGGTCAACAGGGTCGTTGGGCTGGAAGGCGAAATCTGGAGTCCGCGCAAGGTGCTGCGACGCGCGCTGTGGCATGAGCGGGATCATACGGAACATATCCGTAAATTGTTAGAATCATGAATCACTTTGTCGAGATCCGCTCATATACTCTTAAGCCCGGCACACTCAATGAGTTCCATCGTCTCTTTCTTGAAGAGGCCTATCCCTTGCTTAAGCGCTGGAATGTAGACGTGGTGGCTTACGGTCCGTCACTGCATGATGAGAATTCATACTATTTGATGCGCCGTTTTGATAGTCTCGCCCACCGCGAACAGAGTGAGGACTCCTTTTATGGCAGTGATGAGTGGCGGCAGGGTCCACGTGAGGCGATTATAGCTTGCATCGAGAACTACACTGAGTTTGTGCTCGAGTTGGATGAAGTCACGGTGCAGGGGTTGCGAAAATAGGCAATACGAGCGCTAATACGGGGGGAAATCCCTACATAAGGATTTCCATCTCCTGACGTACAATTAAGATGCTTGAGGACCGCTTTTCGCTCGGTTCAGCTTTATCCCCGAATGATTGACATTGCAAATATCCTGTGGCACACCGTAATCATTTATGACTGATGAGTTTCCACCGCAGGTTGAAAGGAGCCCAACATGGCAATTAGTGAAGAATTTGTAAAAGAAGGCGCGAAAAAGATGACAGATAAGGATGTGGAAAAGGTTGTAAACCGATCGGAAAAGATCCTGGAAAAGTTCACGCCATATGGTCCGCTCAAGCGATTTATCGACGACGCTAAGCTGCTGATCGCCCTGGTGAAGGACTATTGGAGAAAGAGCTATCGCCAGACCCCGTTTGGAGTGATCGGCGCGATTGTCTTTTCACTGATCTATGTATTCAATCCCTTCGACCTGGTCCCGGACGTGCTGCCCATCCTTGGGCAGGTGGACGATGCCTCGGTCATCGCGGCCTGCCTGATGCTGATCCAGCGTGACCTGCGCAAATATGAGAAATGGAAGAAGGAGCAGCCCTTGCAGTTGGCAGAGTAAAAAGAAATCTAATTCCTTCTGCTCAAGCCGCCGTCTCCCGCCGCGAAGTACCGGCGGCGCTCCACCGAAGTATTTCACAAAGGATAGTGCCGAGAGCGTAAGTTTCTAAAGTCAATTATGCTGAATCTGAGAGTCCGCGATAGACTTTGAAAGCTCAGCCGTGCTAGACTCCGATCCATCAACGGAGAAATTATTGCAACAGGATGGACGAAGCAAATGATGGATCAAATCTTCGACTGGTGCGTGAACCTATTGGTCTATTGGGCAGGTATACTTGGCATTACCTATAAAGAGATCAACGTGTGGGTCTTTGTCATACTCTGGCCGATCATTACGACGAGCCTGGTTGCCATCATTGTGTGGCAGCAGCAGACGATCCGTCAATTAAGAAAAAGAGCATGAGGAAAGGCACGACACAGCCCAGGGGAGGCCACAAACTACCGATGATATACTTCCCGCATGGAGTCAGATTACAGGCAACTTGTTCGAGAGCGAATTCTCGCGCGCGAGTCCCTGATCCGCGCGGTGTTTAGCGGGGAGCAAAAGGGTTCGTCCCTGCCCTGGGTCAAGGTCGTGGTGCGGCCGGTGGAGCTCAAGGGACAGATCCATTTGCAGGTTTCGTATTTCGACGAGAAGAAGGACATCACCAAGAATTATCTCGAGGAAGCCGAATTGAAGGTGGATGAGTTGCTGGCGCTGCCTTTTCGCAACATTTTTATCGAGAGCAGCACTGGCAACCTGCAGGTCAACATTTCAAAAAAGGGGAAGGCCTTAATCAACGAGATCAAGCCATCTACTGCAACAACTGACTTATCCCATGATCGTCAA
>DASTOH010000185.1:0-6882 GCA_035720235.1 Anaerolineales bacterium | reverse complement strand
GCTGGGAGGGTTTCTGGACCCTGGTCTTTATCCGTGTGCTGTTGGTGGGTTGGATGCACCCATTCTTCACGGCCTTCACAGGGATTGGCCTGGCAATTGCGCGCTTGAACAGCAACACGCTTATTAAACTCATTGCGGTGCCAGCCGGCTACATGACAGCAGTGATCGCTCATGCTTTCCACAACACCTTCAGTTCACTGGTGGGCGGCGGCGGTGGTTTCCTGTTAGGCCTGCTGGCCGACTATTTTGGTTATACCGTCATGCTGGCCTTTATCATCTGGATGATCGTCCACGAGCGCAACATCCTCAAGAGGCAACTGGTCGAAGAGGTCAGGAATGGACTGATCTCACCCCAACAATATGACAGCGCCATCTCGTTCTTCAGGACTAACACATTGCTCTCGGCGCTGACCTCCGGAACATTCCGCCAGACCTCACGCTTTTACCAGGTCTGCGGTGAACTGGCGCACAAGAAGGAACAGCTTACCAAAGTTGGCGACGAGCGTGGGAACACCAGCATCATCACGCAATTGCGCGGTGAACTGGTTCAGCTCGGCCCGCTGGCGAAGGCGTAACAATCATGTCGTTGCGACCTGCGGGAAGCAATCTCCTCGTAACTGGGAGATTGTTTCGCTCCCAGAGTTTACCCTGACTGCCGTAGCCGTGTCGAAGGGGTCGCCCGCAATGACATGATGCAATGTGATAAAATCCCATCCGTTCGCCCCCGTAGCTCAGTGGACAGAGTGTCGGCCTCCGGAGCCGGAGAGCGCAGTTCGAGTCTGCGCGGGGGCGCCAGCCTCATAACCGCCGTAAGGCGGTTTTTGTTATTCATCCACGTAGAGCGGGATGGCATCCCGCTCCACGAACTCCACGAAACCTTCTCGATTACAATTCTTCTGTGTCATACAGATCTTTGTTGCCGTTCCTTCTCATAATCTTGTGCGCGGGATGTGGGATTCAAGTAAATGAGGTCGGAATAACACCGACGCTCCAAATCATCACCACCACCTTGCGTCCTCTCGAGACGCCGCGCTCTACAGAGACGCCAGTCTCATTTCCGGCTACGCAGTTGCCGACAGTAACGCCTGTGGAGGGGATCACGTCCACCCAACTCAACGTCCGGGCCGAGCCATCCACGGCTAGTGCAGTGCTGGGCGTCATCCCGGCGAATGCCAAAGTCCAGATCGTGGGCATGGACCCCGGTGAAAGCTGGTGGCAAATCCTCTATCCCGACGCAGGACAGGCGAACGAAGGAAAAGGCTGGGTCACCGCCCAATACGTCACAACGGTGGGCAGGCCCGAAGTACCGGTGATTGGAGCTGCGGGATCAAATCTAGGGAATCCGAATGCTGCACCAGCTGCGCTGGCAATCATCCAGCAGCAGCTGAACGTCCGCAGCGGACCGGGTACCAGTTTCAATTCGCTCGGTACGCTCAACCCGCAGGATGTGGTAGCGCTCACCGGCAAAGATGCGAACGGGGCCTGGTTGCAGATCGAATATTCCACCGGGCCGGATGGCAGGGGGTGGATCAATGCCGCCTTCGCCCAGGCTCAGGGCGTAGAGAGACTGCCCATCGTGACGGACGCCGGCCAGGTGATCGGGACAGCCACGCCCGTGGACACACCGCTTCCGCCCACGGCGACTGTCCTCCCTGCTCCGAATGACAACGACTCAGCCCGGGCCCCGGCCGTCAACGTGACCTTTGCGGCTACCGGCACACACTCGCTCCATTTCACAAGCGACGTCTCCTCCCCCACTGGTGACAGCGAGGATTGGATCCAGTTCACACCTTTCACACAGAAGGTAATTCTCGAACTCACTTGTGCAGGCAATGGACTTTTGACGCTCGAGTTGCTGCAAAATAATCAGCCCTTTATGGATGGGAATCCTATCGCCTGCGGGGAAAGCCGGATGATCACCACCCAGGCAGGCATGGCATACCAGATCCACTTCCAGGCCAACGCCAGCGAGCAGCTCAATTACACGCGGTTTACGGTGAAGGTTGCTTCCTTGCCATAACAGCCTCTTGCTCTCGAAACAGCATCAGAACATGTGAGTGTCCTCCACGGTGGCGCCATGGCGCCACGCCCGTGGCAAGTGTCGACTTCGGGGCTTCGACTGGCACTCAGCCCTCCGCGCGGAACGGAGGTAACATCTGACTCCAGAGGGTTATTTGTGTAAGTTTGTACAAAATATCCTTTTATGGTAGAGTTAATGCATTACAAAGTGCCGCATAAACTTGTATTTTATTTTGGCTTCAAAGCAATTTAGACGGTTACTTGTTATTTGCAGCAAGCGGCAATTCACACATCACGAGGGCAGATTCGAATGAACCCTGACAAAATTCCGGATATTATCATCGGCAGATTGCCAGTATATTTGCGTGCGCTCCAACGCCTGGCGGAGAAAGGCGTACAAACCACCTCGTCGCAGGAACTCGGAGAGATCATCGGCATTTCCGCCGCGCAAATTCGCAAGGATATTTCGCAGTTCGGCGAGTTTGGCAAACAAGGGACGGGGTATGCCATCTCCTACCTCATCGAACGCCTGCGCGCCATCCTGCAGGTGGACCGGGTTTGGGATATGGCCGTGGTCGGTATGGGCGATATCGGTCACGCGCTGGCGCGTTATAACGGTTTCACCAATCGGGGCTTTCGAGTGGTGATGGTCTTCGATAACGATGCAAATAAGATCGGGCAAAAGGTTGGGGGTTTCGAGATTCTCAGTACAGACGGGATGATCGAAAAAATCAAAGGACAGAAAATCAAGATCGCCGTGCTCACCGTCCCGGCGGCGGTGGCGCAGGAGACCGCCGACCAACTCGTCAAGGCGGGCATTAAGGCCATCCTGAACTACGCCCCCATCAGCATTAACGTCCCCAAAGACGTGCGCGTGCAATACATCGACCCGGTCACGCATTTGCAGCGGATGACGTATTATTTGTAGAAGGCAAAGAGTAGAGAATAGTGAGCAGAGAATAGAGATTGGTTCAGGCTTCGGGAATTCCCGGAGCCTGATTTTTTCCCATCCAGCGGTCTTTTGACCGCACTCGGCTACACTCCGGGAATGCAGGCAGCTGTCAGCCCGCCGCGCTGGATAACGTGATTGTAGATTTTCCCCGGGCTATAGAATGGGTATGTGGTTTTGACAGCTTGGGTTATCCTGCGATTTTGCAGGTTGTGATTTTCGTCAGTTGTAAAACTCTATGGTTCGTGCAGTAATCTTATCAACTTTGCGGGCAGGTCATTTTCAAGTAGCAGTCTTATGAATACAGCTCGATATGTAGGCATTTTTTGGCTTCGGGTTTATACTGCTCTCAAGCTGAGTCTCGTCCCGCCCACTTGTGCCCCGCAGGGGCATAACGCCCACCGTTGGCCAACAATATTATCATTTATTGGAAGCATATGAACTTACCCGATTATGAATACAAAGGTTTAATCGCACAGGCATGGGATGTATTACGAGGAGATACATCCAATTGGCCAGATCGTTCTTTCTACCTGGAAATCATTCGGAAGTATGGCCAACCCGTGCTTGATGTTGGGTGTGGCACAGGTCGTTTGTTACTGGATTACCTGCAACAAGGAATTGATATTGAAGGAGTGGATAACTCTCCTGATATGCTAGCCCTGTGTCGGCAGAAGGCAGCAAATCTGGGTTTGCATCCGACCGTGTACGAACAATATATGGAAGCGTTGGAACTTTCCCGAAAGTATCAGACGATCTTGATACCATCAAGTTCATTGCAATTGATTGTCGAGCCAGAGATGGTCGACCAGGCATTGAACCGATTATCCAACCACCTCTTGCCAGGAGGCGTTGTTTCCGCCTCATTTATGAAATTGCGGAAAGATGGCGATCCCCTTGAATTCGAATGGGAGACAAGCGCCGTTCGAGAAAAAGATGGAGTGAAATTTCGGAGAGTTATAAAATCACGGTATGACCCCAATAGCCGTTATGAGCATACCGAAGACATCTACCAGATGATCGTTGATGAAAAAGTGACTGCAGAAGAAACATTTCGTCGCTCTCCGGCCACCGTATCTTATGATCAAACACAAGTAATGGCATTGTTTGAGCGGGCTGGCTTTAGAGATATTAGGCTTTACAGTCAGTTCACTTTCGAGCCAGCCAAACAGGAGGACAATGTGTTTACGGTGCTTGCACAAAAAAGTAAGAGTTGATCTCTGCCCAACCCAGCCCTGCTTCACACGTCGCTTTGTCGAAGACCCCGCGAGGCGGGGCGACAGTCTATGACGCGACGCCGACAAGTGGGACTGTCGCCCATGGGGACGGCGTGCGCGACCTGCGGCAGGCATTTCGCGTACGCGTGGCTTTGGGCACCGCTTCGCGGCAGTACTGCTCCCAGGCCGAATCCGGTCCCGCCCTTGCTACGCGACAGGTACCCCTACGGGAAGACCACCCATCGAGGGCGCTACGCAGACGCAAACCGTTGGTTGCTTGAATAATGCTCGACACTCAAGGTCAAGGAGTGAGAAATGACAACGGAGAAAAATAACCTATGAACGACTACCAACCACTCGATCTTACCCAGTTCTGTAACGTGGGCACGGAGTTCATGAAGGGGGGAGCGCAACCTCTGATTGGCAGCCAGACGTGGCATGGCCTACCGTTCACTGTGGGCAGCGCCGAGCCTGACCCGGCGTGCTGTTTCATCGGCTTCGGCAGCCAGGAAGATGCGAGCGTCACGATCCCGGTCGGCGTGGCGGCGCGGTACGTTATCTTCGCTCATACGCTGCTGGAATCGCACGTGAGAGAGGGCGAGAGCATCGGGCACGTCGTCGCCAATTATTCATTTTGCTTTAGTGACGGTCAGGTCGAGCATGCGCCCGTTCGAGAGCGGTTTGAGATCGCGCTTGTGCCTATGTGGTGGGGTGGCATGCCGTTCCTGGCCGTGCCCGATGATAAGAACGGGCTGATGCCGCGCTACGAAGGAAAATGGGGCGAGATGGGCGAGCGCCAGGCCGAGACGTACCAGGGCTGGCCTCACAACAATCAGGGCTACTACTTATGGGCTTGGAAGAATAGCGATCCCACGCGGGTGATTGAGTCGGTGAGGCTTGAACCCGCTGACCGGAAGTTCCTCGTCGCCGCGATCACGCTGGGGTTCAACGACGAAGCGCCCTTCTCGCGCGACGCGAAGCGCGAGGTGAAGATTACGCTGCCGCAGCCGGAGGACGCTGCGAAACCGTTCAACCTGGAAGTGAACGTGGATCGCGGCGTGGCGACGTTCCCGTTTCCTTTACCTGAGAAGTCCGCGAACGATTTTCTCGCGGATGGCTTCAAAGGCTGGGGCGAGGCGCAGAACGAAAAGTCGAGCCCGGCGTATGTGGAGGTCGCGGCGATCCCCTCGGCCACGGTCATGGTTAAATCTGCGGGTGAGGAAATCGGCCGGGTAAACTGGGGCGCACTCCAGGCCCAGGGAAAAGTCGTCACGTCGCGCGTACAGTTGGAAATCGTTGATCGCGGCCGGAACTGGGTGCACACCACCGTCCTCGACGATGAGACCGGACACACTATCCCCTGCCGCGTCCACTTCCGCTCGCCGGAGGGCATTCCCTATCAACCACACGGACATCATGATCACGTCAACTCGAACCTCGCTACATGGCATGTCGACATCGGCGGTGACCTGCGCCTGGGCCAGATCACGTACGCGTATATTGATGGACGCTGCCAGGGCTGGCTGCCGCGCGGCGATGTGATCGTGGATGTGGCGCGCGGTTTCGAGTATGAGCCGTTACGGACGCAAGTACGCGTCGAGCCGGGGCAGCGCGAATTGACCCTGCGGCTCAAGCGCTGGACCAACATGAACGCGCAGCGCTGGTTCAGTGGCGACTCGCACGTACATTTCCTCGGCGCAAACGGCGCGCATCGCGAGGCGCAGGGCGAAGACTTGAACGTCGTCAACCTGCTGCAATCGCAATGGGGGCATCTGTTCACGAATACCGAGGACGCGCTCGGTGCGACGGTGACGAATGGCGGTAACACCATCGTCTACTGTTCGCAGGAAAATCGGCAGCACATGCTTGGACACCTGACGCTCTGGGGATTGAAAGAACCGGTGATGCCATGGTGTACCGATGGGCCGGACGAGGCGGAATTGGGCGGCGCGCTGGAGGAGACGATGGCTTACTGGGCAGACGCCTGCCACGCCCAGGGTGGTACCGTGATTATTCCGCATCTGCCGAACCCGAACGGTGAGCCAGCTGTGCTGATCGCGACCGGCCGCGCCGACGCGGTGGAAATGATTCAGCATGGGAACTACGAGCACCTGGAATACTATCGCTATCTCAATTGTGGTTATCGCCTGCCGCTCGTCGGCGGCACAGACAAAATGTACAGCAGCGTGCCGGTCGGGCTGTATCGCACATACGCGCAAGTCCCGGAGGATGAGGAGTTCACTTATGAGAACTGGTGCCGGGCGGTGCGCGCCGGGCGTACTTTCCTGAGCGGCGGGCCGATGATTCACTTGAGCGTGAATGGCGCGAGCATCGGGGACACGCTGCAACTGCCGCGCGGCGGCGGTACGTTGGAAGTCGAGGCCTCCGCAGAATCTATTTTTCCTCTTCACAACCTGGAGATCGTGCAGCAGGGGCGCGTCGTCGCCGCTACCGAGGACGCTAAAGGCGCGCGGCGTCTGCATCTAAAAACATCGCTCAAGGTGGATCACCACACCTGGCTGGCGGCCCGCTGTGGTCGGCCAGACGCCAGTGCGGTGCACCATCATGACGAATGGCAGCGCGGCATGTTCGCGCACACTTCGCCGATTTACATCGCGGTGGACGGTGAGTGGTGGCTATTCGATCAGGACGCCGCTCAGTACATGCTCACGCTCATACAGGGCGGACTGGCTTACA
>DASTOH010000184.1:0-24251 GCA_035720235.1 Anaerolineales bacterium | reverse complement strand
GCGCCTCCAGATCACGTTCTTCCCTCGCAACAACTCTTTTGTTCATGAGCGGCGCCATGACCAGCAATGCAAAGAAGATAATGATGCTTCCATAAAAGATAGCCCATCCAAACCACAGAATCAGTTCAGCAATGTACATCGGATTGCGCGAGATTTTGTAAGGACCGCGAGTCAGCAGATAGGTAGGGGTTCGTTCCAGTTTCACTCGCCTGGGGATCCGGCTGAAATGCAGGATCATGAGCCATAACAGGCAGATGGTCGCAAGCGCAATTGGAGTCAGACCCAGCAAATTCCAGTTTGCAGGCCGACCATCTGTCCATCCGTAACGAGGAGCGAGCAACGATAAGGCCCATGGAATGCCTGCATGTACCAGTGGCAGGAGTATCACCCAGAAGATGAGTGCAATGCTGAGAGCCATCCAGCGCGGAAGGTTTGCTTCTTCAGATTGTTCATTGGCAGAATTTTTGGTTGCGTTCATATTCTTACTTTCATTTCTTATAAAACATTTGAGTTCTTGAAATGAAATTCGGGAAAAGGAACGGGACGCTCTTCTTGTATTCCAGGTAGGATTCACCAAAGCGCAGTTCCAGTTCAAGTTCCTCGAAATATTTCAGGAAAAAGATGTGCGTAGGGATCCAGCCCAGGAGAACGACGAGTGTGACAAAGGTCGAGCCTGAAGCCAGGCCTATAGCGAGGGTCCATAAATAGAATCCCAATGACATTGGATTTCGTGTGCGCTTGTATACATCCGCTGCAACGATTCGCTTTGTCAATCGGAAGGCGTTGGCTCCGCTCCCTAAAGCGCGTAACAGCTTGTTGGTAAGCGCAAGGAAATACAAACCGGGAATTGCCAGGATGATCCCTAGAATCAGAAAGAAGGTTCTCCACGGCAGGGGTGTCAAGCCCAGCAGTTCATCGAAGTGTGTGAGTCCAGGATAAAAAACACCAAGGAGCAGCGGCGACCCCAGGCCAGCGAAAAACAGAAAGTGCATGACGCGACTTGATTTTTCCGCATTGTCTTTTGAGGGATGCCTTCTCAGCCATCTGCCAAGGACTCCAACGCCCACCGCAAAGAACAGTAGACCGATAAGTATCAAATAAAGTGTAAACATTCGATTCTCCTTGTAGCACCGATTGAAAATCGTGTTTTCCTAAATGAAACCAAGAAATAATTACGATTAGGAATCACAAGAATCGGCCAAAAACGCAGGCCGCAAAACCGCAAGAATTAGTTGGTTTCATTTAGCCCATCCCTGCATCGCGCGGAGAATCCCCTGGACGGCAATCGGCCTGAAGGACTGGTCTCCCAAAGATCAAATCGCTAGCCTCAGTCCTGGACTACCGAGACGGTATCGCTGAATTCGTTCGCCACGTAGATGCGGTTGGTCTTCTCGTTCAGCGCCACGCCAAACGGACCATCTCCGACCGCGATGGTGGCCACGATGAGGTTGGTCACGCCGTCAATGACCGAGACCGTGTTGCTCAATTCGTTCGCCACGTAGATACGGTTGTTCTTCTCGTTCACCGCTACGCCTTCCGGACCGTCCCCGACCAGGATGGTGCTGATCATCATATCGGTCTCGCCATCAATGACCGAGAGGGTATCGCTGTTTGCGTTTGTCACGTAGATGCGGTTGGTCTTCTCGTTCACTGCCACGTTATATGGAAGGTCCCCGACCGCGATGGAACTAATCACTGTATTGGTCTTGCCATCAATGACCGAGAGGGTATCGCTGTTTGCGTTTGTCACGTAGATGCGGTTGGTCTTCTCGTTCACCGCCACGCCGAACGGAAAGTTCCCGACCGCGATGGTGTCCACGACGGAGTTGGTGGCGCCGTCAATCACCGAGACGGTTTCGCTGGCTATGTTGGTCACGTAGATCTGGTTGGTCTTCTCGTTCACCGCCACGCCAGTCGGAGTGTCCCCGACCGGGATGGTGCCCACGATGACGTTGGTCTCGCCGTCAATGACCGAGATGGTGTTGCTCCCGTCCGCCACATAGACGTGGTTGGTCTTCTTGTTCACTGCTACGCCAAACGGAAAGTCCCCGACTGGGATGGAGCTTATCATCGTATTGGCCGCGCCGTCAATGACCGAGAGCGTGCCGTCGGCTCGGTTTGTCACGTAGATGCGGTTGGTTTTCTCGTTCACCGCTACGATGGTCGGAACATCCCCGACCAGGATAGTGCCCACAACGGTCTGGGCATACGCCGGTGTATTCGCGCCGAGCAGCAGGATCAGTAATGCCAGCCATCTGCTTCGCTTGACTAAGTGGCTGAATGCCTTTCGAGTGTTCATGGTTTTCTCCTGTTCTAGTACAGTAATGGGCCCTTCCGAATTTTTCTTGACTTCGAGCAACCCGGAGGACCACATCTGACGCACTGCTTTCCTCGTTCTAGCTTCGTGCTTTGCAGGCAATTACCCACGTCTCTCACGACGAATAGAGCGCATCTAGCCCAACCCTGCATCCCGTGCGCGGATGATGGCTTGGGCGCGGTCTGCCACTTGCAGTTTGCTGAAGATATTTGAGACATGGTTGCGCACAGTCTTTAAACTAAGCACCAACTGTTCAGCGATCTCCTCATTCGTACGACCTTGCGCAATCAGTTCGAGAATCTCACCTTCACGATCGGTCAGTTCAGGGAAAATTTTTGGTGCCACCGAGGGCCGTGAGGCGGAGAAAAAACCGATCAACCGTTGGGCAATGCCTGGTCCAAAGATGGCTTCCCCATTTGCGACGGCGCGGATAGCTCGCAGCACCTCCGTTTGGTTTGCGCCCTTGGGCACGTAGCCACTTGCCCCTGCGCGCATCGCGGCGAAGACTGAATCATCATCTTCGAGCATCGAAACGATCAGAATACGAATGTGCGGACTGGTGTGCAAAATTTCGCGCATGGCTTGCAAGCCATTGATGCCCGGCATCTTGATGTCCATCAGGATGACATCGGGCTGTAGGCTTTCAGCCAGAGCGATGGCCTCTTCACCGCTTGCCGCCTCACCGACTACTTCGGTCTCTGCCACAGAATCGAGTAACCCATGCATCCCATCGCGAAACAAAGGATGATCATCGGCGATCAGGACGTGGATTTTTTCTGAGTCCATGCTCATATCTCCTCTTTGGACGCGTCAAGTGCATCTTTATCCAATCGTCTCGCCGGTTCGATTACTCGACAGGGAAGACGCGCGCTCAAATGAGTACCACCGTTCGGGACAGGTGTAATCGTAAACGTCCCACCCAATTCTTCTGCGCGCTCGCGCATCGAGTTCAAGCCGACGCCTGTTCGCCGTTTTGTGAGCAATCCTCTCCCGTCATCCTGTACCTCCAGACACAAAAGTCCTGCAGACTTATCCAGGCTGAGGCGGACGAAGCAGGCACGCGCCTCAGCGTGGCGAATGACGTTTGTCAACGCTTCCTGTGTGATGCGATAGACGGCCACTTCCACCGCGGCAGGGAGCGGAGGTAGGCTTTCGGGCGCTTCGAATGTGATATTCAGGCCGTTGGCTCCCTGCTGGTTATATTGTGCCGCGCCCTCGCGCAGCGCCATAACTAAACCGAGTTCATCCAGCGTGGGCGGACGCAGTTCATAGACCAGGTGGCGAATGTCCGCAGTGGCGTCCTGAGTTCGTTTCGCGAGATCAGCCAGAAGGGAAGCCGCGAGTGGATCGTCGGTTAGACGGTTTCGTAACGTCTCGAGCTTGAGCGCGACGCCGGCGAGTTGTGGACCCAGCCCGTCATGCAAGTCGCGGCGCAGGCGGCGACGCTCTTCTTCGCGCGCGGCTACCAGTCGTTCGCGTGAGCGTTGCAGGTCCGTTGTGAGGCGGATGGCATGTGCGGCGACACCCGCCTGGCGCGCCAGATCGTCAAGCAATTGTCGTTCCGAGGATGTAAAAGGCTCTCCAGGCGCGCGCGGTGCAAGGATCAGTTCTCCGACAGGTTCTCCCTGATAGATGAGTGGCAGACTGATGGGTTCACTCTTCGAGCGTCCAAACTCGGCGGCAATCTTGAAGTCCCCATCCTGATTCAATGCAATCCCCACATAGGGCAGTTTGAGCGTCTGTGCAACCGTTTCGACAATTGTAGGTAAGACCGATTCAGGTGCATAAGCCGCTTCGAGGCGTTGACCCAAACGCGAGAGCACTACATATGGGTCATCGCGCTCGCCGTACATGAGATGGTTGATGCCGCGCTGCAATCGCTGGCGTAGAGGTTGAAAGAGGACTGCGATCAAACCTGTAGCAAGGATCGCGAGCAGCGTGTTTCCGACAGCTTGAAATAACGCGCCAGCCACACCTACGACAATCATGTATAAGCCTATGACACTCACGATCAACGCGCCGTAGACAAGCGACCGATTGATAAGAATATCAATGTCCCACAGCCTATAGCGCATCACTGCCAAGGCCAACGAGAGCGGTAGAATCATGAGTGTTAGGAACCAACCTAAACCGGTCAAAGGCTGCCACCATGGATGGGTCACTCCCGCTGGTATGGATGTAGCCGCGATGTATGGGATCTGGAGAACTGCCAAGATGATGAAGGTTAGAACCACACCGAACACCACCCATTTGGTTTGCTGTCGTTCGAGGGGCGACGCGACGCGGCGATATCGGTAAATTTGAGCATATATGCCCACGCCCCACAGAGCAGCATAGCTCCACGTGAACAGCGTCACCGTCAAGGGCCAATCTACAGAAAAGGTGCGAATCGTGACGGGGACCAAAAGCAATAAGAGCAGCGCCGGGTACCGTGTCCAGCCCGGAACGAAACGACCGTTTGGGAACAGATAAAAGAGCAGAGGCATCACGGCAAACAGGGCGGTTTGAATTTGGAGAATAGCGTCCGCCGAAATGACCACGCTGCGGTGTGATGGAGGCGCTGCACTCATAAGAGGAAGACCGTTAAGCGCTTCGAGCGGACCTGCCAACAAGATGCCGTACGCCAGGAGGAAAAATGAGACGACCAGCGTCATTGGCTCCTGGCGTCTTTTCCAGAAGAGGAGAGCCGCAAGCGCGAGGCAAACCAATGCCGTGAGCATCGAGACGACCGCTTGCGCCACACTCATTACCGCGATGTACCAGCCGGGCGCATCAATCGGGACACCGAATGTGCCGCTGAAGCGCTGCACGTACCCCAACGGGATAGCCGCCAAGAAAATGAGCAGCGCGAGGACGGCGCAGACGATCCATGCAACATGTGCCAGCATGAACCAACGTTCAGAATTTGGCTGCGATGCTGCGATTTCCTGGTTTGGGCCTAGGATATCGCGCGCGATGAAGAGCCCATGACCATGCAATGTGGTATCCGCCGCGCCCTCCACTTCCGGGCTTGCTATCTTATATTCGTGTTGCTCCACAGGCAATGCAGACTGCGGTACGGGCACAAAGCGGTCGGCAATGCCCTGCAGGCGTTGACGCAGAGGTTGAAATAAAAAAGCGATGACCAGGATGGCGAAGACACTGGCTGGCAGATAGTTTTGTGTTTGCAGACCTATGCTCAACCAGCCCACGATCAATACATAAAAAGCAACTACACTGGCGCTCAGCGCGCCGTAGACAAGTGTGCGGTTGATGATGATGTCAATATCCCAAAGACGGTAGCGCAGGATCGCGAAAGCAATCGCGACCGCGATCGCGATCCATAGCGCGACCGAGAGGTATTCGTAAAACTTGGGGTCCGTACCTTTTAGACCAACTGCCTCAGCCACCGATTCGGACATCCCAAAGATAGCCCTCAGCGTTGCTGCGTAAGCGAACCATTTGAGCTGCTGGCGCTCGACACCTTCTGCTCGCCGGAGGCGCAAGATGACAGAGATGCCGACGAAGAATACCGCGGCCGCAGTGGCAACTGGTATCGGACTAAGCACACGATAAGCGACCTGAACTGCGAATGGATTGTCCAAATAGGGAGCAAAATACAACGGTCCCGGTCGAATCATAAAAACGAAGGTCAGCAACCCGAACGCGCCGACGAAGAACCATGCGACCGGTCGCCAGCGTGCGGAGGGAAGATGTCCGGTGGGGAAGAGCAAGAAAACATATATGAGTATGGCAATTCCGATGACCCAAAGCCATGAAGCTATCCATGCCGCGAGTGTTCCGTACGGTAGCTCGCCTGGTTTCGTGAGTAGCGCATAAGTGGCGTACTCAACACAGAATTCGAGGATGGAATTGATCAAGCCCGCGAGAAGCAGGAGCCAGCCAATTGGGTTCTGCGGATGACGCCGCGCCAGCAGTAAGCCAATCCCTCCGAATGCCAAAGCGAGAAGCATCGCATCGCCGCGAAAACCCCAGGTATCCGGTACGGGCGTCGCCCAGCTCAGCGCAAGGAATACGAAACTCAGCGTCGACAAAATACAGGTGAGAGTGAAGAGCAGCCATGCCAGCCGCGCATTGAGGAGCCATCTTCCATAAAGGCGAGTAGGGGATTCGGTCTGAGTATTCATGTTCGATTTCTCATTCCGTTCATGCCTGCTGCATCATTACTTTTGTGTGGTGCGATGTGGGTATGTACCGTCATTATACGCCTCTACCCAACGAGCGATGCAACCAGGCGGAGTGACAAAGCCATGTTACTGTTACCGATTAGGTCGCTATTTCGGGAAGAACTTGCGATACGACAGTGCCAACGTCAGTGCCGTGATGACCAAGACAACGGGTCCCGAGACCAGTGGCACTGGAATACCTGCCTCTGGATACTTATAAGCACTGAGTATGACGAGAGAGTGCAATCCCAAAAACAAGGGATACAGCCACATGGTATACCACGCCCATCTTTCCCCACGCCGAAAGCCGGTTAGCGTGATCGCCATGCTAAAGAGACCGAGAAAGAGAAATTGTACGCCCCCTATTCTCAGCTTCAAGTCAATCATGGCTGCTGCATTTGGACTTGCCGCTTTCAATTGCTCCCACGTCATGCCGGTGGTCGCTCCCAGTGAGGTTCCCTCTACCTCCTGGTAGAACGAGCCACCGACTAGCATGTCAGGCATGCCAATGAGCGCCATGAAGACACTAAAAAATAAGAGCACCTTCCAGGCGTGACGATCGAAAAAGGTTTCGGTTTTTGAATTAGTAAATGTCATTGTTTTGCTTGACATGATCCACACTCCTGTTGATGGTTTATTCAACTTTTCACGCTGTTTCGCCTCTCAGACTTTTCCAGCCGAACGCTAGTGCAATTGCTTTCAGCGCTCCAATGAGCCACATGTAGGGAACCATCCACCCTATCGCAAAGAACCAGTAGATGGGCAAGAGACCAAGCGCAAGCATTCCTCCTCTCCGTTGTCGCTTCCAGAGCCAATAGCCAGCCAGGATATCCAATGCACTCGACACACCGAAAGCCAGGATTGAGGCGATGATGATCTCTGACCCCCAGGCTTCTATGAAGCCACCGCCCAAGGCGCGGATTGGTTGCCCGAATACATGCCTGATGGGAAGCACCCCCTCACGAACGACATACTGGAGCGTGGGCAAGTGCACTGGCCAGCTAAGACTCAAGAAATAAAGCACAGCAGCAACGCCGAGCCAACGGTCCCGGCCCGTTTTCGCTTGATCTGTATTCATAAGAACCTCTCTTTCTGGATTCAAGACAACGAGCTACAGCGTGCTCGTTTGCCCAAGTTGCCGTTAAGCGCAGTCAACTACAACGGGTGTTAGGTGGAGGCGTTCGCGCCTTTCTGGCCTATAGAAATCTCCGGATCGGAATCAGTATTCCAATCAGGGAGATAACGAATAGTCCGAGGTACACGTAGGCGGCGTCGTATTGATCAATCAGCATTCTGAGCGCCACGCCTCCATGCACAAGCGGAATGAGCCACAACGAAAACCAGGCCCATCTCTCTCCGCGTCGGTAGGGTATGAGAGCTACTATCGTACCCAGAATGGCAAAGGCTGTGAGTGTCATGCCCAGCAAAACCAAATCCATGGCGTATATTCTTGCCACCTCTGGATCTGCCGCGGCAAACTCCTCCCAGGTACGGCCGCTAAGCTCGGTTTGGGAGCCGACCGGCGTTAGACCGACGTATAATCCGGAGAGGATAGTAAGCGTCGCGACGAGCGCTAGAATGATCCAACTTGCCCGGGGGACAGGATTCTCTTGGACTACCATTTGACTTGTCATTGCACTTGTCTCCTACTGCTTTGCATTGAAAGCCCATTTACAGGATTAGCTGGTCCGCATCGCGGATTCCTGCCATACTTTCCAGGCCATTGTCGCTGTGCTAATGAGCAGAAGTACTGCCCCCAGCAATTCGGTTGTAAAGGTAAAGCCAGCCAGTAAGGGGAGGCTCAACGCCAAGAGGACGACTGTCCACTTGGGCAACCTCCCATCCCGCCAGATGGCAATCATAAATAGGATCGCACCAATGATGGCAGCTATTGACAAGGCTGTCATCAGAACTGATCCAAAACCGGCGGAATTGGCCTCCCAAACAGTGAGTACCTCTTGATTGCCCTGCTGGTACAGTTTAGCGATCACAGGCACGTTGACAGCAAGAAATGAGGCTAGTGGCAGAAAGAACGCAAGTCCCACGATCCTCAGCACAAATGCTAGCAAAACGATCACGTTCTGTGCCCGGTAGGTGAGATAGCGGTACAGCCCGAAGAACCCATAAAGTTGGAGCACGAATCCAACCAAGATCACAGTCCAGCCCGCAACATAATTCGCAGAGGCCGCAGCCAGACTAAAGGACGCGGGAATGGCGACACCAGGTATCGGCCCGCGCAGCATGATGCCCAACACAAACAATAGTGATGACCCAACCAACGCGATCATGCCAGAGCGGATCTCCCAGCATGTCTGAGTATTCATGGTAACGTCTCCTTTGCTTATCTTCTCAAGGTGAGACCGCTCAACGTGACGTTCTGACAACTGGCTCACTTGCCTTGTTCCAGCGCGGGCAAGGATTGCAGGTATAACCACACTGCCTGCAGTTCCTCGTCGGTCATTTGGCCGAAATACTTCCAAGGCATGGTTTCGCTAAGTTGGTGGCCGCTGGGCGTCACGCCGGTACGAAGAGTTGCAATAAAATCTTCTTCAGACCAGAATGCCATCTCGCCACCTGGAGTCAGGTTAGGGGTTGGCGTTTGGTTGCCGGGAGGCCCAAAGGGAATCCCGTTCAGTTGTGTCCCATGGCACTCGATACAAGTAGTGCTCGCCAGGTATTCCCCGTATTCAACAGTCACACCCGGCTCCAGCGCATTGGCGTGTGAAGCCGTGTGATCAATTTGATCCACTGAGACAGGAGGCATCATATTCAAAGCCAGCATGACACGTCCCAGCGGCTCGAAGGTTCTTTCTGGCAGTTCGTTATCGACTGGTGGCCTGCTCTTGAGATAAGCAATCAGTGCGCCTAGATCGTCATCACTGAGGTGGGAGAAGCTGATGGAGGGCATCACCCACAGGGCGCGTCCGTCATACCCAACCCCGTGCCGGATCGCGCGCACCCAATCATCATGAGTATAGCGCGAGCTAACACCCCCCGCGCCGGAGGTCAGGTTCGGCGTAGGGATGCTGAGAAGGCCGGGTACATCAAAATACCTCATACCGCTAAAATTTTCCGCGTGGCATGCCTGGCAGAAATGGATGCGCGCAACATGCTCTCCCCGCTGGATGGCCTCCGCGCCAGTTGGGACGGAGATTGTCTCGACGGGAATATCGTGCTTTTTGTTGGCCCGCGCGCCGCCGATGATCGCTAGCACCACAAAGGCCACGACCAGCAGCCCAATCAGGCTGCCCAAGACTATGCCGATCCATTTAAGGAATTTGCGTATCATGTTGCAGCGTTCTCCATTCTTATCTAGTATGACTATTAAACGCAAAAACAGCGTAGCACGCGGGCTGTTCCCGAGTCATCAGAGGGATTCCCGATCCTTCGGGAAGTTTGTCCTGATTCAGTTGGGAAATGCTCGGACTCTCACAACCACCCAATGCCCCCTACCATCTCCTAGTCGGAGATTAGTGTCTTCACCCTTTTTGTGCTACAGCTCCCGGATGCCAAAAGTATCAAAAAAGCGGGCAACCTGTTGTGCATCATAAGGGTCATTCGTCATGACTTTCACTCCAATGCGGCTGCAATTGCCTGCTCCATTGTCAGCGTGCGTCCTTCCGCCCAGGCTTTGGCGAACGCGGCTTCATCCATATGGGCTCGCAGATCGTTCACTTCGCGGTCATATTCCGGTCGCTACATGACCATCATGGGGATATTGAGCTGTTCACGCAAGATTTCAGCCGCGCCGAACAATCGCGCGGCGCGTTCTGCTTCTTCCTGGGCTTTGGCGATGAACGCAAAACACTCCAGTTGATGGGCGATGGCGGCGCGATGGCCTAATCTTTGCCACTCCTGGATGGTTTCGCGATAAAGAGTCTTGGCTTGCTCAAAACGACCCTGTCGCCGCTCGAGATGTGCTAGCTCACTGTGTACCATGTCAAGACGATGCCTATCTTTTAGTTCAGTGAACAAAGGGATACAGGCTTCAAATTGCGAACGCGCCTCAGCGTAGTTTCCTTGCGATCCGGTAAAGTTTGCAAAAGCAAATTCTAGCATCGCCATTTGCCAATGACTTCCGGCTTGCCTCAACAACTCAATACCTTCTTCATAATATCGGTACATCTTTTGAAGATCATGCTGTGTCATAGCGGTAACTCCTCCCATATAGACTAATGCGGCTCCTAATGTAACTTTATCACCGGCTTCACGTGCCAGCGTGATCGCCTCTTCTACTGCTGCATAAGCTTTATCCCAATGACCCAAAAATCCCCTAGCGATAGAAATCGTGGAAAGCGCCTGGGCTAACAAGCGTTTCTCCCCAATCTGGCGCAACAAGATTGACGACTCTTCCAGGGCCTTCACAGAGCCAAGATTGTCACCCTGCCCAAAGCTCAAAAATCCGATCGCGTTCAATGCCTTGGCTTGATAGAAGATTCGCGTACGAGCCGCCTCACCTTCCACTGGTGGAAGCATTTTGGCGCGTCCCAAAACGTCGTTCATTAATCGCCGCCCTTCAACTTCATAACCGTGCCTTTCCCAGAACAGATGTAAAGCGCCTCCCATACGCAATACCTTCTCTACATCGTTTTCCATCCCCCATTCCAGAGCAGTGCGCAAATTATCATACTCGACTTCTAGCAATGTCCTCCATTCCATCTCGTGAGGACCATTCATATAGGTTTCCGCTTTCTCCGCAAACTGGAGGAAGAAATCTAAATGCCGGTTGCGTACTTGCTCAGACTCACCAGCCTCAAGTAATTTGTCGCGCGCATACTGGCGAATGGTCTCCAGGAGGCGATAACGAGTCGAATTCTCATGTTCATCCACCATCACCAGCGATTTGTTGACCAATTGTGCCAGCAAGTTGAGCACATCCAAATCGGGGCAGATCGACTCTGCGGCTTCGAACGTCCAGCCACCTGCAAAGACTGAGAGTTGGCGCAAAAGCCTTTGCTCTTCCCCCGAGAGCAGGTCATAGCTCCAGTCGATCAAGGCGCGTAAGGTTTGTTGGCGTGGCAAAGCGGTGCGGCTTCCGCCTGTGAGCAATTTAAAGCGGTCACCCAGACGAGCAGCGATCTCTTCGGGTGAAAAGACTGAGACGCGCGCCGCGGCCAACTCCAGGGCCAGAGGAATGCCATCGAGACGGTGACAGATTTGGGCGACAGAAGCGGCGTTCTGATCCGTCAGACTAAATTTGGATTGCGCAGCAGTCGCGCGTTCCACAAAAAGTCGAGCAGATTCGGACTCCACCAACGCTTCACGCGTGACGTGAGCCGGATCGGGCAAAGAAAGCGACGGCACACGATAGACTGTTTCACCTGCAATCCCGAGTGATTCACGACTACTGGTGATAATCTTTACTCGCGGGCAGTTGCGCAAAAGATTTTCGGAAAGCTGGGCACAGGCCTCAATGAGATGCTCACAATTATCGAGTATCAACAACAATTCTTTGGCGCGCAGATAGTCGATGACAACGCTGTTCAACGGCATATTAGGCAGTTCCCGTAGTCCAAATATCCCCGCGATGGTTTGAAAGATGAGCTTGGGATCAGCGAGAGGTGCCAGTTCTGCCAACCAGACCCCATCTGCAAACGACGGCACTAGATCTCCTGCAGTTTTCAACGTCAGCCGCGTCTTGCCCGTGCCACCAGGTCCAATCAGTGTAAGCAAGCGTGTCTTCGAAAGAAGCTGCTTCGCCTCGGCGGTCTCGCGTTCACGGCCGATAAAACTGGTCAACTGAACAGGCAGATTATTCGGAAACGAATCTACCGTCTTCAGCGGTGGGAAGTTCGTGGGCAAACCTGCAGCCACGACTTGATACAGACGGATAGATTGCAGCAAGTCTTTGAGACGGTGCTCACCCATATCGAGCAGAGATACATCGGGTGGCAATTGCTGCCATACCAGATCCCGTGTGATCTGCGACAGCAGAATTTGTCCCCCATGCGCTGCGGACATGATCCGTTGCGTTGTTGCAAGCGTGGTATATCCCCGATAAGGACCTTCTATGGATGAATCCTCCGCCAGTTGCGCTGCGCCGGTATGAATCCCCATCCGTACTTTGATCGGCACCGTCGACCAGACCTCGTTATGCAATGCCTGTTGCGCTTCTGAAGCGACCTTCAACGCGTTCACGGCATTATCAAATGCCACTGAAAAAGCATCGCCTACCACTTGAAACAGAAACCCATGGTTCGCTTCAATGGCTTGCTTCAGAATCTCTTTATGCCGCGCCAGTAACGCGGGCAGATCATCGGCGTGCTCTTGTGAAAGTTTTGTGCTGCCTTCGATATCAGTAAAAAGGAAAGTGACGGTTCCAGTAGGAAGGTCGGGTTTCATTCCTGCTCGAAATAACTGTAAAGGGCTTTTAGACACATTTTACTCTGGCCTATTGAGTGTATCTAAAAACAATTGCTCAAAGCGTTCACCGTCAGCGCTGACGGCCACGCGAATGGACGCGCCAGCCTCACTCGCTTGCGTGCGACCGCTATCGATGCCTTCCTCTTCGATGACGATAAGCGTTCTGGCTTCGAAGGTCGCCAGCGAGTTTTCGGTAAGGATGGATGCCGCCAGCGGGTCCCAAAAAGAATATCCCCCAGACCGGATGAAGTCATGATACTGTGTCAGCACCTCGAAGACAAATGTGGCTTCCGGTGTTCCCTGATCATTTTTGAGGCGACTGACAAAATCCCTGGTCACCGGAACATCGTTTGTAGCATCCAGTGGAACCAGAGTTATCGGTACACCCGATTGAAAGACGATGGCGGCAGCATGAGGGTCTACATAGACATTCCACTCCGCAGATGGATTGTTGATCCCAGCCCTGGAATTACCCACATTGCCAGAAACATCCACCGCTCCACCCATAATGTAGACCATCTCAATCTTGTCTTTCAGGTCTGGCGTAGTCCGCAAGGCTTCAGCCAGATTGGTCAACGGACCAAGTGTAAGTATGATCGTCTTTTCGGGAGAAGATTGGATTGTCGTAGTAAGTAATTCAGCGGCAGGCTGAGAGGCAGGAGAAGTGGGGTTATCCGGGAGCGTGAGTCCGGCCAATTCATCCACATTCATGCGCCAGGCAGTGGGAAACGTGTGGTTGCCTTGCAAGGGAGTCTCGCGGCCGCAACTGACCGGGATATCGGGATGCCCGGCCAGCGCGGCGAGCTCGAGCGCATGCTTGACCCCTGGCTCACAGTGTGATTCGCCCGTGCCTGTAACTGTAATAGCCTCGACGCTTAAATCAGGCCGTTGGAGCAAATACAAGATTGCCATCCAATCGTCGGCAGCCATGTCGGTATCGATGATGACTGAACGCGGCTCACCCATGAAAGGCGTCGCGGTCGGGCGCGGCGCTGATTGGCTCCCGCAAGCCGCCAGGAGGAAGATCAGACCCAGACCGAGTATTTTTCGCATTACCCGGCTTCTCCTTTCGAACCAGGACATACGTCTTTCATCACGAGAGGATGCGCGCCTTCATCCAGTCATTGGAATTGTGAAAATCAGCTACCGCGTTGCCCGGATGGACGAGTTCATCGAAGAGCGGGCGATCCGCATCGTCCAGTTTCTTATCCAGGATGACCAGCGCATCTTCCAGGTGGCCCAAGGTACGCGGCCCGATGATGGGAGAGGTGACGCCGGGTTGGTCCTTGATCCACAGCAGCCCAAGCTGTGAGGCCGTCAGCCCGCGTTCTTGAGCCATTTTTTTCACAGCCCCGCCCACATCGATCCCGCGCTGGGTGACGCGGGCTCTCACCATGCTGCTATCCCAAAGATGAGCGCGTGAATCTTCCGGGTAGTTGTCCGTCTGGGTATAACGGCCCGCCAGGATGCCCATGGCCAGCGGAGACCATGGCAGGATCGCCAGTTCATATTTCTGGCATAGCGGGATAAGCTCATTCTCGACTCGGCGGTCCAAGAGGTTATACGGAGGCTGCTCGCTGATATAACGATTCAATCCATAGCGTTCACTGATGGATATCGCCTCCATCACCATCCAGGCGGGATGTGTGGAGCAGCCAATGTAGTGGACTTTGCCAGCCCGAATCAGGTCATCAAAGGCGCGCAGTGTTTCCTCCTGTGGATGCGTCAGCGGAGGGCGATGCAGCTGATAGAGGTCGATATGATCCGTCTGCAGGCGTTGTAACGAATCTTCACAGGCCTTGATGATATGGTAGCGAGTCCCGCCACCTTCGTTGGGTAAATCTCCCACCCGGCTAAACACCTTGGTAGCCAGCACGATCCGCTCGCGCAATTTGTTCTCTTTCAGAAATCTTCCTGTGATGCTCTCACTCTGACCCTTGGTATACACATTGGCGGTATCAAAAAAATTGATGCCCGCGTCGACGGCCTTCTGCATGATCACACAGGCATCGTCTTCATTGGTCGAACCACCGAAATTCATGGTTCCCAGACATAACGGCGAGACCATCACTCCAGAGCGGCCTAATTTGCGATATTCCATGATCCACATCCTTTCATTTTTCAATGAGTCGGCACAAAGCCGAGTTACATCTTCACAAAACTGGGTTTCAGCGCCGGATACAATTCTCGATACAAAGCATAGGATTTGCGGTATACATCCACTTCTGAGTCGTTGGGCGATGCACTGCCCGTAATTTTGACGCAGGCTTTGCAGGCGGAAGGGACATCCGGCCACGCTCCTGCGCCCACACCCGCCAGTAACGCCGCGCCGTATGCAGCGCCTTCGGTTGTGTTGACGGTGACTAATTCTGCCTCCAACACCGAAGCAAGTATTTGTCGCCACAGTGCACCTTTTGTCCCGCCACCCGAAGCGCGGACCTGCGTGATGGCTCCCAACCCCGCGTTTTGAATCAACGTAAAGCTATCCTTCAATCCAAAGGCTACCCCCTCCAACACAGCTCGCGTCATATGGCCGCGGCTGTGGCGCAGCGTCAGGCCGATGAACGCGCCGCGTGCTAACGGGTCGGGATGAGGCGTCCTTTCTCCACTCAAGTATGGGAGGAATTGCAGTCCCTCACTTCCCGCAGGAACGCTTTCAGCTTCCTTCAACAGATCATCAAAGCTCATATCGGGCGCCAGCGTATCGCGATACCACTGCAAACTTCCGGCAGCAGAGAGCATCACACCCATAAAGTGCCACATGCCCGGCACCGCATGACAAAACGCGTGTAGTCGCCCTTCAGGCTCGATCAGGGCCGATGGCGTCGTGGCGAACACCACGCCACTGGTGCCAACCGTCAACCCGACGATGCCCGGTTCCACTGCGCCCACGCCAACGGCTTGTGCAGCCTGGTCACCACCTCCTGCCGCAACGGGTATGCCAGCTTTCAACCCGGTGCGTGCAGCGGCCTCTTCCGTCACATGACCGGTGAACTCGGGCCCTTCAAAAGTCTGAGGCATCCACGTGCGCGGAAATTCAAGAGCGGTTAAAACTTCCTCCGACCAATCGCGCGACTTCAAATCAAACAACACGGTACCTGCACCATCAGCTTTGTCCATCGCGTATTCAGCAGTCAACTGATAGCGGATGTAATCCTTTGGCAGCAAAACATGTTTTGCCCCGGCGTAAATATCCGGCTCGTTCTCTTTCACCCATAGCATCTTCGGCGCGGTGAAGCCCGTTAGCGCCACGTTCCCGGTGATCTGGATAAACCTCTCTCTGCCAATCCGTTCATGGATTTCATCACACTGACTCTGCGTGCGCTGGTCATTCCATAGGATGGCTGGACGCAAGACGTTTCCCGCTTCATCGAGCAGGACAAGTCCATGCATTTGACCGGTCAAACCGATTGCTTCGATTCTTTCGCCGCCTATACCTGCGTTTTCCAGAACGGACCGGATACTCGCTGAGACCGCTTCCCACCACTCGCGCGGATCCTGCTCCGACCACAGCGGCTTCGGCGTCTGCAGCGTGTGCGGCGAGGAGGCCACGGTAATCACTTCGCCGTGTTCATCGATCAGCAATGCCTTGCTTGAAGTTGTTGAAGTATCAATGCCGAGATAGTACATGCGAGCTCCGTAGGGAAGTAGACACGTAGACAGGTACATAAGTACACACGTGTTTACGTGTCTACTTGTATCCGTGTGTACCTGATCAAAATTACCGCACGCCTAACAAGATTTCAACAGTCAATTGATCGAGCCGTTCATACTTGAGGCCGCGCGCACCCAGCGAGGGACGATCAAAGTTTGCGGCTTTCAGCGCATCCGCCTTTTCTGAGCTGTATTTTCCAGAATACTTGCTCATCGAGCCATCATCTGCGTTGATCTCCGCGACCAGAGCCTGAATCTCTGAATCTGCATTCCATTGCGCCACTTTTTCCTTGAGGATCAGATAGGTGCGCATACAGCCGCGCGCGAAATCTTTCACGCCTTCGTAATCTTCCGTGCGATAGGCATGGGCATCGAAGTGACGGCTGGAATCATATTTGTTATCTTCGAGTAGTTTGACAAGGAAGAACGCGCTTTTGAGATTGACTGCCCCAAAGCGGAAGTCCTGGTCGTAGCGACCAAATGCCTGGTCATTGAGGTCAATGTGGAATAACTTGCCCGCTTCCAGTGCCTGAGCTACGCCATGGGTGAAGTTGAGTCCAGCCATGTGTTCATGCGCTACTTCCGGATTGACGCCAACCATTTCAGAATGGTCAAGTGTTTCGATGAATGCCAGCATGTGCCCGGTGGTGGAGTTGTAGATTTCGCCGCGCGGTTCGTTGGGTTTGGCTTCAAGCGCGAACTTCAGGTCATACTTTTTATCCAGCACATATTCGCACAGGAAGTTCATCGCCTCGCGTGTGCGCTTGATGGATGTAATGGGATCTTTGGTGGCATCCGATTCTGTCCCTTCGCGCCCACCCCAGAACACGTAGACCTTCGCCCCAAATTCCACGCCCAGGTCTATGGCGTTCATTGTTTTCTGCAACGCATACGCGCGCACTTTGGAGTCATTGGACGTGAACGCGCCATCCTTGAAGATGGGGTCGCTGAACAGGTTGGTGGTCGCCATGGGAACGCACAGTCCCGTATCGGCCAGGGCCCTGCGGAAATCCTTCTTGATGGCATCCGCTTCGGCGGGCGTGGCATCGATGGGAATCAGGTCGTTGTCGTGGAAGTTGACTCCGTAGGCGCCAACTTCGCCGAGCAGTCGCACCAGCTCCGCAGGTGATTTTGCATCGCGAACGGGTCCGCCGAATGGGTCACGCCCGATGTTGCCAACGGTCCAAAGGCCGAAGGTGAATTTGTGTTCGGGTTGGGGGGTGTAGTCTGTCATGGAAGACTCCTTGTGTATTTCGTCATTGCGAGCCCGCTAGGGCGAAGCCGCGAAGCGTCCAACATGGTGAGGAGATTGCTTCGTCGGGATTTGGGTGCTGTCGCACTTCAACCCTCCTCGCAATGACGGGATGGGTTTACTTCACTTCAAACGTCGCAGTGACGGGCCTGGGCGCGCCAAGTTCCTGTCCGCGCTGCGAAGGTGAACAGCCGCCGACTTCGAGGCGGAATTGACCAGGCTCGAGGGTTAACTTTCCATCATCGTTATGGAACGACATCATCTCGGGGGTGACGGTGAATTTCAATCTGCGACTTTCTCCCGCCTTGAGCACGACCCGCTCGAAGCCGATGAGGTGATGAAGAGGCACAACGGTCGAGGCGTGGAGATCGCTCAGGTAGAACTGGGCCACCTCGGCTGAGTCCGATTCGCCGCAGTTGGTCAGGGTCAGGCTCAGGTTGAGAGAATCCCCAAGGGCAAGGTCTGTTTTGTCGAGCTGAAAATCCGAATAATCGAAACGGCTGTAACTTAAGCCAAAGCCGAAGGGATAAAGCGGCTCTTCGGTCATGTAGCGATAGGTGCGCTTCGCCATACTGTAGTCCTCAAAAGCCGGGAGCTGCTCAAGCGATTTGGGGAAGGTGATTGGGAGTTTGCCCGCCGGCGAAGCATCGCCGAAGAGCACATCGGCGACAGCGCGGCCGCCCTCCATGCCAGGGTACCAGGCAAAGAGGATCGCGTCCACCATGTCTTCCACATCGCCCAGCGCAATCGGGCTGCCGCCCGTGACGACCAGCACGATCTTGGCGCCGTGGATCGCCAGTTCCTTGATGTAGTTGGCCTGGCTTTCCGGGAGCGAAATGCTGGCGCGGTCGCCATTGAGCGGCGTGAGGAGCGATTCGCCTTCCTCGCCTTCGAACTGCGGGGTGATACCGACGCAGACAATGCATACATCGGCGGATTGTGCCATGTGCGGCGCCCAGGATTGTTTGATGGCGCGCGGATGCGCGAGCAGCGCGCCGGGGTGATATTCCATGCCCGTGCCTTCGGGGAGACGCCCGGTGATGCCCTCCAGCATGGTCGTCATCTGGTTGTTGAAGCCGTAATAGTTGCCGAGCAGCACTTCCAGGCTGGTGGCAGTGGGACCGGTGACTAGAATCTTTTTCGTCGCAGGCTTGATCGGCAGGATGTTTTCCTTGTTCTTGAGCAGGACAACGGATTCGGCCGCAGCGCGATAGGCCAGCTGGCGGTGCGCGTCGCAGGCGACCACATCCATGCCGATGGATGTGAACGGCACATCCTCCGGTGGGTCGAACATGCCGAGCTTGAAGCGCGTATCCAGCGTACGCGCGAGGGCGCGATCGACATCCGCTTCGGTGATGAGGCCGCGCGCGATCGCTTCGGGAATCTCGCTGTAAACATGGTCACAGCCCAGATCGCAGCCGCTCTTGAGCGCCAGGGCCACCGTCTCGGCAGCATCTTTGGTGACCTTGTGGTTGAGGTGAAAGTCGGAGAGCGCGCCGCAGTCTGAAACGACATGGCCCTGAAAACCCCATTCGCCGCGCAGGACCTCTTCGAGCAGAAGCTTGCTCCCACAACAGACTTCATCCAGCGTCCGGTTATACGCGCCCATGACCGATTCGACCTTCGCCTCCATCACCAGCTTTTTGAAAGCTGGCAGGTACGTATCGTACAGGTCGTGTTGGGAAACGATCGCATTGAAAGTATGGCGGTCTTTTTCCGGGCCGGAATGGACGGCATAATGTTTGGCGCAGGCCGCGGCTTTGAGATATTTTGGATGGTCGCCCTGGAGGCCTTTGACAAACTCGGAGGCCATTTCGCCGGTGAAGAATGGATCCTCGCCCCAGGTCTCCTGCCCGCGCCCCCAGCGTGGGTCGCGGAAGATGTTGACATTCGGCGACCAGAAGGTCAGTCCCTGGTACTGGTCGGTGGAGCCCTTGCGGCGCAAGGCTTCGTGGTATTTGGCGCGGCCCTCGTCGCTGATGGCCGTGGCGATCTGGTGGATCAAATCCTTGTCCCAGGTGGCAGCCATGCCGATCGCCTGGGGAAATACGGTGGCGCGCCCGTTGCGGGCCACGCCGTGCAGGGCCTCGCTCCAAAAGTTGTAGCCGGCAATGCCCAGGCGCGGCACGCCCTGCGCAGGGTGATTCATCATCGCCACCTTTTCGTCGAGGGTCAGTTGGGAGAGCAAATCCTGAACGCGTTCAGGAATGGGAAGATGGGTATCCAGGTAGGCAGGTTGGTTCATAGGAAATCCTTGATTCAATGAAAGTGTAGAGGTTCAGGCAAACAAGACCGAAAATCCGATTTGGACGCTGACACCTGCACTTGCGCCCGGTACAAGTGTGAACGCTGTTCACGCTGATTCAAAGAGAGAAGATCCGCGTTTTCCGCGCGCTTCGCGGTCTGCGTCCGGATCTTATCTCCGATAAACTTCAATCCTCATCCAGCCCGATGTATTCAAACCAGTCGAAATCCGCCGTATTCGCACTTGGCTGCCCATTGCTGCTGGCATACATCCCGATATAGGCGCCCACAAACCCTCCCGCGAAGGGAGTGCTCAGGATACGCCCATCCACTCTTTCGGCGATAGGCTGCCAGGCCTCCGGCTCGGTCGCAATGTAGAAACTGTAGGCCTGTCCATCGGCCTCCACCTTGAAGTAGAAGCGCTCGCCTGTGATAGGACGCTCGGCCAGCGTCTCATCCGTGCCGGTGGCAATTGGCAATAATCGCGCATTGGGTTCCGGCGTCGAACGTTTCTCGAGACGCACAGTCTTCGCCGCCACTCCCGTTATGACGAAGCGAAAATGGAACTGGTTATTTTGCAGCAGGACCAGACCGGCGCACTCGTCGTCATGCTGGGGCTTGAACTCGAGCGTCGCCCGGGCCGCAAAGCGCATATGCTGCTGCCGCCGTCCAACAAAACTCGGATTCGCCAGATCCGTCAGCCGCTCAGGCCGCAGCCTCAAACGCAAATACCCCGGCCGCGCGCTGAGGCTCCAGAAGTCGTCGCGCGGCGTCCGCAGGAAGTTCCACTGCGGCGCAAGGGTCTGGGTTTCGAAGTGGTCACAAACGGGCAAGGCAGGCCAGCGGTGTTCGGGCAAGTTCGGAGCTTGTTCCACAAACTCAACCCGCCCGCTGCCGGGGGCGACCACGGGCCAACCGTCCTCCCAACGCACCGGAACCAGAAAGGTCTCGCGGCCGAGGTTATAGAAGTATCCCCCGTAGGGCCGCATGGCCAGCAGGACCATCCACCACTCGCCGGACTGGGTCTCCACAAGGTCCGCGTGCCCCGTGCCCACGATCGGGTAGTCCAGCCCCAGGTGGCGATGGGTCATGATCGGGTTCCGGCGATTCCCTTCATAGGGTCCTGTAATCTTTGTACTGCGCGCAATTGTCACGGCATGGTCATGCGACGTTCCGCCCTCGGCAATCATCAGATAGTACATCCCCGCTATTTTGTAGATGTGCGGCGCCTCAGCATGGACGCCTCCTTTGAGTGCTCCATCCCAGAGAACATGTGTGTCGCCGACAAGGCACATGGACTGCAGATCCAATTCCTGCAGCCAGATCTCCCGGTGTCCTTCATATTGACTCTGGAGCGGTATGCGATTGCCAACATACCAGGCGCGACCATCGTCGTCAAAGAACAGGGAAGGGTCGATGCCCGGGGCGTTTTCCAACCAGTACGGCTCTGACCACGGCCCGGCTGGATCAGTCGCCGTCACGATAAAGTTGCCCTTTTTCGACGTTCCACCCACCAGGGTATTGATCACATAAAAAGTTCCCCCGGCATAACGAATGGTCGGCGCATACAGTCCGCCCGAGGCGTACACGCCATCCAGGGGCAGCTGCGAGGGCCGGTCCAGGACATGTCCCAGTTGCCGCCAGTGGACGAGGTCACGGCTGTGGAAAATCGGCAGGCCTGGAAAATATTCAAACGTGGAGTTCACCAGGTAATAGTCCTCGCCCACCCGACAGATTGAGGGGTCAGGATAAAAACCTGGCAGAATAGGGTTACGAAACGTTCCGGGCACAGGTTGCTCCTTTCAGCGAAAAATATGGCAAGGCGGAACCAGGGCAACCACAAAAGCCGCCAAAAGCACGAAGTCAAATGCTCGTAATTTTAGAATACCGCCAAGAAAACTTAAGGAGTGTACAACATCAAAACATAATGTCATTCTGAGCGACCGTAGGGAGCGAAGAATCCCGGCGTATGCGAGCCGAGTCGGCTCGCATACGCTGGAGACCCTTCGCGGAGTTTACCCTGAGCGAGTGAGAGATTCTTCGCTTCGCTCAGAATGACAGGCGAAGGGCTCAGGGTGACATGATTCCACACATCTTATTTGTCGGAATAAAGGTGGCATTTCACCAGCACACCGTCAACGTTTAAGTCTGCTGGCACTACGCCTTTACAGATTTCCATGACATCCGGGCATCGCCCCGCAAACTTACAGCCCCGCCGCAAGTATTCTTCCTGTTCTAATTCAGAAAGTGTGACCTCCGTAGTCCAGCGTTTTGAGGGGTCGGCTTGGGGAATGGAATCGCGCAGAAGCTTTGAGTACGGATGCCTGGGATTCATCAACACCTGTTCCACTGTTCCCATTTCAACAATGTTGCCGCGGAACATGATGGCAATTCGGTCGCTGACGTAATATGCCGTCGCCAGGTCATGAGTGATATAGAGGATGCTCACGCCCAATGTATCCCTGAGCTTTTTGAACAAGTTGACAATCGACATGCGCAGGGAGGCATCGACCATGGAAACCGGCTCATCCGCGATCAAGAGCGTGGGGTTGGTCAACAAAGCCCTGGCGATGGAAATCCGCTGCAACTGTCCTCCAGAGAATTCATTCGGGTATTTCCCGGCAAATTCCTGATAGGTCAGGCCCACCAGGCGCAGTTTTTGATCGATTAATTCAATCGCTTGTCCTTTGCTCACGGCCAGAATGTGATTCTGAACCGTCTCAAAAAAGTACCGGTCCACCGTTCTCAGTGGGTTGAAGGTGCTGAATGGGTCCTGGAAGATCGCTTGCACGCCTTCTGTGATCCAGACTTTTTCTTTAGGAGTCTGCGGTTTTCCATTATGGAGGATCGTCCCGGAGGTGGCTTCTTCGAACCCGAGGACAACCTTGGCCGTGGTCGTTTTGCCGCAGCCGCTTTCGCCGGCCAGGGTGAAGATTTCTGCTGGCTTGATATAAAAGCTGACATGATCCGCGGCAGTCAGTGTGATCCTGGCGAGCACATTGCCCTGGGAGTATTGTTTGGTCAGTTCGTTTACCTCAAGCAGCTTATCCATGTTTTCCTTCTCCAATTAACCAGCAGGCAACTCTATGGTTTTCATCTGGATGAGAGTAGTCCGGCATTTGCTGCGTGCAGATTTCTTTGGCATGCGGGCAGCGCGGGTGGAAGGGGCAGCCAGGGGGCAGGTCCGCCAGTGAGGGCGGGCTGCCGGGCACGCTGCTGCGCATGTTCTTATCACCAAACTTGGGCAGCGAGTTGATCAAAAATTGGGTGTAGGGATGCAGCGGCTGGCCAAAGATCTGCTCGGTCGTCCCCTCTTCAACAATTTTCCCAGCATACATGATACCAATCCGGTCAGCGATATTGGCGTGCACGCCCATATCGTGCGTGACCAGGATGATCGTATTCTTGAAATTCTCCTGGATCGTTCTAAGCATCTGAATCACGCCGCGCTGTACCACCACATCCAAGGCTGTAGTGGGCTCATCGCCAATCATGATGCGCGGTTTCAACAGCGATGCCAGTGCTATGGTCACGCGCTGGCGCATTCCCCCCGATAGCTGGTGTGGGTAAAGGTCGAGGATATTTTTTGGTAAGCCCAGCGCCAGGATTTGCTTGCGAACCAATTCGAAGGTTTCTTCCCGGCTCTGCTCGCCGAGATGGCTGCCAATGAAATCATCGTAGGTCTCTTTCAGCTTGAGCACCGGATTGAGCGCGCTCATCGAGCCTTGCGGAATATAGGAGATGTACTCCATGCGCAGCTTTCGCGTTTCTTCCGGGCTCATTTTGGTGACATCCACTTCTTCATCCCAGTTGATATGGTAATAAATCTTGCCGCTGATCAGGCGCAGGGGCGGAACGAAGTCGTTGAAAAGCGCTTTCAGCAGCGTGGTCTTGCCGCAGCCGCTTTCGCCTGCGATCCCATAGATCTCGTTCTCATAGATCGTCAGGTCCACGTCGTTAACGGCTTTGACGATCTTCTGCGTGCCATGCATCTCCAGGATATAGAAAGCTTTGAGCTGTTCGGTTCGTAGGATGGTTTGTTTCTTTCCTGTCATGGCTGTGTCTCCACTATGCTCCGACCCTTTGGATACGCGTTCTGGGATCGAGATACTCGCTGATACTGACCGACTGCCAGTAGAGAGCGATAAACAAGAAGAGCGATAAGACCACTGGGGTCAAAACCCACCACCAGCGTCCTAAAAAAGTAGACTGGTAAAAGAGGGCCCAATTCAGCATCGTGCCCAGTGTGGGAGTC
>DASTOH010000183.1:0-40004 GCA_035720235.1 Anaerolineales bacterium | reverse complement strand
AAAATGATCCGTGAACTATATGGCCTCTAGTTTCCATCCTTAAGCTGGGCAAAAGGATGTTGACCTGCATGGATTCTTCTCAAGATTGATTTGGCCCCGTTCGCATCCAGGGGCGGGGAAAAAAGGAATCCCTGACCAAATTTGCAACCCATCTTTTGGAGTTCGTCCAGTTGCATCTGGCTTTCTATACCCTCAGCGATAGCTTCCAATCCCAAATCACTCGCAAGATGCAGCATGGTCCTTATGAGTTCGGGCTTAGGCTGTCCATTGTACGAATTGCTAATGAATGATCGGTCGATTTTGAGCGCCTGAACTGGAAACTGGTGTAAGTAAGCGAGAGAAGAGTAACCAGTACCAAAATCATCTATGTGGATATCTACTCCCATTTCCCGGAGCCTGTCCAGAGTCGACATGATAAATTGGCTATTTTCCATGATTGCACTTTCGGTAACTTCCAGCTTCAAACGCCTGCCGTCTAACCCGGTCTCTTCGAGGATTTGCTCCACCTCCTCGACCAAATTACGATGGCGGAGATATTTTGCGGAAAGGTTGACATGTACTGAGAGCTGTAGTTCGACTGGATACTCCTTCAACCACTCGCTGAACTGGCGGGCTGCGGTCTCCAGCGCCCAGTGGTCGATTATCAGGACCAGGCCTGTATTTTCGGCTATGGATAAGAAATCTTTGGGAGAAAGACACCCGTTCACGGGATGTTCCCAGCGAGCCAGTGCTTCAAACCCGAATAATGCACCCGTTTCTAGCGAGATGATGGGTTGGTATACCAAACGGAGCTGATTGTTCTGAATGGCATGCCTCAGGTCGTACTCCAGGGATAGTCGCTCAAGAAAAGTGTTGCGCATTTCTAACTCGAATACTTCGTACCTGGCTCTTCCACGCGATTTTGCAGAATACATCGCAATATCTGCATCCCGCAGTAATTGCTCAGGATCCTCGTATTCCATGTCGCAAGTGATGATGCCGATGCTGGCCGTGACGAAAACTTCATGGCCGTTTAGCTTTTTGGGAGTGGAAAGACTCTTGAAGATGCGTTGAGCGATCTCATATGTATCTTCCATACCCTGGACGTCCTCCAGTAGCAGTATGAATTCATCTCCACCGAGGCGTGCAACGGTATCTATAACACGAATATTTGCCTTGAGGATCTCTGCCACGGTGAC
Source organism: Anaerolineales bacterium (assembly GCA_035720235.1). Classification (GTDB taxonomy): domain Bacteria; phylum Chloroflexota; class Anaerolineae; order Anaerolineales; family Villigracilaceae; genus Defluviilinea. The sequence continues at coordinate 38,826 of DASTOH010000183.1, read as the reverse complement.
CAGAAGCTGATCACCGATCGCGTGTCCGAGGCTGTCGTTGATATTCTTAAAATGGTCGAGATCCAGGTAAAGCACGCTAAAGGATTTATCCAGCCTTCGTTTCTTACGCGATATAGACTGTTTCAGCCGGTCTATCAAGAGCGCTCGATTGGGCAGGCCGGTGAGCGTATCATGGAAGGCGTTATGGATGAGCCGTTCTTCCGCAAGTTTTCGATCCGTGATATCAGATTGCGAACCCGCGATACGAAATGGCTTTCCATTTACATCCCTGACAGCGAATCCGCGCGTGAGGACCCAACAATAGGTGCCGTCTTTGTGAAGCATTCGGTGTTCGTGTTCAAAATGAGGCTCCCTGCTGCGCAGGTAGGCCGAAATGGACGCTTCCAGATGTTTGCGATCCTCAGGATGTACCCGGCCAAGCCATTCCTTTGGACTCGTTCCGAGCTCTTCATCTGTATAGCCCAGTATAGACTTCCATCTCGGGGAATAGTGGACCTGATGAGTAGTGAGATCCCAGTCCCAAATGCCATCATTTGTACCTTTGACAGCCAGAGAATAACGCTCGTCACTCTCGCGTAAGGCGGTTTCTGCTTTTACACGTTCGGATATCTCCTTCCGAGATCGTTCATACAGATGCGCATTTTCAATGGCAATAGCAGCAAAATCTGCCAACGAAGTCAGCATCGCTTCATCTTTGAACAGAAAATGATCTGAGTTCTGCCGATGAGCAACTGACAGAACCCCAAGTGTTTTCCCTTTTGAAAGGATTGGAACATGGAGCAGGCTGGAGACCAGATAGCCTGTGCTCACTTTAAGAGAGGGGCCATTGGACTTAGTGGAAAGGCGAAGGGGCTTCCCGGTTCTTACTACCTCCCCAATCCCAGAGTCATTAATCAATAGCCGCATGGTTCTGGTACGCTGCTCTTCGATGTTTTTCGAAGCCCGCAGATAAAGTTGGCCGCTCTTACCGTTGGTTAGCGCAAGGAACCCTTCCTCTGCCTTTGTCAGGTGTACGCCCGCCTCCACAATCCTCCGGAGTACTTCATCAAATTCAAGCGTAGAAATTAAACTCTGCCCTACTCGCGAAAGAGACGTTAGCCAGGCAACCTGTTCTTCAAGCTGTGAGGTTAGCCGAGCCTTCTCCTCTTCCATATTTCTCTGGCTCAGAATCCGAGCAATAACGTGTTTGAGTCTTTCCTGATCAACAGGTTTGGAAAGGTAATCCTGTACCCCCAGTCTGAAGGCATCTATGGCAACTTGCTCAGATCCATGTGCAGTCATCAGAATTGCGGGAACAGTACGATCTTCCTTTGCCAGCTCACGCAGTATATCCAATCCATCCATGTCGGGTAATTGCAGATCCAGCAGTGCTAGGTCGGGCCGAAATCTGCGAATTATTTCCAGCGCTTCCTTACCCGTCCCTGCCTGCAAAGTTTTGTAGCCGAAACTAGGCAGAAGCTTTTTCGCCAGAAAGTAAGAAATCTCGAGATTGTCATCGGTAACGAGGATAGTTGGGATGGACATTCAATTTTCCTGAATTAGTTTGTTTATGAAAGCAGGTGGATGCAAATTTTCGTATTGTTGAACATCGTTGAGTTCACCTTGTAAACTGGCACAAATAACAGTGAGCCTGAATATATTTTCCTCACTTTTGAGGAATCGGAAATAGGTATCTGTACGTATTTTTCCTTACGATGAGTACGTACTTGCTTCACAAGCCCAGAAGTGGAAAAAATGACCCCCGGAGCAATACTGTCCAGGGGTCTGACAGGAGACGAGGTTCTGTCGAAAACCGATCAGTCGTCCAGCGGCAGGATACCCCGCTTCAAGGCGTAACGAACCAGGTCTGTTTGATTACGAAGTCCCAACTTGTTCATCATTCTGCCGCGGTGCAGCTCAGCCGTACGAGGGCTAATGGATAACCGCCTCGCAATTTCCTGAGTGATCAGGCCTTCAGACGCCATCTGCAAGACTTCGCGCTCGCGGTCCGTCAGGGTTTCGTATGGATCCAGCACGGTCTTATCCGAGGATTGAACATAAGCATTGATCAATCTTTCTGAAAGCTTCGGACTCAGGAAGCGCTGACCCTGAATGACCTGACGGACCGCATGTACCAACTCACCGGGGCCACTTTCCTTCAGAATATAACCAGACGCACCAGCCTTGAGCGCCTCAATCACATAGGCGTCCGCGCTTTGCATCGAGAGAACGATCGAAAAAGTGGACGGGCAACGTTTTTTGACCTGTCGCAAGACCTCCAAGCCGTTCAGACCCGGCATCATCATATCAACTACCAGTACGCCTGGCTTGAGCTTCTCTACGAGTTGAACCGTTTCCAGACCATCAGCCGCTTCTGCTACAACCGTTAGATCTGTTTCCGCCTCCAACAAACGCCTCATTCCCTGGCGGACGATTGGGTGGTCATCAGCCAGCAGGATGGTTACGGTCATACCTTCTCCTTTCGAGCGGTTTCCCAGATAAGGGAAGCGCCGCCAGAATTTGAGTTCCCTGGTTGACAAAAGTACGTATTGTTAAATAGCCGCCTACTAAATTGGCCCGTTCTTGCATCCCGCCAAGTCCCGAGGTCGGTTTGTCAAAACCGATGGTTGAGTCAAACCCTTTCCCTTTATCGACCACCTCCACCCAAAGGGTTTTTCCTTGCAACACCAGACCTACAAATACTTCCTTAACCTGGGCGTAACGAGCCACGTTGGTAAGAGCTTCTTGAACAATGCGATACGCGGTAATTTCGATCTCCATGGGAAAGCGTTCAGGGAACTCATCACATTCAAAATTGACATGTATGCCGGTCTGGCTCGTATAACGATCAAAATGCCATTGTAAGGTTTGAAGAAGGCCCATATCATCCAACATACTTGGACGCAGATTGAGTGACATCTCCCGAACTTGCTCAATGATGTCGCTGACCGATTCTTGGATTTCCTCGAGATTCGATTTCTGTGGGCCGCTTGCCTGGTTTTTTGCATTTTCAAGCATGAATTGCAGGCCAGTTAAGATCTGGCCGAGGTGATCATGTAGCTCCTTGGCAATGTGCCGCCGTTCATCCTCCTGTATTTCCACCAGGCTTTTTGCCAATTTTCGCTGGTGCTCGCGCCCGGCGCGAACCTGCTCAAACAATTCCACATTCTGAATTGCACTTGAAGCCTGATCTGCCAGCCCTTTTAGAAGAGCAATATCGTCGAGAGGGAGAATTTTTCGATTCTGAACAAAAACGGCAACGATTGCACCCATCAGATATTCCCTGCGGAACAAAGCAGCGACCACCAGCGTTCGGACATTCAATTCTTTATAAAATTCAAAATAGGGCAACTCTGGATAAGCCTGAATATCTGGAATCACTACAACTGGATTCTCGCTCGACAACAGCGCTTGAAAAACATCTGCCGGAATTTCGAGCCGTGTCGCCTGATTTGCCTTCAGGGCCTGATTTTCGCCGATGATGGGCATATCCCGAAAGACATCCTTCTTCGTATCGTGGAGGAAAACTGCTGTACCTGTAGCTTTCAGTGTGCGATTCGTGATCTCACAGATTGTATGGAGAACAGGCCCTAATTCAAGTTGAGAATTCAATTGGGAAGCTGCTTGCATCAGGACTTCCGTTCGAGTTGCCTGACGTCTGATTTCCCGCAGTGCTTCCCTGCGTTCCGTAACATCTTGAAAAACCAAGACCATTCCATAGGCTCGACCCTTTTCATCTTGAATGGCGGTCGCGTTGGCTTCAACAGGGATGGGAAGTCCATTCTTTGGTAACAACAGACCTTCGAAGCCCTTCTTTGAATCCACTCGAGGTCCTTGGTCTTGGATACTCGAAATTTCAATTAGTTCGCGCGAGGCCTCATTAACTAACAGGAATATTTCATAAAAGGATTTTCCAATTGCATCGGTGTGATGCCAGCCGGTAAGTTGCGTGGCTATGGGATTGATGAATCGTACCAGCCCCTGATCATCGGTTGCGATGACACCATCACCGATACTGGTCAAGGTGGTATTCAGCCATTGCCTGCTTTGTCGAAGCTTTTTCTCCAACTGATGCCTGATCAATGCAGTCTCAATGGTTGCAAATATTTGCTTTTCGTCAAACGGTCGAAAAATATAGCCAAATGGTTCGGTGGACGTGGCACGCCGTATCGTAGCCTGACTGTCATAGTCGATCACGTAGATAATGGGCGTGTCATGAAGAGAACGCAAGAGCCTACCGGTCTGGATCGCGTCCGTATTCCCTTTCAGGCGACTGTTCATGAGAACGATTTCGGGCTGCAGTTTTTCTGTTTTATGCAATGCTTCCGCACTCGTAGATGCAACATCAACAACCCTATAGCCCAGCATCTCCAGCCTCGCTCTTAATTCCTGAGCGACCGAGAGTTCATCTTCAGCAATCAGTATGCCGCCAGGGGACATGGAAACCCTCTTTTTGCTGATGGGATTTTGTTCGAATCTTCATTTCTTGGAATCATACTTAACTCGGTTGAATTGACTTGAATTCCGTGGGGTTCTGTTAAGTTATGGCTGCTACACCAAACAACGGCATGGAGTCGACCCTACGGATACCCAGATTGTAGCCGTTTAATGCAGTCGCGACCATGTTTAGAATGAATAAGGTGAGTCCGGTTCTATAGCAGGGCAGTTTTTGCGGGGAATATAAGAAGTCTGGATCCCTGTCCTACCTTGAAGCCAGTACGTTATCCTGGGCTGACCGTATGGCTTCTTTTCAGGAATTGATGATTTTTGTCATTTGTACTTTGGGGCAAATAAAACTAAAATGGGTGGGAGGAATTAATCATCTGGCTGAGATTGCAGAAGGAGTTTTGTGAAACCTGTTGAGCAGGTTTCAAATAGGATCAAACCCGTCCCCTATCCACACACCTAAATAACCGAAATCAAATTTTCACGAGGAGAAAAGTAATGAAAAATAAATATGCAGCATTTTCGGTGATGCTTATTCTGAGCTTAGTGATCAACTTATTAATCTCTCCATTTGCCGCTGTAACTCCCGCCCTGGCAGCAGCGCTACCTGTCATCGACGATTTTGAATCGGGTCTTCCCAGCGGGACAGATGCCAACGGCGTGGGGATTGGTTTCATCACCTTCCGGGACCCGAACAGCACGGTCGGGATCTCGACCACGGATGCGCCTCCCGCCCCCGTGCCAGGCGCTCCGAGCCCCAATCATGTGCTGCAGATGGATCTCAATGTCATCTCGTACGCTGGCTTCGTACATAACTTTGAGAATGCCACCGTCGACGCCTGGGTACCGCAGGATTGGAGCGCCTATGAGGGAATTTCCTTCTGGCTGTATGGTAATAACAGCGGCACCACCATGTTTGTCGATGTGCTTGACAATCGCAACCCCGGCTCAAGCAGGGATGATGCGGAACGCTGGTCCATCGATATTCCTGACAAATTCAGTGGGTGGCGGGAAATCAAGATTCCCTTCGCAAGCATGCATCGAAAAGAGATTGGCAATGGGGCACCCAACGATGGCTTCGGCCTGACCGAAGTTCATGGCTGGGCGTTGGGCACGATCACCACCCCTGCGCCGCAGACATATTTTGTGGACAATGCCATGGTTTACGGCGTCGCGCCCATTCGCCCCTTGACCGTGGGATTTACCGCGATCGACTATAAATTCACGGAAGGCGCGACTGCTACACTCACAGCCAGACTCAGCAAACCTTCCAGTGAGCCAGTGACGGTTCAATACGCCACGAGTTTCGGCCCGGCAATCCCAGACCGCGACTATACCCCGGTCAGCGGAACTCTGACCTTCCCGCCTAATAGTACACTGCAATCTTTCACCATACAAACCATCGATAATCAAAAGTATGAAGGCGAGCGCGGCGTGCTGGTCGAGCTTTCGAATCCCACCGGGGGCGCTGTGTTGGGCATACCTCCCATTACACGGTTGGACATCCTGGATAATGAATCTTTCGACCCGGCCCTGCTGGATGACTTCGAATCGTATCCCTACCTTTGGTCCGTGGACAAGAAGGCGACCCTTTCCATCCCCGAAATCGCATCTGGTGATCCTCTCGCATTGCCTGGTCAGGGTGCTTATGAACATATACTGCAGGCGGTTCAGGAACACGGCAATGGCACGTATGCATTCAGCCGTACTTTCCCCGTTAGCCAGGACTGGAGCGACTCCAACGGAGTGAGTTTCTGGTATTACGGTCGGAATAGCAACAAGGATATTGGAGTAAGTCTGGAGAACAACCAGGCCGCGATTGGCGTTCCTTCTGATTGGAAGCTGGTTTGGGCGGATGAGTTTAATAGCAAAGCCGGCACCGCGCCCAATCCGAACGTGTGGGGCCAGGAAGTAGGCGATGGTACCGTGAACGGCATTGCCGGGTGGGGCAATAGTGAGTTGGAATACTATACCGGTGGTACGAACAATGTTTCGACCGATGGGCTGGGCAGTTTGCAAATCACCGCCAAGGAAGCGGATGGCTCGGTTATGTGCTATTACGGGCCCTGCGAATACACTTCGGCGCGCTTACTAACCAAAGAGCGCTTTGAGGTGGCATACGGTCGCATAGAAGCGCGCATTAAAGTCCCTGAAGGTGCTGGATTGTGGCCGGCCTTCTGGATGCTTGGCACCGATATCGACCAGGTCAACTGGCCTCAGACCGGCGAGATTGATATCATGGAATTCGTCGGCCGCGAGCCCAATCAGGTGTTTGGGACTTTGCATGGTCCAGGATACTCAGGTGGGCAGAGCTATGGCAACAGGTACGACCTTGGCCTGCCCGTGTCGGATGACTATCACGTCTTTGCGGTTGAATGGCAGCCAAACAGAATCGACTGGTTCATCGACGGGATTCAGTACTTCACCGCAACGCCAGATGATCCGTTTCTGCAGGGCAAGCAGTGGGTCTTCAACCACCCCTTCTTTATCCTGATGAACGTCGCGGTCGGCGGCAACTTTGGCGGACCGGTAGGAGAAGATACTACCTTCCCACAGAGCATGTCAGTTGACTATGTCCGGCTGTACCAGACCAAGCCAAAACCCCTATCCTTTAACGCCTCGTTCCGGGATGACTTCACAGGCTGGAAACGGATCAGTCTTCCATTCTCCGCGTTCCAAAATGCCGATGGATTCGTGCTGGATCTTTCGAAGGTCCAAACCCTGCGCTTTGTGATACCGGATGGCTTGAGCAATCCCGTTCTGCTCGACCAGGTGAAATTGAACTGCCCGAATGATGTGACCGTCCTGAACAGTGCCGATAGCGGAGCGGGATCACTGCGAAGGGTATTAGCCAGCGTTTGTGTTGGCGGCACTGTGACCTTCTCCGACGCGCTTGTCGGTCAGACGATCACTTTGTCATCAGGCCCGTTGACTCTCGGTAAGAACGTGACCATTGACGCTTCTGCCGCTCCCGGCTTGACGATCAGCGGGAATAACTCCGATCGCGTGTTCATCGTCAACGCGGGCACAACCGCGACGGTCAAACATCTGACCGTGACAAATGGATATGGATTCCAACTGGCTGGCGGCATCCTCAACAATGGTTCCCTGACACTGGATCATGTCACTGTTACCGGGAACACCATGGCAACAGACGCTGGAGATTTCTGGCAGGGCGGTGGTGGCATCTATAATGGCTCGGGGGCTACCTTCAACCTCATTGACAGCAGCGTGACCAACAACCAGGCTCGCTGGTCTGGCGGAGGAGTCTACTCGTTCTTCAATACCACAACTACCATCACCCGCAGCACGATCAGCGGGAACGTATCTAACGATGTCGGCGGTGCTATCCGTTCACTTGGCAATATGACGATCACGAACAGCACGATTAGCGGCAACACATCAACGGGTTGGCACGGTGGCGCGATCTTCCAGACTGATGGCAACATCAGCATCACCAACTCGACCATTGCCAACAATATCGCCCCGGACTGGGCTCCATCCACGCTCTTCATTGGCCAATTCGGCGGCGGCTTCGTGCCGACCCTCACCCTGACCAACTCGATCATCACGGGCAACCACTGGTACGCCTGTGAAAAGTTTGCATCAGGCACCGTGGGTAACGTTGTCTCCGGAGGCAATAACGTGGTTCAGGATGACAGTTGCAACCCGGTGGCCAGCGATGTGATCGTGTGGGATTCGCTCATTGGTACCTTAGCCGACAACGGCGGCCCCACCCTGACCCATGCCTTGTTACCCGGCAGCCCGGCGATTGATACCGCGAATGACGCATTATGTCCTGCGACAGATCAGCGCGGCATCACTCGTCCTCAGGGAGCTCACTGTGATATCGGAGCGTACGAGTATCCATAAACTCAGCTTGACTTCCTAGATAAAGTAGTATAGATCTGCCTTGAGAGGGTTACTCAGTCTCTCGAGGCAGATTTTGTCTGTCCATCCAAACCCAGCCAGTCTTGCCTTGACGATAACCTCGGCTCAATCAGCCAGAAACTCCATCGTTCGAGGCAGGCTCTCTAACTCGTCTTTGAGCCATGTGCCTGCTAGCCTCCCATCGGATCGGCACCGGATCCCCAATTTTCTTTATTCTAGTTCCCCCAATTAACTCTTTTCAACTCACCCAGTTCCTGGTACTCAAGATATTCTAAAAACGGCCTCATCGGCGCTCTTGTCAGTTTTGGATTTCAGATAGGAAACTGCATATAGGATCTCAAACGTGCCAATGATCAACCAGACTGCGATCCCAAGGATGATGGCATTGATCTCCGACATCCCAAAATAGCTGGCGAGCAGGCCGACACCAAAGCCGAACACGAAGGAAGCCACAACACTGATCACATAGGCTGAAAGCAGTTGGGTGCTCCCGGCATCGAAGGCCTTTGGAAATCGAAAGTTGCTATAAAAGCCGCTGCGATTTCGGAAACCAATCGGCATGCCGGAGAAGAAAAAACCGCGATGGTCATTGATGTATCTGGCAGTGACCGTAAAATAGACTCGTATTCGCAAGATGAACTGGACTGCCAGCAAACCAAACAAGAAACTGATGATCAGGATCACCGCGCCAACCATTTCCCATTGCGAGGACAGGATGGGCGGAGCCTCATTGCCAAAGGCGAGCGAGAACACTGCCCACACCGCTCCAATGCTGCCCACCAGTTGCAGAAAGCTGAATTTCGTGATCTCCCAGATCTGTCTGTCGTATTCACGGAGCTGCGAAAATGCTTCACCATAGTCACGCCCCAGGAAGTTGATAGCCTCCCTGTGATATTCATCTCCTTGGTTTAGCTCTGTGCGGGCCTCCCACGGCACAAATTGCAGCAGTTCGTTCACCGTAGCCGGCCAATTCCCGTTGAATTGGATGGCCCGGTCGTCAATATAGGCTTCGGCATAAGGTTTGCCGCCGACGGCGTTTTCAGGCTGATCCGGGTTGCAATTGATGTAGTCAAAAGGAATGGAATTCTTTTTGAGATACCCTTCGATCAGGGTCTGGTTGCTGCGCGTAGTGTAAATGATGATCTTCCACCCCTCCTTCTGCAGCTGCGCCAGCGCACTTTGCACCCCCTCCACCGGCTCACCAAAGACCGTCTCGCCCTCCCAGGCCTTATAGTGGGCAATCGTGCCATCCAGGTCAACGCAAACATACTTTTGGTTGCTCATTTTTTACTCCATCGTATTTGATTTCATGTTCTCAACCTCGCGTTCATCTCCACGCCCAGTCAGTCTTCACCTTGGAGAGGCTCCTCCAGTCCATCCAGAAGTAGGAAACGAAAATATGGGACATGGATCAATCCGCCAATTCATCGTCCAGGATGTATATAATGGAAGTCGGCATTTGAAACCTCCTGCCGGGAAACGATTGCCTTTGAAGTATATTTTAGTCCTGAATTCATTTTGAAGACATGCCTGTTTTGTTGTAAACTAAGGAGAAAGTTGATGATCATTTTGTGGGGAGAATGCCGCACGAGTCAGAACACTGGAGGCTTGGCATCACCCCAAGAGTTTGGTTCAGTCTTTTTCTGCTTTCTGCCGCGACGCTGGCCTTCGAGATCAACCTGACGAGGCTGTTTTCGGTCGCGCAGTTCTATCACTTCGCCTTCATGATCGTCAGCATTGCCCTGCTCGGCTTTGGCGCGAGTGGTACGGCGCTGACGATCTTCCCTATATTGCTAAAAGCAATGCCAGAACAACGTCTCAGCCAGTTGGCGCTGGCAACAGGCCTCAGTATGCTCGCGGCCTATTTGTTGACCAACTGGCTGCCTTTCGATTCCTTCAGCATTGCCTGGGATCGCCGCCAGGTATTGATCCTCATTCTGCACTACATAGCCCTCGCCACGCCGTTCTTCTTCAGTGGGATGGCGCTGGGCTATTTATTGGCGGCTGCTCCACAGTCCGCTGGAACGACCTACGCGGTCAACCTGCTTGGATCGGCAGCTGGTTGTGTGATTGCACTGATCGCACCTGCCTGGCTGGGTGGAGAGGGAATGGTGACTCTGAGCGTCGTGCTCACGTCACTGGCCGGTCTCGCTTCTTCATTTCGCACTAGCCAATTCTCCAATTCTCTTGTTCTCTCGACACTCGCACTGTTCCTTTTCGCACTCCTTGATCTCGGACTCCGCTTGACCGGCGCATCTCCCTTCCCTTTCATGGAGATCCGCCTCTCGCCCTACAAGAGCCTCTCATACGCGCTGCAATATCCTGGCTCCAGCGTGATCTCTCGCCAGTGGAATGCCTTTTCACGCGTGGACATGGTGCAAAGCGGCGGAATCCATTCCCTGGCTGGGCTAAGTTATCGTTATCTGAAGCCGCTCCCGTCACTGGATGGTTTGTTGGTGAATGGCGATGACCTCAGTCCAATCCTGCAACCTTCAACAAATGCTGCCTTTGCCGAGTATCTACCCAATGCCGTCGCGTTCCTTCTCCGGCCTCACGCGAGCGTGCTGATCCTCCAACCGCGCGGCGGCCTGGACGTGTTTACTTCGCTGGCATTGAGCTCCGGGCCCATCACGGCAGTCGAAATCAATCCCCTCATCGTCAATGTCGTACCTGTGTATGATAAGCCGCGCGTACAGGTTCATATCGAGTCTGATCGCAGTTATCTTCGCCGCACGCCAATACGATTCGATGTGATCGTGTTTTCCCTGGCCTCTTCCTTTCACCCGGTTCGCTCAGGTGCTTATGCCCTGGGTGAAGATTACCGTTACACGGTCGAGTCGTTCCGTGAGGCGCTGGCGCATCTGGGTCCCGATGGATTGCTGGTCGCCACTCGTTGGATTCAGAATCCGCCGAGCGAAGATCTGCGTCTCTTCGCTTTGACTGTCACGGCACTGGAAGAAACTGGCGCTGACCCGCGCACCCAGATTGTCGCGTTGCGCGGCTACAACACGATCACCATCCTGATCAAGAACAGCGCGTTCAGGCCCGAGGAATTGTCATCCATTCGTGCTTTCGCCGCGCAGCGCGCCTTCGACCTCACCTACGCACCCGACATTCGAGCGGAGGAGACCAACCAATACAACATCCTGCCTGAATCGATCTATTACCAAACCTACGTCAGCCTGCTCGAAGCAAATCCGCGCGAGAGGTTCTACGCCGCCTATGACTACGACGTTCGCCCGCCCACCGATGATCGTCCCTTTTTCGGGCATTACTTCAAGTGGTCACAGGCGCCACAAGTGCTGGCCGAATTCGGAAAGGCCTGGCAGCCCTTTGGGGGGGCGGGCTACTTTGTCATCGTGGCGTTGCTGCTCCTGGCGCTCCTGCTTGCCAGTTTATTCATCCTTTTGCCGGTAGCGATGTGGAAACGGGCAAGTCGACCTGCCGTCTCTGCTTCACCGTTCCCCTTTCGTAATCTGGTTTACTTTGGTCTGCTGGGCTTCGCGTTCCTGTTCGTGGAAATCCCCCTGCTCCAGCGCTTCATCCTTTATCTTGGGCAGCCAGCCTACGCCGTCAGCATGGTGTTATTTTCCCTCCTGTTTTTCTCCGGGCTGGGCAGTCAATGGAATGAACGAATCTCACCTCGACTCTCCTTGCCGACCCTCGTGATTCTGATCCTCCTCGCGCCCGTTTTGCTGCCCCGCCTCTTTGCCTGGACCCTCGGCCTGCCGCTGACGATTCGTTTCGGTTTGACCGCCCTCTTCCTTTCTCCGGTTGGCTTTTTGATGGGCATCCCATTCCCGGCGGGGATCAGCCTGATGATGGCTTCGCCAGGGGAGCAGGCCCAAGGCGCTGTCCTGAGCGAGCCGTCGAAGGATCAAGATCATGTAGCGCAGGGAGGCAGCATCCCCTGGGTGTGGGCGGTGAACGGCGCGGCGTCTGTCGTCGCATCCATTTTATCTGCACTGCTGGCCTTGACGTTCGGATTCAACTGGGTGCTCAGGTTAGGCGCGTTCTGCTACGCCGTCGCATGGCTCACGGTGTGGGCGTGGCCTGTTGCCCTTCAACGCCGGAGCCGGTGAACGGCACAAAGACTACACCGCCCATGTTATAGGCAGTCAATTCGCCGTTCACTTTGACGAACTTCCACAGACTTTGATACGAGCCCGGCGGGCCGATCGGGATGACGATCCGTCCACCTTCAGCCAGTTGTTCGGCCAGAGGTGCAGGGAGATGATCGGGCGCGGCAGTGACGATGATGGCGTCGAAGGGCCCGTATTCGGGCCAGCCATAGTAGCCGTCTCCCTGTTTGACCTGCACGTTGGTGTAGCCCAGATCCTGCAAACGCGTTGCCGCGCTCTCAGCCAGCTCAGGGACGATTTCAATGGAATAAACGTCTACATAACCCAATTCGGCCAGGATGGCAGCCTGATAGCCTGAGCCGGTGCCAATCTCCAACACCTTCTGGCCGGGTTGGAGTTCGAGTAACTCGGACATCCATCCAACGATGTAGGGCTGTGAGATCGTCTGACCGTAGCCGATGGGCAGGGGATGATCTTCGTAGGCCTGGTCCAGATAGTCCGGCGGGACGAATTTATGGCGCGGCACGGTGCGCATGGCTCGAAGCACATCCTCGTTCTTAATGCCAGCTCCTTCAATATATTTGTCAACTAGTTCCAGTCTCGCCTCGTCGAAGGCTTCCTCCTCCTCTGGTGAAGAGGCTGTGGATGTCCCACGCGCGGCCGGTGTGTCGCGTGCTCCACACGCTGTAGACGGGAGCATCAACAAGGCAGCTGTGAGGAGGCGGAAACAGAAGATGAAGATGTGGGACATGGGTTATTACCGTACGAAGGTATGAGATCATTGTATAGGAAAATGGGAGGAAAACAAAGTGAGATTTGTCTCATTTCTGCGCCAAAAGAATATCTCCATATGAAACCATACATCAATCCTACCTGCAATCTCGGTAAGCTCTCTTCCAATGGTAAACTCTCACCCATGAGAGCGAACACAGTAGCCTACATTGAAGCCAGTTTCGCCGCAACCGTTTGGGGAGCGTCGTTCATCGCCACAAAAATTGCTTTGGCTGAGATTTCACCCATCACCATTGTCTGGCTGAGATTTCTGATGGGCGTGATCATTCTTGGGATGGCCGTGATCCTGCGCAAACAATTCGCATTTCCAAAGAAAAACGAGTGGGGATATTTTGCCTTGCTTGGCTTTCTCGGAATCACCTTCCACCAATGGCTGCAATCGAACGGATTGAAAACTTCTGAAGCCAGCACCACGGCCTGGATCGTAGCAACGACGCCTGTATTTATGGCGTTGCTTGGCTGGTTGATCCTGAAAGAGCATCTCACTGGAATCAAAATCCTTGGCATTCTACTGGCTTTCGTTGGGGTGTTGTTGGTGGTTTCGGATGGAAATCTCGTATCCATTTCCATCGGGAAGTTTGGCGCACCCGGCGATGTGTTGATATTGATCAGCTCGGTGAACTGGGCAGTCTTCTCCGCATTATCGCGGCGCGGATTGAAAACTTACTCAGCGAGTCTCATGATCTTTTTTGTGATGTTGTTGGGATGGGTCTTTACTTCGGTTGTATTTATCGGTAGCGGAAATTATGTAGAATTTTCCTCGCTATCAATCAATGGCTGGTTGGGCGTGACCTTCCTGGGAGTCTTTTGCTCGGGACTGGCCTACATCGCCTGGTATGACGCGCTGCAGACGCTGTCTACGGCGAATACGGGAGTGTTTCTTTATATAGAGCCACTGATCGCAATGATTGTCGCGTTTTTTGTTTTGGGCGAGGCAATCACTGTCGCTTCACTGATCGGGGGAGGAATCATTTTGTTTGGGGTCTGGTTGGTGAATCAGAACTAGCAGGCCTGGGATCGAAAGACGAAGCGCACCATTCGAGTGGCTCTATCTGGTAATGCTTCTTCTCATCAGCGCAGAGATCAGTATTTTGTTTGGGACGTGATAGAATTTTTGAACTTCGATGCTTATTCAGGTTAACCGAGATACCCTGACAAACTTCTTGTCAAATGAGAGGTGTTTTGGCATGAAGCGTAAGGCAATTCGCGTTAACCTGAATAATAAGGAGCATGATGATGAAACGCTACGGGAACATTATTGGATGGGGGAAATACGTACCAGCTCGTGTGATAACGAATGCAGACCTGGAGAAAACGCTGGATACAAGCGATGAATGGATTGTCACACGAACGGGTATCCGTGAAAGACACATCGCGGATCATGGGGAAAATACATCTCAAATGTCGATCGCGGCCGCCAGAGATGCCCTTGAGATGGCTGGAGTCCGTCCGAAAGATCTGGATCTCATCATCGTTGCCACCTCCAGCCCCGACTACCTCACTCCGCCAATTTCCTCACAGGTGCAACATGGGTTGGGGGCGAAACATGTCGGTGCATTTACGCTGGTGACGGGCTGCACTGGTTTTGTATATGCCCTGTCCACAGCACAACAGTTCATCTCCTCGGGAACGAGTAAAACGATACTGGTTGTAGGCGCTGAATTGCTCAGCCGGTTTGTCGATTGGAACGACCGTGAGACCTGTGTGTTGTTTGGCGATGGCGCGGGGGCCGTGGTCGTCCAAGCAACTGAGGTTCCATCAGGAGTTTTATCCTTTGTCCTCGGTTCTGACGGGTCCGGCGGAGAACATCTCATCCTCCCGGCTGGTGGGTCGGCCAACCCGCCAAGCCATAAGAGTCTGGATGCCGGTTTGCATAGCGTTAAGATGAACGGGCGCGAGGTGTTCAAATTTGCCACCCGCGTCCTGGGGAAAGCGCTCCGCCAGGCCATACAGCAGGCCGGGCTGCATACGCAGGATATCGATCTCTTCATTCCTCACCAGGCTAACATCCGCATCATAGAAAGTGCTGCCCGTTTCGCAAACCTGCCGCCTGAAAAAGTGTTTGTCAACATCCATAAATACGGGAATACTTCTGCCGCCTCCATTCCCATTGCACTCTGTGAAGCATTCGAGGAAGGTCGAGCCAAGATCGGGGATACACTGGCATTTGTTGCATTTGGAGCTGGTCTGACCTGGGCAGCTGCAATCGTTAAAGTTACTGAAAACGTTAAGTCCACTCCAAAACCGCGGTGGCAAAACCTGTTTACAGGATGGGTTTCGCGAGAGCGTCGAGTGAAAAAAGATGGTCGCCTAATAAGCGGCCAGGAGAGCTTGTCTGAGCCTGAGGTGGAGAATACTTAAGTGATCGGGTGGAGAAAAGCCGCCAGAAAGCCGCGGCAAGGGCCGGCTGGCAGCGAAGCGCAGGGAGTTTGAAATTCTCCAGTCCTGAGAAAGCCGTCAAAATCGTGACGTTCATCCATTCCAACTAAAAGGAGTGGGAGTATAATGGAATCACCATATTCCCACGAAACGGAGGAAAGAACCATGGCAAGTGTAACGTTTGATCACGTCTACAAAAAGTTTGGTGACGTCACCGCTGTGAATGATCTGAACATTCACATCGAAGACAAGGAATTCCTTGTGCTGGTAGGACCGTCAGGTTGTGGCAAGACCACCGCGCTGCGCTCGCTGGCCGGGCTGGAAGAGATCAGCAGCGGCGAGATCAAGATTGGCGACCGGTTGGTGAATGATGTTGCGCCCAAAGACCGCGACATTGCCATGGTCTTTCAGTCCTATGCCCTGTACCCGCACCTTTCGGTGTATGACAACATGGCGTTCGGCCTGAAGCTGCGCAAAGTTCCCAGGGAGGAGATCAAGCGCCGGGTGAATGAGGCCGCGGATGTCCTCGGCATTCGGGATCTGCTCGAGCGCAAGCCACGCCAGCTTTCAGGTGGCCAACGGCAACGCGTGGCGGTGGGACGTGCCATCGTGCGCGAGCCGAAGGTCTTTTTGTTCGATGAGCCGCTCTCGAACCTGGATGCAAAACTACGCGTGGCGATGCGCGCCGAGATCAGCAAACTGCACCAGCGCTTGAAGACCACTTTCATTTATGTGACCCACGACCAGATCGAAGCCATGACGATGGCCACGCGGATCGCGGTCATCAACAAGGGTGTGCTCCAGCAGTTGGATACACCGCAGAACCTGTACGATAGCCCGGCGAACCTCTTTGTGGCCGGCTTCATTGGCTCACCCGCCATGAACTTCTTCCCTGGCAAACTCCGCCGCGAAAATGGCAAACTGCTGGTGGAGACCACCGACTTCACGGTAGCGATTCCGCCCCAGAAGGCCAAGCCGTACGATAGCCACGTGGGCAAGGATATCGTCTTCGGCATTCGGCCCGAAAATATTCACGATGTGGATTTTGTCCCGCCTGGCATCGACGCGGAAAAGGTCTCCGTCAAAGTGGACGTGACGGAGTTAATGGGCAACGAGATCTTCCTCTATCTCGTCAGCGGGAAGCATACATTCGTCTCCCGCGTCGACCCACGCTCGAAGCTGCGGGTTGGTCAACAGGCCGCGGTGGCGTTTGACATGGATTCGTTCCACATCTTCGACGCCGAAACGGAAGCGGCGGTCCGCTAGACCGACTGATCGTAGCAGGGTCAGTCAAGCCAGCACATTTTCCGATGTGCTGGCTTTTTATTTGAGTGCAACGTGTAGGGATGGCCTGACCAGCCGGAGCAGATCCTTAACCATCCTGAGGGACACCCTTCGGGCATCCAAATTGCGTTACTGTACGTACCATACATTAATCAAGTTATTGCATCAACCCTGAAGCGAACAGCCGGATGAAAAAAACTTTGTCAACCTACTTGATAAAACAGCCTGCCTGTGCTAAGATTATAGCAATTAACGGTAGACCAACCCAGTTAAGGACGAATGTGAGTACATTCTACTGGCTCCCCTCTGAATACAATGTAAAGAATTTTAACAAACATGCCGCACTGGATTTGATTCGATTCTCGGCAGGAGGGTTGTCGCGTGCCGATCTGGCTGACAAGATGGGCCTGACGCGTGCGGCAGTCAGCCTGATCGTGAATGACCTGTTGGATAGCGGCGTGATTCAGGAGGCGGAAATTCGTTCGGCGCCCAGTGGACGTCCGCCAGTCACGCTGGAGATCAACCCGAAGCTGGGACTGGTTGGCGCCATCGATATGGGGGCTTCGCACATGAGTCTGGCAGTGGCAGATTTCACCGCTCGAATCCTGCAAGAATGCGAAGTTCCTTTGGATATCAAAGACGGGCCCAAGGACTGTCTGGCTGAAGCTCATCGTCAGTTCCTCAAGTTGTTGGAATCTCAGGGTTTGTCCATTTCCAATATTTCAGCCGTGGGTGTCGGCGTGCCGGGGCCGGTCATTTCCGAGGCTGGCATGGTGTTCGCGCCACCCATTATGCCAGGCTGGGATCGCTACCCGATCCGCGCCACACTTGAGAAAAAGTGGGGCTGCCCGGTAACGCTCAATAATGATGCTGAGCTGGGGGCCCTGGGTGAGTGGGCCTATGGTGCGGGACGTGGGGAGAAAAATATTGCCTACATCAAGGTGGGAAGTGGCATCGGTGCAGGACTTATCCTTAATCAACAGATTTATGTCGGAACCAGGGGCGCGGCAGGTGAAATTGGTCATTTGACCATCGACGAAAATGGTCCGTTGTGCAATTGTGGTAACCACGGCTGCCTGGAGGCCTTTGCCGGCGGTCATGCCATCGCCGAACAGGGAAAGTTACTGATTCAATCCGGAAAGAGAACTTTATTATCAGACCTGGGTAGTGAAAAGATCACAGCTCACGAAGTAGCGGAAGCTGCCCGGCGCGGCGACCTGCACGCGCAGGAAATTTTGAGGCGCGCCGGCACATTCATTGGGATCGCGATCGCCGGCCTGATCAATCTTTTCAATCCCAGCATTGTGATCATTGGTGGAGGCGTGGCGCAAGTGGGTGATCTGCTTACCGCCCCGATTCGGCAGGCCGTGCGTGAACGGGCCATGCGCGCTTCTGAGCAAAGCGTGCGCATCACAACAGCTATGCTGGGCCGCCGGTCTCTGCTGATGGGGGCCACTGTGCAGGCCATCAATGTTGCCATTCATAATGCCGCAGATCGAAAAGGTATTGTTTCAAAGGAAGCTCATGTACAATTGAATGAAACTCTGGAAGTAAATCAATGAGGATGAAGGAGGTGATGCCCTGTACGAGGAGAAACATAAAAATCAGTTATGCCAGCATGATAGAATACCGTTAATCGAAAATCAATAAAGGAGAAGAATCATCATGAATAAGAAATTCAGTCTGTTGCTCAGTTTCCTGCTGATCACAGCATTTGTGCTCGCAGCTTGTGGTGGTGGTGGTACCCCTGCGGCGACCGAAGAACCCGGTGCGGCAACTGAACCCGCTGGAGCAACTCAGCCCCCCGCTGAGACTCCGGAACCCGTTTCTTCGTTCAAGGAAGCGCCTGATCTGGCAGAGCAGGTGGCAGCCGGAACAATCCCGGCTGTTGAGGAACGTCTTCCAGCTGAACCTGTCGTCACCACACCGGTTGAATCAGTAGGCAAATATGGCGGCACGATTCATACTGCATCCTGGTGGCCGGAAGTTGGCAATGTTCAGTTGTACTTTGCGGTTGAGGCGCCAGTCAAGTGGAAAGCCGACCTGACAGGTTATGAACCAGCATTGGTCGAGTCCTATGAATGGTCAGACGATGGCAGGACCTTCACAATGCACATGCGCCCTGGCCTCAAATGGTCGGACGGTGAACCCTACACCAGCGCGGACTGGCAATACTGGTGGGATGACTTCGCCAAGAATCCTGACCAGAAGATCTGGACGATCCCGGCCTACCTGCGCAATACCGATGGCTCGCCGATCGATATGACCTTCCCGGATGAATACACGGTCGTGTGGACATCCAAGGATCGCGGTCTGTGGATCGATCCGTACTTCATGGCACAGGGCTTCTGGGAATTCGCCAAGAACTTCATGAAGCCGGCACACTACCTCAAGGAATATCACCCCAACTACACCACCTCGGGCAAGACCTGGGAAGATTACACCAACCAGGACAAATGGTGGCAGACCCCCGGGTATCCCTGTCTCTTCGCCTGGTGTTTGACTGAGCTGTCCTCCGACGGCCAGAACTACACCTTCACACGCAATCCCTACTACTGGCGCGTGGACACCGAAGGCAACCAGCTGCCCTACATCGATGCGATCAACGTTGAGATCGTCGCGGATGAGCAGACCCGTATCCTGAACTGCTCGCAAGGCAAATATGATACGGCCTTCCGCATCTGTGGCGGCCCGAACGAAATCCCGTTCCTGGCTGAAAATGCCGCGGCGGGCGGTTTCCACTTCCTCGAGAACTACATGAACGGTGCTGGCGCCTGGCCGGGATACATGGTCAACCAGGACTATGTGGAAGGCGGAAAGAACTATGAGAATGACACGCCCGAGAAAGCCACAGAAATTCGTGAGCTGCTGCGCAACGACAAGTTCCGCCAGGCTCTTTCCATAGGCTTTGACCGCCAGCGCGTGGTCGATGTGGCCTGGGGTGGCATCGCGGACATCAGGAACTACACCCTCAGCCCGCAGTCCTGGCACTTCGCCGGTACGCAGGGTCAGGAAGTGTACAATAAGTGGGCCCAGAATTACGTCACCTTCGATGCCGCGGCTGCAAATGCCCTGCTCGATGAGATCGGCATGACCAAGGGCGCCGATGGATTCCGCACCCTGCCGAGCGGTGAGCCCTTTGTGATGACGCTCGACATTTCCGACTGGGGCGGCAGCCTCAAGGTCCAGGTGGATGCGGCCGAGGAGATGAAGAAGCAATGGGGAGAGAACCTGAGCCTCAACGTCGAGATCAAAAACCTGCAAGGCCAGCCGGACCTCGATATCCGCACCAACGAAGGCTACTATATGCTGCGTGGCGCGCATATTTCCGAGATCGACATCCTGACTTACCCCGACTGGTTGTTCCCCGTGGTGAATCGCTACTACTTCCCACTGGAAGGCCGTTGGTTTGCTAAAGGTGGCGATGCCTGTACCGATCAACCTGCTGAAGGCAACGCCTATCCCTGTGGCCTGAAGCCCGAAGATGGCAGCCCTGCCCAGGTATTGCAGGAGCTGTACAATAAGGCTCGCGAGACCAACACGGAAGAAGGCCGCCATGAGGTGGTTTGGGAAGCGATCGACGTGCATATTGAACACGGCCCGTTTGTCATTGGTGTCGCGGGTGACCAGCCCATGCCCATCATCATCAAGGATTACATGAAGAACATCCTGGACTTTGGTGTTGTGGGTCCGTGGGCGCCTGCCACGCCTGGCAACCAGATTGCCGCACAGTGGTGGATGGATCAGTAATTCGAACGACGAAAAATGGCGGGCAGAATGTATCTGCCCGCCATAATGTATTGCGGCCTGGTCCTGGACCTGCAATTGGGCCCATCAGACTCTAATAGTAGAGGTGAGTATGCTTAACTATATCATCCGCCGTTTACTGTATGCCCTCATCATGCTCGTGCTGGTGTCCTTTGCCAGTTTCGTGCTCATCAATCTTCCCCCGAGTGATTTTCTAACCCAGAAACTGGCGCAACTACAAGCGCGCGGTGACCGCAGCGCGGAGGGACAGATCGAGACCTACCGCAGGCGGTACAACCTGGACAAGCCATTCATGTGGCAATATACCAATTGGGCTGTCAATTTCCTGAAGGGCGATTTTGGCGAGTCATTCGAGTACGAGCGCCCGGTCAGGGATATGCTGGGTGAACGCGTCACCATGACCATCATCCTGGGTGTTGCGACGCTCATCGTGGTCTGGATTTTAGCCATCCCACTGGGAGTCTACTCGGCCACGAAGCAATATTCGCTTGGTGACCAGATCATTACATCACTGAGTTTTGTTGGATTGGGCATGCCGGGCTTCCTGCTGGCATTGCTCATCCTGTACTATGCCATCACCGTCTTAAACGTCGAAGCCACCGGGCTGTTTTCACAGCAATACGTGACCGCACCCTGGAGTTGGGGCCGATTTGTAGATTTGCTGAAGCACCTGTGGATTCCTGCCATCATCAGCGCCATCACTGGCGTGGGTGGGCTCACCCGCATCATGCGCGGCAACCTGCTGGATACGCTTGGCCAGCCATTTGTGGAGGCGGCGCGCGCGCGCGGCCTGGAGAATCGTACTGTGACCTGGAAGCACGCCGTGCGGATTGCCATCAATCCGTTGATCGTCATCCTTGGTTCAGAGGCGCTGCCGGGGATTGTTGGAGGCACCGGGCTGGTTTCAGTGGTGCTCAATCTGCCCACGATCTTCCCCCTCTATATCGATGCCTTGCGCAAGTTGGATATGTACATGGCCGGAACGTGCATCGTTATGTTCACTTTTCTGGTCCTGATGGGTAACCTGCTGGCCGATCTTCTGCTGGCATGGGCCGACCCGCGCATTCGATTGGAGTAGCATAACGTAACATAACATTCTTGCTCCTTGCGCCGTCCTCGGCGCAAGGTTCACCGACAGATGCCGCCGAGGACGGCGGCTTGAGCTTGAAACAAATGAAAGTCAACTAACCCATGCAATATCGTTACCTCGGCCGTACCGGTTTAAAAGTCAGCGAACTGTGCCTTGGCGCCATGACCTTCGGGCGCGAGACATCGGAAGCAGACAGTTATCGCATGCTGGATCGTTTCGTCGACGCAGGCGGCAACTTCATCGACACAGCGGATGTCTATTCCCAGGGCCTATCCGAGGAGATTCTCGGGCGCTGGCTGCTCACCCGCCACGCGAGTGACAAACGCCGCGACGATCTTGTCATCGCTACCAAAGTGCGCTTTGCGATGGGCTCCGGTCCCAATGACCTTGGCTTGAGCCGCAAGCACATCCTTGCCGCGGCCGAAGACAGTCTGCGCCGTTTGAACACCTCCTACATTGACCTGTACCAGGTACATATGTGGGATCCCGGCACTCCCCTGGAAGAAACCTTGGCTGCGCTGGACCAACTCGTTCGTGATGGGAAGGTCCGCTATTTGGGCGCCAGCAATTACGCCGGTTATCAATTACAAAAAGCGATTGACCTCTGCCGCCGACATGGCTGGGAGCCCTTCGCCTGCCTGCAACCATTGTATAACCTGCTGGATCGTTCCTTCGAATGGGAGCTGGAGCCTGTGTGTGAGGCAGAAGGTGTGGGAGTCATACCCTGGAGTCCGCTGCGAGGGGGGTGGCTGAGCGGCAAATATCAGCGTGGTATGTCCGCCCCTCCATCCAATACACGCGTCGAAGAAGCGGCAAAACGAGGCTGGAGTGAATCCTGGGACGCGTACGCCAATGAACGGACCTGGCAGGTGCTCGATCAGCTTTCCGCCATTGCAGCCGAAGTAGAAAAGACTCCGGCGCAGGTTGCATTGAACTGGCTGCTGAAGCAACCCGTTGTCACGGCGCCGATTCTGGGCGCCCGCACCCTCACCCACCTGGAAGATAACCTGGGTGCCACCGGTTGGTCGCTAACTGACGAGCAGGCGGCTCGGCTGGAACGAGCCAGCGACCTGCCGCTGCCGTATCCTTACGAATCACTTGCCGGACAGCGCGCCAGTCGAGGCCGCTAACGCATTTGATTTGATTACCAAGTAGAGGAGAAGAGATTATGGCTGTCGCAGAACAACCCATTTCTGTCCCCGCTCCCACCAAACAAAGGCAAGTCAGCCAGAGCTACTGGAGCCTGGTCTGGTGGAAGTTCAAGCGTAACCGGGCCTCGCTCGTGGGCGGCATCCTGTTGGTTACATTGTATGCCTGCTTTGTGCTCATTCCCGAGTTCCTTGCACCCTATGTTTTGGAAACCACCTCAAAGCATGTGGAAGCTCCCCCCACACGGCTCCACTTTGTGGATGCAGAAGGGAATTTTAGCCTGCGCCCCTTCGTCTACGGCATGGAGCAGAAACTTGACTTCAAGACCCGCGCCCGTACGTATGAGGTTGATACCACCCGCAAGTTTCCGGTCCAGTTCTTCACGCACGGCGACCCCTACAAACTACTGGGTTTTATCCCCACCGATATTCACCTGTATGGTGTGGATCGGACCAGTGATCCAGATGCCATCATCCTGCTCATGGGTGCGGACGCGCTCGGACGTGACTGGTTCACGCGTGTCCTGTACGGTGGGCGTCTCACGCTGATGATTGGCTTGATCGGTCAGGTCCTGACAATCGTTTTCGGCACGGTACTGGGAGTGATGTCCGGCTTTTATGGCGGCGCAGTTGACCAGGTTATCCAGCGTTCGACCGAGTTTCTGAGCTCCTTTCCCGAGATTCCGCTCTTCATGGCGCTGGCTGCCGCGATTCCGCAGTATTGGTCTCAGCTCACCGTCTACTTCATGCTGACCATCATTCTTTCGTTTGTGCGCTGGGGCGGGCTCGCCCGCCAGGTGCGCGGGTTGATCCTTTCCTCACGTGAGCGAGAGTATGTGCTGGCGGCCAAGAGTGCCGGGGCTTCCGATAGCCGCATCATGTTCCGCCACCTGCTGCCAAGCACCATGAGTCATGTGATTGTGATCGCCACGCTGGCCATCCCGGGCATGATCCTGGCGGAGACGGCTCTTAGCTGGCTCGGTCTTGGAATTCGTCCGCCGCTGACCAGTTGGGGTACGCTGTTACAGGATGCCGCAACGGTCCGGGCCATTCATACCACTCCCTGGGAGTTGTGGACGGTCCCCTTTATCCTTCTTACCATCCTGGCGTATAACCTGCTGGGTGATGGCCTGCGCGACGCCTTTGACCCTTACGGCGCCCGTTAGTTTTATGGAGGTAACTATGGCAGTTACGAATGAACCCCTGGTTGAAGTCAAAGATCTTCGTGTGGAATTCGACGTCCGCGCCGGGGTTGTCAAGGCGGTGGACGGCCTGACCATGACCATTAACCGCGGCAAGACGTTGGGGGTCATCGGAGAAAGCGGCTGTGGAAAATCGGTGACCGCCCGGGCGATCCTTAATATGATCCCCAAGCCGGGCAAGATTACGAACGGCGAAATCATATACCATCGTCGCGTGTCAAAAAATGGTCACGGACAGATGGACGACATCATCGACCTCACCCGGACGGACCCGGATGGAAAGGTCATCCGCTCCATTCGTGGGGGTGAAATCGGCATGATCTTCCAGGAACCCATGAGTTCGCTCACCCCTGTGTACACCGCCGGAGCACACATCCACGAGGCCGTAAGCCTGCATCACCTGACGCCTGTTAAGAAGGTGGGTGACCAGATCGCAGGGCAGGTGATGGCCCAACGCAAAGTCACCAAGGAAGAGGCGCGCGCGGTCGCGATCGATATGCTGCAACGCGTCGGGATCCCAAAACCCGACCAGCGCGTCGACAGCTACCCTCATCAATTAAGTGGTGGTCAGCGCCAGCGCGTGATGATTGCCGTCGCGCTTTCCTGTGAACCGGCCATGCTGATTGCGGATGAACCAACCACTGCGTTGGATGTCTCGATCGAAGCGCAAATCCTTGACATCATGCGTGAGTTGCAGGAATCCGCCAATATGGCCATTATGTTCATCACACACAACCTGGGCGTCATCGCCAGCATGGCCGAGGAAATTGTCGTGATGTACATGGGCAAGGTAGTGGAACAGGGCAAGGTGCTGGAAATTTTCAAGGATCCCAAACACCCGTATACGCAAGCCTTGTTGATGTCCATTCCAAAACTTGGCAAAAAGACTCGTGGTGAGCGCCTGGCGTCGATCGCCGGCATGACCCCTGACCCATTCAACCTGCCCACAGGCTGCGTATTCCATCCGCGCTGCCCTATGTTCATGGCCGGCAAGTGTGACAAGATCACACCGCAGTGGAAAGAGGTCTCGCCAGGTCATTATGCCAGCTGCCTATTGTATGAGGAGGTATGAGCATGGCCGCTGTACCACAAACCCAAACGGAACAAAAGCAATCGAAGGATAATTACCTGCTGGAAGTGAAGGGCTTGAAGAAGTTCTTCCCGATCCAGAAAGGTTTATTACGAAAGACGGTCGGTTATGTCAAGGCGGTGGACGATGTGAACTTCTACGTCCGCGAAGGTGAAACGCTGGGGCTGGTGGGCGAAAGCGGATGCGGCAAAAGCACCGCTGGCCGTTCGATCATTAGACTTTATGAACCGACCGCCGGCCAAATCCTCTTCAAATCGCGTACGCTGGCACAGGATGGGAAGCAAAAACTGGTAAACCTGATGGACCTTAAGCCTGAAGAAATGAAATTGGTGCGTAAGGAAATCTCCATGGTGTTTCAGGATCCCATCAACTCGCTCAACCCCCGCATGACAGTTTCAGATATCGTGGCTGAGCCCATGGTCATTCACGGATTAGGTATGGGCCGGGAGACCGAGGAGGTCATTATCCGCCTGCTCGAACGCGTGGGATTGCGGCCCGATCATCTGCGACGCTATCCCCATGAATTCTCCGGCGGACAACGTCAGCGCATTGGCATCGCCCGAGCACTGTCCCTGAACCCCAGCCTGGTCATCTGTGATGAGCCTGTCTCCGCGCTGGATGTTTCCATCCAGGCCCAGACTCTGAACCTGCTACAGGACCTCCAGAAGGACTTCAACCTGTCCTACATCTTCGTGGCGCATGACTTGAGTGTGGTGCAGCATATCTCTGACCGCGTCGCCGTGATGTACGTTGGCAAGATCGCCGAAATGGCCAGCGCCGAGGAAATTTACTCACATCCGCTGCATCCCTACACCGAAGCCTTATTGTCAGCGGTGCCCAAACCTGATCCGCTCTACAAATCCGAGCGCATCGTGATGCAGGGAGATGTGGCCGATCCGTCCAACCCGCCCAGCGGTTGTTATTTTCATCCGCGGTGCCGTTATGCCCAGGAAGTCTGTAGGACGACAACACCAGAATTCCGCGAACTCAGGCCCGATCACTTCGTGTCATGTCACCGCGCCGAGGAGTTGCAGCTCGAAGGGATTTAGATCGCCATGGAAGCACAACCTAGGACACAGCAGATCGTGTCAACCGTACTCGCCGTTCTTCTCTGGCTGGTTTCATTCGGCCTGGGTCTGAATGCCATGTATCTTCTGCTGCAAATCTTTTACCTGGTATTCGGTGCTCTGGGCGGCAGCCTAAACCGAGCCGAACGTTTTGCGCCGGGTCTGATATTCCTTCTAGGATTAGCCTTCCTGATTTTCATCGTTGCCACCTCTGAGTATCACCGCAAACACGTGGGAACGCGCGAATCATGGCGGCTCTTTGCATGGACGATTGGCGTCGAGATCGGTATCACCATCCTCTACTATCTTCTCTAGTTTGTGCTTTGTATGGCTCATTTCGAGCGGTTCTTTTATTTGGTATGCATTTACAGGAAAGGACAGAGCGATGAATGAAGAACAAACTGGACAGGAACCTTTGGTTCCAGATCGTATCCCCCAGCGTATTTACGAAGGAATGCCCGTCTACGATCATGATGGCGAAGTAGTTGGCAAGGTCAGGGTAATGTATTATGGAGGCGCGAGCGAGGAAGCTATCCAGAAGATGCTTGAATCCGAAGAAGCCGGCACAGGCGACGCGAGCGGCTTTGATGCGGACAATGTGCCTAAAGAGTTGCGCGCCCGATTTATGCGACAGGGCTATATCCTGATCGAAGGCCCCGACCTCACAGGCGTGAAGCGCTACATCGGCCCTGAACAGATTGAAGGTATTGTTACACAAGACATTGAAGGCCGTATGACCGATACGGTACGGCTGCGGGCCACGCGAGCTGAGTTGATCAACGCTGACTGAACCCTCTATCCTCCGCCTGAATACAAGACGGAAATGACATGACAAACTTGAAATGGTGGCAAGAGGCTGTTTTCTATCAAATCTACCCGCGCAGTTTCGCCGATGGAAATGGCGATGGAATCGGTGATTTCATCGTATGACTGCGAAACTTGATTACCTGAAGGATCTGGGCATCGACGCTATCTGGCTATCGCCACATTTTCCGTCCCCGCAGTTCGATGTAGGATACGACATTTCGGATTACGAGGACGTCGCTCCGGAATATGGAACGCTCACAGACTTCCAGCGCTTTCTGGATGGCGCGCACCAGCGCGGCCTGCGCGTCATACTGGACCTGGTGCTGAATCACACATCCCACCTGCATTCGTGGTTCCTTGAGTCACGTTCCAGCCGCAATCCTTCGGCCAAACGCGATTGGTACATCTGGCGCAGCGGCGTAAATGGAGGCCCACCGAACAACTGGCTTTCCCCTTTCGGCGGTCCGGCCTGGGAATACGATGCGGTTACCGACCAGTATTACTATCACTACTTCCTGAAGGAACAGCCTGACCTCAACTGGCGCAACCCTAAAGTCAAAAAAACCATGTGGGAAGTAGTACGCTTTTGGCTCGATATGGGCGTGGATGGTTACCGCCTGGATGCGATCGGCACTATCTTTGAAGACCCTGCGATGCCGGATCACGAAGGTGAGTTGACCGACGAACTCCGCCGCAAACTGAATCATGGGTTTCCCAGCGGCGTTGATCCGGAGGTGACGGCGGCCTGGCAAACGATCTACCGCCACCAACAGGGTCAGCCCGGTGTCCATGAATTGATGCAGGAACTGCGCCAGGTGGTGGACGAGTATCCCGACCGCGTCCTGGTCGGCGAAAGCGCTGAGATCAGCTACTATGGCGATGGCAGGAATGAGCTGCACCTGGTGTTCAACTTTCCGTTGATGAGAACCAACCGCCTCACCCCGGCCTGGATTCGTGCCAACCAGCGTGATCGCCTGAGCCAGCTTCCGCCGGGCGCCTGGCCGTGTAACACGCTCAATAACCATGATGCGACACGCGTATTGAGCCGGTACGGAGATGGCGAGCATAATGATGCCATTGCGCGCACCTCACTTGCCCTGATGCTGACCTTGCGTGGTACACCATTCCTCTATAATGGCGAAGAGATCGGCATGTCTGATTACTTCCTGAACGATATCAGTTTGTTTGTCGACCCGCCATCCATTATGTATTATCATCAGGAAGTTGCGAACGGAATGCCTCCGCAGGAGGCACTGGCGCGCGCCACCAGAGACACGCGTGACCGCTCCAGGACACCGTTTCAATGGGATGCGACCTCCAATGCAGGTTTCAGCCCGGAGGGAGTCCGAACGTGGCTTCCGGTCAATCCGAACTATGCCGAGGGCATTAACATTGCAGATCAGGAGAGCGATCCAAAGTCGATGCTACGCTTTTACAAGGATCTGTTGCGCCTCCGCAAGCAGAACCCGGCTCTGATCAGTGGCAAATACGAACCGTTGCATGAGGCTTCCAATGATTATCTGGCTTTCCTGCGAGAGAGCGATTCGCCAGGACAGACCTGCCTGGTCGTTCTGAATCTTTCCGACCAAACCCATCGACTCAAGTATGATTTGCCATTCAGCACGGCGCGTTGTATCTTCTCAAACCATAAGTCCACAAACGAGTCATTCTCTCTCGAGGACCTGGAAATGATACCGTTTGAAATTCTCATTGCCGAATTACATAGTGCCGCTTAATTGGGTAAACTTCAAATCTCGATTCTGGCTTACAATGCAGTTCGAAAGGTTTACTTATTATGATGAGACAAGCGGTAACATCCTAAAGAAAGGGCGAAGACCATGAGCAACTTAAAAGAAACTGTTGGCTTTCTTCACAAGATACCTTTGTTCCAGGGCTTGAACAACCGACAATATGAGCATCTGGCCAAGCGCATGATCGAACGCAAATATGACGCCGGGCAGGCGATTGTCAACCAAGACCAGGGCGGCGAAGGTTTCTTCATCATTGTATCCGGCAAGGCCGAGGCCATACGCGAACGCTCGGATGGCGCGAAGGTAACGGTCAATACCTTTGGCCCCACGGACTATTTTGGCGAACTGGCACTGCTCGACGATGGATTGCGAACGGCCTCGGTTGTGACCAGCGAACCCACCACCTGCCTCGCGCTCACCCGTTGGGATTTTCTGTCCGCGCTGCGAGAGGACGTGGAAATCTCCATTCTCATCCTGCAGGAACTTGCCAAGCGCTTCCGCCGGGCGCTGGATGCCTTATAACGTTTCGCGTGATAACCATAGCCATGGCTCTACAGGACAAGGCGCGCCTGCATGTAAGGCTGCGCCGTGTCTTTTATTTCGGGCAACCTCCGCATGAAGTGTCCTAACTGTGATTTTGACAGCCCTCGCGACATGAACTTCTGCGGGAGGTGTGGAACGCGCCTGACCCTTACCTGTTCTGCCTGCGGTTCCAACAATCCACTCGATTACCGGTTCTGCGGGATGTGCGGGACGCGGCTTGCTTCGGAGGAAGCCGAAGGCTCTCTTCAGCCTCTACAGGCTCCGGCTGAGCGCGAAGCGGATGCGGCGGCTGTGAGCGCGCCGATCCAAGTCATTGCTGCGGAGCGGCGCGACGTTACGGTCATCATCACAGACCTGACCGATTCCACCAAGCTATTGGAAAAAGCTGGCACGGAGGGTTGGGTGGAACTGATGAACCGCATCCTCCATATTCTGGAATCCGAAATCTATCGTTTTGGAGGCGAAATCGGCCAGTTTCGCGGAGATGGACTGGTGGCCTTCTTTGGCGCCACCGCCGCGCACGAAGATGACCCGGAACGCGCGGTTTTGGCCGCCTTATCGATGCAGCGCGCGTTTGACCTCTATGTACGAGAACTTGCCACGCCTGAGGCAAAGGATCTGCGAATGCGTGTGGGGGTGGATACGGGTGAGGTGATTGTGGTGACCGGCCATTCCCGTCAACAATGGGAGGAGACCGCCATGGGCCTGGCTGTGAGCATCGCCTCGCGCATGGAAACCGCGGCCGAGCCGGGGACGGTGTTGGTCAGCGAACATACCCATCGCCTCGTAAAGTCACAATTCGAATGGCAGCCGCTCGGTGAGATTTTCGTGAAGGGGGTCAGCCAGCCGATCGCCGTTTTTCGACCGCTGCAGGCCGTGGAGGATGCGAAAACGCTGTCCGGTGACGAGGCCTTTCCTGACTCCTTTCCTCACATTGGGCGGGAAAGTGAGTTTCACCGGCTCAAAACTTGTGTGGAAGGGTTATTCGAGGGACGCGGCCATATTGCCGTATTGACCGGTGACACTGGCAGTGGCAAATCCTTTTTGTTGAATAATTTGGGACAGTATTTCGCCCATCTGGATGCCCTGTTGCAGGAAAGCCGCACAAGCTCTCGCCTCGCCGCGACCTCCCTGCAGTGGGTGCGCGGACGCTGCCGGTCGTACAGCCAGACCTGGCCCTACTCGATGTGGCTGGATTTGTTCCGCAACTGGCTGGGATTACGCCCTGAAGACTCAAAAGAGAATAGGCTGGCACGACTGCGCGAGCAAGCGCAACAGCTATGGGGAGCTGAGCTCGATGAACACTATCCTTATCTGGCAAACTTTTTAGGGCTGCCATTGGAGCCAGAATACACGGATAAGATCCGTCACCTGGACGGCGAAGAATTGCGCCAGCGATACTTTGTTGCAGTCAAAAGCTGGGTCGAGGCCTCCAGCCGAAAAGCACCGCTGGTGCTGGTATTTTCAGATTTACACTGGGCTGACGATTCTTCTCTGGCTTTGCTGAAGCACTGCCTGCCGGTCTGCGACAATGAAGCGTTGCTGTGGTTGCTGGCGTTCCGTCCGGAGCGCGATTCGTCCGTTTGGGAGTTATATCTTTCGCTTGAGATAGACTATCCACACCGGTTGACACGCGTAGATTTGCCTCCTTTGTCGAAGCCGCAAAGCCTGGAATTGATCAACCAATTGATTGGAGCAGAGACGCTGCCCGCCGAAACCCGCAATATGATCATCCATAACTCGGAGGGCAATCCATATTACATTATAGAACTCATTCGAACCTTGATTGCGCATGGGATTCTGGTACGCCAAGCGGAGGGCGCGCAGGACGGTGCCTGGCGAGCAACCCGCACGGTAACGACGCTTGATTTGCCGGATAGCCTGCAAAGGCTCCTATTGTCGCACATTGACCGCCTCGCGGCTCATGAGCGGTTGGTACTCCAGATGGCTGCGGTGATCGGACCGACGTTTTGGTCAAACCTCATCGAGGCCCTGCTCGGTGAAGCGCAAACATTGAAAACAGACCTGGTTGCCCTGCAACGCCATCAATTCATTCGGGAAGGCGGACGCGTCCCCGAACTGGGAATGCAATATTTTTTCAAATCGCCACTCATTCGGGAGACCGTGTACGACAGTCTGCTCAGCACTCAAAAACACACCTATCATCTCAAGGCAGCTGAGTACATCGAAAACCTTGTCAACCCGGAGGTGCTGGAAGACTACGACCGGATACTTGCCTATCATTACCAGGGCGCCGGAAATCCCAGAAAGGAATTGTTCTATACAGTCCTCGCCGCAGAACAGGCGCAGAAGATTTTTGCCAATGCTGAGGCAATTCAGTATTACAGTCATGCCCTGGAATTGCTGGACAGGCTGGAAGGTGGTGTTCAATCAAAGGGGCAGCGCCGGGCCATCCAATCACAGCGCTTCGAGGTGCTCAATGGCCGGCGTCACGTATACTTTCAACTCGGGCAAGTGGAGGCAGGTCGGGATGATACCCGCGCGCTCTTGCCGTTGGCGCGCGAGATGGCTGACGATCCGGTCTGGTTGATCGATGCATTGGTCGCGCAGGCGGATATCTCGAGAGACAACCGTCAGGAATTGATTCCGGGTTTGCAGATGGCCGAGGAAGCTTTGGCCCTGGCTCAACAATTGAATGATAAACCGCGCGAAATTCGCAGTCTCACTCGCGTCGCCAACATCCGATTTACCCTGAATGATCCAGGTTGGAGGGAATTGGCAGAACGCGCGCTGGCACTCGCCAGACAACTGGGTGATCTCAGGACAGAAGTCAACATCTTGCTGGCCATTGGGGGCAAGTATGGGATGGACGATTTGCCGCGCGGCCGGGAATATCTGCAGGAAGCGCTTTCCCGCTCCGAGACCTTGAATGATAAGGCTACCAAACTCACATTGCTCCAGGTCATTGCCGAGCAGTTTGAACGTGACGGCGATTATTATCGCCAACTCACAGAGTATGAGCAGGAGCGTCTGCGGTTGAGTCGGGAGATCGGTAACCGCATCGCAGAGGGCAACGCCCTCATGTTCTGCGGCCAAATTCAGGCGCTCTATCTGGGCGATTACGAAACAGGCCTGGAGCTGGAATTGCAGACGCTCCAATTCTGGGAGAGCATCACCGACAGGCTTTTTCCGCTGTTGCGTATCGCGCAGATTCAAACAGCGCTGGGACAGTATACGGAAGCCATGGCAACGCTGGATATGGCCCGCCCTTTGGAGGGAAAAGTCGTATTCGACGTCGGACGCGCCGGATTTGGTCTTGTGACAGTGATTCTTTATAACGCGTTAGGTGGGGAACAGAACCTGCGATCGGCGCTGCAAATCACTTCGCAGATCCAGCAAATGGCCGCAGAGAATCTCGTTTCCCGCCAGTATCATATGTCTGCCGCTTGTGAGGCTTCCGCGGCCCACTATGGGCTGGCACGGATCTTGAATGATGAGGTGGCCTGGGAGGAACATCAACGCCGGGCGCTGGAGTTTTCTCAGAAGGCACTCGAACTATATCAGGAGTTTGGCTTCGTGCAGATCGTTGAATGCACCAGCGAAGAGATTTTATTTCGTCATAGCCAGGCATTGGCAGCCAACGGCCGCGATCAGGATGCAGCAGAATTTTTGAAGCGTGCCTATGATGAGATGATGCGCAAGCATAATCTGATCCCGGAAGATAGTCCCTTCAGAAAATCCTTCCTGGAGAATATCGAACTGCACCGTGCCATTCAGGCCGCGTATTCGGCTCAACTTGCGCCAGGTCGCACAAGATCAGCCTCCAAACCCAGGAAAACCAAGAAAATAAATTCATGACGTTGCCCGCCACCCAACCAGCAATCATCCGCAATCGAGTCACCTGGCTGGCATATCTGATGCTGGCGTATATTGCAATCAGTCAATCCATACGCGGCCCACTCATGCCGTTCCTGCGAAGTGAACTCGCATTGAATTACACGCTGGGCGGATTGCTCCCCGCCGCGCTGGCAATCGGTTTGGTCTTCTCAGGACTCATGAGTGATTGGCTGGCGCGTCGCCTAAGCCGCCGGGTGGTGTTTTGGGGCGGAAGCATCGGCCTACTCGTGAGCGTGGTCATGCTGGCGCGCGGTCATACTTTCACATCGATCCTGATCGCGGCTCTGGGCATGGGTTTTTGCAGTTCGCTGACCCAGGTCATGATCCAGGCGTTGCTGTCAGACCAGCACGGGGAGCGCCGTGCCATCGCCATTACAGAAGCCAATGTAGCCGCCAGCCTCAGCACCACGCTGACGCCGCTAATCATTGGCGGCATGCCGCTGCTCGGCCTGGGTTGGCGCCTGATCCCTTTGCTGCCATTCTTCGTGCTAGCTTCTCTGGGAATATTTTTCCACCGGGCTGCCATCCCGGATGACAGTGGAACTCAAAACCAATCCACTGCTGGCAAAGCTCACCTGCCATTCACCTTCTGGATCTATTGGATGGTGTTGTTCCTGGTCGTGGCCATCGAAATGGCCATCGCAGTGTGGGCAACAGATTTTCTGGCAAACATCGTGGGACTGGGCGGGACCAGGGCCGCGCTGGCCTTTGGCGCTTTCCCCGCGGCCATGCTGTCCGGGCGTATGGCTGGCAGCCGCCTCACACAGCGCTGGTCAAGCCAGGTTCTTTTGCCGGCGGCCCTCGCCGTGACGTTACTCGGGTTTCCAATCTTCTGGCTGTCGCGCGTCGCCATGCTCAACGTTCTGGGCTTGTTCATCGCGGGATTGGGCATTGCCAACCTGTATCCACTGACCCTGTCCACTGCAGTTGGCGTGGCCGCAGATCAATCTAACCAGGCGAGTGCCCGCGCCTCCCTGGCCGTAGGGACGGCGCTCTTGGGCATCCCACTCCTGCTGGGCTGGCTCTCTGATCAGATTGGGATTCAGATCGCCTATGGAATTGTCGTTCTGCTGGCCCTGCTGGCTTTTGCAGTTGTGATCAACAATCGGTTCTTTGTACAGCGGAGCCACGCCCCATCGCCACATCGGCTTCCTGAAGATGGAAAATTGTAACCCGAGACTGCGAAGCGTCTCGCTGGTCGCGACACCGGGAGCATGTCGCGCTACACTCAATTTTGGATCGGTTTGAATAGTCTAAGAAAAAGACTCTGCTGTAGAGTAGAATCCAATCATGCAGCCGCTGACCTCTGCCAGCAAGTGGTGATTTATTGGTACAAAGCCGTATATGGATCGAAAACTCTTCTCGCCCGTATTGATGACTCTGGGCTCCATCATATTGATCATTATCGCCCTGATCGGAGCACAATCTTTGAGCACGCTACGAACGGCGCCTGCCTCGCAGTTTTCGCTAGCGCGCCACCGCTGGGAGACGAACGCGATTTCCCATTATCGGATGGCTGGCAATTACACGGGCAATTTTTCACAGTGCTACTATGACATCGAAGTGCAGACGGACCGCGTCGTCGATATCTTCACCATGAGCTGCCTGAGCAGCGCCGAATCCAAGACGCTTACGGTGGATGGTATCTTCGAAAACTTCGAACGATTCGCGGCCGGACGGGTCTGCAGCCCCAATGGCTGCTATTGCGAGGGGATTTACGTGGTCAGCGCGACGTATGACCCGACTCTGGGTTATCCGCAGAGTATTACCACCTACTTCGATAGGAGGTGGCTGGATGATCTGCTCCACGGTAAGATCGGTGTTCAACAATGTCTACGCATCGACCCGGTGGTTGAGAAATTTGAGGTCGTAAAGCTCACGGTCTTGCCATGATTCCTGCCCTGATCTGCTCCAGCAGGTAATTACTCACTGATGCTACTTAACCTCCCGAAGGTTGGAACGGCCTGACAAGGCATATTCAAGGACAACCTTCGGGACGTTCTGCTACGGTGAGTTACTTACTGGTAGAAAGCTATGTATGGAGCGAAAGCATTTTTCACCAATTTTGGTAGCACTTGCCATCCTGATACTGGTCGTTCTGCTCTGGATCGGAGTGCAATTTTTCTTCGCATTACAGGCGTCGCCGGCCTCTCAATTTGCCCTGGCGCGCCATCGCTGGGAGACAAATGCAATTGCACATTATCGTATGAATGCCAGTTACTATGGCCACCGGTCGCAGTGCTATTACGATATCGAGGTGCTGCAGGGACGCGTTGTACGCACATTTACTTCAGGTTGCCTGGGGAACGGTGACTCTAAGAACTTTACGGTCGACGGCATCTTCAAGAACTTCGAGCGCTATGCCAACCAGAGAGTCTGCAGCCCCAATGGCTGCTACTGCGAAGGCAACTATGTGGTGCGTGCCATTTATGAGGAGACATTGGGTCATCCGCAGCGCATTACGACCGTTTTTCGCCGGGACACGCTGAACGACCTGTTCCACGGCAAACTAGGTGTTCAACAATGTCTACGGACTGACCCCGTGGTCGAGCGATTTGACCGGATCAAAATCACTATTTTGCCATAGCGAAAGGGTGCTGTACGCAGATATCAGGATCTGATTCTGACTAATAGAGTAATGCAAAAGCCATTCGTTGAGACAAGGAGTAGAGAGGAATTTCTCATGATCCATGTAGAGCATTTAACCAAGGAATACAGGCGGGTGATACGCCGCGAAGGGTTTCTTGGCAGCCTTCGCACACTATTCAGTGCCCAGTACGAGACCATCCCGGCGGTCAATGACATATCGTTCGACATCGCGGAAGGTGAACTGGTTGGCTATATTGGCCCAAATGGCGCAGGGAAGTCCACCTCCATCAAAATGCTGTGCGGCATCCTCGTGCCAACCAGCGGCGAGATCAAGGTCAACGGATTGATTCCACACAAGGACCGGATGATTAACGCGCGCCAGATCGGCGCCGTGTTTGGGCAGAAGACTCAGCTCTGGTGGGATGTGCCTGTGATTGAAAGCCTGCGTCTATTCCGCGATATCTACAAAGTTTCGGAGGCCCAGTTCCAGCGCAACCTCAAGCTCTTCAACGAGTTGCTGGACCTGCATGAATTCCAGAATACGCCTGTTCGCCAGTTAAGCCTGGGGCAGCGCCTGCGGGCAGATATGGCCGCGGCTCTGCTCCACAGTCCGCGCCTGCTATTCCTGGATGAACCGATGATCGGTGTGGACGTGGTCGCGAAGGAACGCCTGCGCACATTCATAAAGGAGATCAACCGTGACCAGAAAGTGACCATCCTGCTCACAACGCACGACATGACCGACATCGAAAAGGTCTGCTCGCGCATCATGATCATCGATCATGGGCGCATCGTCTATGATGGCAGCCTGGAACAGATCCGCGCGGAGTACGGAAAACAGCGCACGCTGGTAGTGGATTTCGAGGAGCAGGTGCAGGATTTTGCGGCGCCGCACGCGGTCATCACGAAGAGCGAAGGGCGCAAGAAGTGGTTCGCCTTCAACCGCTTTGAAACTTCGCCATCCACGCTGATCGCCGATATCAGTTCGCGCTATCCAATCCTGGACCTGGCAGTGGAGGAGCCAGAGATCGAGGAAATCGTGCGCACCATCTATCGAGGCAAATCGGCCTCACCTGCTACACAATCGAAATGAAGCTCTTCTGGTCATTTGCCCGGCAATCCTTCCACTCGATTGCCATCTATCGCTTCGACTTTTGGCTGCGCGTGTCCACCGTTCTGATCTTGATGTATAGTATCCGCCAAGTCTGGATCGCCCTTTACGCACAGCATCCCGGCGCTTTTGGTGTCAGCCTGGAGCAGATGGTGACTTACGGTGTGCTGAGCATGGCAATCGAAAACCTGTTTTATTCCTTTGGGGTGCAATATTACATGTCCCAACAGATAGGCAGTGGCGCCATTGACGTGGATCTGTTGAAACCACTGGATTTCCACTTCCACATGCTGGCACGCAATACGGGCCAGATGCTGTTCCGGCTCTTCATCATGATTCTTCCGGCCGTTCTGTGCGGATACTTTTTCTTTGGTCTCGGGCCTCCCGCCAGCCTCCTGGCCGGATTCCAGTTCGTGTTTGCTTTGTTGCTTGGTTATCTGGTGGGTTTCCACCTCGAATTCCTGCTCGGTTCGATTGCACTTGTCACCCTTGAAATTCATAGCATTGACTGGGCTTTTAACGCCCTCTTGCGTTTTTTCTCGGGGCAATTGGTGCCACTCTGGCTATTCCCGGGTGTGTTGGGCACGTTGGCGGCGTTGTTGCCGTTTCGCTCCCTGTTTGCGACGCCGCTCTCCATCTACACGGGCGTATTGAGCGGAGACGCGATTATCCCTGCCATCGGCCTGCAAATATTCTGGCTGGCCGCCCTGACCCTGCTCAGCCGCTGGCTCTGGGGACGGATTCAGGCACGGATCGTTTCGCAAGGTGGCTGAGGTGTAGCAGAGCCTATGAACGCATTCCAGTTGTACTTCAGATTGATTCATATTTCACTGCTCTCACGCATGCAGTATCGGGCTAATTTCATTGTAGGGCTGCTCGGGCTGATCGTCTGGAATGTGGTCAACCTCGGATTGATTGGCGTCCTCGTCACCCAATTCACGAGCCTGAAAGACTGGACGCTGTGGGAATTGGTGTTCCTTTATTGTTTATGGATTCTGGGGCACAGTCTCTACGCCCTGTTCTTCTCGCACACCAGCCAGATGGAAGATTATTTGATCGAGGGAACCTTCGACCAATTTCTCCTTCGCCCGGCCAGCCCTTTGATCCAGGTCCTGGGCCGTGAATTTCAATACCTCGAAATCGCGGATGCGCTTTTCGCCTTGACCGGCATCAGCCTGGCATATGCGCAGCTTGGACTGCACTGGGACGTCTGGCGCTGGGGATTCTTTGTTGCTGCGGTTATCTCTGGCGCGGTCATTGTGTTCGCCCTGAACCTGCTGATTGCCTGCACCGCCTTCTGGACCGGACGCTCGCGTGGAGCCTCTTTTGTGGCCAGGCAGTTCTATAGCCTGGTGCAGTGGTATCCAATCGAGATTTTTGGCAAGGCATTTCGTGTGATCGTCACGGGCCTGATCCCGGTGGCTTTTATGAATTACTATCCTGCGTTGTTGTTGCTCGATAAGTTGGAGTACGCCAATGCAGGTTGGTGGCTAAGTTACCTGTCCCCGGTGGTTGCAGTGTTGCTGCTGGGGATCGTCTCGTTTGTATGGCAACTGGCATTGAAACAGTACACCAGTTCCGGGAGTTGATAGATGGATGTCATTGCGAGCCGCCGCTCGTGTTCTTCGGCGGCGTGGCAATCTCCTGTACTTATGCAGGCTTCGGAATAATTTGAGGTCATAGGCTGTTATGAAAGTATTCTGGGCATTTGCACGCCAGGCGTTTCACAATTCTGCGGTTTACAGGTTTGAATTCTGGCTGCGTCTCTTCTCCCTATACATCTTCATGTATTGCATTTACTGGGTGTGGAAGACACTCTATACCCAGATCCCTGGCGCATTTGGCGTCAGCCTCGAACAGATGGTTACCTACGGCATCCTGGGCATCGCGCTAGAGATCTTCCTGGATGTGGGTCCAGAGTGGTATATCGCCATGCAAGTCCGCACCGG
>DASTOH010000182.1:0-19940 GCA_035720235.1 Anaerolineales bacterium | reverse complement strand
TTGTAGCTGAAGGCACCCGTCCACAAGCTGGCGGTCGGGGCAAAGGCGGTTCCTGAAGCATTGGCCAGCGCCACATACACCCCGGCATACCCGAAGCCGACCGCATCGGCCTTGCCATCCCCATTCACATCCGCCAGCAGCCGCGGATGTTGATCCACGCGCCAGCCGGCATTGTAACTGAACCCACCGGTCCACAAGCTGGCGGTCGGGGCAAAGGCGGTTCCTGAAGCATTGGCCAGCGCCACATACACGCCGGCATACCCGAAGCCGACCGCATCCGCTTTGCCATCCCCGTTCACATCCGCCAGCATCCGCGGATGCTGATCCACCCGCCAGCCGGCATCGTAACCAAACGCACCTGTCCGCAAGGAACTGGTACCGGCAAAACAACCACCTGGAAGGGTGTAGGTGTAATCCTGTGCCGTTTGATCCGTCGCAATATTGCTATAACTGCGGTTGATCGGGCTGAACGGGTAGCACGCACCCAGCGAGGGGGTCACCACCCCGCTCCAGCCAGATGGCACCGTGATGGAGTAGTTGCCGCTGCCATCCGCGGTAACCGTTTTCGGTGTCCCATCCACGTAGCTCAACGTAGCGCCAGCCACTCCGGCATTGCCAGAGATTGTGTAAAGCACACAATTGAAAACACGGATATCATCCAGCCACCAGCCCCAAGTGCTACCAAAGAAATCGAAGTCGCCCAGACCCATCCGCCAGCGGAACGTGACAGTTTGTCCGGCGAGCGAACTTAAGTTCAGGCGCGTGCTTACATATCCATGACTCGCGCCTACAAAGCCTGAGCGGCCCGCCAGGGGATTGCCAAATTCCGTGAAGATGTTCCCCTTGTAACCGTTGTAATCGATCAGGGATCCGGCATCTACCCAGGTAGCGCCATTATTTTTACTATACTCGAGCACTCCTCCATCAAAATAATATCCATCCCCCAAGGAGGAAAAACCGTATGCCTGTGCAAAGTGCAAATAGCCATTAGCGGGGATCACAACCGGTACCAATCTGGCAGTGGCATCCGTGACGCCCCCGGGTTGACCATTGGCAAACAAGGAATGAAGACCTGAGCGAGTATAGGCTCCATCAGGCGAGTCGAGCTGCCAACGGGTATACGCTCCGTTATTAAACGTCCAATTCGATGTCCCGTTTTCCAGGTCATCATAGAAGTATGTATTGACCGGGTTCCCGCCGCCACACAGCGGTGCATCCGTATTGAAGTTTGGTTCGGGTTGTCCGTTCATCTCTACGGCATCGGCTGCATTCGTGACTTGTACACAGTCCCCACTGGTGATGCCATGCTGCCCAAGCAGATTCGTGCAGGCTTGCTGGAGGGCGTAATACAGATCTGAGTAGTCCGCCCCGGAGGTCAGCAGGTTGGTGTTGACTTCATAATAAATAGCAACCACCTTATCCCACCCGAGGGCCGTCACGGTTTTTCCATTGAACGTGCCGCTACCTACCATTAGATAAACAGCTTTGTTGTTGATTCCGCTGTTGTAGTGCACACCACCGTTGTCACCGTCTTCCTTATAATAGTATGGGCTGGACATCTTATCGGGGTTTTCGAACGCGGGCGGGTCGCTCATGCTGCGGATCGCCCCCAAATCTGAGATGTCTTCCCCGATCAGCCACTCGACGCCGGATCCATCCTCCCCTTGCTGATTAGTCTGATCGTAGTATTCTCCAAACACATCAGACAACGACTCGTTGATGGCTCCCGTCTGATAATAGTAGAACAGATTGGACTCATGCTGGGTGATACCGTGGGTTAGTTCGTGCGCCACCACATCGTCTGCCAGGGCAAAACCATACGCCGCCCCATACACCATTTGAGTCCCGCTCCAGAAGGCGTTGGGGTACGGACAACCAAAAAATATATCATCCGGATCACAGTAATGTACTGTGGATACGATGGTCATTCCGTTGTTATCAATACTGTTGCGGTTAAATTGTTCCGCAAATAAATCCGAAGTGCCAATTGCGTATCGATGCGCCGCTTTTGCATGAGGGTCTCCTGGGGCGCAATCGGGATCTGTTTGATTGCAAAGGAAAGAACCCGGAAGTGAGGAGGTATTGTTTGCAGTATAGGTGCTAACGAGCAGAGTCGGGAGAGGTGCCATTGCAGGAATGCCTATCAGCGGTTGGCCGGTTTCCCCGATGGACGCAGTTGTTTGAGGGATCGAATCCATGGCTGGCACACTGTTCGTATGAGTTTCCCACACCGCATCGATCTGATTGAAGTGCAGACTGATATTGCCCCTGTGTGCATTAACCAACACTAACTCCCGAATGGGCAGGCCCATGTCTTTGGCAGTCACTTCCATGCGCCAGACGAGCTCGGCAGGTCCTGTGCTGGGCCGCAAAAGACTCTCATCATAAATCCATAACTCTGGCGCGGAGGCAACAAAATCTGCCGTAGTCTTTTGATACCATTTTGCCAGTGCCTGAAGCGCGGTCTGGGCTGCGGAGGCAGAATCAACCGTCGGCTGAGTCGGAAGCGAAAGGTCCTGTGAAACTTCCCCATTCATCGAATACAAATCCCCTCTCTCGTTCGTGTTGACAATCAACTCTCCACCCATCACAGGAATGCCCTGATATTTCTGCTGATAACGGACGGTCACGCGTCCATCGTTTGATTTGTGCTTCTTCATCTCAGACAAATCGCGTTCGGGGTTCTGGATTCCAAATTCCGGCGCGAAGCGCTTCGCCAATGCCATCCCTGGGTCCTGCGGCCGAAGGAACGTTCCCAATGCCTGGGATGCGGATACTACGCGTCCAGTTTCCGGACCGATGAAACTGGTCCGGCCACTTTGGGCATTGAGTTGTCGTTTTAGCCCATCTCCGGCCTGGGCTTGTACCGCTGCTGGGCTAAAACCTGAAAACGTCATCGATAATATTGCAATGACTGCAATGAGGACCTGAACGAACCTTCGGTTCTTGGACATGGTTGCATCCTCCGGCTTACTCGAAAAATTCAATGGTTCATCAATTCATCATTATTATGCAAATCCCTCCTTGAATTATAACGAAGTAACTCAAAATAGTCGTAATCCAAATGTACCTGCCGCTTGTCTCACGCATGTTCCACATGCGTAGGTAAACTTATCACCGGCTCTGTAAGCCAGAATTACCGCCTGTCTCATTATTAACTTTACTTTTCACATGGATTCATAGGCTGAAATTCAAACATAAAGTAAATTATGCGGCACTATGTAAAACCTGACGATTGCCCACTCATGCGGCACTCTGTAAATCCGGTTCTGATGGGATTAGAAATCGAAAACCTGCCGTTGAAATTATGATTTACCAGGGAATATATTTTGGCTTGAGAACTGCGCTATAACTTCTTCTCGCCGACGAGAGTCAGCCGCTTGACCCCCTCCACCTGTCTAAGAGACGTGGCCTGGCCAGCGGTACGGAGAACAGATGACTCATCGATCACGTAAGTTCCAGAGATGATGTTTACGCCGCTACGGAAAAGTATGGGTGAAAATGGCGTGCTTGGTCCCAACACGATCACCGTGGCAATGGGATTGCAAAGCGCCAACAGTTCATCCAATGTATGGTTGACCAGTGTACATCCCGTAATCGCGACCAGATCTGCTCGAGGCAGAAAATCAACGGCCGACTCAGCCGGATACTCATCCTCCAGCGGCTGCTGTTCGATGACCCAAAGTCGTCGGGCCGCTGCGCGTAGCTGTGGAATGAAGTGAAAACGACCGACCAGTGCCACGTTCTTTCCCCACCCGTGGCTGGCCAGCACTTCAGAGGCGTTGATCTCAACTGCGAGCGATTCGTCAACATGCAGCATGGAATTGATCGCGGCCACACCAATGCTGGCCTCCAGCAAATTTGTCGAAAGGGCCCATTCCGCCAGTTCACGCGCGCTCTTCTGTTGCAGGCGCTCCAGATCTCGGACCAGCGCGCCCCTGCGCGAGTGATCGGACGTGAGCGTGGCCGACATCCCGCAATGGCGGCTGCAAACCACCGTCCAATACGGGCCGACCATCACCGAACGGACCGCCGCCTCCTCAGGCAAACTCGCGATAAGATCCTGGAGAATCGTCATGCTTCACACTTTTCCATGAGTTTCAAATGCTCCCCAAAGCATTTAAGCCTTTCACGGGCTTTTTCCTCATGATATTTCCAGCCCAAGCTTAATTGGGAAACCAGAGGCAGCCAAGTACTATTTGTCAGTTTAGGAAGTGGGAAAAGTAGGTCTGAGATAGTGATTTTCGTTAGTAGAAATCCGTTAACGCGCGTGCTATACTGATTCTGATTACTGTTGCGCGACATATAGAGCGAGACGTCGTCTCGCCATTTTCTGTTAGAAACTCCCCTTAATGGTGCACAACTCATAGATCTATTTGCTGCCGTTCTCCTTTAGGCATCGTTCAGTTGGCTTAGAGTGGAAGGTGACAAAGGAGGTGTCAACCAGGTAGAAACTGCATGGAACTGCACCAATTGTTCATGAATCTAATGTTTCTAAGGAATTGAATGGAAGGAGATAACATGTGGATTGTACGTGTCAATATGACAGACCAGTCCTATAAAGTCGAGGGGGTACCGGAAGTCTACAAATACCTGGCGGGGCGTGCCATGACGTCCACTCTCGTGGCAGATGAAGTCCCGCCGCTATGTCATCCGCTCGGGCCCAACAACAAACTGGTCTTCGCGCCGGGTATCGCGACGGGAACGGCTGCCCCAACCTCAGCGCGTGTCTCGGTGGGGGCTAAGTCGCCGCTGACCGGCGGCATCAAAGAGGCCAATGCCGGTTCATCCTGGGCGGCGGATCTGGCGGTGATGCAGGTTAAAGCCCTGGTCCTGGAAGGACAGCCCCTGAAGGATGGCAAGTATTGGGGACTGCATCTCAGCTATGACAAGAGCGCCGGGCAGCCCAAGGTGGAGTTCTTCAACGCCACTAAGTACATTGCGCAACCACTGAGCGAAGTATTCCCAAAGGTCTACAGCAAATTCGGAAACCGGATTTCCATCAGCGGCGTGGGCTTGGCTGGCGAGCACGGATATGCCAACTCCGGCCTGGTGTTCAACGATCAGTCGAAGCGCGCCACCCGCTATGCAGGGCGCGGTGGCCTGGGATCTGTACTGGCAAGCAAGGGCGTCAA
This sequence comes from Anaerolineales bacterium, assembly GCA_035720235.1. Taxonomy (GTDB): domain Bacteria; phylum Chloroflexota; class Anaerolineae; order Anaerolineales; family Villigracilaceae; genus Defluviilinea. The sequence continues at coordinate 14,805 of DASTOH010000182.1, read as the reverse complement.
GTTCATCGTCGTGGATCGCAAAGATGCGCCCGGTGTAGAAATCGTGGACAAGGCCCTCTTTGCCGAAGGCCGCAAGAAGATGACGGAAGCGCTGCAGACTCACGACATCACCAAGCCAAAAGGCGGCCTCAACACCTACGGCACGGCGGTCCTGATCAACATCATGAATGAGGCCGGAGGCTTGCCCACCCGCAACTTCTCCAGCGGACGGTTCGAGGGCGCGGCCAAGATTGCCGGTGAAGCGATCTTCGAGGGCAACAAGAAACGGATGGGCAAGGAGATCTACAACCATGCCTGCAGTCCGGGTTGCATCATTCAGTGCTCCAACACCTGGTACAGCAAGGATGGTGACGAGGTAGCCTCCTGCGTTGAGTACGAATCAGATTGGGCCCTGGGCGCGGACTGCGGCATCGATAACCTGGACCAGATTGCTGAGATGGTCAGGTTGTGCAACGAGTATGGACTCGACACCATCGAAACGGGAACAACCATCGCCGTCGCGATGGAGGCGAGCGTGATCCCCTTTGGGGATGGCAAGGGCGCCATCAAGCTCATCCATCAGATGGGCCAGGGCACTCCGCTTGGCCGCATCCTGGGCTCAGGCACCGAAGGCACCGGCAAAGCCTATGGCATGCCTCGTGTGCCAACGGTCAAAGGCCAGTCCATGCCGGCTTATGAGCCACGCGCTGTCAAGGGCATTGGCATCACCTATGCCACCACAACTATGGGCGCTGACCACACCGCCGGATATACTATCGCGCCCGAGATTTTGGGCGTGAGTGGCAAGCAGGATCCTCTGAGCAATGAAGGCAAGGCAGCTCTGAGCCGTAACTTCCAGGCTGCCACCGCATTCATCGACTCCACCGGCCATTGTCTGTTCATTGCCTTTGCCATCCTGGATATTGCCAGCGGCTATCAGGGCATGATCGACGAGTGCAACGGCGTGTTCGGCACGAACTGGACTGCCGACGATGTCGCGGCGTACGGCGTGGATGTCCTGAAGAAGGAACGCGCCTTCAACGAGGCAGCCGGACTTGGCAAACTGGCCGATCGCATGCCCGAGTTCATGAAGATCGAACCATTGCCGCCACACAATCAGGTCTTCGATATTCCTGATGAGGCTCTGGACTCCGTGTACGGCGAATTGTAAAGTCTGATCCAAATGAGGACAGGGCAGGTACACTGCCCTGTCTGTTTCTCAGAAGGAATAGACCCTAAAGGTTTGTTCAAGTAAATTAGGTACAAAGGTTTCAACTGAAAGTTTGTTTGAACTACACTTTCGTTTGCAATGGAAACCTTTAGGGTCTGAGTTTCCAACTATTCTCTGACTGCCTGTGAGCGCAGGGCATCATCCGCTGCCCGTGAGGAAAAATTATGAACGTGACGGTGAAACTTTTCGCGACTTTGAACCGCTTCGGACGCGGCAAGCGGGCTGGTACACCTCTCAGAGTTGATCTTCCTGAAGAGGCGACTCTGTTCGATTTGATCAACCAGTTGAAGATTCCGCCCGAAGAGACTCGCATCACGTTCGTGAATGGAATTATTCAAGAGCCTGACTGGATGCTCAAAGATGGTGATGAAGTAGGGATGTTCCCACCAATTGGAGGAGGCTAATGGCTGATATGGTTATAGACGTCTGGTTATATGGCGAGCTGGCACGTTATGGCGGTAAGGGTAAGCGGGGCAGCCATGCCAACCCCAAAGTCAAACTGGCCGCGGGCAGCACGGTCCGCGACCTGCTGGCTTTTCTGAAAATGCCGACTGAAGCACGCGGTATCTCATTTATCAACGGAGAGTTGAGCGCCATGCCAAACCTGCAACCGGACCTCGATCATCCCCTGAAGGATAACGACCGGGTGGCTTTTTTCGATCTGCACAGTATGTGGCCGTTTCAATATCGGCATGGCATTCCAATGGTGGGAGAGATGTCTGAGGCCATGCAATCCAGCCAGGATCAGGGCTTGCATCATGCTTATAAACAGGAATAGTTCAACTTGGGTGACCTGCGGACACGAGCTATTCAGCCAGCGTCAATGCTGCACGTGGTAAGCTGCACTCAGAACAATCTTCACGGCGCAAGCCGCGCCTAATATCCTGTTCAGCTTGACTCAAACAAAAAGCATCCTATAATTCCGGATAGAAACGGTAATATTTGAACAAAATGGTTTCTCGTAAATGACGAATCCTTCTGCCATCATCGTTGGCGGAGGTCTCTCTGGCATGGTCATTGCCCGTGAGCTGGCATTGCGCGGCTGGCGGGTGACTCTCCTTGAGCGTTCCAGGCGTCTGGGAGGAAAGGCCGGCTCCGATCTCAAGAACGGACGCCTGGTGGAACACGGATATCATGTCTTCCCGCAGTGGTATCCCAATGTCCGGGCCATCGTGGAGCGCATTGGCGTTAAGCTGATCGACTTTGATCGCTACCACTTCCTCCTGCCGGGCGAGTATCCGCGCAGAGTCACCGTGCTCGGGCCCTCGGGCTTTTCCGCGATGTGGCACTACATCTTTCACGGTCTCCTGCCGTGGTATCACAACCTTCTCTATATTTACTCCGTGCTGGATATGCTCAGCCGTCCGCTCTCCGAGAAGAGGTTCCTGGACCGCGTGAGCCAAATTGGCCTGATCCGCGGGAGATGGTACACGAGCGAGTCGGTTGCAGAGATGGGACAGGAGAACGTCCTCAAGGCTTCGGCCATCCCGGTGTATGACCTCAGCGCAATGACCGCCAAACGCATCGCCAGCTACTGGGTTCGGCAGGCGAGCCCATTCCTGTCCATCCTGCCGGGAGATCTGCAAACGGTTTTCATCGATCCGCAGGTGCGTGAGCTCGAAACACTAGGAGTCGAGATCCGGTATGACTCTGAAGTATGTGAGGTGGTGATGCACGGAGGTCGCGTCGGGGCCGTCGCTCTGCATGATGGAACCGAGCTGTCTGCCGATGTCTATGCCCTGTGCACCCCTTTTGAAGTCACCCGCACCTGGCTTCATGACCACCTGTACGAAGTGGATCCCGAACTCGGCAGCATGCATTTGCTCGAGGCTCAACCCATGGCTGCCTTGCACCTTCGTGTACGTAAGGAATTGCCAGATCTGCCCAGGGAACACGTGTTTTTTCACGGAAGTCATTACGCGCTTTCGTTCATCGATATTACGCCTCACTGGAAGGAATTGGATGGCGAGCGGAGCGAGCATGGCGCACACCAGCTTTCCTTCATATCGAGTAATTACAGTCCGTTGAATGCGGTAAGCCCGGAAGGCGCGAAAAACCTGTTGCTGGAAGAGATCTGCGAATACCTTCCCATTACGCCAGCCGATGTCGAAAGCTGGGAATTGAATCCGAACACGGGCGTGCCCCTGTTCATCAACACGATTGGAGCCTGGTCAAACCGGCCCCGGGCAAAAACGAAGATTCAAAACCTTTACCTGGCCGGAGACTATGTAAAAAACGCCATCGATCTGGCCTGCATGGAGGGTGCCGTCTCCGCCGCCCTGGAGGCGGCAGCTCATATCCTGCGCGACCACGGAGAGACTGGATCGCCTCCGGTCGTTCAGGTCCCGCCGGAGTGGCCGCGCGCATTGCTGGTATTCGTCCGAATCCTGATGGTCCCTGTGGTGGCCATGGCGCGGGTCATCGCCTGGATTGAGGAAAAACTCTCACCCCACCGGCCATACGCTTCGGAGGTCCGGCGCCGGGCCACGCCCAGGCTGCAAATGGACTCGCGCCCGCCGCGGGAGCGGTAAAGCACGATCAGCACCTTTCAGATGAGCTACGGCAACATGCCCGCTGAAGCAAGGGGGGTTATCAAAAGCTAATTGAGCAAACAGGCTTCACGACTCTGCCAATATCAATTTGATACTATGTGCCCTCTGGTTTCATAGTGGTAGTATCATCATCCCATAACTACTGCCACCGCCAAAGCGAATCCCAACCTCACCTTCATTAAGTAGCAATTGGCAAAACCCGGTCGAACTAACCGTATGGCTTGAAACCGAGCTGTCGCTGGCAATCGCACTTTTTAGTCAACTGACTGCAATACACACGATGAGTACATCCAAGAGTAGGGATAGAAGGGTAAAACCCAGCGGCGCCCGTAGCCAGAAATATAAGAAGTTTTTTAGTTTGCAGAAATTGGCCTTGAAACTTGCGATAAAAAGTTGTATAGTATTCCTAATTGTATCCAGGCAGGTAGTACCGCCTGGGGCCTAGAGGTTGAGCTGATGGCCTGCCTCGATCAGGTCAGCCAGCCGTCCCTATGGCTTCATCGCGATTGCTCGGTGATGATCAGGCCTGAAAGCCAGCAACAGAACTCGCCTGAAGCCGTAGAGGGTGATTGTGAAAGGAGGTGAGGCAACCACAGACAGAACTGCAGAACCAGGTTATGCGCCTCAAGGCGCATCACCGTTCATATAGGCCCAAGTTATCTGCTACAAAGAAGGAGACAGAAAGATGAATAAGAGGAGAGTATCGCACTTGCTGACCCTGCTGGCAATTACTTCGTTGCTCCTTAGCGCATGTGGAGGAGCAGCCGCCACACCGACCCAACCCCCTGCTGAGGCGACAACACCTCCCGAGGCAACAGCACCTCCGGTGGCAACCACAGCTCCGGAGACGGGTGGAGATTACACCCAGGCCGCGCGCGAGGAGACTATCATCTTCGATATTGACGGCGGCCGGGTGGCCAACCCCGAGAACTGGAACCCGTTTGTGCCTGGCAATCGTAGGGATCACGGTTTTCACCAGGTCGTGATGGAGCCGCTCTTCATCCTGAATTATGAGACCGGCGAGATCGAGCCCTGGTTGGGCGAGAGCTTTACGGCTAATGACAGCCTGGACGTCTGGACGCTCAAGATCCGCGACGGGGTCAAGTGGAGCGATGGCGAGGCCTACAACGCCGACGACGTGGTCTTCACGATCCAGATGCTGATAGACAACGCGCCGACCCTGAGCGATTCGGCCGCCCTGAAGGACTGGGTGGCCAGCGTCAGCAAAGTAGACGACCTGACCGTCGAGTTCCAGTTGACCCGGCCGAACCCGCGCTTCCAGCTCGACTACTTCTCGGTGCGCATCTGGGGTGGCGTCAATATCGTGCCCGAGCACATCTGGAAGGATCAGGACCCGGAGACCTTCACGAACTACGACCCTGAGCAGGGCTGGCCGGTCTTCACCGGCCCCTACAAGCTGGCCAGCGTCAGCGACACGGAGTTTAGCTACGTGCGGGACGACAACTGGTGGGGAGCGGCAGCGGGCTTCCAGTCGCTGCCCCTGCCCAAGAAGCTGGTCTGGGTGTGGTATGGCCCCGAGGAGACTCGGGCTGCAGCCATGGCGGATAACCAGCTCGACAGCCTGATGGACATCACCCTGGGCGCCCTGCAGGCGCTTCAGACGCGCAATCCCAACGTGGTCGCCCACTTCGGTGATCCGCCGTACGCCTGGGTGCCCGACCCGTGCTCCCGGACCTTCGAGCTCAACCTGACCAAGGAGCCGTGGAACGCCAAGGAAATGCGCTGGGCGCTCAACTACGCGATGGACCGCGATGAGATCGTCGCCATCGCCTATGAAGGATCGACCTTCAAGTCGGAGCACTTCTTTCCCGCCTACCCGCCCCTCAACCGCTACGTGGAATTGGCGAAGACGGCTGGGGTGTACGACGTGGATGAGCTCTGGAAACACGATCCCGATCGCGCCAAAGAGCTGATCGAGGGGCTGGGCTACACCATGGGCGCCGATGGCTACTACGCGAAGGACGGCACGCAGCTCACGCTGGATATCGCCACGCACGAGGCGTTCATCGAGAAGCAGCGCATCGCACAGGTGCTCGTCGAGCAGTTCCAGGCCATCGGCATCAATGCCAGCACCCGCAACGAAGCCGGCGCGACCTGGGGCGAAAACCACGAGATGGGCAACTTCGAAGCCCGCATGGGCTGGCAGACCTGTGGCTCGGTCAACGAGCCCTGGGCGTCCATGGATACCTTTAACGTCAAGTGGCTCAAGCCGGTGGGCGAGCGGACTTCCGGTAGCCAGAATGCCTGGCGCTGGTCGGGGCCGGCGGCTGAAGAGTATGGCGCGATCGTAGACCAGATCGGCTCATTGCCGCTGGGCGATCCGCAGATTGACACGTTGTTTGTCGAGGCGATGGACATCTGGTTCGATGAGCTGCCGGTCATCCCGGTGACTCAGGCCAAGAAGATCATCCCCTTCAACAACACCTACTGGACCGGCTGGCCAACGGCTGAGAACGCCTACATCCACCCACCAACCTGGTGGCAGGGTAACACCGAGAAGATCATCCTCAGCCTGCAACCGGCAAAGTGAAGCCTAAATGGATTGGAGCCGCTGGCGGTTGCGAAGCACGCCGCCAGCGGCTCATGCTAAAATGGAGTGACGATGGGCGGCCTGACGAAAGAGTATTTGATTAAGCGCCTGGGCATGTTTCTGCTCACGGTCTGGCTCGGCATGACCCTGATCTTTATCATCCCGCGCCTGGCACCCGGTGATCCCATCACGGCCATGGTCAGCCGGATGAGTGCCCAGTCCGGACGGGTGGAGAACAGCGACCAGATCATCGCCGCCTGGCGGGAGCGCTTCGGCCTTGACGCGCCGTGGTATATTCAGTATGGGCGTTACCTGGGCAACCTGGCCACCTTCAATCTCGGCTATTCCCTGGCGTACTTCCCGGCCGAGGTGGAGGACATGGTTGCCCGCAGCATGCCCTGGACGCTTGGGCTGCTCAGCCTGGCCACGCTGATGTCCTTCGTTCTCGGGAATACGGTTGGCGCGCTGCTGGCCTGGCGGCGCACACCCAACCTGGCGAAGGCGCTACTACCAGTGTCGTTAACGTTTACGTCCATCCCGGCCTTCATGCTGGGCATTTTGCTGGTCTATGCCTTTGCCTTTGGCCTGAGGTGGTTTCCGTTCGCGGGCGCTTTCGCACGGGGGCTCCAGCCCGGACCGAGCTGGGAATTCATCAAGAGCGTGATCTACCACGGGACGTTGCCCGCGCTCGCCATCGTCGTGACCACGATGGGCTTCTGGGCGCTGGGTATGCGGGGCATGATGGTGACGACCACAGGTGAGGATTACATGATCCTGGCCGAGGCCAAAGGCCTGCGTCCGAGCCGCATTTTCTGGCTCTACGGGGTGCGAAACGCGATCCTGCCGCAGATCACAGCCCTCGCGCTAACTCTGGGCAGCATCGCCGGGGGATCAGTCATCGTGGAATACATCTTTACTTATCCAGGCATGGGTTACCTGCTCTACGAGGGCATCGTCAATACCGATTACACCTTGATCCAGGGAGTCGTATATTTTCTGATCGTCGGAGTGTCGCTGGCCGTATTAATCATTGATTTGCTATATCCGCTGATCGATCCCCGGATCAGCTATCAGAAGAAGTAGGTACGCCTATGAGTATTGTAAGCCTTGAACAGGTGCCGGCCCCCAAAGAAGTGGCTCCCTCTCGCCTCAACCGCTGGGACTCGCCCTGGTTGAATCCCAAACTCATCACCGGTTTCGTGTTGGTGATGTTTGTGGTACTACTGGGCGTCATCGGCCCGTTTTTTTGGGATGTGACGCAGGCCCGGGTGGCCTCGGCACCGCTCAACCTGCCGCCGATCTGGGTCAAGGATCCCCCGGCTAATTTTCCGGATCCAGACCCAGCCCACCCGCTTGGTACGGAAAGCAACGGACGCGATATGCTGGCCTTGCTTATGGCCGCCGCGCCAGGAACGCTGCGCGTGGGCCTGATCGCAGCCGGCCTGGGCATGGCGATTGGCATCCTGCTGGGCTTTTCGGCCGGCTTTCTGGGCGGATGGTGGGATGCCCTGGTCCGCACCATCGCCGACGCCGTGATCACCATCCCCTCCCTGGCGGTGTTGATCGTGATTTCGGCTTTCGTACGGCAGATCGACCTCACCAACATGGCGCTGCTGCTGGCCCTCTTTGCCTGGCCCGGGCCCACGCGCCTGATCCGGTCCCAGGTGCTGAGCATGCGCGAGCGAGGCTACGTGCAGATGGCCCGCATCTCGGGCGCCTCGACCCTCGACATCATGTTCAAAGAGATGATGCCGAACCTGCTGCCTTACCTGGCGGCCAGTTTTTCCGGCAACGTCTCCGCCAACATACTGGCTGCCACCGCACTGGAAGCCCTGGGCCTGGGCCCCACCCGCATCCCAACCCTGGGCATGACCATCTTCTATTCCATCCGGGCCGCCTCCATCCTGCGCGGCATGTGGTGGTGGTGGGGCTTTCCGATCTTGCTGCTCATCCTCATCTTCACGGGCCTGTTCCTGATCACGGTTGGGCTGGACGAAATTGCGAATCCACGCTTGAGAGGAGTCCAGGCCAAATGACCGTCACGTTGAACGGGACCAACATGGATCGTGACACCACCCGGAACCCGGCGGTGCTCCAGGTCAAAAACCTGCGCGTGCATTACGCCACCCCATTGGGCGATGTCATTGCGGTGAATGGGGTCAATCTCGATGTCTACGAAGGCGAGACCCTCGGCTTGGTTGGTGAATCCGGCTGCGGTAAATCAACGCTGGCGATGGCGATCCTGCGACTCGTGCAACCCCCGGGCCGCATTGTGAGTGGACAGGTGCAGATCCACGGGACTGATGTAATAGCGTTGAGTGAGACCGAACTGCGCCAGGTGCGCTGGAGCCAGATCGCGCTGATTCCTCAGGGCGCGATGAACTCCCTCAATCCGGTAATGCGCGTCAAGGATCAGATCGCCGAGGCCATCGAAACCCATCAGGGGAAACGGCCCCCACAAGAGCTCAAAGAGCGTATTCTCAGGCTGCTGGCCATGGTCGGGCTGCCCGGCCGCGTCTACAACATGTATCCTCATGAGTTGAGCGGCGGCATGAAACAGCGGGTATGCATTGCAATGGCGATTGCGTTGGCGCCATCCCTCATCATTGCCGACGAGCCTACCAGCGCGCTGGACGTGGTAGTCCAGCGCGTCGTCGCTCAGACGCTGCTGGATGTCAAAAGAACGTTGGGCGTCTCGATGATTTTGATCGGCCACGATATGGGGCTGATGGCCCAGCTGGTGGATCGCATCGCGGTGATGTACGCCGGCAACATCGTCGAGATCGCGCCGGCCAAGGATATTTTCGCAGAGCCCCTGCATCCCTACACCCAACTGCTCCTGGCCTCGATTCCCTCGGTGAAGGAGCGCAAGCCGCTGGTGGTGACCGAGGGCCTGACCCACGACCTGCGCCGCCCGCCGCCCGGCTGCATTTTCCAACTCCGCTGTCCGTTTGTGATGGATAAATGTCGGGAAGTGGTGCCACCGCTGCGGGAGCTGCGGCCGAACCATTACGCGGCTTGCCACCTATACTAATCCTGGAGCGAAAGAGCCTCTTATGTCCCAGCCCCTTCTGGAAATCCGCAACGGCACAAAAATTTATCGAGGTGGCTTTCTGCGGCCTGGCCAGCAACTGGTCGCGTTGCAGGACTTCAACCTGACGATTCCAGAAAAACCAGCGACGATTACGGCAATTGCCGGCGAGAGCGGGAGTGGCAAAACGACACTGGCTAATCTCATTTTGGGCTTCATCAGCCCGACCTCCGGACAGATCCTCTACCGAGGGCAGGATATCTTGACAATGAGTGTGCGCCAGAAGCTGGAGTACGCGCGCCATGTCCAGGCCATTTTTCAGGATCCCTACGCAGTCTACAACCCGTTCTACCGAGTCAAACACATTTTTGACCTCGTCATCAAGAACTTTAAGCTGGCCCAGAGCAAAAAGGCGGCGCGCGATCTGATTGAAGAAGCCTTGAAGATGGTGGGCATGCGCGGCGAAGAGGTACTGGAGAAATATCCCCACCAGCTCAGCGGCGGCCAGCGGCAGCGCATGATGGTCGCCCGCGCCTACCTGCTGAAACCCCGCTTGATTGTGGCGGATGAGCCGGTCTCGATGGTGGACGCCTCCCTGCGCGCCATGATCCTGGATATCATGCTGCGACTGCGGGATCAGCAAAATATTTCCTTCCTCTATATTACCCACGACCTGAGCACGGCCTACCAGGTCTGTGACGACATTTATATCCTCTATCAAGGCTCTGTTGCCGAAAAAGGTGATACGGTCAGCGTGATCGAGAATCCGAAGCATCCTTATGTGCAGATGCTGATTGACTCCGTCCCAGTTCCCGACCCAAACCAAAAGTGGGACACGACTGTCACATTGCCAAGTGAAGAAGCGCTGCGCAGCCAGGTGGACACCGGCTGCCGTTTCTACCCCCGCTGCCCGTATCATATGGATCGTTGCCTGGTCCAGCAACCCCCGCTTTATGAAATTGATAGCGATACCCATCGGGCCGCGTGCTATCTTTATGACCAGCCCTCGGCTGAGGCCCAGTCCGGCGGAATGGAACAACAGGACGAGTCCCGCGCCGGATGAGGAAGAGTCGTATCTCCTCACCGAGGAGTTCCGGACGCCCACCCCTCCCTGGCTCAGTTCATTACAATACGCGGCCCCACACGCCGATGAACTCGGGCCGATCCTGCCCCATGAGCATGGCTTTGTGGTCTTGCGCACCTGGAATCAACCTGGATCTGCCCAAGCCGAAACCTCGGACATCGTTGTGTCGATGACCCCACTGCGCGCCGCTCGTCTCGGTGCCTTTGCTGTCGGTCGAGTGGCCCAACGCTGTGGTGGAGACCGTGAAGTGGGCTGAGGATGGCAACGGTCTGATCGGGTGCCGTGGTCAGGTTCGCATGAGAACCGCATCCAACCCGGGCAGTACCGGGCACACCAATTTGCTGGAGGAAAACCAGGGCGCACTCACGCCGGATGGAAACACGCTCAGCATGTTCGTTCGGCCTCACGAGATCGTTATCTAGCGCCTGGTTTCCACGTAGCAGAACCATCAATCCCATGCGAAAAATCAACTGGAGAGAATGGGGAGCAACCCTCTGGAATCAGAGGATACTGACGCTTCCCAGAATCGTCTTCATCCTGGCCCTGCTCCTGCTTGTGGCGCGTCTGGGCATTGCCTTATTCGAGTATGCCCGGCTCGCCAGGGCAGCGTTGGCCTTCCCCTTTCCGCTGGACTATGGCGAGGGTCCCATGTTGGACCAGACCTTACGCCTGCTCCAGTTCGAGAATATCTATCGCAACAGTTTTGCCTCGCCGCCTTATACTGTCTCCAATTACCCGCCCGTATTCCAGCTCATTCAGGCACCATTGGCTCGCATATTCGGGCCGGCGTTCTGGTATGGGCGCTTAATCTCGATCGTGAGTGCCGTCAGCGCCGCCACATTGATTGGCCTGATTTTGAACACGCTCACCAGCGACCGGATCGCGGCGGCGCTGGGTGGTTTAACCTTGCTGGCCTTTCCATACCTCCTGCAGGGGTCCGTTCTCAACCGAGTTGACACGCTGGCCTTCGCGTTGAGCCTGGGCGGTTTGTATGTGGCTGTGCGTTGGCCGGATCACCGGCAAGGGCTGTTGGTGGCCTGTCTGCTGTTTATAGCAACAGCCTTCACAAACGCGCGCTATGCGTTGGTCGCGCTGCTCACAGCATTTGTATGGTTATTACACCTGGAGCACCGCAAACAGGCCCTCCGCCTGGCTGCCATCGTGACTGGCACTTGCCTGGGCTTGTTTCTGAGCTTGAACCTGATCACGCAAGGTGGCTTTTACCTGAACACTGTGGCGGCCAATCTGACCTCCTTCTCGTGGGATACGGTCACCGGTTACGTGATAAACCTGTACCTGCATGCGGGCTATCTCGTGATCGGTAGCCTGATCTTCATCGGCATCGAGCGCCTGGGAGAAGCGACTCGTTCATGGCCTCTGGTGGTGCCTTACTGTTTAGGGTCCGCACTCATGATTCTGACAGCCGGCGCGGCCAATTCAGGCGCCAATGATCTGTTTGAAGTCGTCGCTGCGCTCTGCCTGGCTAGCGGGGCCTTCATTGCCTGGGCGGGCGAGAATTACTGGTTAAAAGCTCTCCTCGTTTTCGTGCTGGCGGTGCAAATGAATGTTTTTATCGATTGGTCACGCCAGGATTACGTTCCAGCGATCATGAACAAGGTAGCGGATACTCGCGAGGTCGAACAACTGGCGGAGTACGTTCAGGAGGCAAGAGGGCCAATCCTGGCCGATGAGTATATGGGCCTGCTTCCGCTGTATGGGCGCCGGATCTACTTTCAGCCAATTGAATATAAGCAGTTACAGGCGGTCAATTTATGGAGTGAGGCTCCACTGATCGCTTCGATACAGCGGGAGGAGTTTTCGATCATCCTGCTTTATCTGCCACGCCGCTGGAGCACTGCGATTACTTCACGCTGGAGCCCGGCGTTGAGGGACAACATTTATGCACATTACCGGTGGGAGAGAACTCTCGCCGAAACTTTGATTTATCTGCCCGAAAAGGATCCCCGATAAGGTTGGGTGGCAGCTTTTTAAGGCTCAGATGAGGGTATCAGTTGCCGTTGGTATTAGCCCAACTCCTTCAGCAACCCGTGGATAGACGTGATTACCCTGTTAACACACCGCTCAGAAAACTCATCCAAAATATGGGCGGCTGCCTCTTGATCGGCTTCACTCGCCTCAACGGCTTTTCGCATGACCTCTGGAACCTCGGCTTCAAATTCCCGTTCGAGCGTGTCGAAGGCTGCCCTCACCCTGCGGTTCCGGTGGGGATAATGACCGGGCAAGCTGTTGACCGGATCGCCTTTGACGCTGTCCATTAATTGTCTGAAGAGCCACCAATAGGAATCGGGTGAGAAGGTATCCGTTTCAGCTTGAGGTGGAGCCGCCACTTTATTACCAAACGTCCCGGGATTTGAGACCATCTCAGGCAACCGGCTCCCGTGGACAAAGAATGGCACGTAGCAGCCATTACATGGCGGACCGGGAGTCCACCAAAAGACAGGCAGTTCAACGTCGGTTTTGGGGAGAACCGCCACACATGAGCTCGCTGTATTCCCCCAGGTAAAATCTGCGGGCGAGACGTGCATACACAGGCTCAACAGGTCGGGATCGGCGGCGTCGAAATAGGGGCCCTGCAAAAAAGTGTCTTCGTAATGGTCTCGCGCGATGCGCCTCATCCAGCCTGGCGTGATCTGCCCGGCCTTCTCGGCCAGTAGTTGTCCCGATCGCGTCGCACGGATGTGGGAGACCTGGCGCGGCACTCGCTCATCAATATACGCCCGGGCAAAATCGAAGGCGGTCCGATCATCCGTCGGCCACCAGCCCTTCTCCACGGCAAATGTTTGCACATCGCGGCTGGCCAATTCCCATTGATTTCTGATGCTGGGTTGATTGGAGATTGACGCGTAACCGTGCGAGAAGCACCGCGCCACCCAGCGCTTCCCGACCGCCTCCAGCACCCAGGCTTCGTGCGGGTCGGCGATGATGAACGAATTATCATAACCGCCTTCTCGATGTGATTTCGTTGGAACGCCTGAGCCAAACTGGCCATAGCCCTCGATCAACTCGCCCATGACCTCCACGGCTTGGCGAGCGGTCTGGCTTCTTTCCAGCGCGAGCCGGATGAGGTCCATCCCTAAGAGTCCCAACTCCGGTTGGCGCCCCACATTCAGGGACTCAGCCGCGTCTCGAAAGGTCTTCGTAAAAATGGCCTCATTGCCGATGACGACACCGTATTCATTGATCCCTTCTTCATAGCCCCAACACCAGTATGGGCGTGAGCCCAAATGGGCATAGGTGACGTCGACTTGCGGGAGTTCAACATATTCCGTCTGGATGTAGCTGTTAGCAGGCCATTCTTTTCGAGGAGAGAATACCAATGGCTGACAATCAAAAATAGGCCGATCACTGTTCTTGCCAAAGATGACGTTTTGAGAGAGGGTGACATCGCCTAACGCGACCCAGGTATCGCACATAATGCTCCTTCCTTTCGCAATTTGGTGATTGATTTTAGTATAATCCTCAATGCGGCTTTAAGGAATCAAGCGTCGCAGATGGGTGTGCTCGCTGCGCCGCGCGTAGGGTGCGGCACAAGATTTACCCATTTACCGCCGCCGGGGACGGCGGCGTGAGCTTGTTGACATACCAGATGCTGTCTCATGTTGGATCAGAGTATCGGAATTCAAAATGATGATGTCATCCTGAACGACCCGCTCTGCGGGGAGTGAAGGATCCCCCGCAAATTGAGCCTGATGGCTCAATTTGCCGGGAGACTCTCACCTGCACTTGCGCCAGGTGCAAGTGTCGCTGCGCTCAGAGTGACATGTTGCATCATATCTGCTCAAAATTAGACACTCCCTGTTGGAAAGTGAATCATGGATCTCACACCACCCACCGGTTATCGCCCCTACGATCCCGACCCCCATACGGCCACAGGTATCCAGGCGGTGACCATAGATCAGGCCGGGAGTGGATATCAGTCACTCGCGAGCGCAGTCACCAGGCGTCTGGCGGGACGGGCACCCGCCAGACAGAGACGGCACGTCGTCTGTTTTGATCTTTATCACTCGCCTGACGTGGAAGCCTTCCTGGACCAATTCCGTGTGGCCTGGGAAACGGCCTACGGTCCAGCCACCTGGATTGACACGCGTACAGCGTTGAAGGAACCGGCAGTACTTGCTCAAGAGTTGCAGGAATTCCTGACCGAAGATCCGGTGTTTGGGCGCGTCTGCGATTGCGATCTGACTCTCTTCTTCGATGCTGGTCGCTGGCAGACTCTCGTCGAAACTATCCAGGCTGCATTGCGCTCTGCCGATAGCGATAGCAGCCCACTCTTCATCACGGGTCCCGGCGCTCTGCTCTCCCCACTGCGGCTCTATAGCGATGTAGCGCTGTACGCCGCGGTCCCCCGCGAAACCA
>DASTOH010000181.1:0-36525 GCA_035720235.1 Anaerolineales bacterium | reverse complement strand
CAGGAAGTGATATTTAGTGACAAACTAAAAAGCTATTCGCCAGAAATTCATGACAATCTTCGCGCACAATGGGATACCAGGTACGGAACAACTCCCACCCCAACGCCATCTCCTATTGCATTAGACGAATATCCTAGATTGGCGTCGTATGCTTATTACCGCATAGTGCTCCTTCATCTCGTGCAAAATCACGAATCAGATGCAATAACGGTCTACAACACCCTGCAACAGAAATTCGGTAGTGATCAGTATGGCCGTCCCTACGTGGAAATGGCAACCGCGTTCTGGGAGGCATACCAATCTACACACAAAATGCATGATGGCTGCGCGGCGGCGATCCAATATGCGGCCGAACATCCTGAGATTTTGATTCCATTGGGGAGCGATTATCACGGGGCGCAGAGTCACATTTATGTGCCAGCGGATGTGTGTCCATTCAGGTAAAATGACGATTATGTCATGCTGAGCGCCAGCGAAGCATCTCCAATATCATGAGCAAAGAATATTACGTGTATATCCTGACGAACAAGTCACGCACACTTTACACGGGTGTGACAAACAACTTGATGCGGCGTGTATATGAACACAAGAATAAACTCATCCCGGGGTTCAAAAGTAAATACAACATCAAAATTCTTGTGTATTACGAAGCAACACCTAACGTAGAAGCAGCTCTGGCGCGTGAAAAACAAATAAAAGGTTGGTTGAGAGCCAAGAAAATCGCTCTGATAGAATCTATGAATCCTAAATGGGAAGATCTCAGTAAGGACTGGTTTGCATGAAATCTGAGATTCTTCGCTCCCTGCGGTCGCTCAGAATGACAGGTTGAACTGGGAGGCGTATGTGTGTCCGTTTCGGTAGTAATCACCTTCTCGTTTTGGCAGTCGGGCCCAGCCAGGCCTAAAAATCAGCGATCAAAACCTACCAGCGAAAACGGCCTGCCACCGATCAGATCCAGTAACTCATTCCAACCCATAATCCTCTTGAGAGTACGCGTGACGCCAGCCCCCCAGTAGGTCCGGTCAGCTGGCAGGTCAAATATGTCGATGAAGTTGTTATCATGTTTGATCAGGAGGACTCTCAGGCGCGCCGGTAATGAGATCTGAGAGAGCAATGCAAGAAACCGTTCGCAACGATATAGGTGCGATTCGCTCAACAGAATTACATCAGGCCGAGACAAAGATACATCGGTCAGAAACGCGGCATCATCAATGTACACACTTCTGATTACACGCAAACCGGCCTCTGAAGTCAGCATGTTTGCGATGATCTCGTCAAAAAGCAAGCCATCGCCAAGAACATAAACGCTGCGCTGCACGGAGGATGGATAGGACATGGTTTGTTATCAGGAATGTCGATGTAGAGCAGAAAAAGTTACTGTTTGGTAACGGCACGGGTTTTGGCATGGAGTCCAGGCTTCATGAGGGTGTCCGGAGAATAGCTGCGGACACAGGCTTATAATTGCGTCACTCGAACAAGGGTTTTCAGTCATGCAACCAGTCTATGATTATGTGATTATTGGAAGCGGTTTCGGCGGTTCCGTCTCGGCCATGCGCCTCATCGAAAAGGGTTATTCGGTCCTTGTACTCGAACGCGGCAAACGTTTCGAAGATAAAGATTTTCCCAAATCGAATTGGAACCTTCCCAAATATCTCTGGCTCCCGGGCCTGCGCTTTCATGGCTTCTTTGAAATGACCTTCATGAATGGAGTGCTCGCCCTGCACGGCAGCGGTGTCGGCGGCGGGAGCCTCGGCTATGGCAATGTGCTGATCGAACCCGATGACCGTCTCTTTGCCGCGCCGTCGTGGAGGCACCTCAACGACTGGAAGAATGAACTCGAGCCGCATTACGCCACCGCACGAAAAATGCTTGGTGTGGCGCCCAACCCGCATCTCTGGCAAGCCGATGAAACATGCAAGGAGATCGCCGAGTCGCTTGGCTACGGTCATACCTTCAAGCCATTGCCCGTGGGAGTCTTTTTCGGGGAGGAAAATAAGACGGTTGCCGATCCATTTTTCGGCGGCGAAGGACCCGCCCGCACGGGCTGCAATTTCTGCGGCGGATGCATGGTCGGTTGTCGCTACAACGCCAAGAATACGCTGATGAAAAACTATCTGTATTTTGCGGAAAAGAACGGTGCGATGGTAATTTCCGAAGTCAAAGCGCGGGACATCAAACCGCTTCCCGCGGCAGGATCGGATGGGGCGCGCTACGAAGTGACATTTTCCTCGTCGACAGCTTTTCTCTTCAAGCCCGAGAGACGAGTGCGCGCCCGTAATGTGATCGTCTCCGCAGGGACGATTGGGACTCTCGAATTACTCTTTCGCTGCCGCGACGTGACAAAATCACTGAATCGAATCTCTCAACATCTCGGCAGTCGAGTGCGGACCAATAGCGAAAATATCCTGGGCGTCACCGCCCGCAAACGGGACGTGGACTACTCTAAAGGCATCGCCATCTCATCCATCTTCAGCGCCGATGAAGTCACGCGCGTCGAGCCGGTCCGCTTTTCAGATGGCGCATCATTTATCCGTGTCTTGACTGCGCCGCTGATCGAAGATGCGCACAACCTGCCGATGCGCATTCTGAAAACGATCTGGACCATCGTTCGCCACCCATGGGATTTTCTCTATGGAAAATTCTTTTCGCGCTGGGCGCGTTACACCACAATTTTGCTCGTCATGCAGACCGAAGAAAACCTGACACGAATTCGTCTCGGTCGCAGTTTCTTCACCTTCGGACGCAAGGGATTGGTCATCCAAAACGAGAAAGAACACAGCGCCGAGAGCTTGTCCCTTGCCAGTGCAATCACTCGTGCTTTCGCCGAACGAGTGAATGGCATTACGGCAACCTCCTTCACAGACAGCCTGTTCAACTTTCCCACCACTGCGCACCTCATGGGCGGCGTCCCGTTTGGGCGTGATGAGACCGAAGGTGTGATTGATCTCAACTTCCAGGTCTTCAACTATCCTGGTCTCTATGTGGTCGACGGGTCCGTCATGCCCGCCAACCCCGGCGTCAACCCGTCACTGACGATCACTGCATTGGCAGAGTACGCGATGAGCAAGATCCAGAAGAAGAATTAGCCACAGAGACACAGAGTCACAATGATTTTTTTATTTCTTTCTCCGCGTCTCCGTGACTCTGTGGCAAAAGGAAAATATGGCCAACTTCTCGCTCTCCCTCGACTTCGCCCGCCAACTCGACTCCCAGGACCCTCTCGCCACCTTCCGCGGCCAATTCGTCATCAGCGATCCGGACCTCATCTACCTCGATGGCAACTCGCTTGGACGAATGCCCAGAGCAGCTGCCGAGCGAGCGAAACAAGTGGTAGATGAATGGGGGGACGACCTTATCCGCGGCTGGAACAAAGGCTGGTGGGAGGCCCCCGCCCGCGTCGGCGATAAGATCGGTCAACTGATCGGCGCCGCGCCCGGACAAGTGATGGTCTGTGATACGACGTCTATCAATCTCTTCAAGCTCGCCATGGCGGCGCTCACGTACCAACCTCAAAGGAAACGCATCATTACGGATACGCTGAACTTTCCCTCCGATTTATATGTTCTTCAAGGAAGTGTTCAACTACTCTCCCCCACTTCCGTTCAGGGAGATGGACGGGGGGACGGTCCAGAATACGAAATCCTGCGTATCGCTTCCCTCGACAACGACATCACGCCCGATCTCACCCAACTCGAATCCGCTATCAACGATGACACGTCACTCGTCACCCTCTCCCACGTCACCTTCAAAAGTGGTTACATCTACGATATGCGCCACATCACCGACCTTGCCCATCGAAAAGGCGCGCTCGTGCTGTGGGACCTGAGTCACTCGGCGGGAGCCATCCCCGTCGAGCTCGACGCCTGCAACGCCGACCTCGCCATTGGCTGCACCTACAAATACCTCAACGGCGGACCCGGTGCGCCGGCGTTCCTCTACGTCAACAAAAACCTTCAGGAAAAACTCTCCTCGCCGATCTGGGGCTGGTGGGGTCAGTCCAGACCCTTCGACTTTGGCCTCGATTACACCCCCGCGCCCGGCGTACAGCGCTTCCTGGTCGGCACACAACCCATGATCTCACTCGTAACAATGGAGGCTGCACTCGACCCGATCCTCAGTGCAGGGATGGATGCCATCCGCGCCAAATCCATTTTGATGACGGACTACGCCTCCTTCCTGACCGATAACCTGCTTGCGCCATTGGGCTTTTCCCTCGGCTTCCCGCGGGATTCTGCCCAACGCGGCTCCCATATCAGCATCCGCCACCCGGACGGCTACCGCATCAACCGCGCCCTCATCGAAGAGATGAAGGTCATCCCCGACTTCCGCGAACCTGATAACATCCGCCTCGGCTTTGCGCCGCTCTACACCTCCTTTACCGAAATCTGGGAAGGCTTTGACCGTATCCAACGAGTAATGAATGAAAACCGTCACGAGAAATACCCAAGGCAGAAATTGACGGTCACATAATTATTGATAACTAACATCCCGAAGGCTTCTTTGAAAAAGCCTGTCGAGTCAGGTCAACCCTTTGATACGGCTCAGGGCATCGCCTTCGGGGCGTTGCAAATCAAATATCCGCAACTAAATTGATAGCAACGGAAATTTCATTCTGCGTTACCATCAGCCCACATTTCCAGCACCCGTGCTATATTTCAGGTGCAATCTAACCCGATCAAACGGGTGATGGAAGTAAATAACTTTTTGAAATATACTACGCAGTATTTAAAGGTGAGATAGCCCATGCCCGCCTCCCCAACCGAAACCCGCATCGTCGAACATCCCTTCGCGTCTCTTTTGCAGGGTGGGCGCCTGGATACGTTCCAGGAAAACGGGCGCGAAATCGTGTTGCAGGTTCAGGGATTGGAATGTACCGCCTCTGAAGTGTTTGAACGCGACGGCAAACTGCTCGAACGGGTCACCGGCAGGCACGTACCCCTCAAGTTGACTTTCCTGAATGTGACCCCCATCAGCCAGGACGACTTCTTCACATCGCTCGAGCAGTATTCCCCCGACGACCCCTCCCGTATCATCATCACCATGCATTCCTGGAAACAACCCGGCATGGATGATATTTTTCATGCCTTGAGCTTGCGTGGTCCCGTCGGCGCGAACATGAGTTTCTTCGCCAGCGAAGCCACACACGAAAAAGCCGAGGGTGGCAATCCCTTCACTTTCGAACGTGACTGGTCTCCCGCGCCGCCTATGCCCACCAGGGTGATTCCGCAACTGCTAGATCTATACCAGCATTTCGGCGGCGACCCTGTGTCGTTTCACATGAACGGGAATATGGTCGAAAACAAACTCTTTGTTGGCGGGTTGGAACATCAGCCGGATGAGCGTCCACAGGAATTGGGCGCCGTCCTCAACCTGGGTGAGCGACCCAGCCTTTGGGTAAAGGGGGATACTCTGCATCCCAGCGACCGTACTGTGGAGAGGGGTGAGGGGCTCAAGGGCATGTCGGTCAACGAGATCCGCGAAGAGGCGAATTGGGTAATTGACCACCTGAAAAAAGACGAAAGCGTCCTCATTCACTGTGTGGCAGGGATGAATCGTTCAACGACGGTTTGTTGCGCGGTGCTCATGCTGCTCGAGGACTTGAGCGCGGACGAGGCGCTCATCCGCGTCCGCGAACAACATCCCTGGGCAAAACCGGACTCCTATCACTGGCTGGCACTCCGCTGGCTGGAGAAAACGGCAAAGGAATAACTGATGGAAGCCAAACCCGATACGATCAAAGTATCTGCATTGCAGCGTGAGGAGATTTCCG
This sequence comes from Anaerolineales bacterium, assembly GCA_035720235.1. GTDB lineage: Bacteria > Chloroflexota > Anaerolineae > Anaerolineales > Villigracilaceae > Defluviilinea. The sequence goes on along the minus strand of DASTOH010000181.1, from coordinate 30,755 downwards.
CGAATCGCGCCGAGTTGTTCGTGACCGTTAGGGGTTCGTCGCTGGTCAGCGGTGACCAGGCGATGAAAAAGGCCAAAGAGGTGAGCCAACTTGTCGAAGCACTGACCAGCTTTGGGCTGAGTCCGGAGGCGATCCAGCTGCAGGGCGTCCATATCGAGACGGCGAGTGGCACGTTACTCAAGTCATCCAGCGCGACGTATCGTCTCAAGGTCCGGTGCGAGAAGCTGGATCAACTGGCCGAGATACTCGATATCATTGGGGGGCAGAAGAATGCCGCGCTGGAACGCATCGCCTGGAAATATAACGAAGAGGAAGCGCGCGAACGGGCCCTGCTGGCAGCGTTGGAGAAAGCGAAGGGCAGGGCGGAAAAAGTGGCCAAGTCGTTGGGTGTGAAGATATTGGGCGTCTATGATCTGATCGAAAACCAGTTCGACGAAGAGATGCCTTATCAGCCATTTGCCGCGCAGGCGGTGATGCCGAAGAGGGCGCTTGGTATAACGCCCCCCGAACCCAGCCTCGGCATGGATATTCAACACAGCAAGACAGTCCAGGTTAGCGTGGATATCTGGTATCGAGTTTCGTCGTTCTAAGCTCTATGGCTACCGCGGGCCATACAGCCCAAGGTGCAGGTCACTATAAAGCAGATAGTGCCGCCCATCATCCTCAAATTGGAAGCCGTGCAGGTTGAGGATAGGGACGAGTCCGCCGATGTGGCTGGCCAGGAACTGCCAATCACGGGTATCCCAGGCCATGAGGTCGCCGCGCTGCTCGACACGCCATAACATTTGCCCGTCTGGGGTAAAGGACAGGATTTCTGTGAAACCCCGTGTCACTGGCAAGGACTGTATTTGCTCGCCAGTGGAAATATCCCAGACCAGCACAGGTGCTTTCTCTGCAGGCATACGCTCGGAGGTTGCCATCAGTGATAGATCGGGTGAAAAGGCGTAAACGCAGTCACACGGACTGCTGAACCGTACCTGCTCCGTCCATGTGCTGGTTTCGTAAATGATGAACTCCTGGTCAGCGTAGACCAGAATCCGCCCGCCATCCGCACTGAATTGGGGACGAAAATATGCCGGAATCTCTGCCACAAACTGTTTATTTGAAGCGTCCCAGATCCTTACGAGGTCGGTGGTCTTGAGCGCGATCAATTTGCCGTCCGGGCTGACCGTAATTCGCGGCGCGGAAGTATCACCGTCCCAGAGGGTCGATTCCATTGTTTGCGAGGCCATGTCCCACAGGGCGATTTTGCTGGGCTGGATAGCATAGATCAGTTTCTCACCGTCGCGGCTGAATGCCAGGTCGGCGACGGTCGTCTGAGGTTGATTCTCGGGGAGAATGGATATCACGCTTTCTGCGTCCGTATCCAGGATCACCAGGAACGGAACGCCGTCAGGGTTTTGAATATCCGCGCTATTGCAGTAAAGATTTCCACTGCGCAGATCCCCCTCGAGTGCGTGTGAACACCCCCCCACAGCGAGCCATTGGCCATCAGAGCTGGCAGTCACGGCTGATATATCCATTTCATATGGATCCAGGTTAAGGGCATTAGCCACGATCAGCCAGTACTCGTGTATTAACCTGACCTGGTCTAGATTTTCAGGGTTGATGGCATCTATAGGGATGGCCGTAGGTGGAGGTGTGACGGTGGCTGACGGTACAGGGACTGTCAATGTCGCGGTGACTGCGGGAAGCTCTGGCGTGGCTTGGGGTGTGATAATCTCCAGATCCTGATCCGGATTCCTGGGCGCACAGGACGATACCAGCACCATGAAAAGGCACACAAACCCGGCCATTTTTCTGGATAGCATGGCTTCACCTCATCGGTTGGTCAGGACAAGTCTGGTAACTCAACTTGCACAGTTCATCCATGCTACAGGAACAACCCGCCAGGTGAAAGCGAATTGCTCGACGATTCCGGACAGGTACCTGGGCTGTGCCAGGCAAGTCTGCTGCAGAAAGGCTATGTTCGCAGTTGCATTGTGCAGGCTGAGACAATCTCTCAACAAAATCATTATATGGCAGTCGAGGACGGATTTCATTTCCTATTAGGATTCTCTTATCCGCTGTCTAAAGATCAGCGGGAATATTGCCACAAGATCGACGCTCATAGTATGCACGCAAAACATGTCATGTAGTTGCTCCCTGCGCCGTCCTCGGCGGAAGCTGTACCTGAAAAACGCCGCCGAGGACGGCGGCTTGAGCTTAGGTTATGAGGTTATCACAACCTTCGCATGCCCACGCTTCATAAAAGCTCTAGCACTTTTGTTCTATCAATGATAGAATCTTCTTTTTACACAGGAGTGCTCATGATGTCCCCAGAAACCATTGCAGTTGAAAACCTGAGCAAGACGTATCAAGTGCCCGAACGCGAAGGCGGCTTCGGCGCGGCGGTGAAGAGTTTCTTCAAACGCACGTACAAGGATGTGAAGGCTGTTCAGCAGGTGAACTTCAAGATCACGCAGGGAGAGGTGGTCGGTTTTCTCGGGCCGAACGGCGCCGGCAAAACGACCACGCTGAAGATGCTCTCTGGACTGCTTCATCCCACAGGCGGCAAAGCCACTGTGCTGGGATTTACTCCCTGGGAACTCAAAACGGACTACCTCCGCTCGATGACTCTCGTGATGGGACAGCGCAACCGCCTCTCGTGGGATATCCCCGCGGCGGATTCATTTTTATTAGGCCAGGCCATCTACAGGATTCCAGATGATGAGTATAAGAAGACGTACAAGGAATTGGATGAGTTACTCGAGCTGGAACCCTTGATGAAAAAGCCTGTGCGGAATCTTTCGCTGGGCGAGCGCATGAAATGTGAGATCGCGGCGGGGCTGCTCCACCGACCCAAGGTGTTGTTCCTCGATGAACCCACAATCGGACTTGACATCACGGGTCAGTCACGCATCCGCGAGTTCCTACGCGAATATAACAGACGCACCGGTGCGACCATCCTGTTGACCAGTCACTACATGGCAGATGTAACTGCATTGTGCGAGCGCATCCTCATCATCCATCATGGACAGCTCAAATATGACGGCGGGATCAACGAACTCTCGCGCCGCATCGCGCCCTTCAAATTGATCGGCGTTTTGCTGGCAAATACAAACGGGTATGACCTGTCCCAGTACGGCGCACCCATTCAAAATGAGGAGGATGCAGAGAAGCATTACATCCAGGTCAAAGCGGAGGACGTCACACAAGTCACTTCCCGGATTCTGTCCGAACTTCCCATCCACGATATCACCATCGCCGATCCACCGATTGAGGACGTGATCGAAAGAGCGTTTAATGAATGATATGTCATTGCGAGGAAGGCTTCAGCCTGACGAAGCCGCGAAGCGTCCTCGTCGATACGGAGATTGCTTCGGGATTTCGACGCTTTCGCGTTTCAACCCTCGCAATGACAATGGAGACATTATGCTAAAAATCTTCCAACGGCTCTGGCAGGTCAACTGGGCAGAACAATGGCAGTACCGCGCCAATTTGATCATGTATTTGTTGTTTTGGCTGGTTTCCCCGATCGTTCATCTTGCAGTGTGGACCAGCATTGCCAATGCCAATGGCAGCGTGAACGGGCTCACAGCGAACGACTTTGTGACCTATTACCTGCTGCTGTTAGTCGTGGATCAACTGACGAGCAACATCACGATTCACATCTTCGCCTATAAAATTCAAGATGGAACGCTTTCAGGTGAACTGGTCAAACCCATCCATCCCATGCTGACCAACACGCTGGTCAGTAATATTGCGTTCAAGGGTCTCATGGTGATGGGCTTCGTTCCGGTGTGGCTCCTTCTTACTTTCATTTTCAAACCAGATTTTTCAGCAGTTACATGGCAGGGAGTTTTGCTGGCGATCCCCGCCATTCTACTCGGATTCTGCGTCAACTTTTTGTTGAGCGGCGCGGTCACCTCGGTTGCCTTCTGGACGACGCGTGTCTATTCGATCAACGAGTTCTATTTTGCGATGTTTGTGTTGTTTTCCGGTCAATTCGTGCCATTGCAATTAATGCCGAAAGCCGTTCAAACCATTGCACAGTACCTGCCTTTTCAACTGCAAATCTACCTTCCCATTCAACTGCTGCAGAACAGGTTATCGCCTGCAGAAGTCATAAACAGTTTTGTCATTGGCTTCGTCTGGCTTGCAGTTGGCATCGTGCTTTTCCAATGGGTCTGGCGTGAGGGCGTGAAACGATTTTCGGCGGTGGGAGCGTAACATGCATACCTTCAAAGTGCTTTCCTCCCTGCTCAAAATCAATATTCAGATGTCACTTGCATATCGCGCCGACACGATCATCAACATCCTGCTCAACCTGATGTGGCTGGGGTGGGAATTGCTCAGCCTGAGCATCATTTTCAACAATACGACCACCATCGGTGGTTGGGGTTTTCCTGAGTTGGTCGCTTTGCTGGGCGTCTTCCGTCTCGTCAACACCATGATGATCGCGCTCATTTGGCCCAACACCGAAAAGTTCAATCAGAGCATCCGCGACGGCTCAATGGATTACACCATCCTGCAGCCTGTCAACAGCATGTTCCTCGTCACATTTTCTCGAATCACCGTCTGGAGAGCATGGGACTTGATGCTTGCGATTGTTCTGATCGTGGTTGGCATTCGCATGTCGGGAGACTTGATTACACCGCTTCAAATCCTGGCCTTTATCCTGCTTGCCATCTCAGGGATAATCGTCATCTACAGCCTATGGATTGTCCTCATCGCCTTGACCTTCTGGTTCACCAAATTCGATAACAATGTCACCATCATGCAGGCATTGCTGGATTCAGGTCGTTATCCGGTGACGGTCTACCCGGTCTGGCTGCGGATCATCGTCACCTACATCATCCCCATCGCGGTGGCAACGACGATACCCCTCCAGGGGCTGCGCGGCGACCTGGATTTCAGCCGTATCCTGCTCTTCATTGCGATTGGGATTTTGAGCTTTCTCGTTGCTTCACGAGTCTGGAAGTCGGGATTAAAACGCTATAGCGGCGCAAGCAGCTAAGCACAACATGACACATCTTGAATTTAATCTTTCCCAATTTTAGCCACAAATTTCACGGATGAGTCTACTGAAAAAACTCTATCCACCACAATGGGCACAAAGTACCCAAAGGAAAAATCAAGGATCGATGAAGAACAGTGATTTTTGCGTGGATTTTCCTTCGTGTCGTTAACGATTTCTTCGCGTTCTCTGCGCCTTCGCGGTAAAGACACCTTTTTGCAGTGCAGTTACCAATTTGTACAGAAATAAGCCGACGCTCCCCTTGGGGGTCAGCTTATTGTTTGGTGCTTGCGAGTTAATCCCCGTAAATCAATTCACAAATCCGTGCTTTTCCGTGTAATCCGTGGCTGAATCCTTAGATTTGGGGTGAATCATGTTTTTTCATAACGGCCATCGCGATGAACAGTCCCACAGGTTTATTGCTCAAAGAGAGCTCATTCGACGCAACTTGCGGGCGGTGCCTAAAATGATTTCTCGTCGAAGACGAGGAGAGTATACTCAAGAGGCTGGTCATAATTTCATCCAGGAAGGCATACAACATCATGATTCACGAACCATTCCGTGTGGGCTGCATGGGGGCGGGAAAAATATTCAACGACGCACATCTGCCCGCTTATATTTCCCTCGATAGTGTCGAACTGACTGCAATTTATGACCCTGATCGCAAGCATGCCGAGTCCACGCGTGAGCACTATCTCGCGCTCATGAAAGAGGCGGGGCAATCTAGGGAGGGCGTGACGGTCGAACTATGCGACAGCCCTGCAGAACTCATCTCTCAAGTCGATTTGGTCGACATCTGTTCGCCGGCTCGCTACCATGCCCAATTCGCGGTGATGGCCTTGGAGAAAAATGTCCATGTGATGACGGAGAAGCCAATGGCACGTACCTGGTGGGAAGCGAGACAGGTGGTAGAAGCCGCGCGGCAATCAAAGGCCCTGTTTCAACTCAATGACGACAACTTGTTCATCCCGCGTTACCGCGCGTTACGTAACGTTATCGACGATGGGATGATCGGCGAACTTCAGCATATTTGGATCACGCGCGGCTATCACGGACCTGAAGAGCGCGGTGACTGGTTTTGGGATCCGATGGAAAATGGCGGTGGGGCGATCATGGATTATGGTTCGCACGCAGTTTCATCGGTCTGGTTTTTGGCTGGTTACGATAAATCGCCTCTGGAGGTCCGCTCTTTGGGCATCCTGGCTCGCCAAAGGTTGAGATTGATCGGTGGTCGCTTCCGTCAAATTGAAACGGACGATGACGCCCACTTCAAAGTCCTCTTTGTGAATCCGAAAAATGGAGATTGGATCACGGCCGTCATCGAGGCCACCTGGGCCTGGCCCGAGTTGGGACGCGATGGCAGTGACGTGCATGGCTATATCGAAGCGGAGGGCAGCACTGGCACGGTGACCGCGTGTGTGGATGAAAATGGACATGATTATTTGCGCGTTGTCAGCCGCACATTTGGCGAGCGGATCATCCATGTGGAAGATGCGCTTTCAGAAGCGGGGTCCTTTCGGGCGGAGATCGATAACTTCGTCAAATCCATTCGCGCGGGTGTGCCATCCATCTTGAACGCGGACGTGGCTGCGGGTGGGATCCGCATGATCAACAGCGCGCAACTGTCTGAGCTGCGGGGTCGTGTCGCGATTGCGTCAGACGAGTTGATGCAATTTAGCGAGGAACAAGCCGCAGGTGCGCCGGATGCGTGGCAGGCCGGCGACCAGATCATCCGTGCGCTGTATGCCCCGTTCCGTGTGAGCCAATAATGCCTGAACCTGTTGTCATCGGCGTGGATGTGGGCGCCACCAAAATTCTAGTCGGGGCTATTACTTCCGCAGGAAATATCCTCTTGTCCCGTCGTTTCAAGATGCGTCATGAGACGACGGCAGTCACCATACAAAGCATCCAAAACGCGCTGGAAATTTTTATGCAGGATTTGGATGAACTCGCACCGCTGGCCATTGGGATTGGACTCGTCGGTCAGACCGACCCGAACACTGGCACCTGGCTCGAGGCCATGAACCTGCCGATCAAGAGTCCTGTTCCGCTTGCAGAACAAGTGCGCGCTCGTTTCGGTCTCCCGGTCACGCTGGACAATGACGTCCATGCCGCTACCCTGGCAGAAATGCGTTGGGGCATGGGGAAGGAATCAACTGATTTCATCTACCTCAACGTTGGGACAGGCATCTCAGCAGGATTGGCTTTCGATGGGCAACTCTTACGCGGCACCCAGAATTATGCGGGTGAGCTCGGTCATATGGTCGTTCAACCCGATGGTCCGCCCTGTCCGTGTGGCCGGCGCGGTTGTCTTGAGCCCATCGCGTCGGGCGGAGGTATGCTTGCGCGCCTGCAGGAATTAGGGATGGATTATCCTGATTCGGCGCTTCACGCTCTCGCGCAAGTTGAACCGCTGACAGCGCATCAAATATTTCTGGCGGCTGATGCCGGTGACCCGCTGGCGAGCAAAATATCGAACGACGCGGTAGAAGCCTTGAGTGTCGCGCTGACGAACCTGGTCAATCTGCTCAACCCGGAATGGATCGTGTATGGCGGCGGGACATTGAGTGATGGCTGGTTGATCGAGCACGTACGTGGCAAGGTAGAATCCCAACCTTTGTACATGACGCGTAAATCCTTCAAAGGGATTCTTCCCTCCCGTCTGAATCCTGAACAAGTGGGCCTGCTCGGCGCGGCCTGCCTGGCTTTGGATATTGGAGGTATGACATGAATCCTGTGCATCCCATGCTGACGAATATCCTGGCCCTGGCGGACCGAGCTACCTGGCAGAAAAGCATTGAACTGGCAGAGGAGGCCCTATCAAGCTGGTTCAAGTCGCCGCGCGAGTTCAAACGCATCTATCTTGCGGGGCAGGGTTCATCTCTTTACAACTGCATGGTTGCGGAACAGATTCTCGAACACATCGCTGGCATTCCGGCCAAGGCGATTTCTGCTTTTGCCTTCTCGCGCTATCTGGAAACGAAACTACTCAACCATGAAACCCTCGTCATTGGAATATCAGCAACGGGCGAAACGGAATCGGTTTGTGATGCCCTGCAAGGTGCACGCCAGGCCGGTGCACCGACGCTTGCCATTACGGCTCACAAAGAGTCCGCGGTCACCCGCTACGCGGATTCAGTCATTCTGACTGGTGGAGAGGACGATCAAATCTCGGTGAAGACCAAATCGTACGTTCAAGCGTTGATTCCCATTTATTTGCTTGCGGTCTACCTGGAGGGATCCAAATCATCGAGAGCCTATTGGCTGAATCAAATCACCCTGGCGGCGCAGGGCGCACGGCAGATTTTGGAAATGCAACGCGATCCAATCAAAGGGCTGGCAGAGAGATTCGCCCAGGCACCGAACATCTTTGTTCTGGGAACCGGACCCAATCTTGGCACGGCGGAAGAGGCCTCCTTGAAAATCATCGAAACAGCCAAGATGTATTCAGAATGCCAGGAACTGGAGGATTTTTTCCATGGCCGCTTGCGTGAAGTGGATCAGACCAGCCCGTTATTCTTCATCGCGCCGCAGGGTCAGGCCAGCAAACGGGTTTTGGATTTCCTGACCGTAACCGATATGATTCAAGCTCCATCCATCGTGTTGACAGACAGGATTACACCGGGTATTGAGCGCCTGGCAGCTCATGTCGTACAGATTCCAGTTTCATTGGATGAATTCGCTACTCCCCTGCTGTATGTCTTACCGATGCATCTCTTTGGTTATGAAATGGCGCTCCAGCGCGGACAGGACCCTGTCTCACGGCGATACGACATCATTCCACAAAAAGTGAGATATGAGGACAAAGAATAAAGCCGAGAAGAGCCAGAGACATGTAGCCCTTGGCTCTTTCTGGCTTCTCTATTTTCTTGTCACTTATTTCCGTGCAAGGACAATGGCTGCACTGCCATCACCAGAAGTGATGGTCAACGTATCGCCATCGAGAACATAGGTCGCAGATTCTCTCAAGACAGCCAGCGTTGCCGATTCCTGATCGCCCGCAGGACCTTCGCAAAACATCAACGTGGACACTACCTCGCTAAATGTGATCTTGTTGCCATCCACTTCATATTTACCGCCAAAACCGTTGCAACCCACATTGCCGGTCACCTGGCCGTCCTTGAACTCGATGGAAGCATCGATGTCGGCCGCGGCAGGTGTGGGATTGGCTGGGTCGCCGTACGAAACCAGTTTCCAGGTTCCTTCAACGGATGCCGTGTTTTCCCCTGAACAGGCAGCCAGGATCAACAAGGCGAGCAAAGCAAAAACAAACTTTTTCATTTTTTCTCCATTTTTCTTTCTATTGTATTGACGTTCTGTAACAGCAAATGTTCCCCACCCTGGTCAATGCTACAATTCAGTTATTACTCGCTCTTTCGGGGGCTTCGCGAAGCACTCTGAAAGAGAAGCCCCCGAAAGAGCTGAGAAACTAGGAGAATTGCATGGAATACTGGCTGCCGACAAGTCCCTGGGCCGGCGTGATCCTTTGGATCATCCTTTACATCAGTGACTACTATCTGACGATCCATTCGGCGCGGGGATTTCGTGAGATCGGGCACTTTCAGTTCGAGGGCAGTTACGAGTTGACGCCCCAGTTTCAAAAGGATGTGGATGCATTCAAGCCCATTTCGAGCCGTCACCTTGCCATGCTGGTATTGTGCAGTCTGATAATCTTCCTGTTGTGGTGGGCGATCGCTGATCGGCTCGCATTGCCCTGGTTGTACAATCTGTATTTGGGTTTGTTTCTGCTGGTGGAGGTTGCAGTGCATCTGCGCCATCTTCGGAATGTCTTTCTGGTGCACGAAGTCAGAAGGAACGGCGGTGTGGAGGGACAAATCTCGTATCGAAAATGGTTCTCTTACCGGGTTTCTGCCTTTGAGTTCTATTTGATCGGCACGCTCTTTTTGATCGTTGCCATACTGGCATTCAGCAGTTTCTTCCTGGGCGGCGCGCTGGCCTGTTATGGCACCGGGCTGAAACACTGTAGACTGGCAAAGAAGACGAGGTCATTGGCAGCGGCTCAAGGGTCATGAAAATCCTGTACGAAGATCAGCACCTGCTTGTGGTGGATAAACCCGCCGGTTTGCCTGTCCTGCCGGATGGATGGGAACCGGCTTCGCCCTACCTTGTCAAAATGCTTGAAGAAAGATTTGGCAAGATATTCACCGTTCATAGGCTGGACAAGGTCACGAGTGGGGTGATGGTCTTCGCTCGTGAGGCAGAGACTCACCGTGCGCTCAACATCCAGTTCGATCAGCACGAAGCGCATAAGGTGTATCACGCCATCCTGCAGGGAAATCCAAAGTGGGAAGAGAAGGTCACGAAGTTTCCGTTACGGATCAATGTGGGTCACAAGCACCGGACGGTGGTAGATGATAGGGGTGGAAAACCGTCTGAGACGAGATTCAGGGTCTTGAAACAGTATCAGGCCGCAGCCTGGGTAGAGGCGTCGCCAATGACAGGAAGAACACACCAGATCCGGGTGCATGCCTCGGCGTTGGGCCATCCGCTGGTGGGAGATCTCTTGTACGGCGCAAAAGAATCAAAGGTCATGGCGCGGCCCGCGTTACACGCATACTCCTTGATCTTCACACATCCGGCTACCAGTGAACGCGTGACTTTTACCGCGGAGCACCCTCAGGACTTTGCCACAGCGCTGAAACTTTTGGACCCTTCGATGCGGTTTCGCACATCAGGACAAAGCGCCTAACACTTCATCATTGTATGGTATCCTTCGCCCGATGATTTCCAACCCGCCCACGCTGCGCATCCTCCCAATTGAGAGCTTGATCCTGCACGAAGACCATGATCGTCAACGCGCTTTGCCGCTCGTTGAAAAACTGCGCGCGACCGGAGTGTTGCGCAACCCACCCATCGTGATGCCGCTGACCGATGATTCGAATCGCTACATGGTGCTGGATGGCGCGAACAGGGTCACATCATTGCGTGAGCTGGAATTCCCGCATATCGTGGCGCAGGTAGTGCAGATCAGCAACCCAAATGTCAATTTGCAGACCTGGAATCATGTGATCTGGGGGTTGAAGACCAGGACTTTTATGAGCAGGCTGCGACGGATCAAGGAACTTGAGCTGGTAAAGGTCAACCCGCGTAAATCGGTGGACGCGCCAAAGTATGTGCCGGTGCAGGTCCGGTTGCCCGACGGGGGGTTTTATATGTTGCGGGAACAGCCGAGTGACCTGCCCATTCATATCGACACGTTGCACAAGATCGTCAATGTGTATAAAACCAACGCCTCGCTGGATCGCACCAGCCAGACATTGATCGACACCTTCAAACATATTTATCCCGACCTCACGGCGCTAATCATCTTTCCGCATTTCAAGATCAAAACTGTCCTTAAACTGGCGGCCCAACAGATCGTGCTGCCCACCGGCATTACGCGTTTTACGATTTCACCGCGTGCGCTGCATTTGAACTATCCCTTGCATGAACTCTCGAGCGCCAAACCCATTGAATACAAACAGGAATATCTCAACCAATGGGTTGAAGACCGTGTGAAAAAAAAAGGCGTGCGCCTGTATTCTGAAGCGACATTTTTATTCGATGAATGAACCCTCACCCCAACCCTCTCCCAAAATGGGAGAGGAGAAAAAATGGAATATGGACTTTTTTTTCCCCGAAGATAACCTTGACCGCATGGTTCCTGAAGAGACGAAGATTACATCTCTTTCTGCAGAGCCTTATCCCGATGGCTACCGTGTGCTCATCAACATTCAGATGACGCCCTTTCAGAAACGGCCGCACATCGAAGTGCTGCTCAAGGACGCGGACGGTGAAGAGATTGCCTCCACAAGCATCGTGGAACCACTAAGCTGGAGAATCGAATTCACCATGCACATTCGCGGCGAGCTGAACAATCCATATACCATTGAAGCCAAACTCTATTACCCGGATGGACCCAGCAAAGAACCACTGGTTTTTTCCTTTGACGTGAAGCCGCCTGAATCTCATGCTTCTACTGGCAAGGACGCCACGCCTACATCGAACACAAGCGACACAGAGTAGACCTTCAACCCTCAGGACTAAATTCCCTTTGTATACTTCCTGTCCTTCGTGATAGATTATCTCCCATGCGAAAGCATACTCCACGCTTCGTCACACTGATAACGATTCCTGTATTGATCGCGCTCCTCCTGAGCTGCAATCAACAATATGCAACCGGGTCGCCGGAGGTCATCTCAACGTTTGCCACCGCAACCGATACGCCGGAATTCACTCCCACCGCCACAGAGGGTGCCCGGGAAATGGTCATTCTCTCCTATGAAGAAGATGGCTACGCTCATCTCTTTGCCTACATCCCGGGACAGATGCCACTCATGCGCCTCACCACCGGTGATTGGGATGATGTCGCGCCGGCCGCCAGACCGGATGGGAGACAGATCGCATTCGCATCCAACCGAAACGGCTTCTGGGATTTGTACCGGCTCGATCTCACCAATGGCAAACTGACGCAACTCACTGACACGCCTGCTTATGAAGGCGCACCTACATGGTCACCCGACGGTTCCTTCCTGGCCTATGAAGTCTACGAGGACGAGGATCTTGATATCTTTGTCGGTCCGTCAGACCACCCGGCAGAAAACGCCATCCAGTTGACCGAGTCATCAAATGCGGATTACTCTCCTGCCTGGTCGCCGGGCGGACGTCAGATCGCGTTCATCTCAAACGGCGAAGTGATCCTGGCGGACCTGGATAAAACCGGTGAAAGCCGCTTTACCAACCTGAGCGGCACCGACGGCGCAGCAGAGTCACACCCCGTCTGGTCGCCAGATGGAACGCGGCTGGCGTGGGCTTCCTCGGCACAGATCATCGGACGCAGCGGCATCTACGTTTGGGATGCCAGGCGCAACGTCCCCGCAGAATGGATTGGCGACGGAGATTACCCCGCCTGGAATAGGAGCAGCGATCAGATCCTCACGACCGTCCCTGCACCGAATGAAACGTACCTCACCATTTATTCGCTGGCTGGGGAGCTGATCCAGCCGTTAACTCCATTCCCCATGAACCTGCGTGGCTTGATCTGGGCCAATCTGCTGATGCCTGAATCCATGCCGGAGGATTTTCAACGGGCCGCACAATTCACACCCGCCGCGCTCTGGGCACCAATGGCTGAACCCGTTTCAGAAGGCTTGGAGGAGCGCTGGACGGTGGTCGACCTCAACGATGTACAGGCTCCCTATCCGCAACTGCATGATTTGGTCGACGAAGCCTTTGTGGCATTGCGCGAACGCGTCACACAGGAGGCTGGCTGGGATGCGCTGGCAGGCCTGGAGAGCGCCTTCGTTCCCCTCACCACGTCTCTGGACCCCGGCTTTGAATCCGACTGGTTATATACTGGTCGCGCCTTTGCCATCAACTCACTCATGACCAACGCGGGTTGGATGGTGGCAGTGCGCGAAGATATTGGCGCGCAGACCTACTGGCGGTTGTATTTGCGCACACAATTGCAGGATGGCTCATTGGGCGAACCGCTGCACGATACGCCATGGGACCTCTCGGCGCGCTACAACCTGGATCCCAAAGTCTATGAACAGGGTGGCGAGTACAGCGATGTGCCGTCCGGCTATTGGATGGATGTCACCTCACTGGCAAGACAGTATGGCTGGCAACGTGTGCCTGCCCTTCCAAACTGGCGCACATTCTATCGCGGGGCGCGCTTCACCGAATTTGCACTGACGAGTGGGCTGGATTTCTATTCGGCCATGCTTCAGCTTTATCCGCCCGAAATCCTGCTCACGCCCACCAGGGTATTGCCGCCCACCAATACGCCCACGCGCACAGCCACACCTACATTCACCGCCACCTTCACACGCACGCCACGTCCCACGCGTACATCCACGCCGACTCGCACACCGAGCATTACACCAACACCTTCGAATACGCCCGGGCCATCTCCAACTCCGGTTACCCTTACACCTACTCCATGAAGAAGCTCAACCTTTTCGATTCATCCATCAGCAAGCTGATGGACTCCAGAATCCTCCTCTTGATTTTCCTGCTCTCTGCCTGCGCGCCGGCCTCTGCCACCAGCACAGAACCGGACCAGACTCCAACGGCGGTGATTGCCGGGGAAATACCGGTTCAGGCTCCGGCTGCTGCGCAGCGGGAGGCGACGCCGCGTCCCACGATTGAACCGTTTCGATTTTTCCTCCCCACGCCGGGAGCGGAACCTGTTTCGGGATGGCGTCCGCCTCTCTATCCCGTACCGTGGGCTGTCTCTGCTTACGATCACTTCTACTTCGCTCGACCCATCGCCGCGGATAACGTCAACTGGCCCCTGGCAGAATATCGCTATGGCGCCATCCTCCTTGGGTCCACGAACGTCCATACTGGCGTGGATATTGACGCACCGGAAGGCACGCCCATTCGCGCGGCAGGCCCTGGCACGGTCGTTTCAGCCGACTGGGGCTTGTTCACCGAAGCGCCCGGTAATGAGAATGACCCGTATGGAAAAGCGGTGGTCATCAGACATGATTTTGGCTACAAAGGCCAAACCCTGTTCACAATCTATGCCCATATGAGTGAGATCATCGCCGTGGCGGGCCAGCACGTGGAGACCGGTGATATGATCGGGCTGGTGGGCGATACTGGTGCAACGACAGGCCCGCACTTGCATTTTGAAGTGCGCATGGGCACGAATAATTTCTATAGAACTTACAATCCCGAGTTGTGGATGGCGCCGCCGCAGGGTTGGGGTGTGCTGGTGGGAAGACTCACCGGCGAAAAGGGCGAGATCCTATATCAATTCCCTGTGGAAGTGCGCCCACTACCCTCCGAGAGACCTATACGCAAGATGTTCACCTACGCAAAGGGCGCAGCCAATGCAGATCCCTATTATCAGGAGAATATGATTTTGAGCGATCTGCCAGCGGGAATCTACAAAATCCTCATCAACTTTAACGATAAGGATGTCCAATTTTTTGTAGAGATATTCCCGGGCCAGGTCACGTATTTCTCATTTACCGAGAAGCGTGGATTTCAGAACGTCACCCCTCTCCCCCCCAAACTGGATTTTCTGCCTGTGACCGCGACGCCGACGGCAACTGCTAAGCCGTGAGGAAGGAACAGGACAGCATCAATCCACCTGAATTGAATCATTAGAGTTTACTCTCGCGCTGGTTGCACAGTCTCCCACAACCGCCTATACTCATTCCGCACACTTTCGTCAAGCTGTTCCGCCAGCTCCAACGGCAATTCTAGTAACGAAATCAGGTCTTGCACGTCTGCAAGATCGCGCAGGCGATGCGGAGCTGTCATGCCCGAAGCAAGTTTGAGTTCGATCAATTTCTCCAGCGTGATGACACAATAACCGTCACGCTCCACGCTGACAGCCTCCGGCTCGGGAAAGGCGACCGGTTTGGGCTTGCCATCGCCCGGGTATTCACCAGCGATAAGCACCTCCACTTTGACACGGGTTTGCGCGTCTAGAAAACTCTTCCTCGCCCCGCTGAATGCTGGAACATATCCTTTTCCAACCAGCTGCTCCTGGAAGCGTTCCAGTCCCTGTTGTGTCAACAGGATGTCCACAGCCACTGTTTCGCGGGTATATCCTAGCAAGTTGAGCGCCATCCCTCCAACGATAGCATAAGGAATGGACTCTGCCTCCAGCATCTGTGCAAGCCGTTTCAGTGTGTGGTGAACTTTGCCTTCCTTCATGAAGAACGCCTCCGACTCGCTCAATATCTCGTCCACTGGTCGAGAGTTCAAATTTCGATGCACTGCACTCATAATTTTCATTTTATCTCAAGTGCTTAATCGAACTATCCACTCGTCCAAGTGTGAAACGTAGTCATTCGCATCTCCAAATTTGAAAGACGAACCAGCCAACTCAAATGAGTCGGCGGGTTGTATTAAACCTGCGACAGCATGTGCC
Source organism: Anaerolineales bacterium (assembly GCA_035720235.1). Lineage (GTDB taxonomy): Bacteria > Chloroflexota > Anaerolineae > Anaerolineales > Villigracilaceae > Defluviilinea. Next base: position 14,862 of record DASTOH010000181.1, on the reverse strand, counting down.
GTTTGTCTCATAATTTACTAAACTATCAGGACAAATTGCGGGTTTAGGTTCGCATGTCCGGTTTAGATGATTATGCGGCACTCTGTAATTGCAGCTTTACTTCGTAGGCTTCTTCGTCCGAGTGGTCGTTTTCTTTTTTGGGGTCGAAGCCTCTTCCCCAGGCTTCTTCTTTCCTACGGATGCCCTGGCCTTTACACTGCCATTACGTCTCGCACGTGAAACGATTTCTTCTTCAGCAACTTCCTCCGGTTTTTCCTCCGGCCTCGACTGGGTAGCAATCTTATATTCCTCCTCCCAATTTTCAGCCGCTTGAATACGAATGGCTTTGTACCGCGCCATCAACAAAATGGCGCCGGCAACTGCCATCAATGCCGCGATGATCATTGAATAGCTAATGTTCGAATCGCCGATCTTTGGCTGGTCAGGGCGGAAGAACTCGATCCATGTGCGTCCAATCCCGGCTAATACCAGCCAGCCTGCAAAGAGCGTCCCAGGCTTCAGCGTCTTTTCGTAGCGGCGTGAAAGCCACAACAGGAGACCAGCCGCAGCCAGGTTCCAGAGCATTTCATAAGCAAACGTCGGATGGAAGCGGGTCGTTTCGATGTAACTCAATATTTCCTGTGAGGAGCGACCCTGTACAGCCCCAGGTACTTGATAAGGGTTCTCGGGGAAAATCTTGAGGCCCCAGGGGAGATTAGTTGGGGGACCGTAAAGTTCCTGGTTGATAAAGTTTCCAAGACGCCCAATCGCCTGCCCAACCAGCGCGGCGGGTCCGATCGCATCCAAAAAGAGCCAGGGATCCAGTTTATTTCTGTTCAGGTAAAGCAGAAGCGCGGCCGCGCCAAATAAAAAGGCGCCGAAGATATGCAAGCCACCATTCCAAACCCTGAAGATTTCACCAGGGTTGTTGCTGAAGCGGGTATCCCCTCCCAGCGTGGCATTGAGCACGTACCATAACCGGGCGCCGATTACACCGGGAATCAACACCCAGATCGCCGCGTCCCAGATCAGTTCGCCATTTTCGCCATGCCGCTTTAAGTAGCGTTCAACCATCCATGCACCGGCCAGGAACCCGGTCATCAAGATGACGCCATACCAGTGCACGGGCCAGTTCAAGAGTGGGATTCTAAATATGACAGGGTCTATCATGTGTACCTCAGTGGGAAAGTTTTCAGGATTATATCATCCAGAACAGGCAAGCCGCTGGATATGCTGGTTGCACAAAAGGTTATAGATGAGTTTGCTCCCTTTGCGGTCCTTCGCGAACGCCGTCCCTTCGGGCGGCAGTCCCCGTAGGGGTGGCGAAGGATTTTCTCGTAGGACGCTGCTGAGTACTGCTTGCGCGGCATCTTCGAGACAGTGGCTTGAGCCCATTTAGAACCGGCAGGCTGCTGGATATGCTTCACTGCCAGGCCAGGCGGCATCATTACTTCTATCACATTTCGATTGTGACAAATTGCACATGACAGTATAATTGGAATGCTTACAATCAGAGTCAACGTTTACAAAAAGAGTAATGGTTTATAGAAAGTAGCCTCTATGCTTAGGATTAACCGCCAAACCGATTATGCCGTCCGTGTGGTACTTGCCCTCGCCAAACGTGGCGAGCAGGCGCGGCTTTCCAGTACAGAGATTCAACAGGAAATGCTGATCCCAAAGGCATTCATGACGCGAATTGTTGCGCAGTTATCACGCCAAGGATTGATCAATACCTTCCCCGGGCGCGACGGCGGCTTGATGCTCCCCCGCCCGGCGTCACAGATCACGCTCAAGGATGTGGTCGAGGCGTTCGAGGGGCCAATCCTGCTCTCGGCGTGTTTGCAGGTAAAGGGTGAGGATGATTGCCCGTTCCAGGCCAACTGCCCCGTCCGCTCCAAGTGGGGACGCGTCCAGGTGGCCATGCTGCGAGAGATGGCGTCCATCACATTTGAAGATCTCGTGAAAGAGTCGCTTGGCATCCCCATGATGATGCCAAGTCTGGATTAAGGAATTCGTACGCCCGGAGGGCGCGTACATATTTTTTGAAGGAGAATCTATGGACCCAATCACACTTTCTCGATTGCAGTTTGCTCTCACCACGATCTACCACTGGCTGTTCGTTCCACTGACACTGGGCCTGGGTTGGTTCGTGGCGTTCATGCAAACTCGCTATTATCAGACCCGGGACGAGACCTGGCGCACGATGTCCAAGTTCTGGGGCAAGTTGTTCCTGATTAACTTCGCCATTGGCGTGGTAACAGGTATTGTGCAGGAGTTCCAGTTTGGAATGAACTGGAGCGAATACAGCCGCTATGTGGGCGATATCTTCGGCGCTCCTCTGGCTGTGGAAGCGTTGCTGGCTTTCTTTATGGAATCCACGTTCCTGGGCGTGTGGATTTTTGGTGAAGGAAAAGTTTCGGAAAAAGTGCATCTCGCATCGATTTGGCTTGTAGCGCTCAGCTCTAACTTCTCTGCGTTGTGGATCCTGCTTGCGAACGGCTGGATGCAACACCCGGTCGGATATGTGATCAACGAAGCTAACGGCCGCGCGGAACTGGTGAACTTCTTTGCGCTGATCGGCAATCCCAAAGGCTGGATATTCTTCTGGCATACCATTTCTGACGGATTATTGATGGCGGCCATGCTGATCATCGCGGTCAGCGGTTATCATATCTTCCGCAAACAGAATGTTGACTTCTTCAAGCGCTCTTTCGTCATTGGCTCCGTGGTCGGTTTGATCGCCAGCGTGCTGGTCTTCCTGGGTGGTCACACCATGGGTCAATACATGTATGAGACCCAGCCCATGAAATTCGCCGCCATCGAAGCGCACTGGGAAACATCGCAACCCGCTTCGTTCTCCATTCTCACTATCGGCGATTTGAGTGGCAAACGTGAAGTCTGGTCTATTCGTATGCCGGGGGTATTGAGTTTCCTCGCCTGCAACAACTTCGACTGTGAAGTGCGTGGCGTGTATGACATCCAGGCGGAATATGAGGCCCTCTATGGTCCCGGTGATTACATCCCGCTGATGGTCGTCACCTATTGGACCTTCCGTATCATGATGACTTTCGGTTTTCTCATGATCGGTATCACCGCCTTCTTCCTCTGGGCCAACATGCGCGGCGACATCACCCAGGCCAAATGGATGAAGTGGATGCCGTCCATTCTCATCCTGCCGTATCTCGCGAACGCCAGCGGCTGGATCCTGACCGAAATGGGACGCCAACCCTGGATCGTCCAGGGCTTGCTTAGCGTGCAGGATGCGGTTTCCCCGAATCTCACCACACTCGACCTGCTCATCTCACTGGTCGGCTATACAGTCGTCTATGGATCACTGGCGATTGCCATGGTCAAACTCATGGTCAAATACGCCAAAGCAGGACCTGAAGGTGCCATTCATGAATCAGTAGATGTTGAACCTGCGGGTGGTATTCATGAAGCGCTGCCGGTTGGCGCACAAGACTAATAAGAGAGGCACAACATGTCTTACGAATTTCTCCAAACCCTTTGGTTTATCCTGATCGCCGTATTGTGGATCGGCTTCTACTTCCTGGAAGGCTTCGATTTCGGCGTGGGAATGCTCCTGCCGTTCATCGGTAAGAAGGATGAGGAACGCCGCGCCGTGATCAACGCCATCGGCTCCACCTGGGATGGCAACGAAGTATGGCTGCTCACGGCGGGCGGCGCGACTTTTGCGGCCTTCCCGCACTGGTATGCCACCATGTTCAGCGGCTTCTATCTGCCTCTGTTCCTGCTCCTGGTCGGCTTGATCATTCGTGGCATTTCCTTTGAATATCGCTCGAAGGATGCCAACCCCGCCTGGCGCAACCGCTTTGATTGGATGATTGCCATCGGCTCATTCCTCGCCGCACTCTTACTTGGCACGGCATTTGCAAACCTTGCCAAAGGCGTTCCGATCGGCGCAGACATGAACTACGTCAGTCCGAACGGCATCATGACCACGATTAGTCTGCTCAATCCCTTTGGCTTGATCGGCGGCCTGACCACTGTGGCTGTCTTCCTCCTGCATGGCGCCAACTTCCTCACCCTGAAGCTCGACGGTGAACTACGCGAGCGTGCCCGCGCATGGGCGAAGAAGCTCTATATCTTCGCAGCGATCATGGTGGTGTTGCTGGCAGTGACCACCTACATCTACACCGACATCCTCACCAAGATCGGCGTCAACCCGGGCATTATACCGATTGTCTCAGTGATCGCGCTGCTGGCTGCCATCTATTTCATCAACCGCAAGATGGAAGGCTGGGCATTCATCACGGTATCGTTGCACATAGTCCTGACCCAGGTCGCTTTCTTCACCCTGATGTTCCCACGGGTGATGGTCTCCAGTCTCAACCCGGACTGGTCGCTTACGATCTACAACGCCTCATCCTCGCAGTACACCCTGACGGTCATGTCCATTATCGCATTGATCTTTGTCCCGATCGTTCTCGCCTATCAAGCATGGACCTATTACATGTTCCGCAAGCGAATCACTACCGATAAGAAGACCCTGGTTTATTAAACATCATTTACCGATACAATAGGCAGAGGGATGAAGCACCACTCCCTCTGCCTTTCTTTTTCTGATTTTATTCCTAAAGACTTTTATGCATCGAAGACTACTTTACCTTACCCGTGATTCGCGCACGGCTTTGCTTTTAACGGTTCTTTCCGGATTTTTAGCGGGTCTGTTGACGATCGGCCAGGCCTATCTCGTCAGCAGTACCGTCAACAGCGTTTTCCTGGAAGGCAAGACACTGGCGGAGGCATTTCACTGGCTGAGATTGATCCTGCTCATGATCGCCGGACGCGCGCTCCTCACCTGGGTCAATGAAGTCAGCGCCAACGCGGTGGCCGTGAAGATCAAAACCGACCTGCGCGAGCGACTATTTAATCACATCCTGAAGCTTGGGCCTGCCTACACGCGTGCACAGCGCACGGGCGAACTGACCACCGCCGCCGTCGAAGGCATTGAAGCCCTGGACGCCTATTACAGCCAGTACCTCCCCCAACTTGTTATCACTGCACTCGTTCCCCTCAGCATCCTGATCTTTGTCTTCCCTATGGACTTGTTATCAGGAATCATCTTGCTCGTTACCGCACCGCTGATTCCCTTCTTTATGATCATGATTGGCAAAGGCGCCGAAATTGTCACCAAACGCCAGTATCAAACGCTCTCACGACTCTCGGCACACTTCCTCGACAGTCTGCAGGGACTCACGACACTGAAACTTTTTGGTCAATCCAAAGCCCACGCCCGCAATATCGAGAACGTCAGTAATCAATTCCGTGACACGACACTGGGCGTTTTGCGGATCACATTCCTTTCTGCCCTGGCGCTGGAATTGCTGGCAACCCTCAGTACCGCCATCATTGCGGTCGAAATCGGGTTCCGCCTGTTGTATGCCCGGATGGAATTCCGGGAAGCCTTCTTTCTTCTCATCCTGGCGCCTGAATTCTATATGCCATTGCGGACACTCGGCGCACGCTTCCATGCTGGCATGTCTGGCACGACCGCCGCGAAAAAAATCTTCGAGATTTTGGATATCCCGGTTATCAGTGAACAGTCACCAGTGAGCAGTCATCAGGCAGATAGGGAGATTTCTTTTATTGACTTTGAAAATGTGTCCTTTACCTATCCCGAGGAAAACATACCTGCGCTCGAAAAGATCAATCTGAGAATCCAGGCTGGTCAGCACATCGCCCTCGTTGGCAAAACAGGCGCAGGAAAGTCCACGCTGGTCAACCTTTTGCTTGGCTTCATCCAGCCCACATTTGGTCAAATCGTCGTCAACCACGAATTACCAGTTACCAATTCCGAATTACGCAATTCCATCGCCTGGGTCCCTCAGCGCCCCTATCTATTCCACGACACTCTCTCAGCCAACCTCCGCCTCGGCAATCCAGACGCAACCGATGAAGAAGTGATGGAAGCCGCCAAAGCCGCGCACCTGTACCAATTCATCGAAAGGCTCCCCCAAAAATACGAGACGGTCATTGGCGAGGGTGGCGCTCGTCTCAGCGGCGGACAGGCCCAACGTCTCGCGCTGGCACGTGCATTTCTCAGAGACGCGCCGATCCTGATCCTTGACGAACCCACCTCCAGCCTGGACCCCGAAACGGAATCCTTGCTCGAAGAGTCCACTCGCCGCCTGATGCAAGGCCGTACGGTCATCACCATCGCCCATCGTCTCAACACCATCTTCAGGGCAGATCAGATCATTGTCCTTGAATCCGGCCGTATCATGGAACAAGGCACACACCAGGAACTGCTTGCGAAGGATGGCCTGTACGCTGGCATGGTGAAAATATACGATGGGGAGAAGAAAGAAGAAACAGGAAATAAGGGTGAAAGCATCCTGCAAAATATAACACTTACCAATAATCTCCGGCCTCCCGTCCCTAATTCTCGGATCCCCAATTCTCCAATCTCTACCCCTCCAGTCTCCAATTCTCTAAGCTCTAATCCTCTAGTCACTGCTCATCAATTACCAATTATTGCGAAGCATCACTCACCACAAATCATCCTCCGCCTCCTCTCATTCCTCAATGGCTCCTGGAATTGGGTCGCCCTATCCATTTTGCTCAGCACCCTCACCATTGGCTCCAGCGTCGCACTGATCGGCACATCGGCCTGGCTCATCTCCACTGCTGCGCTCCACCCATCCATTGCGGAGCTCGGGGTTTCGGTTGTAGGCGTGCGGTTCTTCGGCATCAGCCGCGGCCTCTTCCGCTATCTCGAACGGCTGGTCTCGCACAATGTCACTTTTCGACTGCTGGCACGTCTGCGGGTCTGGTTCTATGAAAAGCTCGAGCCGCTTGCCCCCGCGCGCCTGATGGAGTATAAGAGCGGGGACCTGCTGGCCCGCGTTATCGGTGATGTGGAGACGCTGGAAAATTTCTACGTCCGCGTGGTTTCACCAGCATTGACGGCAATCATCATTGGAATTAGCGTTTCCATCTTTTTCGCCTCTTTCTACCCGCCCGTTGCCCTGGCCCTCCTGGGCTTCTTCCTCACTTTGGGTTGGATCCTGCCACTTCTGGCCAAAATCGTGAGCCGCGTCCCCGGGCAGCGACTTATCACCCAGCGCGCGAACATCCAAACGCAACTCGTGGATGGCATTCAAGGTCTGGCCGATCTCCTTGCATTCGGCCGCGGCGCAGACCGTGCCCGACAAATTGCGCTCGCCGGAAAATCATACGGCTCAACACAGAAAGAGATGGCTCGCATTAGCGGCACCCATTCTGCACTGGGAACACTGCTGACCAATCTGGGTCTGTGGTTCGTACTTTTCCTGGTTATTCCGCAGGTCACGGCAGGAAGCATCAACGGCGTAATGCTGGGTACCTTTGCCCTTATGACCTTTGCATCTTTTGAAGCTGTCAACCCCCTGCCGCTGGCTGCGCAGATGTGGAATTCATCCCATGAAGCTGCACGGAGATTGTTCGAGGTAGTGGATGCCGAGCCGGCTGTCAGTGATCCAGTAACCAGTGAGCATTCAGGAATTACGGATCACGAATTACGAATTACAGATTTGACCTTTACCTACCCGAACCAATCCACTCCCGCATTGCAGAACGTCATCTTTACCGTTCCAGCTGGTAAATCCGTTGCCATCGTCGGCCCGAGTGGCGCAGGCAAGAGCACGATTGCGAACCTGCTGTTTCGGTTCTGGGACTACGATTTAGGAGAAATCTGTTTGGGTGGTGAATCGCTCAAATCGCTGAATCAGGATGAAGTGAGGAAAAGATGCGCCCTCATTTCACAGACAAGTTATTTCTTCAACACCACCATCCGTGAGAACTTGCGGCTGGCGCGCCGGTCAGTGAGTCAGGAGGAAATGGAGGCTGCCGCGCGCGCCGCACATATTCATGAATTTGTCATGAATCTTCCCAAAGGATATGATACCTTTATAGGAGAGCAGGGCGTACGACTTTCAGGCGGCGAGCGCCAGCGGCTGGCCATCGCGCGGGCAATTCTCAAGGACGTCCCCATCCTGATCTGTGATGAACCCACCGCCAACCTCGACCCGTTGACAGAGCGACAGGTACTTGCTACACTATTCGATGTGATGAAAAGGAAAACAGCGATTCTGATCACGCATCGGCTGATCGGGTTGGAGAATGTCGACACCATTCTGGTCATGGATGACGGGAAGGTCGCGGAACGAGGCTCGCACCTTGAATTGATTCATCAAAATGGCTTGTATCGCCGGCTATCGGAACTGCAAAATCGGCTCCTGGTAGAAACCGAAGATGCTGACATTTGAACTGAACGTATTCATCGATTGTCCGCGCGGTGAAGTGTATGATCATATCTCCAATCCAATCAATATGATTGGTCTTCAGCCGAATCTGACAACCATTGACGTTCTAAAAGAGCAGAAGGATGAGAAAGGTATCATCCTGCGCCCGTTTCATACTGTGCAGACCTTCCGCTGGGCCGGGCTCCCCATCTATCGAAACCGTCTCTACTCGGTCATCCATCTGACTAAGCCCAAGGAGGAACTGGAATTCCACGTGCACGGCAAGCCAAACATTTATATCATCTTCAATTATGCTCTTACCCAGGACAATGATAAAAGGACACACATCAAACAGACAGTTGATTTTGTGCAGGTGAACAAAATTCTCGAAGGTTTCGTGGCCAAACAGGCAAATCAATCTCAGCGTGCGGTACTCTCAAATCTGAAAGTTCGGCTTGAAGCGAACAGCTTGCATTGACCCCTTGAACATGCTATAATGTTCGAAATTCCCCGCCTCTTTGACAACCCCATTTGCGTCATCTGTTTGTACGGCAATTCAACCTGCACGGGTGGCGCGTCACACTAACTTGAACGAAAACCCAATTTCACGCACAACCTAAGGGACTCTCCCAGACCAACCCGCCCGGGGTATTGCTGGTTTGGCTGACATGTCAACATCACATCACTATACGAGATACAACATGAAAATACTTGAACTTGAGAACGAACCTCTTTCTAAACTGCGCGGCATGGCGAAGACGCTGAACATTCCCAACGCCAACCGCCTCAAGAAAGAGACGCTTGCCATGATGATTCGGGAGGCGGAGGCGCAGAAAGAAGGCATTGAACTGCGCGGCGGCATCCTGGAGATCATGAGTGAGGGCATTGGTTTCCTGCGGGCAACCAATTACCGCATCAGCGACCAAGATGTCTACGTCTCCCAGGCCCAGCTTCGCCGGCATGACCTGAGAGCAGGCGACCTCGTCATAGGCCAGGTGCGGCCGCCCCGTGAGAGCGAACGACATTTCGGTCTGCTAAAGGTCGAATCGGTCAACGGCCAGGATATTGAAGAAGCCTCGCGTCGAGTAGTCTTTGAGAACCTGACACCCATTTTTCCGGATAAGCGCTTCGACCTGGAGACTGACCACGACACGCTCGCCCCACGGCTGATCAACCTGATCGCTCCCATTGGTCGTGGACAACGCGGTTTGATCGTATCACCTCCAAAAGCGGGAAAGACTACAATTCTCAAGCAAATTGCAAACTCGATTTCAACCAAATATCCTGATGTACATCTGATCGTGGCGCTCATCGGTGAACGGCCTGAAGAGGTGACCGATATGGATCGTTCGGTGGATGCCGAAGTGGTCGCCTCCACATTTGACGAACCGGTCACGTCCCATGTGCGCACAGCGGAACTCGCCTTGGAGCGCGCGAAGCGGCTGGTGGAGATCGGACGTCACGTGGTAATTTTGATGGACTCGATCACACGCCTGGCGCGGGCCTATAACCTGGTGGTGAACCCCTCCGGGCGCACGTTGTCTGGTGGGATGGATCCTTCTGCCTTGTACCCACCCAAACGTTTCTTCGGTGCGGCGCGTAATCTGGAAGAAGGCGGCTCGCTAACTATTATCGCGACCTGCCTGGTGGATACCGGCTCACGTTTGGATGATGTTGTGTACGAAGAGTTCAAGGGCACCGGCAACATGGAATTGATTCTCTCGCGCAAACTGCAGGAGCGCCGGCTGTTTCCCGCCGTGGATATCGAACGCTCGTCCACGCGCCGCGAAGACCTGCTGCTGGGTCCAGATCTTCTGCAACGCGTCTGGCTGATGCGCCGCATGTACATCCAGATGACCACCCAGCAACCTCAGGGCGCTGGCATGGATCCAGCCGTTGCGACCGAAGCGATCATTACACGCCTGGACCGCGCCCGTAACAATCAGGAATTCCTGGAAAACCTTGGACGAGATGATTAGAGGATAAGAATCGTCCCTTTACCCAAACCTGGCTGCACTTTATTGTTACAATTGGAATTATGTAGTAATCATTCATGATTCTGCAGCCAGGCGTCAAACTACCATTGTATGGAAAAGATCAAATCATTCTTCAGGGATAACAAATTCAGTATCGGCAGTTGGGGATTGACTTTCGTGCTGGTAACAGGAATCGTCTTCGGCGGTCTGGCCTGGAAACAATCCACGACCACCGTAACGGCCTTGCAGCCTCAACCCACCGCGGCTCCAGATGAGAAACAGCCAGACGTAGCCATGCCATCTTTGGGTGAGTCCGAAGCGTTTTTGTCCATCGAGAGAAATATCCAGCTGAAGACCAATATCCCGGCAGATAAGCCCCGTTACAGTATCGAGGAATATCGGGTTTCACGCGGTGACGCCATTTTTCCCATTGCTGAGTCATATGGACTCAAGCCTGAGACCGTGCTATGGGCAAACTACGACGTCTTGCAGGATGATCCGCACAGCCTTAAACCTGGGCAGGTCTTGAAAATTCCCCCTACGGACGGGATTTATTATCAATGGAAGGAAAACGATACGCTGGAAACGGTGGCCACTGAATTCAAGGCCAACATCGATGAGATCCTGAACTACCCGGGAAACAACATTGACCTTTCTGACCCAAAGATCGATTCGGGTTCGTGGGTGATGATTCCGGGCGGACAGCGTGAATTTGTGCAATGGATCGTTCCCACCATGGCGCGCGGCGCCTCCGGGACATCCCCAACCAATCAAAGCGCCTGCTCGGGTGGCGCGGTTGGGAGTGGCGGATTTGTGTGGCCTACGGATGCTCATTCCCTTTCAGGCAATGATTACTGGTCGGGACATCTTGGCATTGACCTTGCAGCAGGCGAGGGTGCTCCCGTTTATGCTGCGGATAGCGGCGTAGTCACCATGGCAACGGGTGGCTATAACTACGGGTATGGAAACGTGATCCAGATCGATCACGGCAACGGCTATTCGAGCCTGTATGCGCACTTGAGCAGTATTGGTGTTGGCGTGTGCGCGAGCGTGGGCGCTGGTCAATGGATCGGTGCATCGGGCAGCACGGGCAACTCACAGGGTGCGCACCTGCATTTTGAGGTACGTCAAAACGGCGGCTTTATCAACCCCTGGTTTGTGTTACCATAATATCCAATGGATCAACAGGAACTCGTTCAGAGCCTCTCCGATCTTCCATTGGGTGATATCCGATATTTCAGTTCCATTGGCTCGACCAACGATGAAGCCATCAAATGGGCAACACGGGGCGTAAGGGATCTTTCCATTATCGTTGCAGATGAACAAACCGCGGGCCGGGGTCGCCTGGACCGCCCCTGGTTTACGCCTCCGGCTACTGCTTTGGCTTTTAGTTTGATTCTGCATCCCCGCGCGAATGAAATGCCGCATCTGTCCCGGATCGTGGGACTGGCAGCGCTGGCCCTGACCGACGCCCTCGGTAAACTGAACCTCGCTCCGCAAATCAAATGGCCCAATGATATCCTGCTGAATGGTCGCAAGGTGGCGGGTATTCTCATTGAATTAACCTGGGTTGAGGAAGAAGTAGATTATGTGGTAATAGGAGTGGGGGTCAATGTTGCCAAAGGGGCTACACCAACCACGGATGTATTGCGTTTTCCAGCCGTCAGCCTGGAACATCTTCTTGGCAAAGTACCTGATCGCACCAGCTTATTGCACAATATTCTTGCCTCGTTCATAGCTTTGCGCCCGCACATACATACTGATTCGTTCCTGTCTGCTTGGGAGAAGTCACTGGCCTATTACAGCAAGGAGGTGCGGGCCGAGATGGGAGGCGACCAGGTTGTCACCGGCCAGATCATCGGTCTGGAACCCGATGGCAGCCTGAAAATCCGAGATGAGCATGGCAAGACCGTAACAGTACGATTTGGGGATGTGCGGCTGCGCCTCTTCGCATGATATACTTTGTGGCGAGGTAAAAATGTTTGATAATCTGCGTGAATCTGCTGATTCATCCTTCTACGAAGAGGAACCGAATGATCTTTACAAGGAATCGGCTCCCAGCCGCACAGCTGCTTCGGCGCCCAGGCGTCGCCGAAGCAACGCCAACTTCCTGGGCATGACGGCCCAACAACGGTTCATTCTCTCATTTATGATCATGCTGACCGTTTGTATTATGGGCACGCTGGCCATGTTCCTGTTGGGGAGAATGTCTTTCTAGCGCGGCTTCAATTCAATAATAAATGGCGATCACCTGTATAGGCGGTCGCCATTTTTGTTTCCAGAAGATATCTCGCAATCCCACCGGAAGGCTTCCTAATAGAATTGCGGGACATTCATGTTACATCAGTTGGGGTTGAGGCTCCACTTTCTCTTCTTCGGATATTTGTGCGCCGGCCCGCTTGAGATCCTCAGCCGCGATACGGGCAACTGAGGCCACATAGTCGCCGTCCTGGGGCTTAATGAGATGTACGCCTTTGGTGGCGCGCCCTGCCTGCTTGACATCCTTGTTCTTGATGCGGATGGCCACGCCGTTGGAGGTAATGATCGTCAGGTCATCGGCCTTTTGCACCACCCGCGCCGAGACGATCTTGCCAATCTCCTTCAAAGCCCTCTGGTCAATGGTGGCGATGCCGCCTGTGGCGCGTCCCTTGGCGCTGTACTCTTTCAAGGGAGTTTGTTTGCCGTAACCTCCTGAAGTAACAACGAGCAGCGAACCGTCTTTCTCGACCACATCCATGCTGGTGACCGCATCATCTTTTTTGAGTTTGATGGCTGCCACACCCGCGGCCTGACGCCCCATGGAGCGGATTTTGTTTTCGTTGAACCGCAAAGCCTGGCCGTTCTCGGTGACGAAAATCACCTCATCACTGCCGGTGGTGATACGCGCCCAGCCCAACTGATCACCGTCATCCAGCGACATGGCGATCAAGCCCGAAGGACGCACTGCTGCAAATTCCTCCAGCACCACGCGCTTGACCCGGCCACGCGCCGTCGCAAGGACACAATACCCATGCGCAGAGAAGTTCGAGACCGCGATCGCAGCTGTCACTTTCTCAGTGGCATCCATGGACAGAATATTGACCAGCGGAATCCCCTTGGCCGTGCGGTCAGCATCCGGAATCTGATACACCCTCTCGCTGTAGACCTTGCCCTTGTCGGAGAAGAACAGCATGGTATCCAGGCTGCGGGCCGGAATCAGCGCGACGACTTCGTCCTCATCCCTGGTCGTGTGACCCAAAACACCGCGTCCGCCGCGGCTCTGTGAACGGAAGGCCGAAGCCGCCACACGCTTGATATAACCCCGCTCGGTGAGACTGATCAGTACCGCCTCATCCTGAATGAGATCTTCATCGCTCAATTCTTCCCTGGCCTCGCCAGCAATCCTTGTGCGGCGGTCATCGCCATATTTTTCAGCGAGTTCCCGCATATCGTCCTGAATCAGTGCCAGGATCTTCTTGGGGGTTGCAAGCAAATCTTCCAGGTAGGCGATCTGTCGGGTAATCTGTTTGTGTTCCTCCTCGATCTTCCAACGTTCGAGGGCAGCCAGTCTGCGTAACTGCATATCCAAAATCGCCTGCGCCTGAAGCTCGCTCAATTTGAAGCGCACCATCAGGTTTTGCTTGGCCACATCGGCATCCTGCGATTCGCGGATGGTCTTGATCACAGCATCGAGATTGGCCAGGGCGATCAGGTACCCATCGAGGATGTGCAGGCGTGCCCGGGCCTTTGCCAGCTCGAAATTCGTCCGGCGCACAATCACCGTCTGCCGGTGCTCGACGAAAATCTGCAGGGCGCGCTTAAGCGGCAGGGTACGGGGTTCACCATCCACAAGCGCCAGCATCTGCACGGCAAAGGTGGACTGTAAAGCCGTATATTTGTACAATTGATTGAGGACCTTCTTGGGCTGCGCCCCGCGTTTAAGCTCGATCACAATGCTCATGCCGCGCTGGTCCGATTCGTCACGCAGGTCTGAAATCTGGTCGATTTTGTCCACGCGGACGAGTTCGGCGATCCGCTCGATCAGGCTGGATTTGTTCACCTGGTACGGAATTTCGGTGATCACAATCTCGTGCCTGCCCCCCTTCGACTCTTCGATATGGGCCATCCCCCGCACCACCAGGCGCCCCCGCCCCGTGCCATATGCGGACTCGATGCCTTCGCGGCCTACAATGATGCCACCCGTTGGAAAGTCCGGGCCTGGGACGCGCTTCATCAACTCGTCGAGTGGAATGTCATCCATCCGCTCGTGGTTGTCGATCAAGTAAATGATGGCATCTGTCAATTCACGCAGGTTGTGTGGCGGGATGTTGGTTGCCATGCCGACTGCAATGCCGGAGGCGCCATTCAGGAGCATGTTCGGCACGCGCGAAGGCAGGACCAGCGGCTCCTCGAGCGAGTCATCGAAATTCGGGCCAAAATCGACAGTATCCTTCTCGAGATCCGCGAGCAGCTCCTCGGCCAGCCGTTGCAGACGGGCTTCGGTATAGCGCATCGCGGCGGGGGCATCGCCGTCTACCGACCCAAAGTTGCCTTGTCCATCTACCAGCAGGTAGCGCATGGAAAAATCCTGGGCCATGCGCGCCATCGATTCATAGACCGCTGCATCACCATGCGGGTGATATTTTCCCAGCACTTCGCCCACGATACGAGCAGACTTCTTG
>DASTOH010000180.1:0-47185 GCA_035720235.1 Anaerolineales bacterium | reverse complement strand
AATGCCCAAGTTCGCCGCGGGGACCTTCGCTCTTGCAAGAATGCTCGCCGAATCCGGCGCGACCACGGTGATTGGCGGTGGAGATTCAGCCAGCGCAGTCAAGAAGGCCGGGGTTGCCAAACAGATGACACACGTCTCCACCGGCGGCGGCGCATCTCTGGAATTCCTGGAGGGCAAAGAACTGCCCGGTGTCGCGGCACTAATGGACCGCTAACCATATTGGCAAGACTCGAACTGGCAAAGGCGTACCTTTGCCAGTTTTTTATTCACACTTTTGTTATGTTGGTCTGTTTTCATTTCGTGTAAGATAAAATGGCGCAGATCAATTAGAGGTCATGATGTCATTGAGAGTTGGCGAAAATATCGGTCCTTATCAACTCCTTGAACAAATTGGGGAGGGCGGCATGGGCACCGTTTTCAAGGCATATCACCCTGCCCTGGACCGTTACGTCGCGCTTAAGATAATTCACCCCGCTTTTCGTGAGGATCAGACCTTCATTGCACGCTTCCAGCGCGAGGCGCGTCTGGTTGCCAAATTGGAACACCCACACATCGTTCCCATTTACGATTATTCGGAATACGAAAAAGTTGCCTATCTGGTCATGAAATTTATTGAGGGGAGTACCTTGAAAGAGCGTCTCGCCCAGGGGCCCTTGAATTTTTACGAGGTCCTCCAGGTGGTTGATTCGGTCGGCTCGGCGCTGGCATACGCACACAGCCAGGGTGTCTTACATCGTGACATCAAGCCCTCGAATGTACTGCTTGGCACGAATGGCGTGATGTATCTTGCAGATTTTGGGCTGGCGCGTATTGCGCAGGCGGAAGTATCCACCCTTTCGTCTGAATCCACTCTGGGAACGCCGCACTACGTATCACCCGAGCAAGCCATGGGCCGGAATGATCTCGACAAGCGAACGGATATCTATTCGTTTGGCGTGATGCTTTATGAACTCGTTGTGGGGCAGCCACCATTCAATGCCAAAACGGGATATGCAATTATTCATGATCATATTTACACCCCGCCGCCATTGCCGCGGACGTTGAATCCTCATTTGTCTGAATCCGTTGAACAGGTCTTGCTCAAAGTCCTTGCAAAAGATCCCAATGACCGTTTTGATACTGTTGACCAGATGGTTTTGGCATTCAAAAATGCCTGGTTGAATGCGAACAACACGACGCAGGGGATTACTTCGTCTGTTGCCTTCATGCCTTATCACGGCATAACCTCTAATGAATACCTCGCGGCGGCGAAGAAATCAGCGCCTCCAAAAAAGAGGCGCATGGAATGGTTATATGTCCTTGTGGGGATCGCGCTGGGCATCGGTCTTGCGTTCTCATTAGTGCCCAATCTTAGAGGCAGGCTGATGTCAGCCCTATCGTCCGTAAAAATCCCTGCCGTGTCTGTTGAGTTTACGCCCACGAGTCAAGGAGCCAGCAGCGCAACTACTCTTGGTTCGGAACTCACTCCCTTTGCTCTGGAAACGAACAACGAAACGACTCCCACCTCTCGACCCTCGCCTACCAGCCAGGCAACGAATAACAATACCAGTCCCGTTCCACGACCAA
The DNA here is from genome assembly GCA_035720235.1 of Anaerolineales bacterium. Classification (GTDB taxonomy): domain Bacteria; phylum Chloroflexota; class Anaerolineae; order Anaerolineales; family Villigracilaceae; genus Defluviilinea. The sequence goes on along the minus strand of DASTOH010000180.1, from coordinate 45,619 downwards.
CAAATACCCCAGCTCCTAAACCAACAGACAGACCTACAGAGCAGTTACAAAATATTTTGACACCGCCACCGGTCATTGAAACTGTGGTGAAACAGGTGACTGAAATCCCTCCAGTAATTGAAACCGTAATTAATCCAGCGACTGATATCCCCCCGATAATACCTTCAGTATTGCCATTGCCATAAAAGGGCGACCTCGCAGGAAGAATCAGTTATTCTTCTTGCTATTTTTAACCATGTGGTTGGTATGTTAGGGAAAGAAATTGTCATGTAAAATTGGGGAGAGGAAAACATTAGAGGATTTCATGTCTTTCAACGTCGGTGAAAATATCGGCCCGTATCGAATCGTAGAACAGCTCGGGCAGGGCGGCATGGCAACAGTTTTCAAAGCCTATCACGCCTCCCTGGATCGATATGTGGCCCTCAAGGCGCTCCACCCGGCCCTTAACACGGATCAGTCCTTCGCATCCCGTTTTCAGCGGGAGGCACGCGTGGTAGCAAGGTTGGAACATCCCAACATTGTGCCGGTGTATGATTATGCCGAACATGAGACCCGCCCGTACCTGGTGATGAAGTTCATCGAAGGGGATACGCTCAAAGCCCGCATGGACCAGGGTCCACTCGCCTCTGAGGAAATTGCAAAAATTGTTGAAGCTGTGGGGGCGGCGCTGGCCTATGCCCATAAACAGGGCGTTTTGCACCGCGACGTCAAGCCGTCCAATGTATTGCTGGCCAGTGACGGAAACATCTACCTGGCCGATTTCGGTCTGGCGCGCATGGCACAATCCGGCGAATCAACATTGTCCTCTGATATGGTCATGGGCACGCCGCAGTATATCTCGCCCGAACAGGCCATGGGGAAGAGCGACCTCGACCAGCGCACCGACCTGTATTCATTTGGTGTGATGCTGTACGAAATGGTGGTGGGGCGCGTGCCGTTCAATGCCGATACGCCCTTCGCCATCATCCACGATCATATTTACTCACCATTGCCCCTGCCCCATAAGGTCAACCCGAATGTGCCCGAACAAGTGGAGCGCGTTTTGTTGAAGTCGCTTGCCAAGGAGCGCTCGGATCGCTTCGAGAATGCCAGCCAACTGGTCAGCGCGTTCAAGGAAGCCTGGAACGAAGCAGGCATTCCTATGCAGGGCACGTTTATAAGAGTCTCACAGGCTATACAGCCTGTTGAGAAAACAAATATGCCTGCCCAGCAGGTTGCACCAGCAGCGGCTGTCGCCCTATCAGAACCAGCTCAAGGGGCCGCGCAGGCCAAAGTTTCAGACGCAGGCTTGGGCGCCGCGCCGCGCCGAGTCGAACCCTCCAAAACGAAGCGTTCACCGTGGGTATGGGTCAGCGCGGGGTTGATCATCCTGCTCTGTATGGGGCTTTTCGCGTTCGCACGCAATAATCGACTGTTTGGGAGGTTCCTGGCGGGCTTGTCCAACCGGACGCCTGTGGTGGCGGCCACACAGATCCAGCCGCCTGGCCCAACCCAACCAGTGCAGACTGCACTGCTGCCGCCTCCGATCACCCCACCCAATGCTGCCATCCCACCAGAAGTGATGGAAGCACAAAAACGTGCAGATAAGAATCCCAGGGACCCGAACGCGCAGCTCGAACTGGCACTCGCATTTTGGAATGCGAATCTCCCAAGGCAAACTTATGAGATCCTTGGAAAGGTCTTCAACATCGTAGACCCCCACGACCGTGACTTTTTCATGCAGGCCGGCGATAAATTCAAGAGCCAGCAGGATGGCTGGCTGCCGGCCGCGTCCATGTACTTTCAAGCCGAGCGCGCCTTTGCCAGTGGGGATATTCCCAATCATGTAACGGAAGCGTTCCATGAGGCCCTGTACAAGGCCGCCAATCGTCCTGAGTTCATCCAGGTGGTGCCAGTGGATGAGGTCAGGCAGATCGACGAACCCATCCTTCTGGTTGCGCAATCAAGAAACGCGTACTTCCACGGCAGGATAGACGATTCCGTCATTTTGCTCATGAAAGCCAGGGAAATCGAGGACACGTTGCGTGAGGCGGATCTATTGGAGGGTGAAATGAACGCGCTCGAAGGCAAAAAGGATCTTGCCACGCTCTATCTGGGTTCGCTGATGAAAGATACATCGTCCACACCTGAGTGGATTCGTCTGTACGCAAAACAACTTTTGGACGGGATGAAATAAACAAAATGAATCGAACACCCTTTGTTGCCGGTAACTGGAAGATGAACAAGACCGCCGCCGAAGCGCGCGACCTGGTCTCGAAAATGCTCACACCGTTGCGTGAGATTTCGAATGTGGAAAAAGTATTGTGCCCGCCCTTCACGTCGATCTCTGCCGTGTCGGCCATGCTCGAAGGCTCGGGCATTGGCCTGGGCGCGCAGAACCTGTACTGGGAGGAGAAAGGCGCTTTCACCGGTGAAGTGTCGCCAGGCATGGTGAAGGAATTTTGCGGCTATGTGATCATCGGTCACTCCGAGCGGCGCACATATTTCGGTGAAACCGATGAGACGGTGAATCGAAAGCTGCATGCCGCCCTGAAATTTGACCTGACCCCGATCGTCTGTGTGGGCGAAACGCTGGATCAATACGATTCAGGGCAGACGGCGGAAGTTGTCCGGCGCCAAATTGCCGTGGGCTTCGCTAGGGTTGACTCTGCCACCGCGGCACGAATAGTGGTGGCCTATGAACCGGTCTGGGCCATCGGGACAGGCAAAGCCTCCAGTGGAGAAAATGCCAACGCTGTGCACGGCAAGGTCATCCGTCCCGCGCTGAGCGATTTATTCGGAGCAGACAATGCCCAGGCGATTCGCATCTTGTATGGCGGCTCGGTCACTGCGGCGAACGCACCCGAATTCTTCTCGCAGTCCGATATCGATGGAGCGTTGGTCGGCGGCGCCAGTCTGAAGCCCGATGAGTTTGTAGCTATCACGAAGGCCGCGCAATCTTACTCGCGCTGAACGGAGAGCGGGTGATCGTCCCGCTCGGAGTCGACAATTGCCCGCACCCCGGGCACTCCCTAGCGGGCAGGGCCGGGGAGCGCATACGGAAGTGAAACAGCCTCCCTGCAAGAGGAGATTGCTTCGTCGCTCACTCCGTTCGCTCCTCGCAATGACATTTATAATTGGGGACATTTATGGATCAACTCTCAGGCTTGTTCTGGTTTGTGTTCCTGCTTGTGCCGCTGATTTTCCTTCAGCGGCTTTTGCATCGCGAGATCCAGGCGGTGTTCCTGATTCTCTCGCGCGATGCCAGAGTGACCATGACCATCTTCCAGTTGATCTTTCTGCCCGGTGTTTTTTTGCACGAAGGCAGCCATTTCGTGATGGCTAAAGTCCTGGGTGTGCCAACCGGGAGGTTTTCCATCCTCCCCAGGCCTTTACCTGATGGACGCCTGCAATTGGGTTTCGTGGAAACCGCCCGGTCAGATATCGTGCGCGATTCGTTAATTGGCGGGGCGCCTCTGATCACAGGCACGATCTTCGTAGCCTATATCGCCTTTTACCATCTGGAAGTTCAATTACTGGCAGATGTATTGCGGCAGGGACAACTGAATCTGTTCTGGCTGGGCGTGCGTGCCTTGCCCACCGTACAGGATTTTTACCTGTGGTTTTATCTCGCCTTCGCCGTAAGCAGCACCATGATGCCCTCTGAGTCTGACCGCCACGCCTGGCTGGAATTGGTCATTGGGGTCGGAGTGCTGTTTTCGTTTACCTTGTTGGTCGGCGCGGGGCCGTGGATGTGGAACACCATCGCTCCGCTCATCAGTGATTTCCTGAGCTCTGTGGCGGTTATTTTCGGTTTAAGTTCCATCATCCACATCGTGCTGGTGTTACCGACTGCATTGCTGCATAAACTGCTGGCGAAGGTCACGGGGGTGGATGTGGCATAAAAGCTGATCAAACGAATCCTTTTTCGAATCACGTATCTTGTTGGTTGAATAGAGTCCTGTGTTCTAAAAGGGTTTCAGCGGCTGAAATAACACTTCTCTCATAACTTAAGCCCTCCGGGAATAGACTGGCCCTGCATTGAGTGAACCAGTCTATCCTCAGGAAATGGAATATCTGGATCACTTCTCGATTCACATGCAAGGATGGATTGAAGCCCTTGTCAAGAAGCAGTCCAACCATATCGACGTCATAGGGCGCACGGCAGGGTCTTTGCCAATCGATCAGTTTGTATCCATCCGGAAGAACAAAGATGTTTTCACCGTTCAGGTCGCCATGGGTGAGACACGATTCTTTGTTCACGATGTCCACAACGGCACTCTGGTATGCCCAATCACGCAACTCCTGAACAAGCGAAGTACTCACATTTTGAAAAATTCGTCGCTCCATCAGGTCAGCCAACCTGATCAGAACAGATTCTGCAAAGCCAATCCACTTTTGTCTGTTACCGATGTCCCTAAAGAGCGGGAGATCGCCTTTGATGTCCTGTATTTCTGTTTGCAACTCTCGTCCGATTCTGATAAGGCCTGCCTCATCAACGTTACACTCTGCAAGCCTTTCTCCATCGATAAACTCGAATATCATTGCCTGACAACCATGGATTGCTCCCAAATCTTCGGACTTTGGCAGCAGCTTTGATGTTGCTGATCTGTAGAACCTGGGTTCCACCATTGCCAAGTGCTGGACCTTATAGATTATGGAATAGCCGTCCTCTGTAGTAATCCTCTGAACTGTCGACAACGGCCAGTCATGGATGGTTTCGCGGGTGGCGATTCTGATTTGCAGAATTCTCTCCAGTTCGTCAGTGCTATGAAGCCAGAGGTCAAAGTATGGATGTTTCTCGATGCCTGTCATGTTTCATCTTCCCGCAGGTTCAGCCAGTAAGTGAGAAGCGCGATCGGCCAAACCGCGCGTCAGCCGCGTTGAGCATTACGCCGTTCTACCCACAGCGATAGAATTGCCCGTTCCAGAATCGCCCAGGAAATTAAGTATCTTCTTTGTGACAACCTCAGCCTGTACAATCCATAGGTCATGTCCGGCCCGAGGAATGATCTCGGTCTGGATCTGAGACGCGAGGCGGTTCAGTCGCTGGATTGCTTTTTGAGGAGAGTATATTTTCTCGTTCTCTCCCACCAGAAATAAGGTGGGGACCCTGAGACTTTGTAAAGCCTTATCGCCAATCACTGGCAGCGGTATCGTGGCCAGGGACCTGAAACAACGCTCGGCCACCTCCCAATCGGCAACGGCTTCGTCCACGCGCGCGCGGCCGTTTTCGCCGCGTTCCACCATATCGCGAAGCAGCCAGTAGTAAAACCGTTTGCGGAAGTCGGTGCTGGGAATAAGGGTAAGTAACCCACGAAAGATAAGCGCGAATGACGGCGGCAGCATATTCGCCGGAGCTAACAGCACGAGCTTATTGAGTCGGTTGGGAAAACGGAGCGCATACTCAGAGGCGAGCCCGCCACCGTAGGACATTCCCACCAGGCTAAGAGCATCTCCGGAGACCAAAACAGATAATACTTCATCCAGCCAACTCATATAATCATCCAGGCGGGAGAGTTTCCGCTGGCTGACACTCAGTCCAATATCACCGATCGTATCTAATGCATATGTTCGGTATTGCGCAGACAACAGGGCGATGTTGGGAATCCACATGAGCGAATTACCCCGTGCGCCGTGCAACAAGACAAGCGGCGGATCTGTGGGAAGTCCACTCACTCGAACATAGGTTTGTCCGGAAGGCGTTTCCACTAATCGGGTTTCTGACGCAACCGGCCATGCTTTGGCCCTTTCCAGACAAAGCGTTTGGTACTCTACTCTGGCGTGTGCGGATCGAAATGGGTGAGAGTCCGATGGTTTCATTGTCTGCCTTAATTGTAAAACGCTTCGCAGGTTAGTGGGCCCCTGCGTGGTTTGCCGGCGCAGCAACTACAGCCTTATGCACAGCTAAGCCTTGCCGACTCGACTTTTCAACTGCGTGAGCAAATCTGCGATTTCAGGCGCATCGGGGAACAGCTCCAGACCCAGTTGCAGCACCCGGAAACATTCAGGATATCTGCGCACCTCAAGTAGAGTGTAGCCAATATCAAGAAATTGCTCCAAGCAAAAGTCGTACTGATCGGCTCCTGTTTCCTGTAAACAACGATACCTGTCAGCGGCTCCCTGTATCCCATGCTCTGAAAGGACTACCCCTAAGGATGACAGCACCGGCGGTTTGGGAATAGACGGCTCAAGCCCGAGCAAGAGATCGACAATCGCATTCATTATCATATTCATAGGTGCAGGGATCGTATTCGCCAAGGCAACGACCGCGATGGACTGGTCCGGCAGTATGACCATATCACTTTGAAAGCCAGTATCCACACCATCATGACGGATCCTCCGGTGACCGCGGTAGGTATCGATGAACCAGCTCAAGCCAACAAACTCATCGGGATAATTGGTTCCTGTCTGCCGGTATGGATGCCACAACTGCTTAAAACTCGTCCCTTGAAGGATGTGCCGGCCCTGCAATTCACCTCGATTCAGATTCATCAGAGCCCAGGAACAAAGCTCTGCGGCGCTGGAATGGAGTGTGGAGCTGGGCGCATGTGCCCGGTTATAGGGGTATTCTGAGCTCACCACAGCTGGAGGCAATAAGATATGCGGCGAGGTGGCATGTTCGGGCGCAACTTCCGTTTTGAGGAAGGTACTTGAATTCATACCCAGTGGGAGAAGCAGATGCTGTTTGATATAGTCTTCAAAGGACTGGCCAGAAGTGCGAGCGATAAGCAGTCCCAACACTTCGTAGCCGATATTGCTATACGCGAATTTTTCTCCCGGACTCGCGATCAGTTTCTCTGGGGCCAGGCTGCGCACGTAACGCTCGAGCGCCTGGTCATCGTATTCGGGACGGTCCCAGCAGTAATCGTCAGTGTCTGGCATGCCAGCCGTGTGACTGAGCATCTGCCGCACAGTGATCTGCCTGTAGCGCTCGTCATCAAGGATGAAATCGGGCAGGTAGGTCAGTACTGGCGCGTCAAGCTCCAGCTTTCCCTGTTCCGCCAGTTGCACGACCGCGCTTGCGACGAAGGTCTTGGAAATGGAGGCCAGGTGAAACAATGAATCGGCAGTGACAGGCTCCTGTGTCTCGATGCTTTTCACACCGTAACCCTTGGCATAGACTTGCTCGCCTTTGATAATACCGATAGCCATACCGGCTACTCCAAAGCCATTGATCACGGTATGAGCCAGATGGTCAACTTCTTCCTGCATGCTGATTCCATTGTCAGGGCCGTTCTATCATCTCGAAGTAAGATGGAATTTCCAATGGATTCCCGTTGAAAACCACTTCTTATATGCATCCATATAACCGGGCACCTGGAAGCCGTAATAATCAGGTGTCTGATCAATAAGTTGATGAATCAGCGCAGTATCGTAATCCACCCGCTGAATGCTGATTTCCAACCCATGTCCCGGCTTTTGCTCCACTCTAACCCAGGAAGCACGTGGGTCACCATCCAGCGTTGCGCCAGCGCTACCTAGATTACAGACCAGCTTGCCTTCATATTCCCGGCAAAATGGGATGTGGGTATGACCGCAGAACACTTGCGAAAAATTATTTGAATCCATATACGTCCACAGAGCTTGCCATTGTTCATCTGCCAAATCTGGGTGGATACCCGGCGAATGAAAAAACCATTCCTGATATCTCGGCTCAATATCCGGCACATGCCAACTCTCTGGAGATAATCTGTCCATGGGGCGGTCATGCACCAGGCAGGCATTGTTCCAGAGGACAAAGTCCTGAAACGTATGAATCCACTCGATATCCTCCCTGGTTAGATGCTCTTGCCACCAATCCACCAAGTGCATCATGTCGGTATTCCACGACTCTGTTTGCCGAGGCAACGCGTCGCGGTCGGGGGTCAACAGATAAGCTTCGCCATTGCCTTTGAGGCAGGCGAGTTCCACATGAGTGCCTTCCTGCCATTCTCGAAGGATTTGGACGCAGCCATGCGGATCAACGCCGTTGATGAGGTCGCCCAACATGAAGGCTTGGGAACAACCCTGAGCCCGAATATCCTCCAGGACAGCTTTCAGCGCTGGAGAGTTTCCGTGAATATCTGATAGAAAAGCAATTGCAGATGACATACTTAAGAATTACGTCAATGGTTATCGCGTATCTTCTTGAGTCGTTCTATCATCACTTTTTCGAGCGCTTCTGGATAAGTGATCCCATGTTCTTCTGCAAGAGCAGCCGCCAACTCCCGATAAAAATCCACGATCACAAACGCGGACTCCAGCATCGCAGCTTTCTCCATCGGGCAAAAGGTGTTCTGCAAAGGCGACAACTGTTCCACTGGCATGGCATTCTCGATCTTGAAATAGACTTCCTCTTCAACCTCAGGGTCTGAGAAATCATGCTTCAACCGCGCCAAGCCTACACATGTCGCGCGTAGCACCTCCAGTTGACCACGGGCCCACCAGAGTTGATTGCGTGCCATGGCAGTGGCAAAGTGTGAGAAGTTATGCCAAAACCACTGGATGAGGCGGCGCAGTTTCTCCGTCTGTTTCGCCTGGTCAAATTCCTGTTCTTCACCAAGAACAAGATCAGATGCGATGTTCTTTTTATCCAGAAGAACTTTGTACGGTGCATTGAAGATTTCACCCAGGCGGCTCTCGCTCGCATAGTAAAGCTCGACTTCGGAGCCATCCGGGAAGATTAGGAAGAGAATATTCGGAATTCCAAAATCTTCAATAAATGCTGGCTCGCCCAGCAAACGGACAAAGGATTCACGTGTGGCATCAAAATTATCAAAGGCGTCGTCCTTTATGACGATGTAAGTGTCAAGGTCCGAGTGTTCGTCCGCCTTGCCTTTGGCATTGGAGCCAATCAAAAACGCGGCGACGATACGGTCATCGGCCCGGCAAGCCGCCAGAAGTCGATCGACAATAACTTGGTGATTGCTCGAGAGTTGCACATCTTGAATCGCCATGGTCATGCTCCTTACATCTTTTTTATTACATCTCCCACCCGGATCGTCCCAGACTGCACCACCTTGGCATTGATTCCCCGCAAATGGAGCCGCTTGCCTTCCGGGGAATTGACGAACTTCATTGCCTCCACGCCGAAGCGCGCCGAAAACTTGTTGCAGCCGGTATGTGGCTGGGCAGAGACCTCAAGGATCGCCGAGCCTACTGCAAGCCTTGTACCAGGCAGCAAGTTGTCTTCACCAAGATTCAGATCGACATATAACTGATCTCCGGCCAGCGACCAACGGTCCTCGCTCTGTGCCAATAAGGCAATTGCGCGTGCGTTCATCAGCGTGATCTGTGCATCCGTGTTAGCAGATCCATCAGGGGTATGCCGGCTCGCGCGAACCTTCCAGGTATCGCCGACCAGGCCTTCTTGCACGGTGAGTTCCGCTTCGCCAATCACTTCTCGCTCGTCAACAGCGGGCCTTCGCACGATCATCCTGAGTGTTCCATCGTCGTTCGGTGCCTGGCGGATCGTTTCCATGCCCGCCTCCAACTCCGTCATTGATAAATGTTGTAATAGACATTATCGGAAATAAGTAATTTGGTCATAGCTTCAAAGGTTTCATTCTGTATTCAACACGAAGATTATGCAAGCTACAGGCAATCACCATAACCAAATCAGAAAAATCGTCTTTGGTGTTTCGCAAAATATCTTTCACGCTCCGAGAGCGCTTGATGCCTGAAATGGCATGCTCCACTCTGACACGGATTTTCGAGATCTTGCGATTGCGCTCCTTCTCTTTGGTGGTTAGTTCTTTCTTGTGCGGCTTTTTTTCGGCTGATAGAGCTTTCGCACGTTCGGCTCATAACCTTGAAAGCCGGTGTCTTTGTGTAAGGCAATATGTTTTGGATAAGAAATGTTCTCAGTGTCTGCCACTTTCTTGTCGTGCGTTTTGCCTGGGTACGTTTGGCTGAGATACGACACTCGTTTTCTTTTGACCGTTGCGATCACAATATTCTTATCACTATGGATTTTCTTCTTGCCGCTGTAGTGCAAAGCCTGTTTTTCAGCCTTTTTCGGTCGTTGGCGACGTCTTTCCGTGCCGTCGATGATGGAATCTGCTGCATCTTTTCGATCCTTCTCCGTCTGCTTGAATTTCTGTGGGTCTCGTTCCGGCAGAAATCCAAGATCATCCAGCGCTTGCTTCAATATGGGCAACAAGTCATGGATCCACTCATTCGCTTGGGATTGCCCGATCCCAAACAACTCACCCATCACCACTTGCAGTGGGTAGCTTTTCTGGTAAACCAGCGCAAACAACAACTTCTGTTCTATGCTGGCAAGCGATCCTTTGCGACCTGCGCCGACCTTCCTTTTTCGAGCCTTGCCTGTTTTCGTTTTTGACCCAGGATACTTTTTCAAATAGGCTCGTTCAAAAGCAGGCAAGAGTAGATTGAATTCTTCTGGTGTGAGACTGGTCAACGAGACAAATTTCCTGGCATTCGTTTTGAGTTCGTCATATGTTAGCATTCACCGATCATATCGCTATTTCCGATAAAGTCTAATATTGTTGGACAATGAATTTTATTTGATAAATTGCTCTGCCTTATCGATCACGTCCTTGGCTTCGGCGAGACCCACGCCTGTCAATTCCCGATAGATTTTGATGGCTTCGATTTTGTTGCCGCGCCGGAGGGCCTCCTGAATCTGAGGTGACAGCACCGGGTCTGAGCTGAGATCAGCGTATTCAATATTCAGCCGACGATACAGGTATTTCAGGCGGTCTTCCAATTCGTTGACGCGCGATCTCAGTTGTTGGACTTCAGTTTCAGTGACCATGCGATTCTCCTTTGTGGTGCGACTTTCAAGCCGCTTTATGCTGAAATGCGATTTTCAAATCGCATTACGCGATATCACGGTACATCAAATATCCGTCGTGATACTGGCCATCATAGAAAATCCCGCGCGGCTCGGTCCCGTAGATCGTAAAACCACACCGCTGATAACAGCGCACCGCGGAGGTGCTGGAACTTGTCACTCCAAGTTTGACAATAATGACCTCCCGCGCCTTGGCCCACTGTATGCAGGCTTCAATCAGAGCCTCGGCGATATGCAAACCTCGCCATTCCGGGCGGACGTATACGCTGTAGATTTCTGCGCTGTGTCTTGTTTTTGGCGAGTCCCGTCTGCCGATCCCTGTCATACCAATAAGTTTGTTTTCAAAATCAGCAAAGAAGATGGTTCTATATTCGTCGAACGTCAGCCTGCCTTCCCAATAGCTTGTCGGTTGATTGAAATTCACATCGTAGTCTGCACTGAACGCGGTGGGCGCCTCCTGCAGGGCGTGCAACCGTAACTCGCGGAATCCTTCAACATCTGAAAGTGCAGCTTCGCGAATGGCAACGGATCCACGGGTGGTTTCAAGGATTTGCTTTATCGCTTGCATTGGAAGCGATCCAGAGCGGACTCGAACAAAACCTGAGCGTTTTCTGCCTGCGAGCTATACACTTTCCAGGCGAAGGCGCGCTCGCCGCAGATCCAGGCCCCGGCTCCACCGAAGGGCAGGACTGCCGTAGCGGTGGTAGTGATCGGGGTGAAGACCACGTTCATATCGCGAATCAGCTTTACGTCCAATGTGCCGGTTCGTGTGTCTACATCATCCAGTATCAGATCCAGCATGAATTGTGGATCGGCGCTTCCCGAGGCGAGCTGCCACATCACTTGAATGAACAGATTCTCACTGAAGGCGGCAAGCAATCCTTGTGAATAGTTGCTGGAGGAAGTGGCACCGCTCTGCGCATTGACGTCAAAGAGTGCCATGTCGGCCGGATGACCAATACAGAATTGATATTCACAGAACAGGCCCGCGAGATCAAAGCGTGTGGGGGTCGGGTAGGGGGTTGAAGGTGGAGCGGCAGTGGAAACGGGCAGTGCGGTCAATGTTGACATAACTGCCACCTGAATCGCGACGGCTGGGTCAGGTCTGCGAGCAGCACAGGCTGATAAGGTTACAATTAACAAGATTAAAGCAATTCGTCGCATGAAGCCGATTATACATTTTTTCGGAACAATTCCGATTCTGATGTCGTCCATTCATAAAGGAGCAAGAAATGAGAAAACATTTGACAATTCTGGTTTTGATGATATCGATACTGGCGGCCTGTGCACCGCAAGCGCAGCCGACTGAAGAACCCGTGCTTCCGAATGACAATTCCTATCCGAACGATTCATATCCAAATGATTCCTATCCGAATCAGGGACTCACGCTCGCGCAACAGGCAGCGATTGCGGCTCTTTCCAAGATCCTTAACGTGCCCCCTGGTCAAATTACCCTGATCTCCACCGAAGCCGTAAACTGGCCTGATGGCTGCCTCGGCGTTCAACGGGCCGGCGTGATGTGTACTCAGGCAATCGTGCCAGGTTACAAGATTATTCTGGAAGCAAATGGCACTCAGTATGAAGTTCATACGGATGAAGATGGCAGTTCGGTGGTCGTGGTACCCAATACTGCCAGTGCGGGCAGTCTGGAAGAAATGGTGAAAAAACAACTGGCTATGAATCTCGGTCTTGAGGAGAGCTCGGTTTCGATCGTCAGTTCTTCCGATGTGGAGTTTTCCGATTCATGTCTGGGCGTTGCAATGCAGGATGTGATGTGCGCCCAGGTCATAACACCGGGAAAGATCATTGTTCTGGAGGCAGAGGGCGTGGAATATACCTACCATGTCAGCGTGGATGGTTCGTTGGTCCAGCCGGCCACTTTGGCGCTGACCTGGAGGCGCGAAGGCGGCATTGCGGGCTTCTGTGACAGCCTGACCGTTTTCCTTTCAGGCGAAATCTATGGGAACCAGTGCAAGTCCCAGCCTAATGGAACAATGGGCACGTTTGCGAGCCTGCTCTCTGTGGAGGAACGAGAACAGTTTGATGCCTGGATTCAAGAATTTGGGACTGTACTTCTGGATGCATCCGATCCCCAGGGTGTTTCCGACCGCATGGAAGTGAAACTGGAGTTCTTTGGAAAAGGCAACGGTTCCTTGTCCCAGTCGGATGAGCAAGAACTCATCCTCTGGGCACAAAATGTATTTCAAAAACTTTACCAGTAAATCACAAAGTGCCGCATACTTCCCTTCACTTGATATTTCAGTTTCACCCTATCGATCCGTTCAATACGCTAGCTTACTGATGAGATAAGCGGTAAATCGCCTGCGGAGTTACCCGCAGGCGATTTTCCATTTTTCAGTTCCTAATGTCCACTACCAGGCATGGGAGTGCCGTTGTAGATTTCAGGGTTGGGGGAACCTTCTACCACTAAGAAACCAGCCAGTCCGCGCTGCAACCGGGCGAGCGCATGGTCCACCAGGATGTAATTGCCTGGCACCTCCAGTCCAAACTCGACCATAGTTGCTCCACCAGGAGGAACGAGAGTCGTTTGAACATTCGTGAGGGCGGGTGAAGTGAGTGAGGCCTGATCAAAGACCCGGTCAAAGATCTCACCAATCACGTGGAAGGAGGAGGTGAAGTTTGGTCCACCGACTCCAAAGAAGATGCGCACCGTCTCACCGACATTGGCCTTCAACGGCTTTTGAGTTGTCAAGGCGCCAACGGCACCATTTAACACCAGATATTCGGGATCTTCGTTGAGCAGAGCCTGTACATTTTCAGTCAGGTGACCCGTCGAGCCGAACGCCTCGGTGGTGTACACCTCACCCTGCATCACATAAAACTCGCGATCCACGGGCGGTAACCCTTCCTCAGGCTCGACCAAGATCAAGCCATACATGCCATTTGCAATGTGCTGGGCAACCATCGGGGTCGCGCAGTGGTATACATAGAGACCGGGATTAAGCGCCTTGGCTGTAAACATGGTTTCCTCTCCCGGAGGAGTCTGAGTCATCGTCGCGCCGCCACCCGGGCCAGTGACCGCATGGAAGTCCACGGAGTGAGGCATGGTGCTGCCGGTCAGGTTCTTCATGTGCACTTCGATGGTGTCACCCACGCGCACACGATAGAAGGGACCAGGCACTTTGCTGTTGAATGTCCAGTAGGTGAACGTTGTGCCATCAGCCAGCTGGCCTTCGATTTCCACCGCCTCCAGGTCAATGCGAACGGTCTGAGGTTCGCGCTTAGGAAGAGGGGCAGGCAAATCGGTGGGGTCACGTACGATATCGGCGCCCGTCGCTGCAGCGCCGCTTACGATCATGGGACCGGTCGCGCCTGTGTAGCTGCCTTGAGCTGCAGAAACGGGAGCAGCGGCTACGGCTTGCCCGGCCACTTCGAATTTGCCTTCCATGCCGGCCTGGCGATGTCCGGGAACGGAGCAAAAATAGCTGAAGTTGCCACCCTTATCCACTTGAAATTCAAGTGTCGTGCTGGTACCCTTGCCCACCACATTTTCTGAGGTGCTGTTGAAATCAGGGAAGGAAATATTGTGCTCAACACCTTCGCCGCTGGTCAGTTTGATCCTTACCAGATCGCCCACATAGGCACTTAGGGTAGGATTCGTGACTCCGTCGATGCCTCCACCCACGCCAATGAATACCATTTTTCCGTCGATCATACCAGTGCTCAGTGTATATTCAACAACATTACTCGCGACTTCCTCTTTTGCGGTGCCGCTGCATCCTGCCGTCAGAATAACAAGCAGCAAAAATATACTGAGTACTTTGTAAGAGATTTTCATGAGATACTCCTTTGAGATTTTTTGGATTGATTAACACACTTTTCCAGTTCTTCGATCAGGTCTGGAAGAGGCAGTTGATGGGCCTCGGCTACTTCCCGAAGTGAACAAAAACGTTGCATGAAACATCCCATGCACTGGGTTCTCTTATTCTTGAAGACCACCCAGGTTTCGGGCCATCTCCGTAGCAACTCTTCGACCGTTATTTGATCGTGCAGGATTTCACTTGTGTTCATTAGCGACAAAAATACCCCATATTGGTAATTTCCTCTTTGCGCTAGCGCAAATAACGAAAACAAAAAGGCACGCCCACGGCGTGCCTGCGGATCGGGGATAACCTGCTAGATTTGGATCACTCGCCGGACTCTTCCGCGATCTGAACCAGATCATGAGGCTTTCGGATCACCACCCGTTCGCGGCCTGATTCAACCAATCCCCGCTTTTCCCACTCTGATAGCACCCGGCTGGCAGTGAAGAGGGTAGTGCCAGACATTTCCGCCAGGTCCTGGCGCGTGAACGTCAGCTCGATGCCGCCGTCAGCCACCTTGACGCCCATTTGGGCAGTCAGCCGTAACAGGGTGCGGGCGATGCGCCGCTCCACTTTCTCGGTGGCAAGTTCCCGGTAGCGTTCCTGCATTTCCTGTATGTAGCCTGTCATGAGCTTCATCAGGTCAAAGGAAAGGTAGGGGCGTGTCTGCATCATTTCCCGCAGGTGCTCACTCTTAATGGCCAGGGCTGTACTGGGTTCCAGAGCCTGCGCACTGACGGGATACGTGGCATTGTCGCGTACGGCTCCCAGTGCTCCGAACAATTGCCACTCATTGATCGTACGGAGGTTCACCTGTTGCCCGGCGGAGTTCACCTGCAGGAGCTTTGCGCGGCCGGAGATTAGCACGTAAAGATAATCAGCCGGGTCGCCTTGAAAAAAGAAGAATTCGCCTTCCTCGATGGACCGCTCAATTCCACGCTGGGCAATCAACTTTAAGTCGTCATCGGTCGCGTTCTGAAACACGCTGACTTGGCGGAGTTTCAATGGGTTAAGGGCCATGCGTGTATTCTACTACCTCGCACCGAATTTTAAACAAATATGACAAACTTCCGGTCAATTTGTGACAGGTTCTGGTTGACGAAAAAATCGAGAGAAGCTATCATCGTGGTTGCCCCCACCCCCCTGGGGGGGGTAAGAACCGGATAATCTATGGCATCTTGACCTAGAGGTACCCATGGAAAATGAGAATACACTCCGACGTTTGAAAACAATAGAAGGGCATCTGCGTGGCGTGATCCGCATGGTGGAGGAGGATACGTATTGTATCGACGTCATCCGCCAAATCCAGGCGGTTGAATCCGCGCTGAATAAGGTAAGTGCTCACATTCTTGAAGATCACCTGAATTCCTGTGTGATCACCGCGATTCAGGGCAATGACAGAAAGGAACGCGAGCGCGTTTTGAAGGAAATCACTGAAGTGTTTGAAATGTCAACAAAAGTGTGATCGTGTCCCAAAAAGGAAACCAGACTTATGCTGAGAAAATTACTTAGTGTCCTTGCCTTTACCCTATTGCTGACTGCCTGTGGCGCCACTTCGCAACCATCGACCGAGATCACGCTGGATGCTACGGATTTTTCCTACAGTCCAGCATCGGTGACTGTGCCGGTGGGTGAGCCGGTGGTGTTAACCCTAAAGAATTCTGGAGCTGTTGAGCACGATTTTGTGATCGAGAAAATTGACGTCAAAGCGGTCCTCAAGAAGGACAGCGGTTCTGAGGCGCATCATGCACATGGCGAGGAGCTGAATGTTGATCTACATATATCCGCTCAACCAGGTGACACCAGCGTGTTGGAATTTACGGTCTCAGAGCCTGGAGCTTATACATTTTTCTGCTCAGTGGCTGGACACAAGGAAGCCGGCATGTTAGGCGAGTTGGTCGTCACTGCTCAGAAATGAAAACTAAAATCAATTCAAGGAGAAATAAACTCATGACTACTGTAACCTATACCGTCCCTGCCATCCATTGCGGTCACTGCACTCACACCATCGAAATGGAAGTGGGTGAACTGCAGGGCGTGCAATCGGTGAAGGCCGACCAGGCCACCAAGCAGGTTGTCATCACCTTCGATTCCCCTGCGGATGAGGCCAAGATCAAAGCCTTGCTGGCCGAGATCGATTACCCGGTTGAAGGTCTGATGACCCTGTAGGTCACGTTTGCAACGTGACATTCTGTAGGATCTGGAGATGACTGCTACAAAACAACTGACTCTTCCTATTACGGGCATGACCTGTGCCAACTGTGTTGCCACCGTGGAACGCAACCTGAAAAAACTGGATGGCGTGCAAACGGCGGTGGTGAACCTGTCCTCCGAACGCGCCACCGTGGAGTTTGACGCCGCCAAGCTCGGGCTGAGTGATTTCATCGCGCGCGTCAACCGCGCTGGTTACGGTGTGGCCACTGGCGAAGCCGACCTCATCATCAAGCGCCTGGCAGATGATAACGACGCGCGCCGATTGGAAAAGGCTCTGACGAATCTGGATGGCGTGCTGGAAGCCCAGGTAAATTTCGCTACTGAAAAGGCGCGGGTGAAATATGTCCCCACGATCGTTTCACAGGCCGAGTTGCGTCGCGCGGTTGCCGCGGCCGGTTTCGAGGCTGTGGAACTGGGTGGAGAGGCAGAAGATGCCGAAGCACAGGCCCGCGAGAATGAGATCAACGAACAGCGCCGTCTGCTCATCATTGGACTGATCTTTACCGTGCCGCTCTTCGTCTTTTCGATGCTGCGCGATTTCGACCTGGTGGGGATGTGGGCACACGCCGAATGGGTACATTACGCCATGTGGGCGGTGGCCACCCCGGTGCAGTTCTACGTGGGCTGGCAATACTACGTTGGCGCGTACAAGGCACTGCGCAATATGTCTGCCAACATGGATGTGTTGATCGCGATGGGTTCCTCCGCCGCGTACTTTTACTCCATCCCGGTCGCGTTGGGATGGCTGCATGGTCACGTCTATTTTGAGACGGCGGCGGTCATTATCACATTGATCAAGCTCGGTAAGTTCCTGGAGGCCCGCGCCAAGGGACGCACGTCTGAAGCGATCAAAAAGCTGATGGGCTTACGCGCCAAGACCGCCCGCGTCATTCGTGACGGGACGGAGGCCGAGGTCTCGATCGACGACGTTCGTGTGGGTGACGTTGTGCTGGTGCGCCCTGGCGAAAAGATCCCTGTGGATGGCGTGGTCACCGAGGGCCGCAGTGCCGTGGATGAGTCCATGCTGACCGGTGAATCCTTGCCAGTGGAGAAGAAACCGGGCGACGCCGTCATCGGTGCGACGTTGAACAAGCTGGGCCTGTTAAAGTTCGAGGCCACCAAGGTTGGCAAAGAGACTGCGCTCGCACAGATCATCAAACTAGTGGAGGATGCACAGGGCAGCAAGGCGCCGATCCAAAAACTGGCGGATCAGGTCTCGGCGGTTTTCGTACCGGTCGTGATCGTGATCGCTCTGCTTACGTTTGCGGGCTGGTATTTCTTTGGCCCTGCATTGCCAATGCACGCGGATACAGATAACTTTACACGCGCTCTGATCAACATGGTGGCGGTGTTGGTCATCGCCTGCCCGTGTGCGATGGGACTCGCCACACCAACGGCAGTCATGGTAGGTACAGGCAAAGGCGCCGAGTTGGGCGTGCTCTTCAAGAGCAGTGAAGCCCTGGAACGTGCCGGCAAAGTGAACGTGGTTGTGTTGGATAAAACTGGGACGATCACAAAGGGACAACCAGCCGTCACGGATATCGTTATCAGTAAGCAGTCATCAGGTGATCGCACCACTGCTAGCCGGTTACTGACCGGTGATGACTTATTACGCCTTGCTGCAAGTGTTGAAAAAGGGAGCGAGCATCCTCTGGGCGAAGCGATCTGGGCCGAAGCTACAACACGTGGTTTGCAGTTGGTGGACCCGGCCGGGTTTAAGGCAGAGGCTGGGCATGGCGTGCAGGCCGAAGTTGACGGAAGAAGCGTGGCCGTCGGCAACGTCCGTATGATGAACGCGAATCAATTTTCCTTGAATGGACTCGAATCCGAAGTCTCGCGATTGCAGTCCGAAGCCAAGACTGCCATGTTGGTGGCAGTGGATGGAAAAGTGCAAGGCGTGATCGCGGTAGCAGATACCGTGAAGGACAGCTCGAAGGAAGCGATCGCTGAACTGCATCGCATGGGTTTGAAAGTTGTGATGATCACCGGCGATAACCAAAAGACCGCCGAAGCGATCGCGAAACAAGTCGGCATCGATCAGGTGCTGGCAGAAGTATTGCCGGAAGGAAAATCCAGCGAGATCAAGAAACTCCAGTCACCAAACGCTGTTATTGCCATGGTTGGTGATGGAGTCAACGACGCGCCCGCGCTGGCACAGGCAGATGTAGGTATCGCAATCGGCACAGGCACCGATGTAGCGATCGCCGCCGCACCCGTGACGCTTATGAGCGGTGACCTGCGTGGCGTGGCGCGCGCGATCAACCTTTCACGCAAGACGCTGGGCACGATCAAACAAAATCTGTTCTGGGCGTTTTTCTACAACGTGGTGCTCATTCCCGCCGCCGCGTTGGGGTATCTGGTACCCATGCTGGCCGCGCTGGCGATGGCTTTCAGCAGCGTGTTTGTCGTGACGAATAGTTTGAGATTGCGGAACAAGAAGATCTAAATAACATATCGGTGGTCGAGTAGCCTGTCGCGCTCCCGAAAACCATTGGGACTGTAGTGAGCGGAGTGGCGCCTTGGCGCCACGAAGTCGAAGCGCCGTGGGATATATCGAGACCACATCGTTAGAGGTGTAATGTCACATCAAAGAAAACCAGCGTTTGATCCCGTCATTCTCGTGGCGCTTGGCATCGGTTTCATTACAATGGCAGTCGTTATGCTCGCGCTGCAAAATCAGGGTGAGCAGGGAGTTGCCATCAGCGCCAGTTCAGGCTTCTCCGGGCGGATCATGGTCGCATTCATCACCGGTCTGACGACCGGTGGTTTGAGTTGCCTGGCGGTACAGGGTGGCTTGCTGGCCAGTTCCCTCGCACATCAAATTGAGCAGGATTATCTGGAACAGTCCATCCAGCCCAAAAAACGCGGGAAAAAAGAACGAATCCAAAAACGCACAAATACGGCGCTCCCGATCCTTCTATTTCTGCTTGCGAAACTGGTCGCTTATACCTTGCTGGGCCTTCTGCTCGGCTGGGCTGGTTCGTTCCTCACGCTCAGCCCCCTCACTCGCGCGATCCTCATGATTGCTATCGGTATCTTTATGGTGGGCAATGCGCTGCGCATGTTCAACGTACACCCCATCTTCCGATATTTCAACATCGAGCCGCCCAAGTTCATCACACGGTACATCCGCCGTACGGCTAAAGGCACCGATACCTTCACCCCGCTCTTTCTGGGTGCACTCACCGTTTTCATTCCATGCGGTATCACACAAGCTATGATGGCGGCCGCACTTGCCACAGGCAGTCCGGTCACCGGTGCGGCGATGATGTTTGCCTTCACGCTTGGGACAAGCCCGGTTTTCTTCGTTGTGGCCTATCTCACCACTGAACTCGGCGCGCGGATGGAGAAATTCTTTATGCGATTCGTCGCGGTAGCCGTTTTGATTTTGGGATTACTGACACTGGATGGCGGACTCAACCTGATGGGTTCACCGCTCTCGCTTCAGAATCTAAGCCGCAGCCTGTTTCCGACCAGTGAAAGTGCCTCCGCCCAAAGCTCGTCCTCGCAATTTGTCTCCGATGGTACCCTGACTCTCAACGTGGAGAATGAAGGCTACTTCCCGCAGACCCTGCGCGCGGATGCGAACATCCTGGTCAAACTGAGCCTGGTAACGGACAGAACCTACTCCTGTGCGCGTGATTTTGTTATCCCGGCCCTGAACTTCTACCAACTACTGCCCGATACCGGGACCGTGCAGGTGGACATTCCCGCACAACCTTCCGGCACGCGCATGTTCTTCACCTGCTCGATGGGCATGTACACGGGCATGATTATTTTTGAATAAAACCGATGGTCGAGTTGATGGCGGTGATTTTCCGCCGTCGTATCGAGACCATCATTCACAGAGAGTTGCCCATGATCAAGAAAACCTTCTCCGTCCCAGATATGCACTGCTCAAACTGCTCCATGAAGCTCGAAAGCATCGAAGATGTTCTGGATGGCGTTAAAGAGATCAGTGCCAGCTACCATAAACAACAAATGATCGTGGAATTCGACGAGACAAAAGTCGGTGAAGAGCAAATCATTGCCGCCGCAAAAAAGAAAGGCTATACGGCAGTGTTGGAGCAATAGGAAGGAGATAAGGCCCGGGAAGATTAAGCTTCCACGGGCTTGTTCGTTGGTTTGTACTGGCTCATTGTCGCGCAGCATATCTATCAAAATGGTATACTGCCAGCCATGGCCAAATACTTCACCCTTCAACAGGCAAATGAGGCATTAGAGTCGATCCGGCCCTGGATGGACGAGATCCAGAGCATTCGGCAGCAGATCCTTGTCCATCAACCCGAAATCTGGAGCGTGATGGAAAAAGCTGCTGGAAACGGTGGGAATCCTACCTTGAGCCGCATGGTCAGTACCTTTGATCGATTGGATGAACTGATCCATGCAGTGCAGGATGCCGGCGCAGTCATCAAGGACATCAACACCGGCTTGTTGGATTTCCCCGCGCTCAAGGATGGGCGTGAAGTATATCTGTGCTGGCAATACGGCGAGGCGGACATTGCCTTCTGGCATGAGCTTGATACAGGCTTTGCCGGGCGTCGCTCGATTGACGAATTCTAATTAATCCCTCGTTGGAGAAAAATGAATAAAGGCATCCTGAATGCTATTGTCGTGTATTTGCTATGGGGAGTCTTCCCAATCTATTGGAAGTTTTTGCACGATGTACCGGCTCTACAGGTGATCGGACACCGCATTGGTTGGTCATTTGTCTTATTGTTGGTTTATATCTTACTGACCAGGCAATGGACTGATTTTCGCTCGGCTGCGTTCGACTGGAAAACGATGGGCATATATTCAGTTGCGGCGATCTTGCTTTCTATTAACTGGCTGATCTATGTGTGGGGCGTGAACGCCGGATTCATCGTTGAGACTAGCCTGGGTTATTTCATCAACCCATTACTCAGTATATTATTGGGTGTAATCTTTTTGCGCGAGCGTCTGCGTCCCATACAATTGATTCCGGTGGGGCTGGCCGCTTTGGGCGTGGCATACCTAACGTTCGTGTATGGCCGTTTGCCGTGGATTGCGCTTTCGCTTGCATTCACGTTCGGTTTTTATGGTTTTGTAAAAAAACTCTCGCCGTTGGGTTCGTTGTATGGGCTTACGCTTGAAACGGGAATTGTCTTCCCGGCTGCCTTGCTCTACCTTGCTTTTGTGGGATTTAGTGGTTCGGGTGCATTCCGGCACAACGGTATGCTTGTGGATGTTTTTCTCGTCGGCGCCGGGCTGGTGACGACGATTCCCTTGTTGATGTTTGCATCTGCGGCAAAGCAAATTCCGCTTACTGTTGTCGGCCTCCTGCAATACATCGCGCCAACGCTGCAATTTCTCATCGGTGTGTTGGTCTACAAAGAGCCGTTTGATCTTACACGCCTCATTGGTTTTGCAATTGTGTGGCTGGCACTCATCATTTTCGCGGTTGAGAGTTACCTGTCGATTCGTGTGCCTGTGCAACCGATACCTGAAATGGGAGAAGGCTAATGAAGATCCTTTTTATCGGCGGGACGGGCCTGATCAGTTCGGCTTGTTCTGAACTTGCCCTTGCCCGCGGGCATGAGCTTTTTGTCCTGAACCGTTCCGTTTCGAAAAAGCATCCTCTTCCGGCTGGTGCGACGTTGCTCCAGGGTGATATCCATGCGGATGAAACGCGGCTCGCATCATCGCTGGCTGCTCAGCGCTTCGACGTGGTCGTCGATTGGATCGCTTATACGGTTGAGGATATCGAGCGCGATATCCGTTTGTTCGAGGGCAAGGTCAGACAGTTCGTTTTTATCTCCTCGGCTTCAGCCTACCAAAAACCGCCCAAACATTATTTGATCACCGAAGAGACACCGCTGGAAAATCCTTACTGGAAATATTCACAGAATAAGATTGCCTGCGAAAAACGCCTGATGCAGGAATATCACAGTCTTGGATTCCCTGTCACAATCATCCGCCCATCGCTCACGTATGGGCCTTCTCAAATTCCCTTGGCTGGTGCGAGCTGGGCGCATCCCTACACCGTCGTGGATCGCATGAAACGCGGCGGTAAGGTCATCGTTCCCGGTGATGGGACCTCTTTATGGGTTTTGACGTGGAATGGTGATTTTGCCAAAGGGCTGATGGGCCTGTTCGGAAACGACAAAGCAATCGGGGAAGCCTTTCACATCACGTCGGACGAAGTTCTCAGCTGGGATCAGATCTTTCTCGAAGTGTATCGGGCCCTCGGTGCGGAGCCGAACGTGATCCACATCCCCAGCGATTTGATCATTGCCCACAATCCCGAACATTTGGGCACGCTGCGGGGGGATAAAATCTATAGCGTCGTATTTGATAACACGAAGATCAAGCACCATGTGCCTGATTTTGCGTGCCAAGTCAATTGGGCTGAGGGAGTGCGCCGGTCGCTGGCCTGGTTCGAAGCCCATCCTGAGCTCCAAACGATTGATGACGACATGAATTCCAGGTGGGATCAGGTGATTGCGTCCTTTGAGCGAAGTCTGCCGTAGGGTGATCGTGGACGATATGGGGTTGCGGGGAAGATCGACGTGATATACTTTTTTGCGGAGATTCGTTCATGAAGTTTCGCCGCTCACGTTTTTCGTTGGACTCAGTGTTTGGGTTAGATGATCAGGACAATGCTGTAAAACTACTGGCTTACTGTATCTATGCTGCACTGGCGGCGAATACCTCATATATCATATACCATCTAGCAACTGGGGGGAATTTGGTTCAGATGCCGGGGGCCATTTATACAGCTCTTCTGCTTTTTCATGCCATATTGCTGGCGGCAGTGAAGAAGGGCCATCTCTTGCCAGCTGCCCGTGCTCTAATCTTTTCGGCATGGGTGGTTATCACTTATCAAGCCTGGATTGTGGACGGCGTGCGGGATACCGTACTGGTTTTCTATATTCTGATCATCATGATTGCCATGTTGATTACGAGTTGGCGCGTGGCTGTCATGATTTCCATGTTGAGCATTGCAGCGGTCTGGGGAATGGCACTTGCGGATATATGGGGGGTGCATGCTTCAAAATACTCTTCTCCACTATCGATTGCGTTGCAGTTGACTTTTATCTATATGTTGGTGGCTGTTGTTGTAGTTCTTGTCATGGATTCTTTAAGGCGGGTAGTGAGAGCCGTGAAAGTGGGAGAGAATAGATTCGATAAGATATTTCATGCCACCCCAATTGCGGTGGCAATCACCACCCTTAGAGAAGGAAGGCTTTTGAATGCCAATGATGCCTATTGGAAATTGACTGGTTTGGATCCCGGAACATCCATCGGGCGCACAACTGTGGAACTGGCCTTGTGGGCTAACGAAGCTGAACGCCAGGACTTTGTCGACCAGTTATTGGAACAAAAATCCCTGTATATTCCGATGAATGAGTTTATTGGCGTAACTGGCGAGCAGCATTCCACCAATACATTCTACGAATTGATCGATCTGGGCGAGGAACCGACAATCCTGACCATGCATTACGATGTGACGGTACAAATGAAGACGGAGGATGCCTTGCAGAAAAGCAATGAGCGCTTCCGCAGGGTATTTCATAAAAGTCCGGTGGCGATTGTCATTACCAGCCTGGAGGAGGGTCGGGTCATTGACGGCAACGCTGCTTATTGGAGACTCTCCGGCCACGATCTAAGAACGTCTATTGGGCGTACAGCTCTCGAATTAAGGCAAGACCTAAAACCCGAACAGCGCCAACAGTTTGTGAATGAACTGCTCGAGAAGAAATCCATTCAGAATCCGGCCTACGATTTCGTAAATGAGCAGGGCGATCACCTGAAGACCGCTGCATTTTATGAATTAATTGAACTGGATGGCAAAGTGGCTATCCTGTCTATGTTTTATGATATGACCGAGCAGAGCCAGGCGCGCGATGCCCTGCGCCATAGCGAGACGCGTTTGCGAGCCATGCTCGAAGCTGTGCCAGACATGGTGCTCGAGATCAAGCGGGGTGGGGCGATTGCTCAATACATCCCGGCGGCGAATGAGGAACTGAATTTCCTGCCCGCGGGCGTGGTGGGCAAAACCGTTTCACAGGTCCTGCCCGCAATCGCTGAACAGACCGCCTTTGCCATGGAACGGGCATTGGATTCGGGCCAGTTGCATGCGTTTGAATTCGATATCAGTGTGAAGGGCGAGCAAAAAACATTGGAGGCGCGCGTTTCACCCATCGGCTCCGATCTGGTTTTGGTGATGATACGTGATATTTCCCTGAACAAATGGTGGGAGGCAGAACGTGAAAAGCTGATAGGCGAGCTCGAACAAAAGAACGCTGAACTCGAACGCTTCACCTACACGGTATCTCACGATCTGAAATCTCCTCTCATCACGATCCGCGGATTTCTGGGATTCGTCCTCGCGGATGCCAAAGCCGGGAATATGGCGCGGCTCGAAAAGGACATTCAACGTATCAACGATGCCACGGAAAAAATGCAGCGGCTCTTGGCAGACCTGCTGGAGCTCTCGCGGGTGGGACGTATCACCCAGACGCCGGTGGATATTTCGACGAATGAGTTGATCAGTGAGGTGGTGGAACTGCTACACGGACGCCTAACGATGGAAGGGGTTGAAGTCTGCGTGGATGCAAATCTCCCACCGATCCATGGGGATCGTCCCCGTATCTTCGAAGTCTTTCAAAACCTGATCGATAACTCGGCCAAGTTTATGGGAGATCAGCCTAACCCTCGAGTGGATATCGGCGTGAAAGGCGAATTACATGGCAACCCGGTGTTCTACGTGCGTGACAATGGCATCGGCATTCCGCCGCAGTTTAGAGACAGGGTATTTGGTCTGTTTGATAAGCTGGATGCCCTCAGTGAAGGGACGGGAATCGGGCTCGCGTTGGTGAAACGAATCGTGGAATTCCACGGGGGCAAAATCTGGGTCGAGAGCGAAGTGGGCCAGGGCGCCACCTTTTTCTTCAGCCTGCCACAGGCAAAATCGGGATGAAACTCAGGTCAGCATTTGACAAATATCCGGGAATATTTGCCACTTTATGGATATAATTTATCCAAAATAACACTAAGGAGTTTCGAGATGAACTTTGCAATGTGGCGTAATGCCCTCAAGGTGGTTCCCAATGTGTCAAAGTCCGAGTGGGATGCACTGGATGTGATCTCCAAATGGCTGATTTCGACCCGCGCGGCCGTCCTCGTCATGACCTTTATCTCCGCGGCGCTCGCGGGGCTTTTTGCGTGGCGCGACGGGTCGTTCAGTTTTCTGCCGTGGGTGGCCCTTACCTTCGGCTTGATCCTGGCCCATGCCAGCAACAACATTTTCAACGACTACACCGACTTCGTGCGCGGCGTGGATAAGGATAATTACTACCGCAACATCTACGGTGCGCAACCCGTTGCCAGCGGATTGATGACCAAACGCCAGCACCTCACCTATTTTGCGGTGACTGCTTTGATTGCCCTGGCATTTGGCCTGTATCTCGTCTCGTATACCAACTTCAGCACCACCACCTGGATCCTGCTTGGCATGGGCGCGTTTTTCCTGCTCTTCTACACCTGGCCCCTGAAAGGCATGGCGATGGGAGAGCTGGCCGTACTGATCGTTTGGGGCCCACTCATGATTGGTGGTGGACATTATGTCCTCACGCACGAGTGGAATTGGTTTGTCGTCATTGCCAGCCTGCCGTATGTGCTCGGCGTGACAACGGTAATTTTTGGGAAACATATCGACAAACTCGATATGGATCAGAAAAAAGGCATCCACACACTCCCGGTGGTAATTGGTGAAAAGGCTTCTCGCTATACCGTGCTGGCCATGATGATTGCCCCGTACTTCATTACCGCCTATTTGATTGCCGCAAAATTCTTCACGCCCGTCATGGCAATCGTCCTCTTTGCACTGCCGACCTTCCTGCAATACTACCCTGTCTTTCTAAAACCCAAGCCTGTCACCCGTCCAGAAGGTTCGATAGGCTGGCCGCTGTATTTTGTAGGTTTTGCCTTTTACAACAATCGCAAATTTGGCTCACTGTTCATGCTCGGGCTGTTGATTGACGTCGTGTTACGCGTCATTCCATTCACGGCAGAGTTCATCGCAAAGTATTGGAGTTGATGTACTTCTGATCTCTCTCCCTATCGTGGAAAGTAGGGAGAGAGTATTAAGGGGAAAGTGCTGCAACGGGCAGGAAAAATTCCTGCCCGTTGTTTCATAAGAATAAGATAGATTGTATCCAATTTCACAAACAAGTAGTATAATCTCCCGAGAACGTTCATGAGGAGAGCACGACATGATATCGCCAAAGACCGATGCATTGAGTTTGTCGCATCTGCAACAACCAGAAATAAGATCCGATCCGTATCCTTTTTACAAACAACTCCGCGAGCAGGACCCCGTTCATTGGGACGAAGAAATGGGCTTTTGGGTATTAACGTGTTATGACGACATCGCCTCCCTTTACACCGATGATCGTTTTTCACGCGCGCAGGGCTTGATGCGTGGCTTTGAGCGATTATCAAAAGATGACCAGCAAATTGCCCGGCCCGTTTATCATTCCTTTTCTAAAACCGTTTTTTATGCTGACCCGCCTTATCATACCCACCTGCGCGGGCTGATGAACCATGCCTTTACCCCGCGTCGTGTGGAGCAATTGCGTCCCTACGTGCAGCAGACCGTGGATGAATTACTTGCCGATGCGCAGGCCAAAGGTGAAATGGATATCATCCATGATCTGGCTTATCCGTTACCTGTCATGGTCATTGCTGAATTGCTTGGTCTTCCTGCCAGCGACCGCGCTCGTTTCAAACAGTGGTCAGATGATCTCTTTGCCATCCTGGGCACAGTGAGACATAAATCCCAACACCTGCTGGAACGCGCCGCGCAAAGCCTGGCTGAAATGACCGACTATGTAAAAAGCCTGAGTCAAAAGCGCCGTGCAGAGCCGCAGGATGATCTCTTAAGCGCGCTTCTTTTAGAGACAGATGACGACTCTTCCCCGAATCCTCATTTGCCTGATATCGATTCGCCTCACGCGTCGGGTGAGTCGATTCGTGAGCAAACGGCCTTCTCCACGCTGACAGAGGAGGAACTCGTTGCCAACATCAACATCCTCCTCAGCACCGGGCATGAGACGACAACTCACCTGATCGGCAATGGGCTGTTGGCTTTAATGCAAAATCCAGACCAGAAACAGAAACTGCTCGAACGTCCAGGATTGCTTCCCTCAGTGATTGAGGAGACAATGCGGTACGATAACCCCGTCCAGATCACCTATCGTTCAGCGCTGGCGGATGCGGACATCCATGGCAAAAAGATTCGTGCCGGTGACCTGGTCAACACCATCATCGGATCCGCCAACCGTGACCCGAACCGCTTCACCAACCCTGACCGTTTTGACATCCTGAGAAGTGAGGGGCGTCACCTGGGCTTTGGTCTTGGAATCCACTTCTGCATTGGCGCGCCCCTGGTCAGGCTCGAAGCCGAAGTCGCATTTGAAACCATGTTGCGCTGTTTCCCCAATCTCAGCCTCGCCACCGATGACCTGCAATGGCAGGAACATCCTATTTTTCGCGGGTTGAAATCCCTGCCAGTCAGTTTTTAGAAAATCGGGGAGTTCTCAAGTTCTCCAATTCTCTCTTTCACTTTGGCAATCCCTTTTTGATTTGCTCTTCTGAAAACATAACCTTTGGCTTCAAATCATCAGGAAGGGGTATGCTTTCCGGTGTCGGCTGGCTGATCCCATCGGCCAACATTTGCACCT
Organism: Anaerolineales bacterium; assembly: GCA_035720235.1. GTDB lineage: Bacteria > Chloroflexota > Anaerolineae > Anaerolineales > Villigracilaceae > Defluviilinea. Next base: position 17,093 of record DASTOH010000180.1, on the reverse strand, counting down.
GCGATCTGGTGATCAGCGGCTTGGGCATGAATCGTTCAGAGAAGAAAGCCAGAATGCGATGAAAGAAGACCGGAAAAGGCAAAACGATCAGAAATCTTTTGCCCATTGCTTTGGCAATCCGGCGCGCGGCCCGGCTGAAGGGAAATTCCTCAGGTCCAGTAACAGCCACGGATTGACGCGCGAAGCGGTTTTCGTCCAGCAAACTAAGTCTGATAATTGCCACTAAATCTTCAACGGCAACCAGTCGCACCGTTTTCTCCTTCAATCCAACCTGTGCAAAGATGGGCATCTTGCGAAATAAATTGCTCAGGTTGTTAAGCAGATGATCGCCCGGTCCATAGACCAGACCCGCCTTGAGGATTGTGTAATTTAGCTTCGATGCACGCACGATTTCTTCGCCCTGCCATTTGGTAGTGTGGTAGGCAGATTTCACATTGGGACGCACATTGAGGTAACTGACCAATACAAATTTCTTCACGCCGGCGCGTTCGGCCGCAGTGACAGCCGAGCGCGTGCCCTCCACATGCAAACGATGAAAAGTTTGCCTGCCGTCTTCGACACTGGTGCCTGCACAATGTGCCACTGCATCACAGCCACGAAAGGCTTCAGTGAGTTTCTCCGTATCATTAGCATCGAGTGGGACGAACGTCGCACCCTGGATGGGTTGAGTACTGCGCGTATATTGCCCGCGCGCGATGACGATGACCTCATGCCCGCGTGAGATAAGATCACGCGCTGAATGCCTGCCAATAAAACCAGTTCCACCGGTAATTGCGATTTTCATAAATGGTCCTTATTTCATCTGGTGGTCGAGTAGTCCGGAGCGAAGGCGAAGGACGTATCGAGACCACACCATTTGTTATTGCCAAAATCCCGGCATCATATTTCGCAGAATTATGTCAAGAACAATTCCCAGCACATAGAGCCCGCCCCACAGACGGATATGCCGTAACTGTGGCGTGGAAAACCAACGCGGCCACAGGTCAAATCCGGGTGGTGCTTCTTTGGGGCGCGGCTGGCTCAGCAGTCTGATCACATTCCAGCCGCGGCCGGCGGCCAGGAAAACGAGCAACACCGTAGGCGAAAAGAACCGGGCAACAAACACCAGGTACAACACCAGCGCATACGAGAGCAAGACCGTAAAGATATTCACCAGGCGTGCGTTACGTTCGCCCAACCTCACCGGGAGTGAGCCAACGCCTTTCTTCTTATCCGCTTCGATCTTGTCCACGTGTTTGCCCCAGTTGAAACTGCCGAAGCCAAAGCCGAACGCCATGCCGGCCATTACGATCAGCGGGAGATTATCTGGTACTCCACCCGCAAGAATCGAATAGATGCCGGGGATCAAAACCATGCCCCAGTTAAGGAAAATGAGGATTTCACCCAATCCCAAATATTTGAGCGGCCAGGCATAGGTTGGCAGGATCGCCGCGCCAAAGAGGAAGAGGGCAATCACGATGGGGGAGAAGTCCGTGTAATACAAAACAAATGCGCCACACGCGACCGCGATAATCCCCGCGGTGATAAACCAGCGCGCCCAATCCTGTTTCGTCCAGAATTTATGAACGAGTGGATGAATCCCATATTGGCCGCGATAATAATTGTCCTCATCAATGCCGCGCGTGAAGTCTATGTAATCGTTGACCAGGTTCTCCGATGAGTGCGCGAAGTAGATACCCAACGTCATCACCAGCCAGAGCGGAAAGTTGAAGTGGCCATCGCGGAAAGCAAGCAGACCAGCGATCACACCAGCCATCAACGTCAACTGTGTGACCGTCGCGCGTGTCGAGATCAGCCATTTGGCGACTACGTCAAAAGAGTCCCAGACCTTCTTGTCATTTTCCTTGACCGGCTTTTGCAGTGCAAACCACCACAGTTTGAGGTCCATATTGTCTTTCTCCTGATTCTTATATGGATTTGTAGGGGCGACCCGTCACGATCATCGAGCCTCATCCTCCCTCCGGATGGGTCACCCACCTTATTTTCGTGTGTATTTCTTGTACAAAGACTCCCATCCCAACATCGAGCCAACCATATAAGCAATGTTCATTCCCACGCGAAATGCCAGCTCAGGGGCGAAGGCAGGACGCGGCAACGACAGGATGTTTCCCTTCTTTAACAAGTAAAGAACCTTTGGAATGTTAACCATGCCGCGCTGGTCAATTAGTCCGTCCAATGTCAGGCCCGCGAAGCATTGCATGGTGATGTAATGGTCGAGGCCGGGCTTGTAATCCACGATGCAGACCAGTTTTTCGTCCCGGTCATTGTAGGCGATGTGCCGTACACCGCGCGGCGCAATCAGACTGTCACCAGGTTTGCCGAAAAGCGTCCGCCCATTGACGCGGGCACGGATCTGGCCTTTCTCCACGTGGAAGATTTCATCCTGTGCCACGTGCACGTGCTCAAATGGAACATAGCCACCCGGATGCACGGTCCACTCCATGGTGTAGGCTTCAGGCGTGGAGGAAATGCAGCGGAAGGTCTCTTTGGTGATGGGATTGGTAAACGGTTTATAAAGATCGATTGCCATGATCGCTTATGTCATTGCGAGGAGCCGCGAAGCGGCGACGAAGCAATCTCCTCGATTTTGCTCATTTCTCTTTTCAGGTTCCTCAGCGTCTCCCATGCGTGAACTTTCCCAATCAGCCCCGCGAGTGGAGAAAAGATCTTCGCCCAGCCTGTTGGGTTGAGCTCGAGCCAGAACTTGATCTGCGAGCCTTTCTCTGCTGCGCTGAGAATATACCCGTCCCTGAATTCGACCGGACCCATCTGTCCCTTCATCGCCAGCCTGCGATTCGGTTCAACCTCGATGATCTCATACTGCACAGGGATCCGGATGCCGAAATAATTGAGCATCCCAGACACCATTGTGCCAATCTGCCCAAAGGCGCCTTGCGAAGTCTGATTGAACTGCTCAATTCGGGGAATAAACTTTAGATGACTTTCGCGCGTATTCAAAAACGAAAAAATATCTTCAACTGATTTTGAAACGGGAATGCTCGATTCAATCCTTGCCATTTCACTAACAAGCCTTTGCTCTTTGATCCTTCGTGTAGTTGGTGGCCTTCATGATGAAAACTATTTCTCACCTTTAAGAAATGCCAGATCGCCGAAAAAGGTCCAGAAATTGCCTGTCACCACCGTTTTCAAACCAGGTGCGGCGAAGATTTCTGGCAGACGCCCATCAATATTGTCGTTCGCTTCCTCGAATCCGTGCAGGAAGGGACCCAGGATCTTTCCATACCAGGTAACCGGCTTGCAAAAGTCTATGATGTGTAATTGACCTCCAGGTTTGAGTACGCGATACACTTCTCGGGCTGTTGTTTCCTTGTCTGGCGTTTTCAAGTGATGGATCATAATGCTGGAAAGCACACGGTCGATGGATGCATCGGGGTAGGGGAGCCGATTTGTAAACCCCACATCGAACTTGACCGGCGCGTTCAGTTGTGTGGATTTGTATTTCGCAACTTTGAGCATGTCAGGGTCAGCATCCAGGCCGGTCACTTCGGCGCCTGGTTGGCTCTGTTTGACCATGATTGCCAGGGTGCCGGTACCGCAGCCCAGGTCTAAAACATGATGGCCTGCCTGAACGTTTGCCTGTTCGATTAATCGGGTTTTGTAGCGTACATCCCGAACGATGTATTTCTGGATGAAGTCGTAAAATGGGGTGAGGAACCTGTAACTGAGCGCGGGGATATATTCTTCATTCATATTGGTCATAAAAACATCTCTCTCTGGTCTTTAATCGTGAAAGCATTGTACCAAACGCTGCCGGTTGGTCATTCGGAGCATTGATGCCGACTGATTGTATCCTATTTCACAAATAATGTATAACCCTCTCACCCTGGGTATGGCGCAAAAGCGTCGGTAACTTTTCCTTGAGCGCTCCCTGCACCGTCCCCGGCGCAGGATTTCTCTCGAAAACGCCGCCGGGGACGGCGGCTGGAGCATAGGTCACCGATAGTTTTGCGCTACACTCCTCACCCTGTTCACCGCGGGTTTATTCGCACGCTATTGGTCATAAAGACTTTAGTTCGATCTCTTTGACTTCCAGCCAGGCAGGTTCGGGGTTTGCCAAGACTCCAAACCCGATTTTTCCCTCGGGGGTGAATGCTGCATATTGATTATCGATCCAGATGACCAACCCCAGGGGCGGATTTGGACTCACATGCGACTCAAGCACGAGCGCCTCATCCACTTCAAAAGTCACTCCCTGCTCGCGCCACTCGAGCCTGTATCTGTGCCATTGAGTCGGATTCACACCCTCACTCCGACTCTGGAGTGCAGGAGCTTGCTCCTGCATCCGGCGGTGAGTTGCCGGACTCCAGAGTTGGACCCCATCCTCCTGAATTACACGACCCAGTAACCGACGCGTCATCTTGCGCGAGAAGGGGAGCGCCAACCCGGCCACCGCCAACAACGGATGAAACTTTGGCGCGCAGAATGTTTGGACTAAAAAGCCGTTTGCTGCAATTGTCTCGCGCTGAGCGGAGGGCGGAGCGTTCGTTACGGAGCCCGTAGACGAAGTGCGATTTTCCAGTGATGATGAAGATTCAAACTGAGATTTGGTTTGCAGCTCGCGCTTCGTCTCCCGCTTCGGCAGGCTCAGCGTCCGCTCACTATAGTCCCGATGCTTCTCGGGAGGGCGGGAGGGTTCCTTGAATGACAAATAATTCTCTTCCGAGGCGCCGAAAAACCAGGCCGCATTCGGTAGCGCGGGCAGGCGAAACGGACTTCCACCAAAGCCCAACGACAAGCCAAATGGATCATTCCACAGGCCGAATCCCCAGGTCCCGGCGATGGAGTCGCTTGAGGCGCAGGCAAGCAGACTAAGGCTTAGGGAGGCGCGGTGCGGGAATCGTCCTCTTGAAATTTTCGTATAGTCATCAAGTTGGGCAAGCCGGTATGAGTCGGCGAATCCAGATGGAATTGACAAACGATAGTGTGCTGACTCGCGTGCAATTTCTTCGACACGCGCGCCAGGTGTGTGACGTGGTTTTAATTGCGTGTAAGCCATCTTCGTCCCAGAGTGAACAGACCAATGGCAATCCAGACCGCGTTCAGCCCAGTTGTGGCATACGCCTGCAAATAAAGCGAATAGACGACCACCAGAATACCTGCGAAGATGTTCATACCCTGATACAAAAGCGAATCGCCCTGAGTCTTTTTCGCGGAAACCAAGGCATACGCAAGCAAATATAAAACCGAGCCGGTCCAGCCGAGGATATCAATGATAAGTTCTGTGTCCATTCTTCAATTATAAAAGAGACCCGATTGCCTTCTGGATCAGGTCTCTTTCTGTATCATTTTATGCTTTGGCCGGAACAGGCACAGGCGGATGTGCCCTGTAATATTTCAGATATTTCATTCCGTAATCGTCGCGGGCACGGAGCAGGTCAATAGCCTTGATCGCCAGTCCATATTTCATCGGGTCGGTTATGGCGCATGAGGCCCCAGCACTGATGGCAAGCGCCAGGAAGGCTTGATTGATCACATCACGTTCAGGCAAGCCAAAGGACACATTGCTCGCGCCAAGGTTGACGTTTACGCCGAACTCCTTTCGCACCAGTTCGATGGTCCGGAGCGTGATGGCGGCAGCGTTGTGATCGGCACCGACGGTCATCACGAGCGGGTCGATAATGATGTCTTCAAGGGGGATGCCCAACTGTGTGGCTCGTTCGATGATCTTTGCCGCCGCGGCGAGACGCAGTTCCGGGTCATTGGAGATGCCTTCTTCGCCGATGGTCAGACCGATGACCGCGGCTTTGTGCTCCTTGACGAGTGGGAGCACGGCCTCCAGGGTGCGGTCTTCGCCATTCGTGGAGTTGACCAGCGCTTTGCCAGTCACGAAAGGCAGGGCGGCAGCTAATGCCTTCGGATTAGGAGTATCGATGCAAAGCGGAATGTCGAATTCGCTCACCAGCATTTGCACGACTTTGGGAAGGTAGTCCACATCGTCTGTTCCGGCCATGCCGACGTTCACATCCAGCAGGTCGGCTCCAGCGTCGATCTGTTTCTTCGCCAGGTCGCGAACATAATCGAGGTTTCCCTCCTGCAGCGCGGCGGCGAGTTTTTTGCGGCCGGTCGGGTTGATCTTTTCACCGATGATGGTGAACGGACCGTCTGTGTTAATGACTGCTTTCCTGGTTTTGCTTTGAAGTATTGTTTTCATGAGGCCTCTACCATGCATGTACCATGCATGATTGTAGTATGTTTTTCTGTGCCGCATGGAGAACAGATGTCACAGATTCAAAATTACATGTCACGCCGGGACGGAGTGAGGATTTCCAACAGCGTAAGAGGCACGCTATTCCATGTGGAAGAAATAAAGTGGGTGCTCATAGAGTGACTTTCATATCGCTCAGCCTTGTAGGGCGACACGCTGCGCAGTGTCGCCTTACAGTTTTGCCGCGAGCGAGTCCCAATATGAAGGTCGCTAAGGTATTATCCTTGCATCAAAGCCCTGGCCGTGTTGACCGCGCTGATAGCGTCTTCGCTGTAGCCATCTGCTTCGATCTTCTGCACCCAGTCACTCGTCACAGGCGCGCCGCCGACCATGACGCGGGTCTTATTGCGCAGGCCCCTCTTGTCCATGGCTTCGATGACTTCCTTCTGTTTGACCATGGTGGTGGTGAGCAATGCGCTCAAACCGACAATGTCCGCGTTCACCTCTTCGGCTTTGGCGATGATCCTGTCCGCAGGCACGTTGACACCCAAGTCGTAGACTTCAAATCCGGCCGCAGTGAGCATCGTCCCGACCAGTGACTTGCCAATCTCATGAATGTCGCCTTCGACGGTAGCAAGCACGACCTTGCCGAGGATCTCCCGTGAAGTTCCTTTCTTCTTGAGTTCGGGTTCCAGTACGGCGATGGCGGCATTCATCGCTTCACCTGCCATGACAAGTTCAGGTAAAAACACATTGCCACATGAATAACTATCCCCGACCTGATTCACTCCGGCAACATATCCTTTTGTGATAGCCTCCAGCGGATCCATTCCCGCCTCAATGCCCTGGTTTGCCAGGTCTGCCGCCACTTCAGCCTCCCCATCAATAATGCTTTGCGCCATTGCTTTCAAAAGTTCTTCAGACATACAGTCTCCTTGATCGCCTCGCTCCACGCGAGAAATCTATCTTAATTTCCAATCTGCGATGTTCCAGGTTACGAGATCATTGACCGATGACTGCACACCGTCGATGCGTGCCGAGTAGGCATCGGCATTGGGGACGGTGAACAGATGAATGATCGGCGCCTCTTCATAGATAAAATCTCCGATGGCACAGAAGGTATCCATGCGGGTTTGCTCGTCGAGCGTGTAGGCCTCATCGATCAGCGCATCCACCACTTCGTTTTGCCAGCGGGCGATGTTCCAGCCCAGGTCAGGTTTGGAGGCGGAAATGGAATAAGTCTCCCAGACATAATCAGTGGGGTCAATGCCTGCGTAACCGTCATCCCAAAGGTCAATATCGAAGTTGCCGCTCTGTTCGGTGCCGCCATTGTCAGAGAGGTCCCAAAGCAGACTGCCTTCCTCAACACGGGTGTTCATCTGAATGCCGATATTTCTCAACATTTCAACGATTAACTTTTGGGTTTCTATAAGCGGTTCGCCGTATTCAGCATAGGTGGTGAATTCCATCTCCAGTTTGTAGCTGTTCGGCGCGCCGGTGCTGCAACCGTTGCACTCGCGGATGCCGTCGCCGTCGCTGTCCGTCCAGCCAGATTCTTCGAGCAGGGCCCTGGCCGCCTCGGGGTCGAATGCCGGCCGTGGGACTTCGCACTGGTACGGTGGACGGAAGAATTCGGTCCAGATGGGTTTCGCCAGCCCGTAGAATACCTGAGCATTGATCGTATCCACATCCACGGCCATGCGAATCGCCTGGCGGACGTTTACATCGGAGAGAATGGGATGCGGTGTCGTGGCGGGATCGGTGGTCCCCTTGGCCGCCTGATTCATAAACATGCGCATCACCCAGCGGTCCGTCGGGCTGAGGCTGACCCTGGCCTGGTCTGAACCTTCGAGTTCCTTGATGGTGTTAACATTGATCCACATATCAATATCCGCAGTGCCTTCAAGCATCATCGTTTTCCGGTCCGTGGCACTGGGAACAATCTGAAGGATGACTTGCTCGATATCAGGTCTGCCAGCCTGATAGAAGTTTTCGTTTTTCTTGAACGTCAGGTGGTCACCTTCGACCCACTCTTCCAAAATAAATGGACCATTGCTGAGTGGTCTGCGTCCGCAATCCCAGAAGAGAAAGCCCTGCGTGGCATCGCAATAATGTGCCGGCCAGATCGCTACTAGCTCGCCACCGAACTGCGTGAGGTAGCCAGGATAGATGGTGTTGTAGTGAATAGTAAATGAGTAATCATCTATTTTTTCGACCGAGTCGATGTAGTCGCTTCCAGCAATCCAGGCGCCCGTATCGGGGTTGGCAATTGCCTCCCACGTAAATAGGACATCCTCGGCTGTAACCGGTTTGCCATCCTGCCATTGGACATCATCTCGCATTCTCCACGTCACAGACATCGTTCCGGCATATTCGTCCACTGTCACGCTGCCATTCTCAAGCGTTGGCAGTTCCGCCGCGAGTTCGGGAAAGATATTTCCGTTGGGATCGATATCCGTCAGGCCCAGCATGACCAGTTCCATAACCAGGGCATCATATCCCACATCAACCAGCACGGGGTTGAACGACGGCGGATCTTCCGGAATCACGATCGTGATGCTCTTGCCCGAATCTCCCGCTAAAGCGGGCTCCGCTCCTGTAGTGTCAGTGTTCGAAGGGGCTGAGGATTGCGCGCCTCCGCAGGCTGTAAACAACAGGCCAAGTATGATAGTAAAGGTCAGAAATAACCACGAACGCGATTTATTGGGCATCGCTCCTCCGGCAAGCTTTTATGGTCTCAACGAGACGGTATTATTGCACGTTTAGCCGCCGATGTTAAGGCTTTTGTGTGATGACTTTTGGGTCAATCTGGGTAAAATAGTACTATATGAGCCCTGCTGCAATCCGTGATCTGAGAATCTACTTCCCATCCATTTCCTTCTGAGCTGGCGGCAAGTATTCATGTTTCTCTTTCAAGAACCACCTCCTACCCCATATGACCTTCGTTTCACCCTGGCTGGGATTCCCGTGCGCGTCCATCCACTATTTTGGTTGATCACGCTCCTGCTGGGATCTGCCGGCGATCTGTTATTACTACCCGTATGGGTGCTGGTCATCTTCGTATCCATACTGGTCCATGAGTTGGGACACGCTTTCGCTTTCCGCCAACTGGGACAAGGCTCTCGCATTGTGCTGCATTTTGCAGGAGGGTTAACTATTCCTGAGTCGGTGTCGTGGGGGCGTGGTTGGGCCAACGTTGCGCGATCCACATGGCAGGACATCTTCATCTCGATTGCCGGACCTGGCGCCGGCTTCCTGTTTGCAGGTTTGGTGATCTTAATCGTTTCGATCACTGGCGGCTCGGTGCTGCCCACGCGGGTATTGGGATTTATCCCACTGCCGGTGACCGCCATGCTGCCCGTTGGAGGTTGGTTTGTTAGCGCGATGGTCACGATGTTACTTTGGGTCAATATCTTTTGGGGGCTGATCAACCTTATGCCTGTCCAGCCCCTGGATGGCGGCAATGTTGCCCGCAACCTATTCATTCACTATGACCCACTGGATGGCTTGCGCAAATCGCTGTGGCTTTCTGTGGTCACTGGGGCGCTGCTCGCGTTGATCGGATTGATCACCTTTAATTTGTTTTTGGCATTACTGTTTGGGCTGCTGGCGTATCAAAGTTATCAGTCTGTTCGGGGTAGTTTTGGTGGCAGATACTGAGTCGTAAATTCGTGCTGCATCTTCTAGACAATCCCGGTGTGCCATGATAAACTTTCGCCCGCACACATTGGCGTGGCGCTCAAGCGCCACGCCTTTTACTGCGAATACTACCCGCTGATGTCGCCGTCCTCGGCGACATGCCAAACGCCGTCCTCGGCGTTTGGAGCAAGAGGCTTAATGGACATTCTTCTTACCGGCTCCGTGGCGTACGATTATCTGATGACTTTCCCTGGTCATTTCAGGGAACACATCCTTCCTGAACGCTTGGAGTCGATCAGCCTTTCATTCCTGGTTGACGGCATGACCAGACAGCGCGGCGGCATTGCGCCGAACATTGCCTACTCCATGGCGTTGCTGGGTGAAAAACCGCGCGTCATGGCAACGGTGGGTGAGGATTTTGAGGATTATCGCGGCTGGCTCGAATCCAAAGGCGTGGACACTTCGTTAATGCAAGTGATTCCCGGTGAATTCACCGCTTCTTTCTTTGCGACGACAGACCAGATCTCTGCCCAAATCGCCTCTTTCTACCCTGGAGCGATGGCGCACTCTGCCCTGCAATCGTTGATGAGCCTCAATACAAAGCCGGAGTTGGTTGTCGTCTCGCCCAGCTCACCGGAGGCGATGATGAAATTCCCGGCTGAAAGCAAGGAGTTGGGGATTCCCTACCTGTACGATCCCAGCCAGCAGGTGCTGCGACTGGAAGGGATCGAACTGGCGCGCGATATGGAAGGCGCGCAATTCCTGTTTTGCAACGATTATGAATTCGGGTTGATCTCCAAAAAGACCGGCTGGAGTTTGGATCAGACCCTCGAGCACGTCAAAGTGCTTGTGATTACACGTGGCAAAGATGGAGCCGATTTGTACATGGAGGCTGATTCGGTCCACATCCCAACCGTCCCTGAGGATGAGATCGTGGATCCTACCGGCGTCGGCGACGCGTTTCGCGGCGGGTTTCTGGCAGGCTACTCGCGCGGTTTCGATTGGAAGTTGTGTGGCGAGATCGGTTCGCTGGCGGCCGTGTACTGTCTCGAACAACGGGGTCCGCAGAGTCACGGTTACACCAGGAAGGAATTTGTAGAACGCTTTCGAAAACATTTTGATGATGGCGGTAAGTTGGATGAATTATTGAAGTAATAAATGACTCGGTGGTCGAGCGTCCCGAAGGGACAGTCGAGACCACGAAGCACAAGCAAGTTTTAAATAAGAAGTAAACATGAAATTGGTGGTTTCGATATGCCCTTTGGCGAACATGATGGGCTACTCAACCACCGAGTGATTACAAAGGAGTAACAATGAACGAAGCAACAACAAGCAATTACGATATCAAAGACATCAACCAGGCTGAAGGCGGACGCCGCCGCATTGACTGGGCCGAACGCGAGATGCCGGTTCTGCGCCAGATCCGCGAACGTTTCAAGAAGGAAAAGCCGCTCAAGGGTTTGCGCGTTTCGGCCTGTCTGCATGTGACCACGGAAACTGCCAACCTGATGAGCACATTGCATGAAGGTGGCGCGGACATTGTCCTCACCGCCTCGAACCCGCTTTCCACGCAGGATGATGTTGCCGCGGCACTGGTGAATCAATATGAGATTCCCACCTTCGCGATCAAGGGTGAAGACAACGTCACCTATTACAAGCACATCCGCGCCGCGCTTGAACACAAACCCCACATGACGATGGACGATGGCGCGGATTTGGTTTCGTCGCTGTTCTTCATCGAGATGGGACGCTTTGAAAAACTCGAGCCATCCCTCGCTGCATGGGCACGCGGTCTCTCCGATGCCGAACGTAGCGAGTTGCTGAAGGGTGTGATCGGCGGCACTGAAGAAACCACGACTGGTGTGATTCGCCTCAAGGCGATGGAAGCCGATAAGGTGTTGAAATTCCCCATCATTGCCGTGAACGATGCCTTGACCAAGCACCTCTTCGATAATCGCTATGGCACAGGGCAATCCACCATTGATGGCATCATCCGCGCGACCAACGTCCTGCTGGCTGGTAAAAATTTCGTGGTATCAGGCTACGGGTGGTGTGGACGCGGTCTGGCATCCCGCGCACGCGGCATGGGCGCGCTGGTCATTATCACCGAAGTGGATCCGATGAAGGCGCTCGAAGCGATTATGGATGGGTATCAGGTCATGCCGATGAGTGAGGCCGCCAAGCTGGGCGACTTCTTCTGCACAGTAACCGGCGATATCAACGTCATTGATGAGGCGCACTTCAAAGCCATGAAGGATGGCGCCATCGTGGCAAACTCCGGTCACTTCAATGTAGAGATCAATATCCCCGCGCTGGAGAAGATGAGTGTCGGCGCGCCCAGTCGCGTCCGTCCGTTTGTGGATCAATATACGACCAAGGACGGACGCAAGATCAACATCCTGGGCGAGGGGCGCCTGATCAACCTTGCCTCCGCCGAAGGGCACCCTGCTTCCGTGATGGACATGTCTTTCGCCAACCAGGCTCTCTCCGCCGAATACATGGCGAAGAACGCCGACACTTTGGAAAAGAAGGTCTATTCGGTACCCACCGACATTGACAAGGAAATCGCCCGACTCAAACTCGAAGCGATGGGCGTGAAGATCGACACGCTCACCAACGAGCAGTTGAAATATTTGAGTTCGTGGGAAGAGGGAACCTAAGTCGGTAATTCGTAATTAGTAATTGAGCCTCGTGGATATTTCTCCGCGAGGCTCTTTGATTCCTAGTCATACATTTCGGTGAAGTCGCGCAACAGAACCGAACAGAGATATTATGTTGAGTCGTAGTCTGCTTCCATGGGACTGAGAGCTTTCCTACCGAATTCAGGCATAACGGTGATGGAGCACTATTTATATATTGGCAAGAATCAAAAAGGACGCATCTCCGCGTCCTTCTCCGAACTAAGCTTGCCTAGAACACCACCGAAGGATCTGCTCAGAAAGAGGCGAGGGCTTTTTCGCGATCGGTAAAGCTCTCAATGTATCTGTCGAATCCGCCCATTTGAAACACGCCATTGACATTATCCGATAAGTTGAGCAATTTCAGGTGAGGGGATTTGTAGGTTCCCATCCTGGCAGCTTTTTCCATTTGTTCTTCACTTACATTTTCTTCGGGATGAACCGCGCGCAAGTCTTTGAAGATGGTATAGATGGCACGCAAGCCCGCACTGCTGACGTAAGGTACCTGGGCCAGGTCAATAATCATATACCGCGCGCCCTCGTTTATCAGTTTTTGGGCTTTCGAGAGGAAGTCATCGTACGTGAAAGAATCGATATCACCCTCAACATGAAGGATGGTGACCGGGACTCGGGCTTGTTCAGTTGAAATCTTGATATCCATATTGTTCCTCCTTGATTTCTTGGCTCATCGAAACACGTTAAAGCAAATTGGCGTTACTGGTGCGGTTGCCTGAACTCATAGGGGATTAGCTCCAGGATAGAAAGAGCGATGGTTTTTTGCTAGAATCGTGAAGATTTCAATGTAACAGATCGACAAAGACTAATTTAGTTCATTATAGCGCTTTCTTCATCCAAAAACTACACAGTTCGAGTACTTTTCTGTCTCAATGATTGATGAATGAAATGTCCACAAGATGTTGTCGTGCCGGTGAAGAGTCTAATTGTCTTAATAGATAGGCAACAGTTCAGGGTTTATGGCTTCGCGCAAGAGAAGACTGGCCCGCTTTTTGCGACGGTGTGAAGTGCCCTCCTCAAACTCGAAGCCATGGGCGTGAAGATCGATACGCTTACTGAGGATCAGTTGAAGTATTTGAGTTCGTGGGAAGAGGGACCGTAGTTCGATTTACGGTTTGGGATTTACGATTGACGATTAGCCTCGCGGATGAGAAGTCCGCGAGGCTTTCTGTTCCTCATTCAAATGTTTGTAGCGGATGGCTTACTCCAATTGCACCACTTTGTGCAGGAATTTCATATTGTGCTCGAATCCATCGGCGTTTTCCCAGCCCTGGGTGAATGACGGAGGTGGCAGGGCAGCGGCGGTTTCCATGGTACCCACCTCACGCCAATTCTTTTCTGCCATCTGAAGCGTTTCGTTGAGGTATCGTTCAATCAACGAAACGTCGGCCATTGTGCCAATTTCACCATGGCCAGGTACGAGATGGAGGGGATCAAGCGATTTGATTTTTGCCAGAATATCAAGCCAGGAACGTGGGTGACTGCTGCTCAAGCCCGGATGATTCTTCACAACCAGCAGGTCGCCGGTAAAGATGATCCGTTCGGCGGGCAAATGTAGAATGGCATCGCTGTCGGTGTGTCCGCCGCCAAAGGTGATGAACTCGGCAGTGCGCCTGGACCCTTTGAACTCCAAACGGTCGGTGAAGGTGTGGTCTGGCAGGCGCAGCTCCAGTTGTGGAAAGGTATCGATGATCGCCTGAGCAAACCGTACGCCGTCTTCATAATCCAACCTCTCGGCTTCATCTTTGGCCGTCCTGGCGCTTTCAGCCCACTGCTTTTGCAGATCGGGCCATTTATTCTTAAACTCAAGGATGTCGGTGGCCGTTTTTTCCATCATGAGTTCGCGTGTACGCGCAGTGGCATAGATCTCGGTCTCCGGGGGAAAGGCCGCATTCCCAAAGATGTGGTCGACATGCCCGTGGCTGGTGAGCACGCATGCTACGGGCCGCCCCGTGAGACTCTCTGCCGCAGTTCGTAAATCGGCAGCAGAGGCGGGGGATAGGGTGGTGTCGAAGACCAGAGTTCGGTCACCAAGATCCACAATGCCTGAGTTGCTCGCCGCCAGGCCAGTGGGTATTACAATGGCCGCCCATACGCCTTCAGCCAGTTCATAATAGGTAAAGTGTTCAGATTGGGGAACTGTCGTAGGATTCATCTAAGCCTCTTATTCAGTTTACGACGCGAATCAGAATTAGCTGTTTATACGGCACTCAATATTTCTCAAAACAATCGCGGCTGCTCGTCCTCTGTGCCCGGCAGTTTCTCGCCTCCAGCGACTTTATGCGCCCAGCGGGTGGGCTCGGGTAGGCGATAGCCCACGCAGGATGCCGTCACAAACTTGACTGCGTGCTCCACATCGATCAAATGACCTGGTGAAACGTACAGTGGATTTGTCCGCTCGCGCGTTCGCAAAACTGCACCGATGATATTTCCTCGGTTGTCGAGCAAGGCCGCGCGATCACCACGTTGTGGACCAACTGGTTCATGCTTCCCAAATAACCTGGACTTGGCAACACCGATCGAAGGCCTCTCAAGCCATAACCCCATCTGTGAAGCGATTCCGATCCCGCGCGGATGAGCAATGCCCTGTCCATCGAACATGAGGAGATCCGGTTTGACGTTTAACTTACTCCAGGCTTCCAGAACCGCAGGACCTTCGCGAAAAGCCAGCAAGCCGGGAATGTAGGGGAATACGAGCGGCGCTTCGGCCGTCACGCCTTCGAGTGGCTTGAGTTCAGGGAAACGCAGAACCACGATGGCGCAGCGAGCTGATTCCTCAGTAATACTGACATCGACGCCGCCAATGGTGGTTACACCCTGTTTTTCATCCCAGGTCAGGTCAAGGCGCTCGCGCAACTCCTTCTGAACCTGGATAGCCTCTTCTGGAGTGAGTTGCCAGTCGTGGAGTGGTTTCATGCGAATCGGTTTGATAAATGTCGGCAGATGGATGCGGTCGAGGCCAGCCTGCTAACGCGGATTTTCCTCTTCGGGAAATATGTACTTTTCAGGGTCTTTGTCGAAGGCTTCTTTGCAATCTTGCGAGCAGAAGTAATAGATTTGCCCCTCATATACAGACTTGGCCGGCGCGGTCTCGATGTTAACTTCTATGCCACAGACCGGATCTTCAACCATTCCAAGCATAGACACTCCTTTCCTTACACAATTCTGGTAACGTCTACGATGTGCGGTTGTGATTCTACCGCCCGTCGCATTAATAAGTAAAGCTCTTGAAGTACTTTGTAAGCCGAAATTAATGTTTCAAATCTACATCATTGTGCGGCAATCTTTAATCATGTCGTTTCGTTGTGTAAAGATAGATCAGCAGGGCTCCCAAAATCAAAGCCGGCAGAACGATCAACCCTGCCTCCGGGCCGAACGCGCCGCCAGTCCACAGTATGGGACCCATAACTTCGATGCGAGTCAGCGGGTAAATATCCAGGCCGGAGACGGGAAATCCAAACACCACCCCTTCGAAGAAATTCCAGCCAAGGTGCAGACCCATAGGGAGCCAGAGTTGTCTTCTGCGGATGTAAGCATAGGCAAACAAAACGCCCGCGAAGAAAATTCCCGTAACGCTGACCCAGGTCGCGTTGGGGTTGCCAAAATGTAGGAGACCAAACACTGCGGAGGAAATGACTACACCCCAAAACAGGTTCAGTCCGCTGGCGATGGTTTGCAGGTGGTAGCCGCGTGAGAGTAGTTCTTCGTTCCAGCCAACCAGGATAAAGATAATAAAGAACAACACGGTATTTTTCACTACGAGGCCAACCGGATCAAACTCCCAGGCGAAGCCTGTGAACGTTAGCCAGTCAAGGCCAAGCATCACCAAGAAGATTAATCCCATTTGGACGAAGGTGATTCCGATCCCTGCCAGCACGTCGAACAGGGCTTGCATATTTAATTTCAGTCCAAGGCTTTCAATGGGTTGTTTGTCTAAAAACCGTCTTGCCAGAAACACCGAAAGTGTGACGGCGAGAGTTTCCCCGATGGCTGCCAGGAGCCAGAACTCCGGCTTAAGATTCGGAATGCCATTTATGAACGATGGATCGAGCGCAATCAGGATGATAACAATGGGAACACTGATGCAGCCGCCGATTGTAAGCAGGGCGGCAGTTTGGATGAATAATCTCCATCCCGCGCGCAGACGCGACCCGTCGGGTGAAAGAAAGATTTGATTCATGGTTATCCTCGGCTTTTCAGGATTATCAATTCCAAATCTGACTGAATTGTTTTAAGTGCACCAATTTTTTCACTGAGGTTCTTCGATGCACTAGTTGATATTCTTTCTGCCCACTCATTAAAAGACGGATCTCCAGTATCAAAATTATCTCTCAGCAGTTGATTAATCGATGTAACTATAGTGTTTTCATATTTTTGTAGGCCCACTGCAAGGTTTCGCAGATAATTCGCTGCCTTTGTCACGGAACTAAAATCAGGATCGTTTTCTATTAATATTTCTAGCGACCTGACACTTTAACAAAAGAATAGTTGATCGGCGACGAAAAGCGGGTAAAGTTGCTTTGCGACAAACGACTTTGCCAGGAGCCTCGCATGCCGATCAACCAGATGTATCGTACTTGGATTCGCCGAATTTG
>DASTOH010000179.1:0-5675 GCA_035720235.1 Anaerolineales bacterium | reverse complement strand
CTTCAAGCGGTGACCCGTTGCTGGGAATCCGCCCGCTCGGAACGCGCCCTGGAATATCGCCGCCAGCAGGGACTTTCGCTGGAGCGTCCGCAGATCGCTGTGCTCGTCCAGCAGTTGGTCCCAGCGGATGTCTCTGCCGTTGTGTTCAGCGCCAACCCGATTACTGGCAACCGCGATGAAGTCGTAATCAATGCCAGTTGGGGGTTGGGCGAGAGTATCGTCGGCGGCACCGTCACGCCCGATACGTTCGTCGTTTGCAAACCCGATCTGGCTGTGACGAGCCAAAGCCTTGCCGACAAGGAACGCATGACGGTCTCAATACCAGGTGGTACGCGCGAGGTGGATGTACCGCGCTTCTTGCGAAGCGAAGCCTGCCTCAGCGATGAGCAACTCATTGAAGTGGCCCAACTGGCCCTCTCGCTCGAAGCGACGATGGGCTACCCGGTAGATGTCGAATGCGCTTATGCGGGCGGGAAGTTATACCTCCTGCAATGCCGGCCGATCACCACGTTGGAATAAGCCTCTTGCAGCCTCGCGAGTCATCTTTATTTAGCTATACAATTCATCCGTCTTTGCCGCCATGATGAAATCGTTTTTGTGCAGACCACCAATGCTATGCGTCCACCAATGGACGTATTGGTAGCCAGGATTCCCAAACATTTGGTATGGCGTCGGACAGTAAAGTTGGTAATAGACGACAATCACAAAACCCAATTACTTTCACTTGTCGCTTGAGTGTAGCAGACAAAAAGCGCAAAACAAGACGGAGCGCATGTTTTACTGCAACAGATCAGGCTTGGCGGCCATGACTTCCTTTGCATTGCTAATAAGTTGATCGTCAAGCAAAGAGAGTTGAAAGCTGACCACTGTCCGCGTCTACAATCCATCCAGGATCATCGAGTTAGAGCCGTTATCGCGGTTACCCCAGTATTTGATGAAAGCCAGATTGGGATTCGCTATGGGAGTTCCGGTGGTCATAGAATGATGATACCGCTACTGCGATTTGTGTTGCCTTTGTTGTGTGTAAACAACAATTTACTCGCCGTATTTCGCCAACGCCTTATTCACCGCCTCCTCCAGCGACCACTTGCTTCCCTCCTCCCACGCGGACTGGAACGCCGCCTCGTCCAACCGCTCACGGACAGCCGCCAGGGTCTGCGTGTAAATCGGACGGACTTCAGGTTCCACTACCGCACCAAATTCCCTAAGTATGGACTTCACCGCGCCCAACAGTTGCGCCGTGAATTGCGGATTGCCATCTCGCAAAACGAGTACTGCTATGCCGATCAGGCTGGAGGTTTGAGTTAACCGCTCGCCCTGTTCTTGACGCAGGCGCAGGCTCTGCAGGATGTTTTGGCGCGCTTCAGGCTTGCCCTCGGCAGCATCCACCAGGCCAAGGCCGAGCAGTGCAAACGCCATTTGTGACTTTTCAGCCATCTCTTTACACAAGGCAAGGCTTTCTTCAAAGGATGCCCGGGCGGCTGCATAGTCACTTTGTGCGCATATCACAAGCAGTCCCAGGTTGTTGAGGGAGACTGCTATTCCCCACTTGTCTCCTATCTCGCGCCGGAGTGACAGGCTCTCATCCTGCAGTGCTCGTGCTGTCAAGTAGTCACCTTGTGTGTACGCCACAAGTCCCAGATTGCCGAGAGCTAATGCGATCTCCCACTTGCTCCCGATCGCGCGGCTGAGGATCAGACTCTCTTCATATAGTCGCCGCGCTGCCGGGTTATCCCCTTGCACGTGAGCTAAAACTCCCAGGTTCTGGAGGGAGAGCGCTACAAGGGGCTTATTCCCTATTTCTCGATAGAGCGCAAGGCTTTCTTCATAGGATGCCCGAGCTATGGTGTAATCACTCTGGTTAAGAGCCACGCTCCCCAAATTGTTGAGTACTCCCGCAACGCTCACCTTATCGCCTATCTCGCGTGACACCGCTAGACTTTCTTCATACAATACTTTCCCACCCTTGTTGTCCCCCTGAGTAGTAGCCACGTTCCCCAAATTGTTGAGCGCTAGTGCCACTTGTAACCGACCACCCGCTCGGCGCGCCAACGCTAGTGCTTCGTTGAATAGTTGGCGCGCCTGCGCATACTCGCCTTTTTGCCCCATGACATGCCCTGTTTGATTGAGCACTTGTGCCAGGCCTATTATATCCTCCAATGCTGTGCGCTCTTCCTTGGCTTGCGCCAGCCAATCCAGCGCGGGCTGGTAATCCCCTCGCATGCTGTTCAACCTGCCCAGCGCGTACTGCCCTCTGGCTCTCAAGGCTGCGTCGTTTGCAGAATCCAGCGCGAGACGGTAATCGCCTTCGGCATCATCCCACTTTCCTAGCAACCCAAACACTTCCCCGCGTTTCAAATGAATTTCTGCTTGTTCTTTTCCCTCTCTGATCAAAGACAGGAGCCTGCCGTAATACTCCAACGCCGCATCGTTGGCAAAGCTCTTTTGGGCAGCTTCGCCGGCCTTGCGCAGATACTCGCGCTGTTTCTCTTTATTCTCGCTGCGCCCATAGTGAAAGGCGATGGCATCCAGGGATGCGTCCACACTTTCCAGGTACCTCGCCAACTGCTCATGTAGTCTGGCCCGCGTGGCAAAGGGCAGGCTTTCATAGGTCACCTCATGGGTGACGATGTGCCTGAAAAGGTAGGCCAGCTCCGATTCCGAGTGGAGTGGCGTGATGTCGAGTTCAGCCAACTGATCGAGCACGACCCTTACCTGCGGCATCGGGCCCAGCTCTGGGTAATAGCCATTCAACCATGCGGCGCGGAACAACCTCCCAACGATGCTCGCCACGCGCAGAGTGGTCTTCTCTCTTTCACTTAATTGATCAATGCGGCTGAAGACCAGGGCATGTAGACTATCTGGCAGTTCGATCTTTTCCCAATCTGCAGGGTCAAGCGGGTCAAGCCCACGGTCGCGCAAATAGTTGAGCAATTCCTCAAGATAGAATGGGTTACCCTGCGCACGCGCCATCAACTTATCCACCAGGGACACAGGCACCGCGCCACTCCTGGCAGGATACAACTGGACTAGCTTGGCGCGGATGGCACTCTCGGCTTCAGCTTGATTCAATTCATGCAGTTCGATCTTGGTGAACTGTGGCAATGCTTCCAAACGCGGGACCTGTAAGCGGGTCACTTGAGGAGGGCGATACGCCAGCACAAAACAGATCGGACTATTGGCTAATGCCTTCGACAACTCTTCGAGCAGGTCATGTGAAAGCGCATCGATCCAATGCAGGTCTTCCACCACGATGAAGATCGGCCCATCCTTCGACGCGGCGCGGAGGCAGTCTTCGAGAAGCACATGCAAGGCGCTCTTGCGATACTCCGGCTCAAGGTTGCTGGTGAAATCATTCTCGGGCATATCCAGATCCAACACGCTGTTCAACAGAGGCATCGCCTGTACCCGTTCCGGCGCAAGATCCTCGATCTCACCTTCGAGCAAGTGGATTTGTTTTCGAATTGATAATTCCGGGTCAACGCCAAAGAACGCGCTCCAAATGGATTTCCACGCCAGATAAGAGGTGCTCGTTCCGTCCGATTGACAGGCGCCGCCATAGCCCGTGAAGCCTTTGCGACGCGCGGCGCGGATCACCTCTGCCACAAGCCGGGACTTGCCTATACCCGCTTCCGCGACGATGCCGATGACTTGCGATTTGCCTTGCAACGCTAGCTCCAATTTGCCATTGATCAGCTGCAATTCACTTTGTCGTCCAACCATCGGCAATGCATAGGTTGGTTCCTGCAAGCGGATAGCACGCTGCTTCAGTTCACCGGTCACCGCGAACACGGGCAGGGGTTCGGCTTTGCCTTTCATCGGTAGCGGCGCGCGCGGCTCGAAGGAAAAATGCTGTTCGACCGCCTTATATACATGGCTGCTCAATAGAATTTCGCCAGGTGCTGCTGTGGTCATCAGTCGCGCCGCGAGATTGACATCATCGCCCAACGCGCCGAAGGTCTTACGCATCTCGCCGCCGTATGCGCCGACGCGCATTACGCCTTGCGTGATCCCCGTCTGTAATGGTAACGATGAAGTGTCCTTCAATTCCAATGCAGTTTTGACGGCGCGCCTGGAATCATCTTCATGTGCACTCAACGCGCCAAAATTGATGTAGGCATAACTGCCCTTGTCTCCAATAGTAATATCCAGCAATGTGCCGTGATGACGACCGGTAATGGTTTGTACCTGACGAATGAACGCATCCAATTCTGACTCGGCGGTTTCAGAATCATAGTCTATGCCTGTAAAACGCACGAACAAGGCCACACACGGCCGGAACTCGGTCAGGAACGCGTCCTGACCGGAGGTCTCACGTTCGAAGACGGTGCGGTGTATCCAATTTTGTAGGATCTCATGAGCCAGTGAATCAAGTATTTCTGTTTTTGCTTCAATAACCTCGCCGGCATATTTGGCGACCACCGCAAAGCGTTCTTTAGATTCTGCACCCGTGCGCCACTCTGTGACTGATAACGAATGACCGAGCACATTTATTGTGGCTTCATCTGCTATTACCTCCCCTGTGTTGGCTTGATGTTCCGCGCTGGATGTGCGTGACACTGTCGCACCAGCAAGTACATCCAGCCGCTGTACCTCCGGCTGACCCACGACAAATCTGCGCACGGCTCCTGTGGTAACGGCGACCTTCAACGCTAACGCCGGGAAGGTTTGAATCACCTCCTGCATTCCAAAAGCACAAGCCATAGCGCGCTGCGCAGCCGATTTATCCAGCCAACCTCCTTCCCCGATAGGGGAGGGGATGACGCCGGAGGTATCGGGGGTTAGGTCAAACCAACACATCATCGCATCGCCAGCGAAACCGATCACACTTCCATCATATTTTTCCACTTCCGTGATCAGCGCGGAATATACTGCACCTAGTTGCCTCGTCAACTCCTCCACGCCCTGCCTCGCTCCCAGCTTCTCTCGCAACGACTCGGTTAACGCCGTAAAGCCAGAGATGTCCGCGAATAATGCCGAACCTGTAGTTCGGTCCGGTAATGTTTTGCCACGCCAGAGTGCACGCAGCCGGTCCTGCGGGAGGTATGCCTGAAGGGTGGTCATGCTATTACCTATAGTGGTTAAGAATACAAAAATACCCTGTTTATTATAGCAAACGCAAACCTACTCCCCAGTGGGATTATTGCCACGCGAAGAGAGCGACCTTGAAGTTCGTACCTTGATTATTTAGGAATACGAGAAAGGGCCATAACAAAAGCGACCCTTGGAGATCGTTTTTGTTTAGCCGTAGATTTCGTCGGTCTTCGCGGCCATGATGAAATCGTTCTTGTGTAAGCCTTTTATGATGTGAGTCCACCAAGCGACCGTGACTTTTCCCCACTCTGTGATCAGCAGTGGATGATGGTTTTCCTGCTCGGCAATTGCACCCACCTTATTGGTAAATTCCAACGCTTGCGCGAAATTCTTGAATTTGAAAACGCGTTCCAGTCTTTGCATCCCATCCACTTCCTTGACCATCCAATCGGGAATCTGTGGATGCATCATATACATTTCGCCCTGAGAGACTGTCGGTTCACCGGCCTGACAGGCCACACATTTCATTTGATGTAAATCGGTCATCATAATCCTCTTCTTCGAATAAAAAGATTATACCCCTGAGCAGGGTCCTTCAGAATGTCTTGCGGATTATGAGACCATCAAATTCAGAACATTTT
>DASTOH010000178.1:0-14296 GCA_035720235.1 Anaerolineales bacterium | reverse complement strand
GGTCTTGCCCTTGGCGGTCACGGGAGCAATGGGTTTGACTTCGATTTCATCCTGCACGCGTGCGTACGCTTCACGGCTGATGATGATCTGATTCTTGGCTGAATTTTCCTGCAGGCGCTTGGCCGTGTTCACGCTGTCGCTGATGGCGGTGTATTCCACTCTGCGATCGGTACCAATCAGGCCCAACACCGCATCGCCATAATGAATTCCTGCACCAAAGAAGAGGTGTGCTTCCTTGGGAAGTACTTTATATAAGCCTTCGAATGCATCACGGATCGCCAGCGCCGCTTTGACCGTACGCAATGTATGATCTGGTTGCGGCACGGGGGCGTTGAACCATGCCATGATCGCATCACCCATGAATTTATCGATTGTGCCCTCCTGTGAAAGCACCGCCTCTGCCATGGCGCCGAGATAGCGGTTCAAAATGGACACAAGCTGTACCGGTTCCTGTGTCTCACTAAAGGAAGTAAAGCCGCGCACATCCGCGAACAACACCGTGATATCCGTGCGTTTGCCGCCCAACTGCAGACTGTTCGGGTCCAGCTGGTCGATTACCGCGGGTGAGACCATCCGTTCGAAGAGCCGTCGCTGCGCTTCGAGGCGCTTGCGCTCCGTCAGATCGTCGAGCACGATGGCTACGCCCTGGGTCTTATGTCCCGCATCTTTTAATGGAGAGAGATTCATGCGCCAGTCCACGTTACCGCGTTGTGGCAGATTTTGTCTGAGTTCGAGTCCCACAATGGGTTGGTCACTTTCGCGCACCGAATTCAAATGCGTCTGAAAATCCGCTGCCATTTCCGGGACAATATCCCCTATTTTTCTTCCGACGATATCGGCAGAGGCTCTTCCCAAAATGGACGCGGCGGCTCGATTACACAGGGTGATCTGATCCTGCACATCCGCCGTGATCACTCCTGACACAATGGACGCAAACACATCGTCCATGAGGTTCTTGAGTTCCGTCACTTCTTCGAGGGTCCGTTTGAGGGAGGAGAACAAACGCGCATTGTCGATGGCAACCGCGGCCTGATTCGCAAAGGCGATCAAAAGGTCGCGTTCTGATTCAGAAAAGATGCCAGTGCGGATGCGGTTATCGGTGTAGATCACGCCAATGATATCGGTCTTCACCATTAATGGCACACATAAGATGGAACGCAAATTGAACGCGATGATGCTTTCCTGCCCACCGAAACGTGGGTCTTCGCGGGCGTTGGTGGTGAGCACTGCTTCACCCCCCTGGATCACGCGTTGTACGATCGAACGGCTGATGAAGCTCTCATTCTGGTTGATGGAGGCTTTTTCCCAATTGCGAGCTGTGCGAATGGACATTTCGCCCTGGTCGTCGCGTAGCATCAGGAAGCCGCGCTCCGCTTCTGTAAGCCGGATGATAGTATCCATCACGATCTGGAGCACTTCATCGATCTCCAGCGTGGAATTGACCACCTGGCCGATCCCCGCCAGCGCTCTCAAATGGCTGAATTGTTGTTCGAATGGAACGAGCGCTTCACTAACCCCCGTCAGCGAATTCTCAATGGCCTTCAGTTCCTGGAGGGTTTCAGGTGCAAGTCTGCCCTCCAGTGACTTGCGGAGCTGTGTGTTTTTCTGGGTGATCGCCACAATCTGATCGTTGATGGTGATTCTGAACTTTGCCGTAGCCATATGAGTTCCTTTGTTGTTGCCGCGATACCCTTTGTGTTCTTAGGTATCAGGTGATGACTTGTGGTTCATACTCACCTGTTAACACATGCCGCATGAGCGATAGGAGTACCTGGGTCCTGATTTCGTTTGCCGCCCGACGGGCCTTTTGTTCGTCGCCGACTCTGGAAGTATAAAGGGTTGTCTGATGTTCGTCCAGAAGTACTTTTATCTGAGGCGCAAGATGCGGCAGAATGCCAGATAGTTTGGCGGCGCGTTCCACCGGGGTGGCATAAACAGGAGCGGCCTGTTTGACCCAGCGCAATCCGAAGTTAATGCTCTCAAAGGAGCGTTCAATAGGGGAGAGGGTACTCCAACGTTCCCAGCGCAGGATCCAGGCTGGCACATCGATGCCATTTCGTTCCATCGTGGCACGTAGGAACACAGGAACGCGCACCGCAAAGGTATAGCGGCGGCCGAGATAAACTGTCAGGGCCATAAGGGCGACGGTGAGCAGAAGCATGTACAAACCGGGAGGAATGCGGCTGTCCTGTCCAGCAGTTGGATCAATGGCCTGGTTGAGTAATTCCTCCTCGGGGGGGCCCGCCTGATCCTCCTGAGGCAGGTTGCGATTGAGGCTGCCCAGGTCTATATCGTTCGGGTCGCGCGGGGCCAGCGGACGTTCAAGTGGAGACTGATTTCCTGTCGGTTCAAATTCCACCCAACCAGTGCCCGGGAAGTAGACCTCGGGCCAGGCGTGTGCATTTTTCTTGCGGACCGTAAACGAGGAAATTTCAAAACTCTGCACCGGGCCGCCTTCTAGGTCATCGGTGGCGCCGGTACCTTGCGTGAAACCGACAGCCATACGGGCCGGGATACCCAGTGAGCGCAACATCACAACCTCTGCCGAAGCGTAATAAACACAGTAGCCTTTCTTATAGTCAAAGAGCAGCCATTCCAATGTGTCGGTCCGGGCCGGCGGTTTGGAGACGGTGGGAGAATACTCAATGTTTTCGCGTAGATACTGCGTGATGGCCATCGTCTTATCATAGGGTGTTTCGGCTTGCGCCGTGATCTCCTGCGCCAGGGTTTGGATGCGGGGGGAGAAGTTTTCCGGGAGCTGGAGGTAGCGGTCTGTTACCCACTGGGGGTATTCCGTGCTGGCCGCGCGTAAACCCTCTATCGTGGGGTTAATGATAACGGCATCGACCTGATAGGTTTCGCCGGGCTGCAGGGTGGGCGTTGCATTCCAGGAGCTGATATCGAATGTAGCTTCCGCTGGTGAGGCAAGAAAAGAACCTGGCCTGCTCATCCAGGTGGGTTGCGCAGGTGAATAGATCAGGGAAATTCTGGAGGCGCCTGATGTGAAAACAAAGCGGGCGCGTGTGCCGTTTTCCGTATTGGGAACTGCCAGCTCCGTTTCGGTGGGCGAGAATGAGTTGCGTGTGGTTCCCGTGATATACCATTGGTTCTTGGAGTAATAATCGTAGGTGCGGCCCCTCCAGTAATAACGTGGCGGCTTTTGATCGGAAGCCAGATCAGGCACCTCCACATTGAACATGATCGTATCGGAAAGGGGAAAACCAGACCCAAGTGCGAGTTCGGTGCCATAGAATTCGCTGGGCGTGGTGATCTCCGGCGATTCGAGGGCGCTGACCGCGTTCTCCATGCGGTTGGTGAAATCAGTCCAAGGCTGTGTGATCTGTTTCCAGGTCTGGCGCAGCGTCTCGATGCGGCTGAGCGAGAGTGGTACCGTCCAGGCCAGGAAGATGATCAGCGCTGCTCCAATGGCCATACTGCTGGTCAGATCGAGGCTGTTTTCAGGGGAAAGGAAGACCCGTCGTTCTCGCCATTGTTGCTGCTTCTGCAGGAAGTTCAAGCGCCCCAGCAGGCACAGGGCAATGAAGATGAAAAATGCCAGGAACCACAATCTACTCGAAAACAGATTGTCGTAGTTCTGAATGACAAGCATGCCGATGGCGGAGGGCAGGACAATGGCCAGAAAATTCTGGTGGCGCGTGAGGTTAAACGCCGCCGAGGCGCTGATCACCCAGAAAGCCACCGACATGATAGCCACAAAGAAGAGCGGATCCTCTACCGGACGGCGCGCGAAGAACTCACCAAACGAAAAGAGCAGGCGTCCGCCCACACTCAGCAGGCGTTCATCCACCGCCACCTGCTCGTCGATGACGCGGATCCAGATGATGGGGAGCATCATCACCATGTAGCCGAATGAGATCCAGCGCGCGATTCTGGGCTGGAACTGGCTGTACCCAAGTGCCAGGCCAATGACCAGTCCGAACGTGGCGGAGATCTGCGTGAAATTCAAGTACTTCGTCCAGTCGGTAATGAGCAGGCGCGAGGCCAGGGTATAGATCAGGATGAACAACAGGGTAATGGAGGGCCAATCCCACCAGTAGAGTTGCACGTGTGACTTTTTCATATCATGAGTGTACAATAGAAAATAGTATACCGCCAAATACTGCGGAGGGGTTTAATTTTCAGGCATTCTTAATCAGTGATGTTTCACACCATCCCGAAGGTTTAGTTCGCTCGACAAATTCATTCAAGAAACCTTTGGGACGTTCTGCGCAAGGTGAGCTATCATTTGACAGGAGATTAACATGGATTCATTAACTCAAAATGGCATTGACTGGGTCGTTGCAGTCCAATCCTTGGGCGCATGGCTGCAAACGCCGATGGAATTTTTTTCTTTTCTCGGCACCGAGGATTTCTTCCTGCTTATTTTGCCGCTGCTCTATTGGAGCATCGATGCGAGCCTTGGCATCCGTGTTGGCTTGATTCTGATCACCAGTAACTACCTCAATGGGATATTCAAACTTTTATTTGCAAGTCCGCGCCCGTATTGGGTGAGCGATCGCGCCCTTGCATTGGCAGCTGAATCATCCTTTGGGATTCCATCCGGTCACGCGCAAAATGCAGTGGGAGTGTGGGGTATCCTGGCGGCGAGAATCCGCAAGCCCTGGCTGTGGGTGGTTGCCTTTACGTTTGTGTTCCTCATCGGCTTTTCGCGCTTATACCTTGGTGTTCATTATCCGCAGGATGTCATTGCTGGCTGGCTGATCGGCGGTATTTTGCTCTGGGGATTTGTGCGATTCTGGGATCCGGCCGAAGCGTGGCTGAAACAGAAGACTCTTGGAACACAGGTTTTGATCGCGCTCATCATTTCGATACTTTTCATTGCGCTGGGTGCCTTTAGCGTAGGAAGACTGGATGGTTACACTTTTCCCGCAGAATGGCGTGAGAATGCGCTTCGGGCCTCAGACGAGCTGCCTGCTCCCGTTTCGATGGAAGGTTCCCTCACCTCTGCCGGGACGCTTTTCGGGCTGGCAGCCGGCTTGGCGTGGATCGCCTCTCAGGGCGGGTATCAGGCTGATGGTCCGCTGGAGAAGCGTGCGCTGCGTTTTGTCGTCGGCCTGATCGGAATCCTCATCCTGTGGCGTGGGCTGGGGCTGGTGTTCCCCGATAATCCAGATCTGATTTCCTATTTCCTGCGTTATCTGCGTTACTCCCTGGTGGGCTTTTGGGTCTCGGCGGGCGCGCCTTGGTTATTTTTTCGTTTCAATTTAGCAAGGTCCCAGATATAGGGTCTCCTTCTGATATAATCCCAAATCTACGGAAAAAATCACGGGAGAAACTCTGCATCCATGACTTTGGAACGCGGCGCGTTACTGCATAAACGTTATCGCATTGTTGAGATTTTGGGGCAGGGCGGCATGGGCTCTGTGTATCGAGCAGTCGATGAGAACCTTGGCGTGGATGTGGCGGTCAAGGAAAACCTGTTCACGACCGATGAATACGCACGCCAGTTCAGGCTGGAGGCGGTCATCCTTGCGAATCTCCGTCATCCCAACCTGCCGCGCGTGACCGACCATTTTGTGATTGGCGATCAAGGCCAGTATCTGGTCATGGATTACATCGAGGGGGAGGATTTACGTCAGCGCATGGAACGGCAGGGCAACATCACCGAAGATGATGCGATTCTACTGGGGGCCGCGATGTGTGACGCGCTGATGTACCTGCATACCCGCAAGCCTCCTATTCTGCATCGCGATATTAAGCCCGGCAACGTGAAGATCACGCCCGACGGTCACATCTTTTTGGTGGACTTTGGTCTGGCGAAGGTGCTGCATGGCAGCCAGGCTACCACCACGGGTGCACGCGCTATGACACCCGGTTACTCACCGCCCGAACAATATGGCACCGCCCGCACGGACCCGCGTACCGATGTCTATTCATTGGGCGCCACGCTCTACGCCGCGCTGACCGGCATCATTCCAGAAGACGGCCTGGCGCGTGCCATGGACAATACCCAGCTCACACCTTTGCGCAAGCGCAATAGCAAGGTCTCGCGCCGGCTGGCCGCGTGTATAGAAAAAGCGATGGGCATTGACCCTGCCGATCGCTTTCAAACTGCTGACGATTTCAAACGTTCATTACTTGGCTCGAAATCGAAAACCCAGCGCCTGCCCGGTGACTATCTGATTCAACCACCGCCGCAAGTGGACGATGCCCAAAAAATGTCGGCTATTGAGCGGGAATCGCAGCCACCTTCTTCTTTTGCCAAGAAGGAGGTTCCCGCGCAAGAGGAGCCGAAGGAACTACCTGAATTCAAACCGCGCAAGCGACGGAGAAAATTCCGAATTGTGCCGGTGCTGCTATGGGTATTGTTTCTGCTGTCCGCTGGCATCGTTGGAGTTGCACGGCTGGCTCCAGCTCTGATTCCGGCTAATCTGATGACTTATTTCCCGTCTATGCTGCTGTTGCCAACCACGCCTGCTCCGACAACGCCGGTGATTCCACAACCTACCGCGACATTAACACTCACCGGTGAGATCGTGGCCCCAGCAACAGAACTATTAACGAACGCGTCCACACCTTCTGCCAGTACGCCGACCATCGTCCCCACGCGTACATTGTCACCGGTAGTTGAAGTTACGAATACGCCGACACTGGGTCCGACACCCATCGGCGGAGGTCGGGGTCAATTGGCATTCGCCTCAGCACGTTCAGGTCTGCCGCAAATTTATCTCATCAACATTGATGGCACTGGCTTGAAGTTGCTCACCAATATGGAAAACGGTGCCTGCCAGCCCTCGTGGTCTCCAGACGGAATGCAGCTTGTTTTCATTTCGCCCTGTCGCGAGCGCGGTGAATTTTTCGAAAACCCATACATCGATGCCAGCCTGTATCTTATCAATGTGGATGGCACTGGACAAAGACCGTTGACCAGTGTCCCGGGTTCCGATTTTGACCCGGCCTGGTCACCAGACGGCACGCGAATCGCATTCACATCCCTGCGGGATGGCACCAAAGATATTTACGTGCTGGCGCTTCAATCGGGTGAAGTCACCCGTTTGACAAAGGTAGAACAACCGGTCCAGGAAAATAGTCAGCCGTCATGGTCTCCCTTCGGGAATCAGATCGGATATACCGTCAAGCGCTATGGTGCATATCAGGTTTGGGTAATGTCCGATACGGGTGCTGACAACAGCAAAGTCCAGATTGCCCGCAGTGGTCAACAGTTGTGGGACTACCTGCCAGCCTGGGGTCCGGATGGGGAAACGATCCTGTTCAATCAACGCGATCGGCGTTCCGGACGACCGTGGTTAATGAGCACTCGATATGAAGATCGTGACACGAAAAGTCCCGTCCGCCTGGATGTAGCTTCACCCATCGAAGATGTGCAATTCTCCATAGACGGCCTGTGGATCGCGTTTGAAGGCGTCGTGGCGCTGGACAACCGCGATATCTTTATCTCCACCTTCACCGGAGGTGACCTCACGCGGCTCACTAATGACCCCGCTGACGAGTTCGACCCGGCCTGGCGCCCGATTAAATAAAAATGGGAAAGCTCATCGCTAACAAAGGTGATGGGCTTTTTCTTATACTCCTCTTATTGACTTCCCTTTTTGCCTCGTTTATCATTATTATAGGTTGAATAGCACTCTCAAGCCGAGAGTGCTAATTGTGTGAAACATGTACGAATTATCTGACCGACAAAAGACCCTCCTTCTTCTTATTATTCGCGATTATATCGACACCGCGCAGCCTGTGGGATCGAAGCGTCTGGTCGAGCATTATCGCCTGGATCTCTCGTCTGCCACCATCCGCAATGAAATGGCGGCGCTCACTGAGATGGGTTATCTGCGCCAGCGTCACACATCTGCGGGCCGCGTGCCCACCGAGGAGGGCTATCGTTACTTTGTCAGCCACTTGATGTACAAGGCCGATCTGCCCGAGCCGGTCAAGAACACCATTTTGCACCAATTCCACCAATCCCGGGCCGATATGGATCAGTGGATGACCCTGGCTGCGTCTGTGCTTGCTCACCAATCCCAGGGTGTGTCAGTGGTTACCGCGCCCCATGCAGAACAATCCCGCTTCAAACATGTGGAATTGATCTCCACGCAAGGACGGCAGGTTTTAATGGTATTGGTGATGGCAGGCGGAGAAGTGAGGCAGCAGATCCTGACCCTGGCTGAACCTGTGGCCCAGGAACGCCTCAGCCAGACCGCCACGCGCCTGAATTCACTTTTGGCTGGTCAGGCCGCCAGCGCTCTTTCCTCCCTTTTGACGCGTTCTGACCCCCTCGAACAGGATATCCTGACCATTATTCAACAGGATATGCGGAACGCCTCTCAGACCAGTTCCGGCGAAATCTATACGGATGGTTTGACCAACGTTTTATCTGAGCCTGAATTCGCCGGATCAGATGAAGCTCGCAAGGCGCTAAAGATTTTTGAGGAACGCTCCACCCTGCAAGATTTGCTGGCCCGCACGACTACCAATAGCAACATCGGCGCGTTGCAGGTGCTCATTGGTGGTGAAGGCGGGTGGGAGGAACTGCGCCAGTGTTCGATGGTGATCGCACGGTACGGAGTCCCTGGCCTCGCAAGTGGTACGCTGGGTGTGTTGGGTCCTATGCGCATGTCGTATTCGCGGACGATTCCGACAGTGCGATATGTGGCAGGGCTGTTGAGCGATTTGGTGAACGACACGATTTCGGGTGAATAATTCTCGAGTCAAATAGTGTCGTGTGATGACATATGTTGTTTGGTCTTAGATAGCAACAGGGTACTTAAGTCAAAAATCATTGTAGAGAGTGAGAACTATGGCACAAGAGAAGGAACAGGAAAAACAGCAAGAGATTAGCGAGGCGCAAGCCACAGCAGAAGGAATGCCTGAGCCGGAGGCGCAGACCCCGGCGGATGTCGATGCGTTAAAACGTCAGCTTGAAGATGCCGAGACCAAACTGGCGGAAAGCCTGGATGGCTGGCAGAGGTCGCTGGCTGATTTCCAGAATTACAAAAAGCGCGTCGAGCGTGACAACGAAATGGTGAGAGCCAGCATGAAGGCTGATCTCATTAGGAAGGTTTTGCCTGTACTCGATGACCTGGAGCGCGCTATGCAGAACCGGCCTGCCGATAGCGCCTGGGCGGGCGGCATTGAATTGATCGTGCGCAAGTTTCAGAATCTTTTGGATGGCGAAGGCGTGAAGCGTATCGATGCCAAAGGCGCAGCCTTTGACCCCGCCTTCCACGAGGCAATTTCACACGAACCTTCTGACGAGGTGGCAAGCGGGCACGTGATCGCTGTCGTCCAAAATGGATATATGTTGGGCGAGCGCGTGATCCGACCTGCCGCGGTGAGGGTGGCACAATAAAAAAACTTCTGTCATTGCGAGGGCGATGCACTTTCGTCCGAAGCAATCTCCAACATCGTGGTGGAGATTGCCTCTCGAAAACTCGCAATGACGGCAAGTGAATAAAGGAGAATTTATTTCATGGCAAAGATCATTGGCATTGACCTCGGTACGACCAACTCCGTCGCGGCGGTAATGAGCGGCGGCGAACCGATGGTGATTCCCTCCGCGGAAGGCGAGCGGCTCGTACCTTCTGTCGTAGCAATGAACAAGAACAATGAGCGGCTGGTGGGGCGCGTGGCGCGCAATCAGGCGATCACGAATCCACAAAATACGATCTTTTCGGTGAAGCGTTTCATGGGTCGCAAGGCGGGTGACTCCGAAGTGGAACGGACGAAGAAGCGCGTGCCTTATGGTGTGATGGAGGCGGCCAATGGTGACGTGCGCGTGCAGTTGGGCGGCAAAGAGTATTCACCGCCCGAGATCTCTGCTATGATCCTGGCGAAGATCAAAGCCGATGCGGAGTCATATCTGGGCGAACCCGTTACGCAGGCGGTGATCACTGTCCCTGCGTATTTCAATGATGCACAGCGTAACGCCACCAAGGATGCCGGCAAGATCGCCGGCTTGGAAGTCCTGCGTATCATCAACGAGCCGACGGCTTCCTCCCTGGCATACGGTCTCGATAAGAAGAAGAATGAAGTCATTGCGGTGTATGACCTTGGCGGCGGCACGTTCGATGTTTCCATTCTGGATGTGGGCGAAGGTGTGTTTCAGGTCCGTTCCACCAGTGGTGACACTTTCCTGGGCGGCGATGATTTTGACCTGCGCCTTATGGATTATCTGATCGAACAGTTCAAAAAGGACAATGGTATCGATCTGCATAATGATCGCCAGGCGCTGCAGCGCCTGAAAGAAGCGGCTGAAAAGGCCAAGATCGAGCTTTCCACCACAATGCAGACGGAAATCAACCTGCCGTACCTGACGGCGGATGCCAGCGGCCCCAAGCATCTGGTGATGACGCTCTCGCGCGCCAAACTCGAGCAACTGACTGCAGATCTCGTGGACCGGACGATTGCTCCTGTCAGACAAGCCTTGTCCGACGCTGGGTTAAACGCCGGTGACATTCACGAAGTGGTGATGGTCGGTGGTATGACGCGTATGCCAGCCATCCAGGACCGCGTGCGCGCCTTCTTTGGCAAGGAGCCGCACAAAGGCGTCAACCCTGATGAAGTGGTTGCGGTTGGCGCGGCCATTCAGGCGGGTGTGCTGGGTGGCGAGGTGAAGGATATCCTGTTGCTCGATGTGACGCCGCTCACGTTGGCGATTGAAACACTGGGTGGTGTAGCCACATCTCAAATCGAACGCAATACCACCATCCCGACCCGCAAGAGCCAGATCTTTTCCACTGCGTCTGACAGCCAGACACAGGTTGAAATCCACGTGCTGCAGGGGGAGCGACCCATGGCGGCAGATAACAAGTCGCTTGGCAAATTCATCCTGGATGGAATTCCACCCGCGCCGCGTGGGGTCCCGCAGATCGAGGTCACCTTTGATGTGGATGCCAATGGCATTTTGAAGGTGAGCGCGCAGGACAAGGCGACCGGACGTTCACAGCATATTACGATCACAGCTTCCTCTGGTTTGAGCGACGCGGAGGTCGAGAAGATGAAGAAGGATGCCGAAGCTCATGCCGCGGAAGACCGCAAACGTAAGGAAATGATCGAAGCGCGCAACCATGCCGACAACACTGCGTATGCAGCAGAGAAGGCATTGCGCGAGTTCGGTGACAAGGTCCCTGCCGAGGTCAGGAGCGACATCGAGGCCAAGGTGGCGGAGGTCAGGTCCGCGGCGCAGGGCGAGGATATCGAGAAGATCAAATCTGTGACAGACGCGTTGGGGCAGGCCATCCAGAAGATTGGGGCCAGCGTCTATGAGCAGGGTCCGGCCGCGGGTGATCCCACAGCGGAGCCTGCTGGAGGCCCATCCGGTGGTGAGGCTGGTCCGGATGTGGTTGAAGGTGAAGTGAAGGAATAAGCTGTTCCGGGCGGCACCCTGTGGACGCCGCCGAGGACGGCGGCTTGAGCATATATGTCTAACCGCGACTATTACGATGTTTTGGGTGTTGGCAGGAATGCGAGCGATGATGAGATCAAAGCCGCGTTCCGTAAGCTGGCGCGCCAATATCACCCTGATGTGAACAAAGACTCGGGCGCCGAGGAGAAATTCAAAGAAATCAATGAAGCCTACGGCGTGTTATCCGATTCGGACAAACGCGCCCGCTACGATCGCTTTGGCAAGGAGGGGCTGGGCGGAATGGGCGGCTTCCACGATTACACCGTGGATCTGGGCGACATTTTCGAAGATCTTTTCGGCGGGTTTGGATTCTCTACCGGGCGCCGTTCACGCCGGTCGCCGCGGCGCGGACGCGACCTGCAGCTGCAAGTCGCGTTGACGTTCGAAGAAGCTGTCTTTGGGGCCGAGAAGGATATCGAATTTTCGCGTGATGAGACTTGCTCGCGCTGCGGTGGGAACGGCGCGGAACCAGGTACGTCGCCGATGAGGTGCTCCACTTGTGGTGGGATCGGTGAAGTGCGCCAGGTGCGCCAGACCTTTTTAGGTCAAATGATGCAAACCACGGTCTGCCCCACCTGTAACGGTCGGGGCGAGACGATTTCCTCTCCCTGCAAGACCTGCCGGGGGAACGGCCTCGAACACAAGAAAATCAAGAAGAAGGTTTCCATCCCCGCTGGTGTGGACGGAGGCACTCAAATTCGCCTGTCGGGTGAGGGTGGTCCCGGTGAAAACGGCGGACCCAACGGGAGTCTATATTTGCTTCTGGATGTGCAGCCGCACCAATTCTTCAAACGCCGCGAAGATGATATCATTTTGAACCTGGATATTAACATTGCCCAGGCCACCCTGGGTGCGGACATCATGGTCCCAACCATTGATGGTGAAGAGAACTTGAAGATTCCCGCGGGTACGCAGCCTGGCAAGGTATTCCAGATCAAAGGCAAAGGTGTGCCGCATGTGCGGAGCAAGGCTCAGCGCGGCGATGAACTGGTGATCGTGAACGTTGCCATCCCGACCAAGTTGACAAAGGAACAGCGCCAGTTGTTTGAGCAGTTGGCGGAAAGCCTGGGCACCACAGTGAAGCCGCAGGAAAAAGGATTCCTGGATTGGTTGAATGATGCGTTGGGGGGATAAAAATCAGTGATCAGCGAGAAGTGAACAGTGAGCAGATTCACATCTGCTCACTTTCTTTATCGACCTCGCTTTTCAAGTATCAAGGATTGAAAGTGTAAATCAATTTTGCTGACTGGAATTCGTTTGAAGCATACTAGATGAAGATGTTCGCTCGTTTGCATTTATAATGCGGGGACTTGTATGATGAGAAACCTTTTACGCATCTGGAAATATTTTCCACAGTGGACCCATGTGCTGGCAGCCGAGATTTTGCGTCCCCGGTACCGGGTGGCAGTTTCGGCCCTGGTCTTCGATGAAAGGCAGCGCATCTTGTTGTTCAAACATACCTATCGCAAACTGGAATGGGGAATCCCGGCGGGCGCGCTGGAGTATGGCGAGCAGCCCGTAGATGGGATACTCCGTGAATTCTTTGAAGAAACGGGAATGAAGATTGCGGTGGAACGTCTGTTGCTGGCAGAGAGCGCCCCCTACCTCCGGCATGTCAGCCTGGTATATCTATGCAAAATCGTCAGTGGCGAGTTCAGGGATAGTGATGAAATCTCGGAGATACAGTACTTCGATGTGAGCAGCCTTCCGCCAATGTTGTTCGATGAAAAGGATTTGATTCGTTCTGTCCACAAAAAGCTGTTTGGAGATCCCCTTGAACTGGCTTGAAGTTTCCATGACCGTGGATGGCGAACTGGCTGAAGCGGTGGCGGATGTGTTTGCGCGTTATGCACCCAACGGCGTGATGACCGAACAGGGTGTGAAATATAACGATGCGGAGGATGCCGGTACGTCTACCGGGCCGATCACCGTCCGCGCCTATTTGGAGATCAATGATCAAATGGAAGAGACGCGGCAAAAGCTGGAGGAGTCCCTTTTCTATTTGGGGATGATTCAACCTCTTCCCGCTCCAGCTTACAAACAGATCGCGGATCAGAACTGGATGGAAGCCTGGAAGCGACATTACCAGCCGATCCTCATCGGTGAGCGACTCGTCATACTCCCCGCCTGGATGGAGTCGCCTGATCCGAATCGTGTAGCCATTAAAATCGACCCCGGCATGGCATTCGGAACGGGGACACATCCTACAACCCAATTATGTTTGGAATTGATGGAGAAATCATCTGACGGTAGACCGGCGACCGCGGACGAGGGAAAAGCGTCTATGGTCAATTGTCCATCGTCTGTAATTGACGTAGGCTGTGGCTCAGGCATTCTATCCATCGCCGCCTTGAAACTGGGTGCAAGCCAGGCGTTAGGTGTGGATATCGATGCTGAATCCATCATCAACTCACGCTCGAATGCAAATGCAAATGGGGTGGGGGATGAGCTGATCCTGGGTGTAGGTTCGGTGCAAGAGATTTTGGATGGGAAGTTTGCTTTCAAAAAGGCGCCGCTCGTGGTGGCGAACATCTTGGCGCCGGTGATTGTAAGGTTGTTCCAGGCTGGGCTGGCCAGTCTGATGGATGAAAATGGCTCGATCATCTTGAGCGGGATCCTGTTCGAGCAGGAACAAGGTGTCATCGAGGCCGGGCAGGCTCTCGGCCTGAGGATGAACGAGCGAAGCCAGCTTGGAGATTGGGTTGCGTTGAGGCTGAGTCGTTAAGTCCACGGAAAACTGACCTCAAATCACCAGTAAGTCCGATTGTTGGATTGAGTGAGATGGATACAATATTCCAAATTTCTGATAAGGAGAATGCAAAATGAATAATCGATTGTCCAGAGTCCTGCTTGCCGTTGCGATGCTGATCGCAAGTTCACTGGCCTGTAATGCATTGGGTGGTCCGCTCCTTGAAG
>DASTOH010000177.1:0-14235 GCA_035720235.1 Anaerolineales bacterium | reverse complement strand
CAGGAATTCGTATTTTTCGAGAAAAGCCTTTTGGTTCATTCGTTGATTTACCCTGCGATCACTTTATTCCACTTGTACGGAATACGCGGATACAGGATTTCTGTATCGATTTTGTTCCTTATTGGCATTTTAGGTTCAAAGTGCCAATAAGATCTTTCCTTATTGGCACTTTTGAAGGATTATAGTCGAATCGATGAAGTACTTGAGCTACTCTTCATTCAGCCGTTCCACTTTGCCCTGCACCAGCCAAAGCGGAACCAATGCACAGGCCGCCGTAATGCCCGAGCCAAGGACCAACCCCGCAAGATAGCCATACACAATCGGGACATCGAAGAGACCAGTCAACCCGATGGGGACAATGAATAACCCAAAGGAAATCGGCACATAAAGCATGGTCAGGAGCTGTCCGAGGCATCCCAGGCCCCCGGCATTCATGCGGCGCGGATCACTCCAGGTAAAGTTGGCCCCCAGCGCGCCAAAGGCCAGCAGGATCCCGGCGCTACCAGCCAGACACAGCATGATCGCGATCAGGCTGTAAAGAAATTCAAAAATGGATAACTTTTGAACAATGGAAATCACGGTGAGAAAGACCAGCCCCAGGCCCAGAGGCGGCAGGTATGCTACCAGAAATTTCGCCGCCAGCAAATGAGCGGCGCTGACCGGGGAAACTTTCAGCATCCAGTAATTCTTGCCCTCTTGCGAAAATCCCATGCCTGCCAGTCTGGTGAGGATCATCCAACCGACGAAGAGGGACATTCCAACACTGCTATAGGCCACCAGCAGTTGAAACGAATCCATGAACCAGTCGGGCGCTTCACCCCGTCCAGCAGGTGGCTCGCCGCCCCCGCGCAGGATCGAGACCGTGTAAACAACACCCAGAATGACTGGAGAAATTAACTGGGACAGATTTCGCAGGTCACGCCGGAGGGTGAGAAAATCTTTTTGGACAATGCCCAGCACCGGCGTGGGAATGAGGCGCAGCAATCCAGCTATGGGATTCTTTGCCTCAGTTCGGGACGTTCGATTGAGCCGTGTCGCCTTCCGGCGCGCGACTACCTGCATCCCGGCCCAACCGGAATAAAACAATCTTTCGGCCGTGACCAGCGCGAACCAGAATGCGATGGAGGCCAGCGCGAGTGTACTGCCCAGCAACAGCAGCCCGAAAAGCCAGTGACCTTCGCCCAGCGCGACCAATCCCTGTCCGGCCCAATTGAGTGGGAACCAGGGCGTATTGGCGCGGGTGATCAGGCTGGTCAATTGTGTCCCGGAGGGGTTGATGTCTCGGCCAAAGATATTTCCGAAATTACAGGAAAAGGCCAGCAGCGCGCCGATAAAGCCGAGGATTTCGGCTGCCCGGCGCGGCGGCAGGATGCGCACCACCAGCATGACCAGCAGGGACGCAAGCCCAGCGGCTGAAAGGGCCAACGCAAGCATTACGATCACGACCAGCGGGTAGTAGAGTAAGCCATAACCGCCTGAGATGCCAAGCCCAAAGAGGATCGGCAGGCCAAATAACGAGATCAACCCAAAGTTGGGCAGGACGGCCTGTAGGAGCTTGGTGATAAACACGGCGCGGATCGGCACCGGTGTGGCCAGCAGGAAATCCATATCCCCGGAAAGGTATAAAGCCTGTAAGAGCACGCCGAAGCTGGTCAACAAGGTGCCCACAAACAATGCCGTCAGTGTCAATGCGGGGATTGCATCAATGAATGGTTTGAAATCACCCCCCATGTAGCGAGCCAGCTCAGGAGAGCGCATCACGCCAAGCAGTACTCTGCTGATGAACAGGAGCGAAAGCGCAAACCCAAACAC
Organism: Anaerolineales bacterium; assembly: GCA_035720235.1. GTDB lineage: Bacteria > Chloroflexota > Anaerolineae > Anaerolineales > Villigracilaceae > Defluviilinea. The sequence continues at coordinate 12,423 of DASTOH010000177.1, read as the reverse complement.
CATCAGCCAAAGGAAGATGATGAGGACCTTGCGCCCTGTGCGGGCATGCTGAAAACTGTTATAGCTGATGCGCAAACGCAGGCCCAGTAATTTCCATACTGCAGGTAATACCCGCGCGTCGGGTGCAGGCACAGCAGGCAACGTCGTATTCATTTCAGTATTTCTGCGATCCCGGCTTCCTCGGCGCCGCCGGTCAGGCTGAGGAAAATGTCTTCGAGGCTGGTCCGACCGGTCGCGTCCAGGGTACGCAGTTCATTCATCGTTCCCACCGCAATGAGTTGACCTTTATTGATGATACCAATGCGGTCACACATGCGTTCGGCAATTTCCAAGATGTGGGTGGACAGCATGACGGCCGCGCCGCGGTCAGCCAGTTGGCGGAGGATGTCCTTGATGAGGCGCGCCGACTTGGGATCGAGACCCACTGTCGGTTCGTCCAGGATCAGCACTTTCGGATCGTGCATCAACGCCGCGGCCAGCGAGGTTTTCTGCTGCATGCCGTGACTATACGAGTCGACCGTATCGTCCGCGGCGCCAGTCAGGTCGAACATGCGCAGTAATTCATCAATGCGGCGCGCGACCCGGGCGCGATCCATGTTGTAGAGGTCGCCGACGAAACGCAGGAGCTCACGCCCGGTCAATTTGGCATACAGGTTGGGCGTATCGGGGACGTATCCGCTGGAGGCCTTGGCCAGCATTGGCTGGGCCTGTACATCATAGCCTGCCACCTTGACTGTTCCTGAGGTGGGTTGGAGCAATCCCACAATGACTTTGATGGTGGTGGTCTTCCCGGCTCCATTCGGACCGAGGAAACCGAACACTTCGCCTTGATACACATCAAAGCTTACATCGTCCACAGCGACTTTGTCACCATAACGTTTGATGAGGTTACGCGTTTCGATGAGGATTTCAGGCATGAGGGCTCCTGGTGGTAAAGAGGTATTACAGAGTGCCGCATTATTAGTTAAACTTCAAGTTTTGATTCCAGCGTACAAAGCAGTTCAAAAAATTTACTTACTTAATGAATAAGCGGCAACCACCATATTTATAATACGCAAGCGGTTGAGCAAAGATGCTCGGCGAGGATCACCATGACCACATCAGCTGAACAAGCCTACAGCTCAACCACGGTTGGCTCAGTACCCGTCACTGTGACAGATTTACCGTTGGCGAAGATCACTTCCGTCTGCTTCTGCCCCCGCACCACTTTCAAGCCTTTGTATTCGATCGTTACATCCCACGGGAACGGATTCTCTCTTTCGATGCTCACACGCGTTCCGGAAAGGATCTCCACACCCAGTATCTTCATAAACAACCCCACGGGAGCCAGTCCGCTCAGCGCGTTGCGTTCGCCGATGCCGGTGCCGCGTTCCGCGTGATAGCGCGCGCGGAAGGTGCGGTCCTGTTTCAGGTTTTGGATCACAGCGGTCATGTTATGCACGAACAGGCGCGCCGCGTCCGTATGGAAACCGTAGCTCAGCAAGCCTTCGCAGATCAACAGGTTCCAGGGCAGGTGCACCGATTGGGCAACGGATTCAGCTTCCGGGTTGTACGGAGCGAGGAGCGGGCAGGCCGGCACACCATAAGGGCGGTAGAAACGTCCCGCGTCCAGCAAGGCTCGTCCGATCATGACCTGTGCATGCTGCGCATCAGGCACGCCGGCCCACAGCGGTGTGAAGAGGGTGTGGTCTTCAGTGGTGAAATCGAGCGTCTTGATCGTGACCACGTCTTCCGCATCCAGATCGCGCACCACCACCTTGGCAAGTTTCGAGAAAACATTCTTGGTGGTGTAGACCGAGCCACCATTGCGCCACTGATAATCGCCGCTCAAGATAACTTCATCGGCGGGCTTGGTGGCATACTGATGAATGCGGATTTCGGGCCGCTTCACCGCGGGATTTTGGGTCTGCACCTCGATCAACAGCCGGATCGGCCCCTCGAACTTTAGCTTGGGCGTGAGTGCACCCGTGCCCTGCTGCCGCGCCAGCACCTTGCCTTCCAGGCCCGAGCCAGTGCCGCGCTCGCGATAATGATACAGACCGGTGCGCGGTTGCCAGGTTGACTCGATGGACTTGCGCAGCGTGGCAGCCTGCTCGTGCAGGAGAACCAGCGAGTCATGGATCTCAAGGCACTCGGCCATCTTGATCAGGCAGGCCGCCTCGTTGTATAGCATCGACTCGAGAGTAGGGCTGTGAACCTGTGAGATATTCACGCCCAGGGACCATTCGTGCCAGGCATCGAACAGCGGGTTGTCTTCAAAGCCACTTTGCAAAACGTGTTTCCACTGCGGGAGGCCGTCGCGGTCTTCATCGTATTCGGGAGAGAACCAGGCCCAGAAGAATTTTTGAAGCCGTAGAAAGACCTTCTTGAGGAATTCCTTGTCTTCCGTTTTTTTGTAAAGTTTCAGGGCCAGCCCTGCCAGCAGGGGGGCAGCCAGATACCGTCCGCGTTGACCGGCCAGCCCGGGTTTGCCATCGATCGAGCCATCTTCGGTTTGGATGGCCAGGTAATTCATCAGCAAATCCTGCACAGCCGCTGAGCCAGGCAGCACCTCAGCCAGGTAATAGGCATCCAGCACCGATTGTCCATTCCATGAGGCAGGATAATCCGTGCCATCGCCTTTGGGCGAGTAGCCGTTGTCCGGTCCGCGTGTAGAGACGACGGAGGGATTTGGCAGGTGGGTATTGGGCGGGAAGAACAATCCAAAAGCCGCGCTCTGACTCAACGCAAAGGCCGCGTCCCAGTCCGTATCACCTGTACGCACCTCAATGGTCTGACTCTTGTTGAGCAACTCGATCCGGGCACGTTCTGCCTCCCACCGGCGGGCTGCCGTCTGGCGCGCGAGTTCGAACGATTTTTGCAGTTCATCTGTGGCAGCTTGGCTGAAATTAAGTTGACGTGTGGCACCGGGACCCAGCTCAAGGTCGAGAAAGAGCGAGGGGTACGGACCGGAACCGTGCGCCGGTCCACCCGTCATGAACAGGACGGGACAGAGCCCGCCGGTTTGTCCGGTCAGCACGTTGACCAGGCTGATCTGTGTGGCGGTCATGCTTTGGCCGCCGATCGGAGCGAGCAGCGCACATAGTTCAAGCTGGAGCTTGCGCGTGGCATTGGAGCGGTTGGCCACGCTCACACGTCCGCTCACAGCGTTGGATTGTGGAACCCAATACTCAGTCGATACGTCTATGCTGGGTAATGGCGAATATTCAACGACTAGAAAGTTTGGATAAAAACGCCGAACGGTTGGCGGTAAAACAAACGCCGCCGGATCACTGACAGACTTATTGGCCTCGCTAAAGCGGAAGAACAGGCGCATCGATTTGGCACGCAGGCCAAAGGTGGTGCGGAACGAGAGGGCCAGCGGTTCACCGCCGCCGATGGCTAGTTCCCAGATATGGTCGTTGAGGTAATCAGGTATGGAAAGCCGTGCATCCGCTGCCAAAGTAAGACACAACGGATCGCCGGGTGCAAGTGACCAGTCACGCATAGTTGTATTGTACGGGCAGAATGTCAAGAGGTCAAAGGGTATAATTTAGCCGGGTAGTCTGGTAGCCCGATCATTGGTTAGTCCCCTGGTTGGACAGAAAACTTTCTGCAAACGACTATGAGACTATCCAACCAAGAGATTAGGAGATGATATGGGCCTTTACTTTGAGGAATTCAGTGTGGGACAAAAATTGAGGACCGAAAAACGGACGATCCTGGAAGATGATATTATGACCTTTGCCAGAGTGTCAGGTGACGATAATCGTATTCATACCGATCCTGAATTCAGCAAGACCACCATCTTCGGCAGACAGGTCGCGCACGGGCTATTGGGTTTGGCCGTCGCTTCAGGCCTGGCCTGGCAGACCGGCATTCTGGATGGCACGGTCATCGCGTTCCGCGAAGTGAAGGAATGGAAGTTCATCAAACCTGTTTTTATTGGCGACAGTATTTATGTAGAACTGGAAACGATCGAGACCAAGGCCCTGCCGCGCATTGGCGGTGGTTCTGTAACCATCACACTGGAAGTGAAGAATCAAGAGGATGAAGTTTGTCATCGCGGTCTGTGGACAGTGTTGATGATGAGCAAACCGAAGTAATTCTGATGGTCGAGACGCAAGCAGTCGAGACCATCCAATAACAAGTGAAAATAAAATGGTTGGTTTCGATACGGCGGCGATGGTTAAGTTGCCCTGAGTCTGTATCAAGACCGCCGCCTACTCAACCAACGATTGTAGTTGACTATGACTAACGAAGAAGAAGATCGCCTGAATAGAGTAAAACGTATATTGGATTCTGAAGCCGAGACACGCCCGGAGCCCTCCATTACGCCGGAAAAAGAGGAGGCGCCCAGGCACGATGGAACAACAAAGACACATTCACCGAATTCCCACCAAAGTGGACAAAGCGAGCGAAGCAACAGAACGCCCACGCCGCCTTCAGCTATCCCGCTGGACAAGGACAACATGCCCTTGCCGCGCCGCGTCCACGAGGTGGATATCGAGGGCACGCGCGTTTCGCCGGTCGCCTATGAATCCGTGAGCCACCCCAGAAACAGTTCCTCTCCCGCGCAGCCACGCCGCGTGCCGCCGCCCCCGCAGGTCACATCACAACCTTGGCGGATCGATCTGGGCAGCCTGAATCTGCGCCGCGGCTGGGGCTGCTTCATGCGCCTCTTCATTCTGGCTTTATTTGGCGTTGTGCTAGCTGCCATTATTGTCGGATCGGCAACCGTCGTGACCTATTATCGCATCGCGCGGACCCTGCCCAGCGTGGCCGATCTCAAGAACCGCGCCTCACAATTTGAGACCACCCGCATCCTCGACCGGAACGGGAATCCGCTCTACGATATTCTCGACCCGAACGCGGGTCGCCGCACCTACATCCCGCTTAGCAGGATCTCCCCGGCTCTGGTCGCAGCTACCATTGCCACCGAGGACAAGGACTTTTACTCGCACCCGGGTTTTGACCCGTGGGCGATCAGCCGCGCCCTGTGGGAAAACTATCGCACCAATGGTCAGAGCGGCGGCGGCGCCTCCACCATTACCCAGCAACTGGCGCGTGCGCTGCTCCTTTCTCCTGAGGAACGAGCCCAGCGCACCTATTCGCGCAAAGCGCGCGAGATCATCCTGGCGGCGGAAATCACGCGCCGCTATTCCAAGGATGAGATCCTTGAGCTGTATCTCAACGAAATCTATTATGGCAATCTGGCCTATGGTATCGAAGCCGCCGCGGAAACGTATTTCGGCAAGACCGCCAACCAGCTGACGCTCGCTGAAGCGTCCTTCCTGGCTGGTTTGCCGCAGTCGCCGGCAGTGTACGATGTGTACACCAACCGCGATGTCACGCTGGCACGCCAACAGCAGGTATTGGTGTTGATGTATGAGCTGAGCCGGCAGAAGGGCTGTATTGCCATCAGCAACAGCGAAGTGCCCATTTGTGTGGATCAAGTGGCCGCCGTAGGTGCCGCGGACGATATCAAGGCGCGCGTCTTCACCGCGCCCAGCCTCAACGCCCGCTATCCACACTGGGTCAACTTCGTCCGCGAGGAATTGGAAAAAAAATACGACGCGCAGACGATCTACCGTTCCGGCTTTATCGTATACACTACCCTGGAACCCACGCTTCAGGATGAAGCTCAAAGGCTGGTCTCCGAACAGGTGGCCCTGCTGGCCGATAAGAACGCCAAGAACGGCGCGCTGGTTGCCATCAAGCCCTCCACCGGCGAGATCCTGGCGATGGTCGGCTCGCCAGATTTCAACAACGACGCCATCTCCGGCCAGGTCAACATGGCAAACAGCCCCACGCGCCAGCCTGGTTCCGCCATCAAGCCGATCAACTACGTGGCTGCTTTTGAAAAAGGCTGGACCGCCGCGACCCTGATCTGGGATGTGCCTACGGAATTCCCTGATGGCGCCAACCCGCCGTATGTGCCGCGGAACTATGATGACAAGTTCCACGGGCCTGTGACCGTCCGTACGGCGTTGGCCAATTCGTTCAATATCCCCGCGGTCAAGACGCTGGAATTCGTCGGCATCTATGATGACCCCAATACGCCTCAAAAAGATGGCATGATTGGCATGGCAGAAAGACTCGGCATCACCAGCTTTACACGGCCAGACTACGGTTTTGCCCTTACACTGGGCGGAGGCGACGTGAGTCTGCTCGACATGACCGCGGCTTATTCCGTCTTTGCGAACGGCGGCAAAAAGGTCCCGCCGGTTGCCATTTTGAAAATTGTGGATTTTCAGGGCAACACAGTTTATGAGTACCAACCCCCTGCGGATGGAGGCGAGCAGGTGATTCGTCCTGAACACGCCTTCCTCATCTCTTCCATTCTTTCCGATAACGCCGCGCGCTCCTGGATGTTTGGCCCAAATTCACTCCTGAACCTCCCCTTCCAGGTCGCGGCCAAGACCGGCACCACCAACGACTTCCGCGATAACTGGACCATGGGCTACACCCCGAACCTTGTCACCGGAGTATGGGTAGGCAATGCCGATTACACTCCCATGGTCAACACCACCGGTCTCACGGGCGCGGCGCCCATCTGGTCAGCCTTCATGCAATTCGCGGTGCCCGTCGTCAGCAACTACAACCCCACGCCGTTCACGATCCCGCCGGGCATCACCGACCGGATCATCTGCACGACTTCCGGCACGGAACCTTCGCAATGGTGCCAGGGCGGTCAAATGAGTGAATACTTTGCCAGCGATCAACTGCCACTGCCGAAGTCGCAAGACCTGCTGGTCAAAACACAACTTGATACCTGGACCGGCTTGATCGCGGGTGATGCCTGCAAGGAATACTCGAAGGACGAATTCGTAATGAACGTGAAAGACGAATGGGGGCGCAGATGGCTCCGTTCAGACGCGGGCCACGCCTGGCTTGAATCACACGGCATGCCGCGCAATCCCTTCTTTGCGCCTGACCGTGAATGCAGCCTAGACGACCCGCGTCCTATCCTTGAATTCAGCAACATTAAAGACAACGACACCCTCACCGAGACAACGCTTCCCATCCGAGGCGTCATCAACGTCACCAAAGGTGATTTCACGGGCTGGCGGGTGGAATATGGCGCCGGGGATGACCCGTCCGAGTGGACTGTGCTCACCGAGGGCCAGAACAAATTCGAGAATGCGGATACGATCTACACCTGGGATTTGAGCACCCTCCTGAGCACTATCCAGGGCAACCGACTCACACTACGGATCTACCTCATGAATGGAGAGGAATTCTATGCCGAAAAACGCGTCTCGCTTACCCTGAACGTGCCCACCCCAACCCCTACGTCGACTCTTACTCCCACTGTGACCCCCTTCCCGCCCACGGCAATTCCACCGACTGATCAGCCACCGCCACCCGACACACCAATCCCTGATACTCCAACCGCGTCCCCAACAGTGTCCCCTCCGATCGAGACGCCCACAGAGACGCCGACAACGGGACCATAGTCAATTCTGGAGTCCGACAGCAAGGCTGTCGGATTTCATTTATCCATGCATCAGGGATGTACACAGAATGACTCCGAAGGAGATGTTCATCGGGATTCGCCGGCCCCGAAAGGGTGTTATAGTCTGTGCACGTCACTATACAAAAGGAATCGCTTATGAATATCCAAGACATCCTCCTTATCTACGAATACAACGATTGGGCAAACAAAAAGATTCTCGGCGCAAGCGCCAACGTTACGCCTGAACAATTCAGCGCGTCCGCCTCCTTTCCCTACGGCGGCTTGCACGGAACTCTGCTCCATATCCTTGATACCGAATGGGGCTGGCGCGCATTATTTCAAAAGATCGAAGATGCCTCTGACCTATTACCTGCCGATTACCCAACCCTCTCGACCATCGAAACCCGCTGGCAGGAGGAAGAGGCTGCCATGCGTGCCTATCTGGCCAGCTTACGCGATGAGGATATGGAAAGTCATCTGCGTTATACAACTGATACAGGTATCCAGCGGGACCGCATTCTATGGCATTGCCTGCTGCACGTGGTCAATCACGGCACGCAGCATCGCAGTGAAGCAGCCGCGTTGCTCACAGACTATGGGCAATCTCCCGGCGATCTTGACTTTACCGTTTTCCTGAACGATTACAGAAAATGAACACATGAATGGGCAAAACCGCGCCGATATCAAACCTGGCATGACCGTGCTCATCGTCCTGAAACAGGACCAGCGCACTGGCAGACTGACCCAGGGCATCGTCAAAGATATCCTCACGAAATCCCCGAAGCATCCACATGGTATCAAGGTCCGCTTGGAGAGCGGGCAGGTGGGACGCGTCAAAGAGATAGTAGCGTAGTACAATCCGATTTGCTCCTCTATGAAATCCGCGGAATATTAATGGAGAAAACCATGATACGACAGCTTGCCCATCTCAACTTCTCGACCAATGATCTTCCAGGGATCATCGATTTCTATGTGAATAAGCTTGGCATACAGGTTAAGTTCACGTTGAACAATAAGGAGAATCAACCCTTCGGATATTACTTTGGCTGTGGCAACACCACCTTTCTGGAATTCTTCGACCAAAAGATGGCTTCTGAAGTCTGGGGCGGGAAAGTTGAGGAACTGACCAACGGCACGCGCTACCGGCACTTCTGTCTGGAGGTCACCGGGCTGGGTGAATTCTGCCAGCAATTGAAGGACAAAGGCGTAGCAGTGAGCGAGATCACCCTGGGCATGGATAATTCGCGCCAGGCCTGGGTCGCGGACCCGGATGGCAACCAGATCGAGTTGATGGAATACGGTCCCTTGAGTTCCCAATTCACGGGGGCGACAGCGCGATAAGAATCCGTTCGCTCTTCATCCAGATCGATTCCGACTATAAGCCTGGAAAGCATTCGTCTGCAGCCTCTAAGGAGAATTGATGATTGGCCGTATCTGGCACGGCTATACCACACCAGAAAACGCGGATGCCTACGAGAAGCTCCTCAAGAGGGAAAGGCTACGGGGTGCGTAGCAAACGGATGTGGCGGGGCTATGGCTTATGCAGGGCAACCAGACCAGCTTGTGCGCGAAGCGAGAGGCAGTTGTAGAATCCAGCCATGCTCAGAACGGAAGTCCCATTCATCCTTAGTGCAAGTTGAAATACAATACGAACCGGTCTCCTGCCAGTGAGAAAAGAAGCAGGAACCTTGAGTCCAATTCGAGCCGCGAGAGGTTTCATGACAATCCCTGGTAGAAAACTCCTGCTCTGGGCGCTCGGCCTTTTCTTGATCCTGGCCTGTGCTCCCACGGCACTTACTCCTGCCCCTACGCTTGATCCCAATTCGATCAATCTCATCATCGCCCAGACCGCCAACGCGTCCTTCACCCAAACGGCCGCGGCCGTGCCGGCGCTGCAGGCAGCAGCAACCTTCATTTCTTATCCAACCTTCACGCCTGAGCCCACCTTTACAAACGTTCCATTGATTGTCCTTTCCAGCCCCACAACCATTCCGCGGACGCAATATTTCCGTGTAAAGCATGATAGTCAACTCGCGCGCTATAATTACCAATCACGCACAGCCGCTTCGGACTGGGGATATCCAGGCGAGCAGACGCCGGAAGTTGTACCCTTATTCGTGGATCCAATACTAGGCTCCGGCACACACCGGACGGTGGTAAATGGCAACTGGGAAATTTACATCGATGCCCTAAACAAACACAACCAGAAGAAATTGATATTTCTAAAATCGGATTCCACAGCCTTGTTCAATGGCGCAGGTTTCCCGCAACTGGAAAGCCTCACCATGGGCGGGAACGTGATCACGTTGGATGAGATCGTCGTTGGCTGGGGCAGGGTGCACACCATTGACTATGCCAATCCCGGCATCCTCCGGGAGATGGATTTTGTGACCAGGCCAGATTTGGTGCATAAGTTCACAATTGTGGGGTGGAGTCGCAAAACGAAACAAACGTACTGGGCCAAACCGAAGCAGGGAGATGTGTACTGGCCGCTGGTTTCCAGCAAGCCGGTCTGGATTCAAATGGAACGCCTGGAGGCATTTCCGACTCTTCCCATGGAAGTGTTTGCCAATTCCACCCAGGATATCCGGAAGAACCCGGAGATTGACAGCCCGTTGAATGGCAGGAAATTCAAAGAAGGGGAAAGCGCGCGAATCATGGAGTACTATCCCTCCGGCTCGAATGTGTGGGGAAAACTACAGCAAGGAGGCTGGATTGCTCTATTATTGAACTCAAAATACCACACCTCCTGGAGCATGGCGACCCTCCCGCCTCCTTAGTCTCATAGAATCGGTATCAAAAAGAGCCTTACCGTTTCGGCAAGGCTCTTTTGTAGTTACTTTTTCGGAGTTTATTTATCCAGGGAGGGTGCGGCGTTTCTGCGTTCCTGCTCATCCTTTACAACTCGAATGCCGTTGATGACCTGGTTGGTGATGCGCTCCAGTTCGTCCTGGAGTTGGGTGAGGCTATTCATCACATACTCATCAGCATCGCTGCGGACGTGCTCGGCGTCGGTGCGCGCCTGGAGCAGAATCTGATCGGCCCGGCGTTGGGCCTCCTGCACCACCACTTCCTTGGAGGCAAGCTGGTCGGCCTTCTGGCGGGCAATTTCGAGGGTGCGGTTGGCTTCCTCCTGCGCCTGGGCCAGGACGCGGTCGCGCTGGCCGAGCAGCTGCTGTGCCTTCTTCACTTCCTCGGGGATGGCGATGCGCATCTGGTCGATGATGTCGAGCATGCGGTCTTCATCCACCATCACGTTGCGGGTCAGGGGAATGGACTTGCTTTCATTGAAAAGTTCTTCGAGGCGATCAATCAGTTGCAGGATGTCCATAAGGGTCTCCCTCAGGCATATTATCGAAGCGCCTGAAGCATTTCTTTGTTATGCCGCAATATATCGTTTACTGCCGTTTGCAAATCTGCTTTTTTTTCCTTTGTATATTCCTCAATGAATTCAACAAGGTCATCATCCAGATAAATGGGAAGTTTCAAAATGACATCTGGACGATAAAACTTCCCCTGTTCACCTGTGGAAAAATCGTATCTCTTTTTCATTGTGGCAATTCTAGCACAAATTAATCTCTCAAGTTATCAAACGTCCCGTCGATCGCGAAGCACCTGATAAGGGCAGGTTTTCTTGTAAAACGCTTTCGGCTTCCGCTCAACCTGCGGGACGGTCGCTTTAATCCCGCAACGCATTCGGGGGCGAATGTCCATCGCCTAAATCGTCGACCTTCGCCTTAAGCGCTTTCTCCACGTGCGGCGGCACCATGCTGGAGACATCCCCGTTGAGCATGGCGATCTCCTTGACCGTGCTGGATGAAAGGAAGGTGTGTTCCTCAGCCGTGATCAAAGCGACGATCTCAATATCCGAAGCGAGACGGTGGTTTGCCAGTGCCATGCGGAACTCGAATTCAAAATCGGAAAAGACCCGCAGGCCACGCACGATGACATGTGCTTTAATCTCGCGGGCAAATTCAACTGTCAGGCCGCTATAGCCTGTGACTTTGATCTTTGGATTGTCCTTGAACGCTTCACTGACCAATCCCATGCGTTCTTCGGGAGAAAACGTGAGGGATTTCAATGGCTTATCAAAGACGGCCATCACAACCTCATCGAAGAGGCGCGCGGCACGTTGCGCGATGTCGATGTGACCGTAGTGGATGGGATCGAACGTGCCAGGGAACAGGGCTCTAACCATTTTAGTCTTCTAGTCTCCTAGTCAATGAGTCTTATAGTCAAACACTGGGAGCGGCGATGGGTCACGGTTTTGACCAGTGGACGATGTGACCAGCCGACCATTCGACTAACTCACGTCTCCCTTGCCTTCACCCCAGAATCTGCCGAGTGCTTCGGCGAGCAGCGTATTATTGGGCTGGGATAGATCAGGATCCTGCTCAAATAATTTCTGCGCCTGTGCGCGCGCTTTCTCGATCAGCTTTACGTCGGTGATGCTTGCCATGCGCAGACTGGAGGCGTAACCTGACTGGCGCGTGCCCAAAAATTCACCGGGACCGCGTATCTGTAGATCCTTTTCTGCCAGGAAGAATCCATCCGTCGATTCGGCCATGGCTTGCAGGCGTTCGTTCTCAGCCGCGTCTTCATGCGTAGGAATTAACAGGCAGTAGGACTGGTCCGAGCCGCGTCCCACGCGCCCGCGTAACTGGTGCAACTGCGCCAGCCCAAAGCGGTCCGCGCCTTCGACGAGCATCACGGTCGCGTTGGGCACATCCACACCCACTTCGACGACGGTCGTTGAGACCAGGATGTGATACTGCCGGTCGCGGAACTTGAGCATGACATCGTCCTTCTCAGCGGGACGCATACGCCCGTGCAGCAAACCAAGTTTCAAATCGGGGAAGACTTCCTTCGAAAGCGTTTCGTAATCGTCCACAGCCGCGCGGGCTTCGATCTTGTCGCTTTCCTCGATGAGCGGATAAATGATGAAGGCCTGTTTGCCGTCCTTGATTTGACCGCGCAGCAACGTA
>DASTOH010000176.1:0-14018 GCA_035720235.1 Anaerolineales bacterium | reverse complement strand
TTGTATAACTTCATCAGGTTCTGCGCGATGGCCTGACGCAGTTCCAATTTGCCCCAGTTGGAGGTGTAGTGCGTTTCGCCGTTTTTCAGAGACTGAATGCCCGCCTCCAGAATTGGCTTCGGGGTGGTGAAATCCGGTTCGCCGATGCCCAGCGAGATCACGTCCTTCATCGTCGCGGCGATATCAAAGAATTTTCGGATGCCCGATGGTTTGAGCCCCGCCACCCGTTTCGACAGACGTTGCACACTGGTTACTTCCTGCATTGAGCCTCCTGTAGTCTGTCATTGCGAGCGATAGCGAGCGAAGCAATCTCCTACATCGAGCTAGAGATTGCTTCTCATAGACTCGCAATGACATTAAATAGGTTGTACCAACCATTCATCGGGCAGTTCCCGATATGTCAACTCAAAGGCCTGTCCATCGGCTGTCTTCACTCGGAAGCCTTTTTCACTGGGGCCGCGCCAGCGCGCCACGATCTCCGCGATTTCATAGCGTTGTCCCTCCCACACCAGCGAAAGCGGACGCTCCGCATATTCTGAATCCGAACGGCACTCGACGTTGTCCATACTCTTCATTTTACGACAAAAGGACTGCGCTGCTGTCACCAACGTTCAACTGCATAACAGACCCGTCGCCCCGGCCCTTGACCCTGGCCTGCCTGCCGATCAACGAGCGATTCAGCACTGAATCCGTGATCTCGCAATTCGCTTCAAGAATACTTTCCGCAACGGTACTGTTCTCGATTTTGCAATTCGCGCCAAGGGAGGCATGGGGCCCGATGGTGGAATTGGAAATCTCAGCCGTCGGGTCAATAAACGAAGGCTCGATGATCTTTACCCGTTTACCTGTGTACTTGTCTACCGCTGTACCCGTATTCCCACCCGTTTTATCCAGCAAAATCTTGTTCGTATCCAACGTCGCGTCGATCGTCCCGGTATCGAGCCAGGTGCTGATCTCGTGCACACGGATCTTCGTGCCGCGCTCGATCATGATGTTCATGGCATCGGCCAGGAAGAATTCATTCTTGAGGGAGAGGTTGCGCTTGAACTGTTCTTCGATGGCGGCGATCAATTCCCGGCCCTCGCGATAGTAATAGCAGCCCGTAATGACGAGATTGTTTTCCATGGTCTGCGGTTTTTCGATGAAGCGGGTGACGTACCCATCCTTTCCCACCTCCGCCACGCCAAAGCGACGCGGGTCCGGCACGGGCATGACCCAGGCCACCGCGTCTGCCGTCTCGTGCGCAAGGAACGAGAAGTCGGTTTCGATCAAGGTATCTGAGAAGACCATCTGCATGGGGCCATGCAAATACTCGCGCGCCAGCCAGAGCGCATGCGACTGTCCCTTCATTTCATTCTGCACAACGTAGTGCGCCCTGATATCAGGGTGTTTTTCTTTTATAAATGTGGGGATTTGCAACTCACCCAGGTATGGCCCCACGATAAATACGTATTCAAGGTTTTCAGGGTTCGGCATGGTCTTGAACATATCGAGCAAATGCTCAAGCGTCGTTTTGCCTGCCACGCTGACCAGTGGCTTGGGCTTGCTAAAGGTATGCGGGCGCATGCGAGTTCCCCAGCCCGCCATGGGAATCACAATCTTGAAGGTTTCAGCCACGGTTGACTCCGTCGAACATGGTATGTTGCTGTATTGTACCAATGAAAAGACGGTGAACAATGAAGAAGGTTAAACACAAAGGACACAAAGGTCACAAAGGAATTAAACCCGAAGGTTTTCCTTTGTGTGCTTCGTGTCCTTCGTGGTGAGATTCTACGAATGCCCCAAAATCGGATGCGGCTTGTAAGCTTCCTCGAGCCGTTTCACTTCATCTTCTGTGAGCTGGATGTCCACCGCCGCTATGGCCTGCTCGAGGTGATCTATTTTGGTTGCGCCGATGATGGGGGCTGTGACATAGGGTTTGCTCAGAATCCATGCCAGCGCAATCTGCGAGCTGCTTACGCCGCGGCCTTTGGCGACTTCTGCGGCGCAATCTGCCACCGTGAAATCTTCGTCGCGGAAGTACAGGCTGTTCCCAAATGGGTCGGTGTTTGAACGCACCGTGTCTCCGCCACCGCCGCGTTTGCGGTCTCCCGCAAAAAAGCCGCGGGCCAGCGGACTCCATGGAATGAGTCCAACACCTTGATCCACACACAGGGGGATCATCTCACGCTCCTCTTCACGGTAGACTAGGTTGTAGTGGTTTTGCATGGAGACGAAGCGCGTCCAGCCATGATTTTGAGCTATATGCTGCGCCTTGGAGAACTGCCACGCGAACATGGACGAGGCCCCAATGTAGCGTGCCTTGCCCGCGCGGACGACATCATTCAGCGCTTCCATCGTCTCTTCGATGGGAGTCTCATAATCCCAGCGGTGGATCTGGTACAGGTCCACGTAGTCCATTTGCAGGCGGCGGAGCGATTTGTCAATCGAATCCAGGATATGCTTGCGCGAGAGTCCCTTGTCGTTAATGTCATCGCTCATCTGGCCGTTTACTTTGGTGGCAACGATCACGTTTTCCCGCTTTACGCCGAAATGCTTGAGCACATTCCCTGTAATCTTCTCGCTTTCACCGATCGAATACACATCTGCCGTATCAAAGAAGTTGATCCCTGCCTCCAATGCGCGCTGGACGAAGGGTTTTGCCTCTTCTTCATTTAATACCCACTCGCGCCACTGCTTGGATCCATAACTCATCATGCCCAGACACAGGCGTGAGACTTTCATTCCCGTTTTGCCGAGGTTGGTGTATTGCATCATTCCTCCATTATGTCATTGCGACGAAGCAATCTCCCAGTCGATGAGGAGATTGCTTCGGGCGGAAGAGCGCTGCCCTCGCAATGACATCAGATAATTTTCAAATTTGCCAGACTCGCCGAGAGCCTTTTGATTCCTACAGAGTTAAACACCACATCTACGATTTCGTCGTCATCTTGAATCCTGGTGTCGAGCACGATGCCTTCGCCCCAACTGGGATGCTTGACACGCGTCCCAGCGCGGAAACGTATCTCGAGGGTCGAGGCCGCCGCCGACTGGGTACGATACGATTGCCACTTTGTTTCGGCAGGCGCCCCGCGCAGGGAGCGTCCCGTGCGCGTTTTGCCCACGAGCAAATCCACCGGGACATCATCGAGGTAGCGAGAAGGAAGGGTCTCCTCCTGCGCGCCGCGTCCGCCCCGTTGGATGGCGCGAATAAGATAGAGCTTATCTTTCGCACGGGTGATGCCGACATAAAAGAGACGGCGCTCCTCCTCCATCGATTCAGGGTCATCGAAGGAACGGCTGTGCGGCAGGAGACCATCATCGAGGCCGATAATGAAGACTGCGCCGAACTCGAGTCCCTTGGCCGCATGCAGGGTGAGAAGCGTGGGCACATTGCCCTCCGCGATGGTGTCCTGATCGGATACGAGTGCAACGTTTTCGAGAAATTCATCGAGCGTGCGGGTGGAATATTCCAGCGCCAGGCGTTTCAACTCTTGCACGTTTTCCCAACGATCAACGCCTTCCTCAGATTCATCGTCAATGTATTCCTTGTAGTTGAGATCATTGACGACGCGATCGAAGAGCTCAGGCACGGTGAGAGTCTGCGCGGCCACCCGCCAGTTGGCCAACATGCCGCCGAAATCTGCAAGTGGCAGGCTGGCGCGGCCCGTGAAGGCCGACCAGTATTGAGAATCAGAACCACGCGCCAGGTCGAGGAGAACATAACCAGGCTGAGTATCATTCTGCCGGGCGATTAAATGTAAGGTGGTCAGGGTCTTGTCGCCGATGCCGCGCGGCGGGACGTTGATCACGCGGTCGAGGCTGGCCTCATCCGCCGGGTTGTGAATGAGGCGCAGGAACCCGATGATATCCTTGATTTCGCGCCGCCCGTAGAAGCGTTGAGCGCCAACCAGGCGATAGGGCAGCCGCGCTTGCAGGAACGCTTCTTCGATGAGGCGGGACATGGCATTGGTGCGATACATCACTGCACAGTCACCTGGCTCGAATTGACGCGACGCGACCAGTTGCGCGATGGTATCCACCACAAAGGAGGCCTCGGCGTAATCGTCGGGCGCTTCGTAGAAGAATATCTTTTCGCCCGCGCCGCGGTCGCTGAATAATTTTTTCCTGCGCCGGTTGCGGGCACGGTCGATAACGCCCATGGCCACGTCAAGGATGGTCTGGCGGGAGCGATAGTTCTGCTCGAGCAGGATCGTGTGCGCGTCGGAGAAGTCCTGTTCGAAGCGCTGCACGTTGCGCCAGTCCGCGCCCCGCCATGCGTATATCGATTGATCGGGGTCGCCCACGCAAAAGATGTTTTTATGCACGGAAGCGAGTTGTCTCACCAGCGCGTATTGTGCAAGGTTCGTATCCTGAAATTCATCTACCAGCACATGGCGAAAGCGTTGGGCGTACTTATCGCGCACGGAGGGGTTGTCTTCCAGCAAACGAGCGGTGTAAAGCAAAATATCATCAAAATCCACAGCATTGCTGGCGATGAGTCGTTTTTGATACTCAGCATACACGCGCTTCACCACTTCGTCGCGATACGTCTGGGTGGGGTAATCGTCCACGCTGATGAGTTCGTTCTTGGCGCGTGAGATGGCGCCGAGCACGCTGGCGGGACGGTACAGCTTCTCGTTGATGTTCAGTTCCCGGATAACGTTCTTTACGATCCGCTCCTGGTCGTCGGTGTCGAAAATCACGAAATTCGATTGGATGGGTAGGTACTCGGCTTCACGCCGTATGATACGCGCGCAAATGGAGTGGAACGTGCCCAGCATGATCCCCTCGGTAGCCTGATCGGGCAGCAGGCGCTTGACCCGTTCCGCCATCTCTTTGGCGGCTTTATTGGTAAAGGTGACCGCCAGGATCTGCCATGGCCGGACTCCCTCCTCCGCGATGAGATACGCGATACGTTGAGTCAGCACCCGCGTCTTTCCGGACCCCGGGCCTGCCACTACCAAAACAGGCCCGTTCCCGGCTGTGACCGCGGCGCGTTGTTGCGGATTGAGTTTATCGAGGAAGGAAGACATTATAAGTATGAAAGTAGAACGTAGTAATCAACGACTAGTGGAGATTGTGGTGAAAGAAGACAGACGAAAGAAAAGTTGTGTGAGGCGTGGAGCGTCCCGCAGGTTTGAATCTCTTTCATTTCCTGCGGGACGTGTTTCCGTGTTTACTCGGGTTTATGTCTTTTATAACTGTGATGTGCAATTTGGGCAGCGCTTGGCTTTGAGGGGGATGGTGCTGTAACAATACGGACATTCTTTTGTGGTCGTCTCTGCGGCCAGAGCGGGCTTACGCATGCGATTCACTGCGCGCACGATCAGGAAAACAACAAAGGCGACGATGATAAAGCTGATGATGGTATTGATGAAGATACCATAATTGATGGTCACCGCGGCAGCCGCTTGCGCATCAGCCACTGTGGCATAGGGTGGAGGTGGAGCACCACTTTTCAGTACCCAGAACAAGTTGGCGAAATCCACTTTACCCAGCAGCAGACCCAGCGGCGGCATCAGGACATCTTTCACCAGTGAATTGACGATCGCACCAAATGAGGCTCCAATGATCACGCCGATTGCCAGGTCAATGACGTTGCCACGCATGGCAAAATCCCTGAATTCTTTTAACATCGTATGGCCTCCAGATGGGAATTCTTAGATTAATGGTATTCTACCGTTGTGGGTATGGGCTGTCAACAAGATGGGTAAATTAGCATTTTTTGTTGCAAAACCCAGCTGGATATGGCTTCTAGCAGTTCTTGAGAGTTGAAGTTGAAGACTTATGGGTATTGCTGTTGACTGCCAATCGGTATTAGGTATAATTTACTCTGAATAGTCTCTGATCGATTGAAAGCAACATCGATATGAAAAATCCTATGCTGTAGCCTGAGACCAGTTAAGGTCGTTGCTACTCCTACGGGTCTGATTCTCTGAAAGGAGGTGGTTTGGCGGAAAATTAATTTGACATCTGGACCTCTCTGCTAAAAATCAAAAACCACTATTTTCTGGAGGAGAAAATCATGTTACGCACCCGTTTGATGTACGCTTTAGGCCTGCTCGTCGTAGCGAGCATGGTCCTGTCCGCTTGCGGTGTTGCCCCCACGGCCCCGCCTGCGGAAGTAGTAACCGTGAAAGAGACCGTGGTCGTTACCCAGGCGGCGCCCCCAACGGCGCCTCCGGGCATGGCCGATACGATCATCGTCGGTACCTGGCAGCAGCCGCGCGGCTTTTATGATCCGGCCGTCACGCAGGCGATTGCGGTTGAAATAGAGTTGATGTTCCGCCCGCGTTTCGTCCAGCGCGTCAATTTTGGCTTCCAGCCCAATCCCGCACTGGTAGAGGGCGATTTGCCGACATTTGAAAATGGCGGCGCGGTATTGAACGATGTGACTGTCAAAGCAGGTGATCCGATCTTCGACACCACAACGTATCTGGTGGGCCCAGCTACGGCGGACACACAAGTGAAGCAACTGGTCGTCACCGCAAAGCTCAAGTCCGGTTTAGTGTGGGACGATGGAGAACCGCTGACTGCAAGGGATATCGCTTTTGCCTTTAGCACAAACTGCTCGGAGGGCTCTGAGGCGGTAGATTTGGTTTACTGCCCGCTTGGCTCGGTTGAAGGGGCGGGTGGCATTCTCAGCAGCTTTGAAGCCACCGATGACACCACACTGGTGACAACCTATGTGCCTGGCGCGCTGGATGCGACCTTTGTGATCCCAGCCTATGGCTACTACGGCATTCTGCCAGAACATTTGTTTAAGGATATGGCTCCAGCCGACATCGCTGCGGACGAACGCGCCACAGGCGGTGAAAATGCTGTGCCGCTTGGTTTTGGTCCGTACAAGATGGTTGAGTGGAAGATTGGCGACACCATGACCTTTACTGCGAATGAACTCTGGAGCGGCGAAGCGCCCAAGACACCCAACATCATCTACAAGTTCTACGCCGACTCAACCTCACTCGCGGCAGGCGTCATCGCTGGCGAAATCGACTCCACCAGCGCTATCACTGGTCTCGCTGTGGATCAAGCGCCCTATATGGAGTCAGTCGCCGCGCGCGGCCTGGTCAATTATTCGGTTGACGAGAATTCCGCATCCTTCGAGATGCTGTATATCAACTACGACGACCCGAATGATAAGACCTTCAAGACCCCGCATCCCCTGTTGAGTGAGTTCTGCGCCCGCAAAGCCATCTCCCTGGCGCTCGACCGCCAGCAGATGGTGGATACGATCTATTTCGGCGATTCAGCGGTCGTGCAACAGCCGCAACTGCCTCAAATGGCTTCTTATGACGAATCGCTGGGCGTGCTTACCTATGATCCTGAAGCGGCAAAGACGACTCTGGAAGAATGCGGCTGGGTGGATTCTGACGGCGACGGCATCCGCGAGAAGAACGGCGTAAAAGCCTCCATCAACTACCTGACCACCTCCGGCAATGCGCCGCGCCAGAAAGCCTCCCAGATCTTGCAAGCCAGTTTGAAGGATATCGGCATCGAAGTTAACCTGACCTACCAACCCTCCTCAGTGACATTCTCTACAGATGGGCTGTATGGCCGCAACTTCAATCTGATCCAGTTCGCGAATGTCTTCTCAGTAGTTGATCCTGGTAACTGGCTGTTTGGGGTCGCTAATTGCGGTCAGGTTCCTTTGCCAGAAAACGGATTTGCAGGCAGCAATTATGCTGGTTGGTGTGAGAAATCCGCCTCAGATGCCTCCGCGCATCAGGCTTACCTGACGCTCGATGAGGCAGAACGCAAGGCTGACTGGCAGACCATCATAGCGGCATACTTCTCCGAAGGCGACCCGAGCGATTACCGCACCGGCGGTATCCCGGTGATCCCGCTCTTCACCCGCCCGACCTATCTGGCAACCGTTCCCGGCTTGAGCGGCGCCGCACTGGATGGCACTGAATACTTCACCTGGAATGTTGAAACCTGGACACTCACGTCAGAGTAATGCACTTCCAAGTGAACTAACCTGTTTTGCCCCCTCCCTTGATGCCTGTGACGCTGATACAGGGGAGGGGGTTTTATAAAAAAATTATTCATTAATAGTAGATTGCGATTTACGCGCTTTTTTGAATCTCCGATTATATTTGCAGTTCCTAGACCGTGATCTTTTCATAGAAATAGAAGTGTCTAATTTCGTGAACTTAGCCACAGAGACCGCAGAGAACCCAGAGTTTTTTCTCAAAAGACTCAGTGAACTCTGTGGCAGATGGAAATGAGGTGCGACCATGACTACATTCCTGATTCGCCGCGTATTACAGGGCCTGCTGGTTCTTTTTTTCTCGTCTATTATCGTTTTTTTACTGCTCTACCTCGCGCCCGGCGGACCTCTTTCCGAAATCATTTTGCAAAAGCGCCAGAGCGCCCGCTATCCGGTCAGGCAGGAGGATATTGACCGGCTCAAAAAACAATATGATCTCGATTTGCCCATGTGGCAAGCTTATACGCGCTGGGCTTTCGGCTTGCCCAATCTGACGGATCGTGAGCCTCGTTATGGCGTCATCCGCGGTGATTTTGGCAAGTCGTGGCGTATCTCGGAGCATGAACAGACCATGAAGGTGATTCTGCGCGCTCTGCCCAACACTCTCAAGCTTACGATATCATCCGTTTTATTATCTTTGCTTATCGGGGTGCCTGTTGGCATCTATTCAGCCGTCCATCAATACTCCAAGTTGGATTATACGGTTACCACTGCCACTTTCTTTGGTACAGCCATGCCGGTATTCTGGCTTGGCACCATGCTCATACTCCTGTTTGCGTTCAAATTCAAAGAATGGGGGTTACCCTACCTTCCACCGGGAAGTGTCAGTGCAGTGCGTGACTATACCGTGCCGATGCTGGGTCTGATTAAAGCCAATTCGCTTACGGATCAACTCCTGCGGCTTATCCTTCCAACGATTACCCTGAGCCTGCTCTTCATGGCTGGCTGGAGTCGCTATACCCGCTCCTCCATGCTGGAAGTGCTACGCCAGGATTATGTACGCACGGCGCGGGCGAAGGGACTGCACGAACGGTTCGTGATCTCCAGGCACGCATTACGCAATGCGCTGATTCCATTGGTCACGATAGTCACTCTCCAACTCCCCTTTATTTTCGGCGGCGCGGTGATTACCGAAACGATTTTCAACTGGCATGGGATGGGCCTGGTCTTTATTGACAGCCTGTTCCAAAGCGACTGGCCGGTGGCGATGACTTATATCCTGATCTTGTCGGCATTGACAGTTGCGTCCAATTTGTTCGCGGATGTTCTCTATACCATTATTGATCCGCGCATACGGGTCTCATAGGAGGTTTGCCATGGCAGCTGCAGAACTTTCCGCAGAGGCATTACTAACCACCCAGGAAGTCAGCCAGGGGCAGGTGGTTTGGAAGCGCTTCCGCAAACATAAATTGGCGCTGGTGGGCACCGGTGTGTTGATATTCCTTTTCCTTTTTTCATTTCTTGGTCCCTCCTTCAGCCCATACGATCCCGAAGCCCAATTCCTGGGGGAGCCGTTTGGACCCCTGACGCGGGCTTTTCCATTTGGCACGGATGAACTGGGACGGGATGTGTTGACCCGCATGATGTGGGCGGGGAGGATCTCATTGGTATTATCCCTGTTTGTCACCTTCAACACAGTGCTGATCGGTATTGTGATCGGTTCCATCTCGGGATACTTTGGAGGTTGGATTGATACCTTTTTCATGCGCACAGTTGATCTGTTGTTGACTCTGCCGACCCTGCCTCTTTTGTTAATCCTATCGGCCATGAGTCTGCGCGGCGGACTGCCCATCGATTCGCCTGAAATCCTGAATCAGTTCTTTGGCTGGATCTGGGGCATGTCTCCTCAAAATGCCGGCAATGTCATGATCCTGGTGGCGATTTTGATTCTCCTGGGATGGATGGGCCTGGCGCGGCTCGTTCGCGGGCAGGTGTTATCTTTGCGTGGTATGGAATTTGCGGATGCCGCGCGCGCGCTGGGATCTCCCTCTTGGCGGATCATCATTCGCCACATGATCCCAAACTCACTTGCGCCCATCATCGTGGCCGCAACGTTCAACTTCGGGGAGATCATCGTCCTTGAGGCGGCGCTATCGTTCCTGGGTTTTGGAGTCCAGCCGCCGTCATCCAGCTGGGGCAGTATGCTTAATAATGTGCGAGATTATATGCTGATTCAACCCTGGCGCGCGTTTGTGCCCGGCATGGCGATCTTCCTGGCGTCCATCTCCTACAACTTTGTGGGAGACGCTCTGAGGGACGCCCTCGACCCGCGCCTGAAACTGTAACCAGGTCGGATATTCCATCCATTGGAGTTGATTGTGACAGACGGAAAAAACACCAAACCCCTGCTTCAAGTAAAAAACCTTAAGACCTATTTCTTCACAGAAGATGGCGTGGTAAAAGCTGTGGATGGCGTGGACTTTGTCGTTTATCCCGGCGAAGTGCTTGGGATCGTGGGCGAATCCGGTTGCGGAAAAAGCGTGACCTCGCTTTCGATCATGCGTTTGATTGGTCAGTCCGGCAAAGTTGTGGATGGCGAGATCATTTTCAATGATACAAATTTGCTGACGCTGCCTGAAACTGAAATGATGGGGATTCGCGGCAATAACATCTCGATGATCTTTCAACAGCCTCAATCCGCGTTGAATCCCGTCTTTCACGCTGGGGATCAGATCGCCGAAGTGTTGAACATTCACCAGGATTTTGGCTGGGAAGCGGGGCGCGCGCGCGCGGTTGAACTGTTGAAAATAGTGGGTATCCCTGATCCGAAGCGGCGCGCAGATGCTTATCCTCACGAACTTTCGGGCGGACAGGCGCAACGCGTGATGATCGCAATGGCTTTGGCATGTGTTCCCGATTTGTTGATTGCAGATGAACCAACCACCGCGTTGGATGTAACCATTCAGGCCCAAATCCTCGACCTGATGCGCAACCTGCGCGCGGATTTTGGCACGGCTATCATCCTGATCACGCACGATCTGGGCGTGGTGGCCGAAATGTGCGAACGCGTGGCGGTCATGTATGCGGGCCAGGTGGTTGAACAAACTGATGTCAAAACGCTCTTCAAGGAGCCGCTTCACCCATACACCCGGGGTTTGATCGGTTCCATCCCTGTTCTCGGAAAAGTCAAGGATCGTCTTGACGTGATTCCCGGTTCGGTGCCAAACCTGATTAATATGCCTCCGGGCTGCCGCTTCGCTCCTCGCTGCCGCGCCCGCGTCGAAAACAACCTGACAATTTGCACCGAAAAAACGCCGGACTTAATCCAAACGCGGCCTGATCACCTTGTGCGCTGCTGGCTTTATCAGGAAGCGCACAACTCCCCAGAGGAATAACGAAACCAACCGGTGGAGTATACAATGGATAACGCAAACGTGGGCGACAACAAGATTCTCGTTGAGGTCAATAACCTTGTCAAATATTTTCCGATCCGGGCAGGGTTATTGCAACGTGTGGTCGCTCATGTGCAGGCGGTGGACGGTGTAAGTTTCTCCATCAAGGAAGGTGAGACAGTCGGCCTGGTGGGGGAATCGGGTTGCGGCAAGACAACCATCGGGCGCACCATACTGCGCTTGCTCGAACCCACCTCCGGCGAAGTTAGGTTTGAGGGCAGGAATGTATTCAAACTGCGCGGCAAAGAACTGAAGGATATGCGACGCCACATGCAGATCATTTTCCAGGACCCTTATGCGTCTTTGGACCCGCGTATGCCCATCGGTGAATCGGTGATGGACGGTCTCGATATCCATAACATCGGGACCCGTAAAGAACGCTTTGAGATCATGCGGCACACCCTCAAAAAAGTGGGGCTCGAAGAATATCATTCCCGCCGCTATCCGCACGAATTTTCTGGCGGTCAGCGCCAGCGCATTGGTATTGCGCGCGCCCTGGCATTACGGCCCAAATTCATTGTTTGCGATGAGCCAGTATCGGCGCTGGATGTTTCCATTCAATCACAAGTGTTGAACATCCTAAAGGATCTGCAGGCTGAATTTGGACTCACCTACCTGTTTATTGCTCATAACATGAGCGTGGTGGAGCACATCTCGAATCGCGTGGCCGTAATGTATCTTGGCAAGATGGTGGAACTTGCCGATCGTGATGAACTCTTTCGCAATCCGCTGCATCCTTATACAAAAGCGTTGATGTCTGCGATCCCGATCCCGGATCCCACCATCAAGCGTGAGCGTATAATCTTGAAGGGCGATGTGCCTAGCCCATTGAATCCGCCAAGGGGTTGCCGTTTTCATCCGCGTTGCCCGATTGCCGTGGATATATGTTCACGACAGGAGCCCGAATTTAAAGAGCTTTCTCCAGGACATTGGGTGGCTTGTTGGAAGGCCGAATAACTTTACGAGACTCGGACTTGTCTGAGTCTCTTTTTTATTGGGGATGAAGTTCACGCCTCTCCGCAAGCCGAGGCTACTTCCTGATAAGCATCAGCTCGAATCCAGGCTCCAGAAAACCGAATCAGGCGCCGTTGATGGGCGAGGCGTATACATCCAATTTTCGTTGTGCCGACTGAATATATCCTTTTTAGGGTTGTTGAAGGCAGTTCTCGAGAACTGATTTTTCCAATAAAGTTAAGGCCTAATGAGTATTACTGTTGACGGTCAAAGGGTATTAGGTATAATTTGTCACAAACCTTGTCCCGCTGCTTGAAAGCAACATCCATTTGAAAACCCTGTATGTGTGCCTGAAACAATAGCCGTTGTTGCTGATTTCCTGCATCCTAACTTCTGGAAGGAGGTGGTTCGGCAGAAGAATTAATTGAGATTTGCAAGTGTACGCTGAAAATAAAAAACAACTATTTTTTCTGGAGGAGAAAAAACATGTTACGTACCCGTTTGATGGCTATCTTGGGTCTGCTTGTCGTTGCAAGCATGATTCTCTCCGCCTGTGGTGGGGCCACTGCCCAACCGACAGAACCCCCGCAACAGCAGGCGACAGAACCCCCGCAGGCAACCGAAGCACCCCCGACTGAAGTCCCCACTCCCACTACCGTACCTGTCACCCGAACCGGCCCCTGGGTGGATGAGCTTGTGTTCTCAGAACAGCCGGATAATGCTCTTTGTATCGCACAGCTCCAGGCCAATGAAATTGACTCCTGTGCCGATGGCAATACCAACCCCGACGATTTTAAAACCGTTCAAGCTGATTCTAACCTCAACTATGCCACCAGTTATGGTTTGAACTTCGAGTTGCTCTTCAACCCCGTTCCGACCTTTGCAGATGGCCGCTTGAACCCGTTTGGCAGTGCCAAGCTCCGCGAATCGATAAACATGCTGATCGATCGCGATTTCATTATCCAGGAGATCTTCGGTGGTCTGGGCGCGGCCAAATATTCCACCATGGTGGGTGTGTTCCCCGACTATGCCCGCTACATCGACGTGAATCGCGCGCTGGAAGCCAAATATGCCTTCAATCCTGATAAGGCGAACGAGGTTATCACAGCGGAAATGGAAGCCATGGGCGCCACGAAGAACGCTGATGGCAAATGGGAATTCAACGGTGAGCCGGTTACCCTGATCTTCATCATCCGCACGGAGGATGAACGTACGCCGATTGGTGATTACGTTTCCAACCAGCTCGAAAGCGTTGGCTTTACAGTGGATCGCCAGTACAAGGCCCGTTCTGAAGCCTCCCCCATTTGGGCGCGCAGTGAACCGACAGAGGGCCAGTGGAACCTGTATACTGGCGGCTGGATCAACACTGCGATTTCCCGCGATGATGGCACCAACTTCGGTTTCTACGATACCGACTTTGGTGGTTGCTGTGGCCCGACCTCGAACTTGATGAATGCTGAAACCCTGGGCCAGGATTACTATGATGTCGCCCAGAAGCTCTGGAACAATGAATTCTCCAACATGGACGAACGTGGTGCGCTGTTCAAGACAGCGCTGGATGCCTCCGCACAACTTGCCTACCATGTCTGGATCATTGATACCCAGGCGTTCTTCCCCCAGCGCGGCGAAATAGTTGTAGCGGCCGATCTGGCTGGTGGTGTGTCTGGTTCCGTCCTGTATCCGTACACGATTCGCCT
>DASTOH010000175.1:0-5525 GCA_035720235.1 Anaerolineales bacterium | reverse complement strand
AAGGAATTGCGTGGGCTGAGTCATCGTGAACGTAAAGGAATATCGCTGCATCGTCGTGTTGATGTTGAACGTCTGGGAGCCAAACGTCGTCCAGGGATTCTCCATCATCGCAACCGCGGCGATGATATTGCGGGTGCTGCTGGCGGAACGCGCATCAAAGTAGAGCGCATATTGTCTGCCGTTTACGAGCGTGATATTCGGTTTGTTGACTTGAATGTGAGAGGTTGCATCCCCGTCATCGGGAATCTGTACATAGATCTCCCCGCCGACAATGCTCCGGTACGCCATTGCATTGGGAGCCAGATACCAGCCCCAACCGGTCATGCCGCCGGAGAAGTCTCCGTTCGCCACCAAATTCCCCGTGGTCGGTTCAGCAGCGGGCGCCTGGGGCGCAAAAGCCAGTGCGCCGACGAGCAGCAGCGTCCACCCAAACGCCAATACCAGAGTTGCCTTTCCTGTCTTTCTCATGTCAGCCTCCTATGATTCGTAATGCTGGATGGGTATCGTAATATGACAGGGACTTCGTATCAGACAAGATATTCGATTCGCCAGTTATTGCAGACCATCGCTTCAACCAATGATGGCAGAGGCGGGCAGTCTTATAACTACAGTTTATTCACTTTTATGTGAATGCCAAATATGGGTTTGTTACAGCTAAAGACCGTGGTTTCAAATAATCCATTGGCGAATCAAAATTGCCTTCTACAAACTCACGGTTAACAAGGGAGCCTCTCATACCGAGAGGCCCGATGTTTCGCTCTTGGATTCGACGAATTTCTGAACTGCGTTTGAATTAACGAATTACGCTTCCCTACTTCACCGTAAACGGAAACTCCACCACGTCCGTCTGCTTGCCGTCGGCGCCGGTCGCCTGGATGTATAGCGTGTGCTCGCCGGTCGTCAAGCCCGTCACCTGGATTGTGCCCATGGCAAAGCCTTCCAGGGTTTCACTCAACGAGTCGTCATCCAGACTGTATTTGTACGTGTAGGCCTTTGCGTCTTCGATCTTCTCTCCCAAAATGCCGACTGTGAACGTGCCGGGGATGGTGTTCGTCGAAAAATCCGTCGGGAGCTGCTGGAAGATCACCGTGATCGGGTCTACTTTGAACGTTTTGTTGTAGACCTCGCTCGCGCTGCCATTGGCGTCAATGTACTGGAAGTAAATGGTATGCTCGCCAACGGGCAGCAGGATGGGTGAGATAAACGAGTTGGCGAACCCGGATGCATTCCGGCCGGCGTCGGTCTTCGGCTCGGGGTCGTCAATGCTGAACAAAATCTTTTGTGCGCTGCCTACCTCCGCGAAAATAAAGACGAACTGCGTCCCATTGTAATACTGCGTGATTTGAATCTCGGTCTTGCTGAAGGCAGTTTGGGCGCTCGCAAACGCGTCCAGCGTCTTGCGCGCACTTTCCAGACGTTCTTCTGCCAGCAGCTTGTCGATGTAGTAACGCGTAAAGAGTTGTCCCTCTTCCAATTTGAACAGCGTGGTAAAGGCGTCTGTTTGTTTTTGGATCAGGTCTTGGGTGGGCGTGGCACCGATGGCGCGTGTGTACTCATCTCCCAACTCAGCGAAGACCGGGCCGTATTGCGGAGCGCGCTTGCTTAACGCCGTAAAGCGCTCCAGCCGTTCTTCCGGTGTGTCGAGCAGGCGCGCAACCGCCAGGTCCAGCGAGAGATTGTCCGGCTGGGCGTTGAGCATTTCCATCATGATCTGCCGTGTGCGGGCGATACCTTCCGTCGCTTTGAGCAGCGCGCTGTATTCGATCAGCGGGTCCACATACTCCAGGTTGAACTGGAGGTACCCCTCGTACGATTTGATCGCGTTGGCCGTGTCGCCACGCAGCTGATAGAGCCGGGCGTTGCTGTACCATTCCTGCGGGGTGGTCGGATGTTCGACGAGCGTGCCCTCGCCCATTTGGAGCGCGGCGAAGGCCTCCTGAATGTCCGCGAAGCCCTCGGCCTGTGCCGTCGCCATGGCAGCGACCTGCGTTGCCGTCTCACCGGTGGTCTCCTTGATCTGGGTGACATCTTCCTGCAGGTTGAGCAGCTGGGCCTGCATCTCCGCGATGGGAGCGACATTCTCGGCGAGATATCCCCTCTCCGGTCCGGCCGCGAAGATGACCGACCAACCGCCAAAGATGAGCGTAGATGCGGCCGCAATGAGCAGCCCGCCAGCGACCGGTGAGTCCCAGGCCAGCGCGCCTTGTTTCCGCCGCAGACTCAGAAATCCGAACAATCCGATCATCGTGAAGAGGAGGGAGACCAGCGCGACCCATGGCGCGAAGTTTCCCAGCGGGGCAACGATGTCGCCGATAAATCCGCCCACTGCACCAATAATGCTCACGGGCGTGGCAGCGCGTGTCACGGCTTTGCGAAGTGGTTCCATAACTTAGCTCCTTGGCGATTGTGTGTTGACCGCAAATTATACGTGATTTGAAATCGAGCGACCTGACACTTTACCGACAGGGAGCGCCTAAGTTCGAGGAGATTCCCGGGTATGTCACCCTGAGTGAAACGAAGGGTCTCCCGGAGATTTGAGCCTACCTGGCTCAAATCTCCGGGGATTCTTCGCCTTCGGCTCAGAATGACATTATGTTTCCGAAGTCTGGTATCACGATGGCCCCCATCCTGCCGGAACAAAGATACAATAGTAAGCACTGTGAACGGAGATATGCCCGAGGCCCTCAACATATCCGAATCAAGCGTCAGTTGGTTCCCGCTCCGCGCTCTGGTATTCTGGACGCTGGTGGTGGCCGGCGCGGTGGGTCTCTTCGGTTTTACCCGTAACCTTACGATATGCTGGCGGCTCACGGCTTTGCCTGGAACTCCGCCAGCAGGTTGCGCCGATTCCCAGGTTGCCGGCCATGAGGGGCCTGTCTTCGTTACAGAAGAAGAAACAGCCATCCCATCTATCCCGGCTGCAACGCCCAAAGCGGCCATACCGGAGGTAGAGTACCCCACGTGGGATGGCGGCGGCCGCATCAACATCCTGTTCGTGGGGCTGCGTGGCGGGGATCCACTCGAAGGCGATTGTCCCTTCTGCACCGATACCTTGATCCTGTTGACGGTCGATCCGCTCACGAAAACCGCAGGGATGCTTTCCATTCCACGCGACATGTGGGTCAATATCCCGGGCTTCGGCTACAGTCGCATCAATACCGCCTGGATGTTGGGACGCGGCTCCAAACTTCCCGGAGGCGGCCCGGCGTTGACGATGAAAACGATTTCCCACTTTATCGGTGTACCCGTGGATTATTACGTGCAGGTGGATTTTGATACGTTCATCGATGTGATCGATCTTCTCGGCGGCGTGGATGTTTACAATGATGAAACATTATTACTTGACCCCATGTCACATGGCAAAGACTTTCCCAAAGTCAAGCTTACCTGTTGTGGGCTGCGACACTTGAACGGCCGGGTCACGTTGGCCTATGCACGTTGCCGGCATGTCGAGCAAGGTTGTAAAGACGGCGACATCGGCCGCGCCAGGCGCCAACAGAAAGTGATCTTTGCCATTCGGGAAAAGGTACTAAACCCCGAGAACTTTCCCACCTTGCTGGCACAGGCGCCTCAACTATATAACACCTTTTCTGAGGGTATCCACACCAACCTGACCTTGGACGATGCCATCAAATTAGCTGTATTGATGCGCGATATTCCAGGAGAGAATATCCGCAATGAGGTGATCACTAATAAGATGATAATATTTGACAATGTGGTCCTGGGCGGACAGAACGCCAGCATTCTCAGACCCATTCCGGATCAGATCCGCATTCTGCGCGATCAAATCTTTACCGCCAGTGGACCACTGAGCCCCCTGGCGCAAGGTTATCCTACCAACCTGATGCAGGCCGATCATGCACGCATCCGTATCTTGAACGGAACAACCACGCCAGAACTCGATACCCGCACAGGCAGCTATCTCAATCAGTTAGGGATGCTGGTCACGGAGTATGGCGATTCAAAAGCCTCCAGCCGCACGACGATACTTCTCTATTCGTCAAAGCTCTATGCATTTCGATACTTGCTGGATACCTTCGGGATTAAAAGCAGCACGCAGATCCTGATCAAACCAGATCCATCTCAAACCGTGGATATCGAGATACGGCTTGGTAAAGATTGGGTGAACAACCTGCCAGTGGGGTATTAGAAGATTCTCCGGCAAAATGGGGTTCAAGAGTACACGGCGCGACTGACGAAGACGGTATGATGGTGAAGACTCACAGGCAGACTTCCCAAAGTCTGAAACCCCAAAATCTACTCAGCGCAATCCACTTTAGACGGCAAGCCCGGTAGGTCGTTTGAAAAAATAGACTTCAACATGCGAAGAATCATCGGCATACGAGCTACCGTCCACCATTTCCCAGCCTTCTTTGCCATGCTTGTTTAAGTAATCAAAAAAGTGTGACGGGTCAACGTTTTCCATTACCTGATTGGCATTCGAGAAAGCACATTTAATCCAATCGTTTGGCATGTGTTTCTTACCAAAGTGAACAACAATCCTTTTATATTGCCATTGATCCATTGTTACCTCTCTCTTTCAAGAAATTGATCCTGCTGATGACAAATTTCTTGAGGCTGCGATGGCGGGGGAAGTTGATTTCATCCTATTTGTTATTAATAAAAATGGTCTTTATAGTGCTAATATCAACATTGTAAGTTTTTGCAATCAAATTGGAACTGATAGATTGCCTCTCTTACTCCTGATAAATGTAACTTCACTGGAATCCGCTCAGCGCTCCCAAAACGGCGCGATGGGGAAGCTAAGGTGAGTTTTAGAACATTAATTCTATTCTATGATTCACCTGTTACAATCCTGACCATGTATAAACGTGTTTCAGGCCTCCTTCACGCTGTGCTTCTCCTCATTTTGATAGGTACTTGTGGCAGCACCATGTATTTCATCAACAACGCACCAGGTGTAGGGTCGGTGGTACCGCCGACAGCAATACTCAGGCCTACACCGGTTCCCAGCCTCTCCAGGCCAGTAGAAACGAGATCGGATCCAGGCTGGTCCTCCTTACAACCCGGGCTCGAGCGGCGCCTGATCCGAATCTACAATGACCAGGACCAACAGGTCGAGTCGGTATATATATGGCGCCTCGATCAAAAATCCTTCCGGCTGGATGTGGCATATGACGAAAGGCCCAGGTCCCTGGAAACCTGGCAAAAAGAGACAAATGCCTCCCTGGTCCTCAATGGCGGTTACTTTAGCATAGAAAACGAGAGATATTTTCCGGATGGGCTCACCATCGTCAATGGAAAAGCTTCTGGGCGCAGTTTTGATGGCTTTGGAGGGATGCTGGCGATCAATACATCCAGGGCAGAATTAAGGTGGCTCGTGGAGAAACCCTACAATTCCAATGAGCCGTTGCAGGCGGCGCTACAGTCGTTTCCTATTCTTGTCCAACCGGGCGGGGAACTCGGCTTCGGTGTAGAGCGGGAAAATAATGTAAGAGCGCGACGAACTGTCATTGCCCAGGATCGGGATGGCCGGATCCTTTTTATCGTGGCGCCTCTAGGCT
>DASTOH010000174.1:0-14953 GCA_035720235.1 Anaerolineales bacterium | reverse complement strand
ATGTGGATCTCGATGTCGCCGGTCCAAATTCGCACGAGCTTGGTGCGGTCGGCAAAGTGCGTCACCCAGGTGGGCGTCACTTCGTCACCGGTATCGGCGCTCTCCCAAGGGAACTGCGCACCTTCGAAGCCATTGCCCCTGGCCTTGCGCCGTGCTCCCTCCAGGTTGCGATAACGATAGTTCAACAAATTCTGTGCGATGTGCGGTGCGGTGTAGGTAAACAGCGGGAGCATGAAGATCTCGGTGTCCCAGAAGGCGTGGCCGCGATAGCCGAAGCCTGAGAGCGTCTTGGCGCCAATATTAACGCGGTCATCATGACGCGGTGCCGCAATGAGCATCTGGAAGAGATTGAAGCGGATGGCGATCTGCGCTTCGTCGTCGCCTTCGATGATGACATCTGTCCGCTTCCATTCCTGCGCCCAGGCCCGCTCGCTCGCCTCCAAAGCAGAATCCCAGCTCGTGCCCTCGCGGACTCGATCCAATGCCGCGTTGAGGACTTCTGTTGCCCCAACATCGCGGGACGTGAAGACCGCGACGCGTTTCTCGATGCCCACCTCCTGGCTGGGTGCCGCCTCAAAGCGGACCATTCGGGTGGGCGTGTTCTCCACATCCCAATCCTGGCTGACGGTCTCGCGGCCCGAAATGTTGGTGATGTGCATGGCGGTGGCAATGTCAATCCCTGACCTGCGCGTGCGGTTGTGCAGATAGGTGACTCCATCACGTTTGCCCTGGTCCAGCCATTGCCAGTGGACCAATCCCTGATTGTGCATGTTGCCGTTCAATCCCGTACGGAATTCGATAGTTCCTGCAAACTCTGGCACAACATGGCAGCGAATGTAAAGCATATGTTCGTCTGCAAGGGAGGCAAAGCGCTCGAAGGTCAACGTGGCAGCCATCCCTGAGGGGGAGCGCCAGCGTACGACGCGCGTCAGCAGACCGGTGCGCAAATCCAGAGTTCGATTAAAGGACTCGATGGTGCCGTTATCCAATGAGAAGCGTTCGCCGTTGAGGTAAATGGTAATTGGTAAATAGTCGGGCGCGTTGGCGAGCTCGGTGAAGACAATGGGCGCCTCGTCGAAAAGGCCGTGGATGAAGGTGGCGCGATGGTCTCGAGGGTAGCCCTCCTCGAATGCGCCGCGCGTGGAGAGATAGCCGTTGCCGATGGTAAAGACTGTCTCCTTGTGGTGTTGTTTTTGGGGTTCGAAAGAATCTTCAGAAACGAGCCAGGGGTCTGTCATAGGTAATGATCCCTAGAATGTGAAGTTTGTGGTGGTTTTGATATTGGTCGTAAACTCGTCGCCGTGGACGGCGACGGGAGCAGGTATTATCCGTTGCGCGCAAAATCCAACAGCTCGTCTAGCGGGCAGGTCGCGAGACCAATGACATGGTCCGCGCCGCCATAGTACACGTATACCGTGCCGTTCACGACCGGATTTGCGCACGAGAACACCACGTTCCGCACGTCGCCGCGCAATTCCCATAATTCCTGTGGCTCGAATATGAATTCTTTGGGACGGTTGATTACATGTGACGGATCATCGAGATCGAGCAGGCACACACCTAATCTGTAAACGCGTTTGTTGTTATAAGCATGATAAAGCATAAGCCAGCCGTGTTCTGTTTCAATGGGTACGCCATTGCCGCCGACGCGTTTTTCATCCCAGCCATTGTCCGGGCGCGGCCCGAAGATGGGGCGCATATCATCATCCGGCCATTGAAGCAAATCATCGCTTTCGGCAACCCACACCTGGGGAGGGCGGCGATGCAACGCGACATACCGTTCATTAATACGGCGCGGGAAGAGCACATGATCTTTGTTGTCTTCGCCATGTACAATGGAACCCAACGGCCTCCACAAGATGAGGTTGTCGCTGACTGCGATCATCGGCGTGACGCCACCTCCTGCATGTGTCGCTTTGACGCCTTCAGGCATATCGCGGCTGTAGGCGGTGTAGCACATATAAAAGCGTCCATCGATTTCGGTCACCCGCGGATCCTCGAGGCCGCGCGCGTCGGTGGCATCGTGCGGCTCGAGCACTGGCCGGCGCATGCGATTCCAGTGGATGCCATCGTCACTCACTGCGTACCCGATGCGGCTGACCCAATCCAGGCCCTGCGCGCGATAGTGCATGTGGAAGAGCCCATTATGATAAGTGACCGCCGGATTGAACACGTTGTATGTTTCCCAATCGGAGGTGGGATCGGGAAGCAGGATCGGGTTGGCTGGATGACGGAGAAGTCTCATTGGGATTTCCTTTCGAAGTCGCGGGGCTATGCGGTTGGCTTGTAAGGGGGATCACCGAAACCAGGATGAATGCCGTAGGAAAAGGCTGTGCATTCTATAACAATCATTGAAGTATATATAGTGCAGACACTGGCTGTAGCCATGGCCATATTGGTATGCGCAATGCCATACTTGTTATACATGGTGTCACGATTAGAGGCAATAGTGTAACCGCATGGAAATACAACCTTGTCCGTGTCCCCGTGCTGCTCGTAAAGGATCTTCGGGGTGAAAAAGCCGACTCGTTCTGCCTCGGGAGAGGGTAGTATGAACGTAAGTTAATATCCTGACCCAATTCAAGGACATAGGTAGTGCGAGGGCCTTTCACCACAAAGTGCCGCATAATTTGTTAAACTTCAGGTCTTGAATCCGGCTCACAAAGCAGTTCGAAAAGTTTACTTATTGTAATGAGACAAGCGGTAATGCCATATTTCATCAGGATTAT
This sequence comes from Anaerolineales bacterium, assembly GCA_035720235.1. GTDB lineage: Bacteria > Chloroflexota > Anaerolineae > Anaerolineales > Villigracilaceae > Defluviilinea. Next base: position 12,224 of record DASTOH010000174.1, on the reverse strand, counting down.
GTTCCGGACCAGCCATAATAAGGGCCGGCTGAGAGCCTATCTGCCAGTCCTTGATGCTATTTGCATAGCGTAGGACGCGGCGCATAAATGGAATGATCGCGCCGATCGTCCACGCGACACACAGGCAAAGTGGTACCGTCAGCCAGTAAAGTAGCTTGAGGGTTCAATACACTATTTGCTTGATACTGCCAGTTTGTGGCTGTCAGGCTGGGCTTGGATTTGTGACGGCGAAAGATTTCCAAAGGATGAATGTTCATGCTGATTATGCTCATGGGGTTGACCATCATTTTCTGCTAATCGTAATTCTAACAGAGACTGGAGAAATGCAAGAGTAGACTCTGCGCCTTGATTCTCGTTCGGCCGATCAGAATGCAGACCATCGCGGCAGCCACCGGTTGTCGGGTCGTACACCGGGAGGTGCAAATCGTTTCGCCCCAGAAACCATTCGAAGGTGCGGCGGGCTTCCTTTCCTTGTGCCAGCTTTTTTCTCCGGTGATATGGTGAGCTTCCAGGCAGGCAGAGACCATCGCCTGCGCTTCCACGGGTTGTTGATCGAAGCGGGCGCGCTCGCCGCCCTGCTGATAAAAACCGTTTGAGCCGATAGGAACGAAATGCTTTCCTTCCGAGTCTGCGTGCTGTAATTCGGCCAGCCAACGAAGAGACTCCAGGCCCACCTCGGTCATTTTGGCATTGGGGATGGACGTACCACATACCAGCATGGCATGCGACAACGCGGCGTTGCAGTAGGTCAACCTATTTTCGAACCAGTTCCATCCGGCCGCGCAGTTGTCTTGATACAGTGCCAGCAATCGGTTCGCTAATTCCTCCTGCACCTGGCTCACGCGCCGGTCACCGGCAAAACGCTGCAAATATTCGTAGATGCCAATGAGTGCAAAGGCCCAGGCACGCGGACTGGTCGTTTCAAGAATTGCAAGCAGCGACTGCTGGAATACCCGACTCGCCATATGGTGAAGGGTTGGTGCATTCGAACGGCCCAGCAATATGCCCAGCGCCCACAATGCACGGCCATGGCTATCGTCCGAACCGCTCTCTTCGAGCCAATTTCGTTGATAATCCATAAAGTTGCGAAAGCGTCTGGATTCTGTATTGAAAGCGTACCACGTGAACGCCAGATAACGCGTTGCCAGATCAGTAGCCTCCGTGTTGCCCAATTCTTCGAGCAGTACGCTTACCATTAATGCGCGGGCATTATCGTCCGTGGTGTACCCTTCGCGATAGTTGGGTATGGTGAATATGGCATGTTGGAGTATGCCGGTCTCATCGGTCAGATGATGCAGGTGAGTCAGCTTGAGCGGAGGCAATTCCCCGGCGCGTGTATCCAAGGGCCTGACCGCGAACTCAGACGCTGCATGATAATGATGTTCGGCCCGAGCGCGTTCGAACGTCTTCATATAGCGGCGCGCAACCTGCGGCCAGATCATATCTCGCCCGAACAGATAAGCGCGTTTTCGCATGGCATGACGTTTCGACTCATTTCCCAGCAGATCAATCACCTGTGTGGCCAGCGCTTGTGGATCACTGAAAGGTACCAACGCGCCGCGTTCATCGGCCAGCATTTCCTCCGCATACCAGTAGGGTGTGGAGATGACTGCCTTTCCAGCTCCCAACGTGTAAGGCCAGGGTGCCGGAGGTGATTTGCGCTGCATTGAGATAGGGCGTGATATAGATATCCGCGGCGCCGATGAACTGGACCAGTTCCTCGAGACTGACGAAGCGGTTATAAAAGATCACATTCGCTTCTACGCCCTTTTCATGAGCCAGCCATTGCAGGGATAGGCGATACATTTCACCTTCGTTCTGTATGACATGTGGGTGGGTGAGTCGCGCCGAGGACGATATAGACCACGTTCGGATATTTTTCCAAAATGGCCGGCAGAGCCGCGATAACGTTCTCAATGCCCTTGTTGGCCGAGAGCAGGCCAAAGCTCAGCAAAACGCTTTTGCCTTCCACTCCAAACAGATCCTTGTGAAAACTTGGATCCACAAATGCCACGTCGGGAATACCGTGCGGGATCAGGTCAATCTTTTCTGCAGGGACATGATAAATACTTTGCAGAAATTCCGCCCCTCGTTCGCTCATGACAACCACGCGGTCCGACAGCGAAACGATCTCTTCGAGCACGCGACGCTGATCGGGATTGGGGTTCTTTAGGATCGTATGCAACGTTGTGACGACAGGCATCCGTAATTCGCGCAAGAGCGTCAGAATGTAGCTTCCCGCCTTTCCGCCAAAGATGCCATATTCGTGCTGTAACGAGACCATGTCCACGTTGTTGATATTCAGGAAATCAGCCGCGCGGCGGTAGGATTCGATGTCCTTCTCGGTCAGTTCAAAGCGCACCCGCGCTGGATACTCATAGCCTTCTTTGGTATCATTGACTGGCAATGCAATGCAGGCCGTGCCTTTGTATTCATCCGCAATGGACTCGCACAGATCGGTGGTAAACGTGGCAATGCCGCATTGGCGCGGCAGGTAATTGCCGATAAAGGCAATACGCCTGATGATCGAATGAGCGGACCTATCCATAAAATTTCTCCTTCCAAACTCTCCAAGTGTTTGCAACACAGCAATGAGTGGACACAAAGGGACGGCCGCCGGACCGTCGGCGGTGGAATCCCTGGAAACACCGGGTCAATTGCTATTTCATCCGGCAAACGACTCTGCTTCAAGCAGATCTTTGAGGATGGCCAGATCTTCCTTAAGCTGTTTTTTCATCTTTTTTTCCAGAGTGCCTTCATCCATCTGAAAGAAATTGACCACATCGGCTTGAATGGATATCTCGATCTTTGTGCAACCGTTATCCATCATCCCGAGGCTATAAGAAGTCTGTGAACTTAATGGACCGGAGAGAGATTTGTATCCATATTTCTGATCTGGCTTGTATTCGGTCACCTCAAAGGTGCTTAAATTCCTACGCCCCATCCAATGACCAATGCTCCGAAAGAAGGTTCCTTTCGAAGGGATGCCTTCAGTCAGTGTAGATGCGGCTAACGTCCCATAGTGCCACCGAGCATCGTTCTCAGGCGTGCTCAGGAAATCGAAGACTTGCCCGGCAGGCCGGCAAATCACTTCACTGCTCTTGAAATTGATCATTCGCCTCTTTCCTTATTCGTGATCGAACTTTCATGGCTCAATGATGTGGTTCGTGATGCCGCGTTGTTCTCTTGGTTTCGCCAGACTCACCTTCAACGCATGCTCGCTTAATGAATATGTGTTGAACATGCTGACGGCCTTGTCGGCTTCACTTTGCGCGCTCATGGTAACGAAGGCAAACCCCCTGGGCTCCCCGCTCTTGCGGTCTTTGATGATATCTGCCGCGATGACTTCTCCGGCTTGGGCGAACAGTGTATTTAATTCCGACTGTGTCGTTTCCTTGGACAAATTTCCTACATATAACTTGGTTTCCATTTTAAGACTGCTTTCTCCGGCCCGACGACCGGGATAAGAAATACCGCCAACCTCATAACAGGGTTGGCGGCACGAAGACACCACACAAATCCAGTTATTTCGTTCTCAGCGATACCATTCCATGTAACGCACTTTGAGATCGTGGACGATTATGCTGTTGGCACTTTGACATCGAGTTGTTTCAGGATTGCCATCAGACCCGCACCTTCCGTTGGCTCAACGACCCATGAAGTGATCTTATTCTCCTTGACGGTTACCTTTGTCTTTTCAGCATTGGCGGAGAAGGCTTTGTTTGTGGCAGGGATCACGCCCATGTCCATATTGGTCAGGTCGAATGAGCCGATATGAGTCCCACTCAATTGGGTAGTGGCTCTGACAACATCGCCATCCGCACCGATGACCTTGAAATGATAGTCCAGGTCCGGGAAGGCGGTCTTTAGGCTGGCGCTCATGCCGAGCCAGGCTTCCTTGTTGATCGGTTCCGGGACAGGACCTCTGAATTGAAAATCATCCGCGAGCATGGTTTTTGCATTCTCGAAATCACCCTTCTGGATGGAATCCATGAGGGCCTGGACAGTCTCTCTTTTATTCATATTGTTTTTCCTTTACTGCTACACGCGCTGCTTCCGAGCAATTGGGCCTGGGTACTAATGGATGTTCCCTATAGGACACCCTCCGTTCCCCCGATTGATGCCTGTACCAGTGTAACACACTATTGGATCAGAATACGCGGTAACATAAACTGGACAGTCTGCGTGGCTATCCTGTTTTCATTTGATATCTCTTAAGAGATTATGCAGCGTGTTGTCGGAGTAAACCTGGTAATGACAAATAACATTTGTCTATTGCAGTAGAATGAATATAATAATGAATGAAGCCATATCAGAAAGCAGAGCAAAGGAGCGTTGGTCCTATGCAACAGCGCCAGCAAAATCGGACAGAACAAGAAGATCACGAAAAAGATAACCCGGCCCTGAGTAAAGTCATCGAGCGGAACATTCGCACGATCATCCATCTCCGCACAAAGGCCGCGCATGAACGCAACCTGCAGAGCCGCATCGCCGATGCCATCACCTCCTTTTCAGGACGGATGATTTTCGCGTATGTGCATATCATATGGTTTGGGATATGGATTCTGCTTAACACCGGTGCGTTTGGAGTGCGTGCTTTTGATCCATTCCCCTACGGACTCCTGACCATGATCGTATCCCTGGAAGCGATCTTTCTTTCGACATTTGTACTCATCAGCCAGAACCGCCTGGGTGAAGAGACCGAACGTCGCGCCGATCTGGACCTCCACATTGGACTGCTGACCGAACATGAACTGACCCGTGTGTTACAAATGCTGGACGTCATACAAGACAAGCTTGGGATCGTAGACCATGCGAACAGTGATCTGGCAGACCTCGAAATGGAAACGAAGCCAGAAGATGTATTGACTGAAATCCACCGGCTTCAACGGCGTGAGTACAACACGAGGTAACCATGATGAAAAAAAAGCTGCCATCCCAATTAAGCGCGGAGGATAGAGAACAACCATACCGCATCATCTTTGAAGCCGCCAGTGACGGCATGATCATCAGCGATATTGAGACCGGTCGCGTAGTGGATGCCAACCCGGCCGCCGTTGAGATGCACGGCTATACGCGCGGGGAATTCATTGGCTTGCACATGACGGCATACATCCACCCGGACAGCCAGCGCCTGTTCATCGAATCTGCCACTGATGCCCAGCCGGGGGGCATCTTCGATATACCGGCAGTCCATTTGCACAAAGACGGTTCATCCTTCTATGTGGATGTGCGCAGAACAACCATACCGTTTCAGGCGCGACCCTGCCTGTTGAGCGTTGTCCGTGATGTCAATGAACGGATCAATTCTGAACGCCTGCTCCACGAGCGGGTCGAACTCCACACACGCGAGCAGGCCACTCTGCTGGAGATCTCCCAAACACTGGCCTCCGCCCTGGAACTCAAGCCGGGTTTGATCCTCGACCAGTTACGGGTGTTGATCGAGTACACTCATGCCGAACTGTTCGTGCTCGAAGGAACAGCCCTGGTCGCCCTCGCTGTACGCGGGTCACAGCGCCTGGAAGAGACTGTCCCCTTCACCTTACGGTTGAAAGGTCCGGAAACCCTGATGCGGCTGTTCAATCAGCACCAGCCTGACCGTATAGGCGATATATGGAGCTCGGAACCGTCTGCACAATTTCTCCGGTCACTCCTGGATGATCAGGCGGAACTTCTGTTGAGAGGGGTGCAAGCCTGGATGTGGGTGCCCGTGGCGGTAAAAAACCGCGTCATCGGCAGTGTGGGTGTCGCACATGTTGAGCGGGATTACTTTACAGCTCATCACGCAGACCTGGCGCTGACCGTGGCAAACCAGGCCGCCATCGCCCTGGTCAACGCGGAACTGTATGAGCACGCCCAGGCGCTCGCCGCCCTGCAGGAACGCCAGCGTCTGGCGCAGAATCTGCACGATGCGGTCAACCAATCGCTCTTCTCCGCCGGTTTGATCGCGGATGTCCTGCCGCGCTTATGGGATCGGGATCAGGATCAGGCACGGAGGTCACTGGATGATCTGCGCCGGTTGACGCGCGCCGCGCAGGCCGAAATGCGCGCGCTTTTGGCTGAGCTGCGACCCTCCGCATTGACCGATACGGACCTTGGTGATCTGTTGCATCTGTTGGGAAATGCCCTTTCGGGCCGGATCAACATCCCGGTCGCGGTCACAGTCGCGAAGGAAGTCATCCTGCCTGCCGAAGTACAGGTGGCATTCTACCGCGTATGTCAGGAAGCGCTGAATAACGTCGCCAAACATGCCAAAGCCAGCCAGGTCGATATCGATTTAAAGCACGAGGGAACTGCCATAGAATTGCGCATTCGAGATGATGGTCAAGGCTTTGACCCTGAGCAGACACTCTCCGGCCACTATGGTTTGGGCATGATGCAGGAGCGGGCTGAAGCAGTTGGCGCAATGTTATCGATTACGAGCCAGCCCGGTCATGGCACTGAACTTATCATGCGCTGGACGCAAGACTCGCAGAAGGAGACCTTATGACAATTTCTCCCTCCAAACCCATTCGCGTCATGCTCGTTGACGATCACACGATGGTTCGCCGAGGGCTGGCAACCTTTCTGAAGGTTTTTGATGATCTGCAACTGGCGGGCGAAGCCGAAAGCGGTGAAGCGGCCATCCAACTCTGTGCTGAAGTCCAACCGGACGTGATACTCATGGATATGTCCATGCCAGATATGGATGGGGCAGCCGCGACCCGCACCATCCGCCAACGCTATCCACAAATACAAGTCATTGCGCTGACCAGCTTCAAAGAGGGCAAACTGATCAAAAATGCGCTGGAAGCGGGAGCGATTGGTTATCTGCTCAAGGATATCTCTGCAGACGACCTGGTTCGTGCCATCCGCGCGGCCCATGCCGGCCGCGCCACACTCTCGCCCGAGGCCGCTCAAGCCCTAGTGGAGACAGCTAATCAACCGCCGGCGCCCGGGCTGACGGAGCGCGAGCTTGAAGTGCTGGCCCTGATGGTGGAGGGACTGAACAATACGCAGATCGCCGGCAGACTGACTGTAAGTCCATCCACGATCAAATCTCATGTCAGTAATATCCTGTCCAAATTAGGGGTTGCCAGCCGTACGGAGGCTGTATCACTCGCCTTGCGTAACGGAATCGTTTCCTGACCATCCGAATCTCCCCCAACTGGCGGAGGCAAATATTCCCCGACCGATGGATGTGGTCGGGGAGGTTTTGTTTTAATATATATTCAGTTGGACGCTGGAAATAGTATTATCAACAATCGGGAGTTGGTCTTATGGAATCCTATGAACAACGCGTACCCATTCTGGATTTTCTATACAGAAAGTCTGGTATGAACTCACAAGGGTTTTCTGTAGCGTCGGAGAAGCTGGAAGACTTGATACAGGATGCTTTCGATGACCTTCAACGCTCGAAAGTACAGTTAGGCGAGCACGTGGCTGCCCTCCAGGCGCAAAACAAGGAACTGGAGGCATACGCATCCACAGTCGCCCACGATCTCAAGGAACCGTTGGCTGTCATGATTCTGACTGCGAACCTAATCACCAGGGTCACCGACCTGACGTTTGAGGAATTGCAGGAGTATTTGCAGCAAATCAGTTCCAATGCATACAAAATGAATTCGATCATCAACAGCCTGTTACTTTTCGCCAAAGTGAGCAAGGCTGAAGCGCCTGTCGAATGTGTGGATATGGCCTGGGTTGTGAAAAATGTTCGGGACCGTTTGAGCCATATGATCAACGAACACCAAGCCAGGCTTGACCTTCCTGAATCCTGGCCTGACGCCCTCGGATATGCGCCCTGGCTCGAAGAGGTATGGGCCAACTACATTACCAATGCCCTCAAGTATGGGGGTCAGCCCCCACGTGTGGAATTGGGCGCCTCAACCCAGCCAGACGGCATGATCCGTTTCTGGACGCGTGACAATGGCCCAGGCATTCCACCGGAAGCCCAAGCGCGACTATTCGCGCCCCTCAGCCAGCTTAACCCCATGAACACCCAGGGCCACGGGTTGGGCCTCTCGATCGTGATCCGCATCGTCGAAAAGCTGGGGGGCCAGGTGGGGCTTCAGAGCGAGGCAGGTCAGGGTAATCTATTTTTCTTCACCCTGCCAGCCACATCCTCCACCTGACAAACGGGCTGCTTGAGCCTCGAATGTATTACAAAAGTCAGCAAGGCAGCGCAGGAACGATCATATTATCAACTTCACTCCCCATGTAGTCGAGATAAACACTCCCAGGTCGGTGGAAGCGGCTGGAGCGTGTTTGTTATAAAAATAAGTCCGATCAGAAAGTGATCGAAAAAACTGTACTAGTGTAAAAGGAGAAAACATTATGTTGCCAATCGGTGATGACAATAGTGCCCGCAGAACGGTTCCACTGGTCACTTATGCTTTGATTGCCCTGAACGTCCTGTTCTTCTTCGTAGAAATGAGTGGCGGTGACGCTTTTATTGAGAAGTGGGCTTTCGTTCCCAGCCGCTTCCTTGCAAATCCCGCAGGTGATTTTCTAACGCTTTTCACTTCCATGTTCATGCATGCCGGGTGGCTTCACCTGGGAAGCAACATGCTTTACTTGTGGATTTTTGGTGACAATGTGGAAGATCGTTTCGGGCCCGGCAAGTTCATAATCTTCTACCTGCTCTGTGGGCTTGGGGCAACTTTTGCACAGTTAGCGTTTAGCCTCGGCTCGAATGTGCCGAATCTGGGAGCCTCGGGCGCGATCGCCGGAGTGCTTGGCGCTTACATTTTGATGTTCCCGCAAGGAAGTGTCAGGGTATTGCAGGGTCAACGAGTGATTCCGATGCCTGCACTGATAGTGATTGGATTCTGGTTCGTTCTGCAGTTATTTAGCGGCATCGGTTCAATTACCGCCGCCGGGGATACGGGCGGCGTGGCTTACATGGCGCACATCGGCGGCTTTGTCGCCGGATTTGTGCTTACCTTTTTATTCAGGGGAAACACACGGGCACGGCTGACAGCCTAAAGTGCGCAGTCATCCTATAAGGACCGATGATGTTCAAAAAACAATCCAAACCAATGCCAGAGAACATCACCACACGAACAACCCAGACCGAGATAGAGTATAAATCAGACAATCGGTCTTCAACCGAAAACGGGTTGCCGAATAGTGGTTTTTTCGACCATGAGCGAAAACAAATCGCATTAGAGGAATCGGAGGCTCGTTACCGCCGACTCTTCGAGACAGCCAAAGATGGAATCCTGATTCTAGATGGGGACACAGGGCGGATCACTGACGTTAACCCATTTCTTCAGGATATGCTAGGTTACTCCAAGACCGAATTGATCGGCAAGGCGCTCTGGGAGATCGGCCCAGTCAAGGACATCGCCGCCAGCCAGGAGGCTATGCGGCACTTGCAAGACAGTGAATACATCCGTTACGAGGATCTACCCCTGGAAACCAAGACGGGTGACCGTAAACAGGTGGAGTTCGTCAGCAATGTGTACCTGGTCAATGGGTGGAGGGTAATCCAGTGCAATATCCGCGATATTACGGCACGCAAACGCGAAGAGGCTCGCGTACAGATAGCGAATGACGAACTAGTGGCTTTGGTGGAAGAAATACAATGGCATGACAGCGAAATGCAGTTACTCAATCACATGAATGAACTGCTACAGTCCTGTGAGACGTTAGCCGAAGCCTACCAGGTAATTACTCTCACCACCGGAGAGTTATTTCCCGGATATAACGGCTGCCTGGCGATTCTGGATGGCAGGGATCAGCACCTTGAAGTGGTCGCGCGTTGGGGTATTGAGATGATCATGCAGTCTGCTTTTTCACGGGAGGATTGCTGGGCGCTGCGGCGCGGTCAATTGCATGAAGTTATCGATCCGCAGACTGGTTTGTTATGCCGCCATTTTATCCATGTGCCAAAGGCCGGATACTTGTGTCTGCCTTTGATGGTCCAGGGCGAAACATTCGGAGTACTGTCCCTTAGTGATAGGGCCATTCGAGAAGGCAGGCATCAATCTGGCTTGCAACAACTGGTTGTGACTGTGGGCGAAACAATCAAACTCTCCCTATCCAACTTGAAACTGCGTGATGAATTGCGACAGCAGGCTGTCCATGATCCGCTAACCGGTCTGTTCAACCGGCGCTACCTGGATGAGGCTTTCTCACGCGAGCTGCATATGGCACAGCGCCGGAATATTCCGCTATGTGTCGTGATGCTCGATATCGATGACTTCAAACAATTCAACGATTCGTTTGGGCACGGCCCGGGTGATGCGCTATTACAGGAGTTCGGACGAGTTCTGCGCGAGCGTCTGCGCAAGAGCGACATCGCATGCCGCTATGGAGGTGACGAGTTTGTGCTGGTTCTGCCTGATTCATCCCTTGCGGATGCTCAGGAGCGGATGGAACAAATCCGCATATTCTTCAAGGGTCTCGAAATTCATTATGGTAAGCAGGTGATGGGTCTGATCAATATATCAGCCGGTATAGCGCAAACTCCTGAACACGGCACAACTGCCAGCGAGTTACTGCGGGCAGCTGACGAAGCCGTGTACACTGCCAAACGGGCCGGGGGTGGTCGCATCGTCATTCACCATACAGAACCCCCTTTGTAATCTCCCCCAACTGGCGGAGGCAAACACTCCCCGACCGATGGCTGTGGTCGGGGAGCGCATGTTGTAAATTAAACATTGGTACATTCTGTCGTGCCTTTGAGCTGCTGACCGACTGGAACGCCCCTTGATCATGATGCCTTTCAGAGCACGCAGGACAGGCATCCGACACACGATGAAGAGCCCGGCAAGGAAAGTCGAGATGGATAATGTACAAAAAATAAAAACTTCAGAGCTTCGCTACCGCCGCCTGTTTGAAGCCGCCCAGGATGGGATCTTAATTCTGGATGCCGAGACGGGCGCGATCACAGATGTCAACCCATTCCTGATCAAAATGTTGGGATATTCGCGCGATGAGTTCGTAGAAAAGAAGCTTTGGGAAGTCGGCGCGTTCAAGGATATTGAAGCCAGCCAGGAGGCCTTCGAAGCTTTGCAGAAGGATGAATATATTCGCTACGAAGACCTGCCGCTGAGAGCGAAAAGCGGCAAACTTATCGATGTGGAATTCGTCAGCAACGTCTATTGGGTGGGCGGCGAAAAAGTCATCCAATGCAACATCCGCGATATCTCAGAGCGCAAACAGGCTCAGGATGCACTGCTCAAGAGCCAGGCGCTCCTGCGCGAGCAGTCGGTTCGGGATCACCTGACCGGTTTATTCAACCGGCGGTATATGGAGGAGACCCTGGAACGCGAACTGCTGCGAGCTTCCCGTAAACATTTTTCGCTCGGAATCATCATGCTGGATGTGGATGAATTCAAGCATTTCAACGATAGTTATGGCCATGCCGCCGGCGATGAAGTGCTGCGTGAATTGGGCAGCCTGCTGCTCAGGCAGGTGCGTGGAGAGGATATTGCCTGCCGTTATGGCGGCGATGAATTCATCCTTATCCTGCCGGATGCCTCACGCCAGGTGACACGCGAGCGTGCTGAACTGATCTGCGAATATGCCAAACAGTTCCATCTCGAATTCGAAGGACAGAGCCTCGCGGCGGTTACCCTCTCATTGGGCGTCGCCGTCTTCCCGGAGCATGGCGCGACGAGTACGGGGATCTTGAGAGCTGTGGATGCTGCGCTTTATCGCGCCAAGCATGAGGGCCGCGGCCGGGTCGTTGTGGCAGCCTAGAGATCCCAACCAGGGGATTCCGTGAGATTCACCAAGGGATGCTTCGCAATCATTAGTTTACAAGGGTGACAGTCACCTGCTAAGGCCGGGAACTGGTTGTAAAGAATTTCCCACGGGCCATGGTGCGCCTCGGGGACTTGCGAGGACGGAGGTTTTCTTGTATGCTTATCTTTATAGAAAATCGGAGGTCTCAATGAATGAAGAAACCTTTAACATCAGCATACGCAAGTTCCTAAAAATGGTCGGCGTCAACTCTCAACGCGCAATCGAGCAAGCGGTGGATAAGGCTGTTGCCGATGGCGCCATCGCAGGCACAGAATCTTTTCCTGCAACAGTAACGTTGGAAGTCAAAGGCCTACAGCTGAATGTCAAGTTCGATGGAGAGATCAAGCTCCAGTGAAGACCAAGTGGAATATCTCTCAGGTGAGATAGATCTGCTAAGATGGAGATTGCTTCTCGCACCGTCCTGGCCTGCGGTACCAAGGAGTGCCGTGGAGAGTCGCGAGGAACCGTGCAAATCCCTCATGCCGGAA
>DASTOH010000173.1:0-4945 GCA_035720235.1 Anaerolineales bacterium | reverse complement strand
AGAATTTGGACGACATGGGCATGTTCAAGCTGATCTTTGCCCGTCCAAAAGCCGGATTTGTTTACGAGGAGTAAATTGTGGAACACGAAAAAGTTGAAAAACAAGTAGCACAGAAAAGTGCACTGATCTATATTCCTATTTCATTAGGATCGGGCTTACTGTTTCTCTTAGTAAGCACATTTACTGGTGATTATCCATTCGTAGCTCGTATGGGTGGTACGGTCTGGGTGGCATTGCTTAGCCTGATTGTGTCCATGCCTATTGTGATATCGAGGATCAAGAAAAGCTCACAGAATCGCTCACTATAATATGTCCAACCACTGCACTTCATAGGGGATGAGGGGTTGTTGCCGGTTTAGATTCGAGCTATGCTACCAGGTTTTTCCCGCCGCGATTTTTTGAAAGCCTCAGGTGCCAGCCTGCTGGGACTATTTCTAGCAGACCTTCGCGTTGACCGTATCTTTGCCGCCAAAACACCCGTACAAGGACGTATTACAGAGAGCGGCGTCGAGCTCTTTAGCGACCCGTTCTTCAATGCCAGGACGACATATCTCTTTCGACGGGACGAAGTAGTGGAAGTTACTGGCGAAGCGGAGGGCGACAACGGCTATGGCAATCCATTCAATTCAACATGGTGTCAAGTCAATGGCGATGGATATGTTTATTCCGGGTTGCTTCAACCAGTTGAGACGCTCTACCAAAAACCTGTGTTTGACATCCCCAGATCTGGCACGCTGGGCGAGATCACGGTCCCATTCTGTGATACGCGGCGCAGCAGCAGTGTTTTTGCGGACCGGGGCTACCGTATTTATTATTCCACCACCCATTGGATCACGAATACGGTTGTGAACCGTGATGAGAAGAGCATCTGGTACAAGATTCACGACCGCCTCACACAAGAATCATACTTTGTCCTATCACATGACATGCGCGTTAGCTCACCCAGTGAATTTAGCTCGCTCTCATCCGAGGTCCCGGGGGAAAAGAAGCGCATCTATGTCGACTTGTCGACCCAGACGGTGACAGCATTCGAAGGGGAAAACCCGATCCTTGTCACGCGTTGTTCAAGTGGTGCCAAGGGATCAGAAACTCCCTTGGGCGAGTTCCGCACGTATCACAAGGGCCCAAGCATGCACATGACCAACCAGGGTGATGGGTCTGAGAATACGTACCATTTGCCTGGCGTACCCTGGGTATCGTTCTTTACAGGGACTGGCGTGGCCTTCCACGGCACATATTGGCACAATGATTATGGGCGGCCGAGCAGCCGCGGTTGTGTGAACTTGACTCCGGCTGACGCAAAATTCATTTATCGCTGGACCCAGCCCGAGGTGCCGACTGGAACGCCGTATCTGAGTCGCCCCGGCGAAGGAACGCTCGTCCAAGTTGTTTCATCCAATCCGTAAAAAGTTGATCGGCAGGAGAAGATTATGAGCAGAATCAAAGTATCAAAAACCGTTGCAAAGATTGAGGGAAAGAAAAGAAAGGAATGGCCAGTCGTAGTCTATCTTTGGGCATTCGGTTTAGGCCTCTTCAGTTACGTAATTTCCAGATTTGCCCTTGATGGATATCCCCACCCCTATCATTGGATATCTGGTTTAATCGCCGGGCTTGCAGGAATTCCAATTGGCTGGCTGTGGTATCGCTGGCGCGGCGACGTTTTTTAGCCGCGCAGATATTTCCTCAGCAAGCCAGGACGACGCGCGAACAGCAGGGAGTCCTTTCTTTATCAAATCTTTACATTGGCTTGAATAGGACTTCATGATTGCCTGATAAGATACAGATATAAATCAGTTCATATTTGCGGTTGAATACTCTTCAACAAAAGAAAGGAGAAATAACATGATGGGTTCTGGAATGATGGGCGGCTTCGGCCTGATCGGCCTAATTGTCAACATTGCGATCTTGGTTGGGATCATTGCCTTGGTAGTGTGGGCCGTCAAACGCTTTTCAGACGGATCGACCAACTGGAGTCAGACATCCAGTGGTCAGTCCCCGCGTGAGATCTTGCAGGCGCGTTACGCGCGCGGCGAGATTACCCGCGAACAGTATCAACAGATATTAAGCGATCTCAGCTGAAGTGCTCAGAGCGGTTTGAGCAAAGGAGGAGGATGGCAGGTATCCTGCTTTCCTCGTCCTATTTTGTTTAATCCAATAGTCATTCCAGGGTTTTGATTTCTCGCTGGATTCTGAAAATAGTAGCAGTATGTTGTCTAGGGGTTGGTTTCAGGGAATGCCCTTCAGGCTTAGGGAGTAATGCCCAGTTGCTTAAGTTGGGTGAGTGCCGGCTCGAAGCCGGGATGAAACTTCAATGCGGACTGGAGATCTTTGATCGCGCCCTTTGAATCTCCTGTCGCTTCACCCGCCAGCGCACGCCAATAATAACTTTCCTCCAAAACCGGCTCGCTCATTGCATCAAGTGTTGTTGTGGCTAGCTTGATCACATCCTGATAACGCCCGGTATAGTAGTAAGCCCAATAGGGTCCCGTTTGGTACCACATCATTCGCCAGGGTCTTTCCTTCGTAGGGATGTCTGGATAAATGGCAAAAGCCTTATCGTAAGCCGCGGCGGCGCCGGCATAATCCTGCAATCGCACCAGATTGGTGCCGCGGCTGAACCATGCAAAATATTGATCTCGACCGGTAAGAAGATAAATTTCGTCAAATGCCTTTTGAGCGGCAAAACGGTAGTTGTATTCCTGATCGACCTGGGTGCCCATAATCGTTGTTACTTCTGGCTTGCGTTCTGACGGATACACTACGAGATAGGTGAAGTTGAATGCCCTCCAATAGGACGCCAGAGCCTCATATTTCATAACTTGATCAGGACCGTAGTAAGAATCCTGCAATATAAATTCCTGACTCGCATCGCTGTAACCGGTCACCAGCACGTAATGTCCCATCCAGCCATCGAGATCACGTCCTTCGAACCCCTTTTCGATGAGAATAGGAAATCCGGCGGCGAGGAAACGTTTGAGCAATTGGATTTCACCGCCCACTCGATACATAACCTCAAGCTGGGTCTCTGCCTCCACAAACGCCGCGAGTTCGTATGGCATAACGTTTTTATCACGCGAGTTTGGTTTGGTGAAGGCGGCAATGGGACGCTGATCACCCTCCCAGCCCCAAAAGGAAAGGGCCATCGCCAGGGTGGCAGGACCACAGTTATTCCAGGTCTGGTATTCATGCCGAAAACCGTCGAGTTGCATGGTTTTCGGCATCGGCTTCGTTGTGACGGTAGGGATGAAGGAAAGGCCAGGTTGTTCGGTAGGAGGGATTTCGGTACCGGTGACTGAACGCGGAACTGTCGGTAAAGTTTGAGGTGATGCCATTGGGGTTGCCCATATATCGTTTTCCCGGGGAACAAAGATGATCTCCTCAGGAGGCGAGATGGTATATTTGAAACGCGCGAACAATTCGGCAACCCTCCAACCTACCCGTTCCTGGACCGGGGCTAGATTATAGATGACGGGAATCCCAATGAGAAATACAACCAAAAAGAACAGGCTATACCTGGTTTTTTTCATCTCAAGCCGGCCTCAAACAACTGCAATTATAAAAGACGCTTCGCTTTGCCCATCAGATTCTGCCGCAGGTGATGGTGCGCCTCCGCACTGAGACTGCCCCGTTCATATTCCTCATCCAGTTTTGCGATCTCGATGATCAATCCTTCCAGGGTTGCTTCGTTGGAATGAATATCATTGTCATCATTCTGAGTATTTCCTGACTTGCGCCACCACCAGGCGCCAAGGCCCATGATTGCGAAGCCCAAAAACGCTATAACAACAGCAGTGGAGTTCCTGGTGTTACTGCTCTTACTGGATGCGGTCGCGACCTTCCCGCCGATCGAAATAGTCACCGTTTGTCCCGCGTTCAAACCGGAGTATGAGTACATCTTATACGATTCACCGTTTTCAAATGTCATGGATTCTGGCCCGGTGAGGCCAGCCCCCTGCAAGGATACATTTGCCTGTTCCGGCAAAAAGAAATTCAGCCTGCCCACATTCAGGGGCGCGATATAGGTATATTCCCGCTCTCCATCGTAAGGGACCACATAACTGACCATGAGTTGCGAGGATCCTGTTACAGGCAGGATGGGATAGGTATCCGCAAACCCTCCTTTGAATTTGACAAAGCGATCCTGATCATCGGGCTTGAAAAAAATAAAGTCAGCATCCTCTGGCAAAGGGAACTTTAGCGTGGCAGCTCTATCTGCCTCCAATTCGTAAACATCCTTCACTGTGCGTTCACTGGCGCTGGAGATCACATAAATCTCCCTGGTTTCCAGTCCATCCGCCGCAAAGTCAAACAGAACGTGCATTTGATCGATTTGCACGCTGGCGAGATCATTCGTGCTCTCGTACACCGGCACATCAACTGCCACCTGCATGGATTTCATATCTGTTGGTGCCGGATCCGAAGAATAGGTCACTCCCTCGTAAATCGCCATCACTGTAAATTGCAGATTGTCGCCAAAAGGGATATCAGCAAAAATGAATGTGCCATCTGGTCGGGATTGAGCATGCTTCATGTCCAGGTCCACAAAATCCTGATCCAAAACATGCAACATGACTTCCAGGCTTTCAGCTACCAGCTTTCCGCTATTGCGATTGATGATCGTCCCGCGTACTTCGCCTACAGGACCCGCGGGAGGAGTCTCGGATTGTGCGAGCGCGGGACTCGCAATATACGCTGAGAATGTGAATAACGTGATGAGCAGGTAGTCAACCACGCGCTTCATAACTGGCCAACCGCTTCCAGCCTGACCTCGAGCCTGCTCCCGCAAGACGAACAGAATTGGTCACCCGCCCGATTCTTCTTTCCGCACGAAGGGCATAATTCGTTGTTGACAGCTGAACCACATTTGGTGCAAAAATGCTGGCCAACTTCAATTAATGCACCGCAGTGATCACAATTAATAACCTTGTGTTGCGTTGTGCGGCGC
>DASTOH010000172.1:0-22413 GCA_035720235.1 Anaerolineales bacterium | reverse complement strand
TTCTGGAAGGCGGAACTGAGCGCCTCCCGCACCGCCATCGGCGCCGTGGATTCGCTCGGGATCAGGATCAGCTTGCGGGCCTGCCTCTCAGCCTCCAGTTGGGTCAGCTCGAAAACGTCTCGATCCAGTTTGGCCAGGTTGCCGCGAAATAAAAAGTCAGCCATGTGTGTTAGTCTCCTTGGGGATGTCATGCTGAGGAGCGCGAAGCAGCGACGAAGCATCTCGAACATAGCGAACGAGACTCTTCGGTCGCAACGGACGCTCCCTCAGAGTGACATGTTTTTGTGATTTGTCAGACGATTTGAATTGTAGGACGGGAGGAAGGATGGGTCAAGTGCCTGGACATAACAAGTGACAAATATCATGCTTGTAATGGTCCCTCATTTCATTATGATTAAGGGCGGAGGGTCGCTGCCACGAACAGGCCCATCCGGCGGGGAGGGCAGGCAGGGAAGACCAGCCCGGCCTGGAGATGCGCCCTGCAGGGAGATTGGTGTCATGAAAAGGTCGATTCTGAAGGGGCTGGTTGTAAAGAAGATTTTCCTCTCCCACGTTTCCAATGAGGAGCCACTGGCCAAGGTATTGAAGAAATGGATCGAAACCGCCTTCGAGGAGCGGGTGAAGGTCTTCGTCAGCGGCGCGATCGATGACCTGCCAGCCAGTGATCCCTGGCTGGACAGCCTGAGGAAGGCACTGTGTGATGCCGAGGCATTGATCGTGTTGTGCAGTCCGTATTCCGTTACCAGGTCGTGGGTGCTGCTTGAATCGGGCGGCGCCTGGGTCAGGAATATTCCCATCCTTTCAATCTGCCATTCACGTCAAAAGAAGGATCACCTGCCACCCCCACTTTCCTTTTTCCAGGCGCTGGATTTGAGTGCTCCCGGCTTTTTCCATGATCTGGTACAGAGCCTGGCCATAAAATTGAGATTGAAGGAACCTCCAGCCCTTGATGAGAATCCGATCGTGGAAGAGATCCGGACCGCCAGAAAAAAGATCAGAAAACCTATAACCCATGTACCGACAAAGACACTGCGTAAGCCGCGGAAAAAGCTCGTTTTTACAGAAGGACATGCCAGGATACTGAAAAAGATCGCAAAATCCAATAATGAGGATTGCACCCGCGGAAAGTTGGCGGGCGCGCTGCGCATGGATCCTGATGAACTGGATATCGAACTGCGGTATTTGACCAACCACAAACTC
This sequence comes from Anaerolineales bacterium, assembly GCA_035720235.1. Classification (GTDB taxonomy): domain Bacteria; phylum Chloroflexota; class Anaerolineae; order Anaerolineales; family Villigracilaceae; genus Defluviilinea. Next base: position 21,213 of record DASTOH010000172.1, on the reverse strand, counting down.
CTCACCAGGAAAGACGTTCCGGAGGGCGAGCCCCAGTATCTTACAACCGAGGAGGGACTGGACCGTATTGTGCGGCGCAAGCGCAAGAGGAAATAGACCTGGGTAACACATCCGTCGGCGCAGGATGCTTTGCGCGCCGACTACGCGAGATTTCTGCCAGGCTCTCATGACAGGGTGTATTACTGACAGGTCTCTTTGACCTGTCAGTCTTTTGGATGCAAGAAAGATTTGGTGAGATCAACCTCTTGACCCTCCTGCCACTGGAGGGTGTATAACCCGTCTCGGAGGCTTCCAACCATGATCCGGATCGGAGACTTTTCAAAACTCAGTCGTGTCTCGGTGAAGACGTTACGCTACTACGATGAAATGGGACTGCTCAGACCCATCCAAGCGGATCCCTTCACGGGCTATCGTCTGTACGAGTACTGCCAGTTGTCGACCCTTCATCGAATCCTGGCACTCAAGGACCTGGGCTTTTCGCTCGAGGAGATCGGCCGTCTCCTTGACGATGGGCTGTCGGTGGAGCAGATGCGGGGGATGCTCAAGCTGCGTGAGACTGAAGCCCGGCAGAAGGTCCGCGAAGAAGCGGAACGTCTCGAGCGCATCGAAGCTCGGCTGAGACAAATCGAACAGGAGAATCTTATGTCCAAATATGATGTTGTGATCAAAAGCGTGGAAGCGGTGAAGGCAGCCTCGGTGCGGGGTGTGATACCAACGCCGCCCGAACAGGGCGGTCTGTGGGGAGAATTGGAAGGCTATCTGGCATCGCACCGCGTTCGCCCAAATGGCGCGTGCTTTACCCTTTACCACGATGACGAGTACAAGGAACGCGACTGGGATGTGGAGGTGTGCGAGCCGATCAACGCGGACCTGAGTGAGTCGGAGCGCGTGAAGGTGCAGACACTGCCCGCGGTGCCGGCCGTGGCCTGCACACTGCACAACGGTTCGTTCGTCACGATCGGTGAGGCCTATAATGCCATCGGCAAGTGGATCACAGATAATGGCTATCGCATCACCGGTCCGTGCCGCGAGATCTATCTGCGCCCATCGAAGAACAACAGCCAGACCGACCCCGAAACGGTGACGGAGATCCAGTTCCCGGTGGAGAAGGTGTAGACAGCTATCAACCAAACCAACAGCCTGGCAGGATAAAACGTGTCAGGCTGTTTTGTTCTCAGGTGCCATCATAGGTCTGCTATATTTGCTCAAGCCGCCGTCCTCGGCGGCGTTTCATAGTCTACTCTGCGCCGAGGATGGCGCAGGGAGCGAATGGATGGCAGAGGAAAGAGCAAGTTTTGTAACCGAGATGTGACAAATGTCATAATTGTAATTTGGGGAAAATTGTCCTATTATGTTGCAATAGGTGCGCGATTTTACAGGTGAGTGGGTCGAGCGCGACAATTTCGATTTTTCAATCAACTCCATATCATATATCGTTGCCTTTATCATCGCCAAAGCAAGTATGGCGGCATTGATCCAATGCTCTAGTTTTGGTCGCTCAACCCGCCGCGCGGGGGCGAGCATTGGGAAGCCAATAGCGAAACCGGCCATGCCAGGCCGGTTGTCTATTTAAGTTCAGAATGCATCCCATCCATTTGGAGGAAATCATGAACACATGGTCCAAGAAGAGTTTGTTACATTTGTGGAATGGTCTCTTCATGTTTGCCATCGTCCTTTACACAATGATACCTTCGGGTGTTTTCACGGCTGAGGCGCAGGACCCGCAGAACCCTATGATTGGTGCCCGGGCCAATGCTGATCGCGTGGAAGGCTCAAACTGGCCGCTGGGCACGGTTGTTACCCTGACTATTGAAGACCCTGCCACACCAACCAGCCCAGACTACCAGGCCAGTACTACTGTCGGGACCGCCCCCTGGGATCCAAATCAGACCTGGTTCCATATTGACTTCCCGGGCGTGTACGACCTCAAAGTGGGAGATATCGTCACCGCCACAGGCGGAAGCACCACAAAGCAGGTGACCGTCAGCAACCTCCTGATCACCAGTGTTGATCTCGGTACAGACATCGTCAGTGGTACGGCAGATGCAAATGTAACGGTGAGTATTTGGGTTTGCCCCAATGGCGTTTGTGTCTTTCGCAATGAGACCGTTGATGGAACAGGACACTGGTCCACGAACTTTAGTATCCCTGGCGAGGAAAGCTGGGAACAGGGCACCGCCGATATTGGGCCTGGAGCCTGGATCGATTCGGCCATCTGGGAGGCAGACGGAGATGGCACAATATTTGCGTGGAGCGTCCCCGGCACAGCCAACCCTACCTTTGGCGTCCGCCCGGATGGGGATCACGTGGAAGGCTGGGGCTGGCCCCTCGAAGGTCCTGTTACGATTGAAATTGATGACCCGACTACAGTGGAAAATCCCGATTTCCAAAAGAGTACAGTCGTCACGATATGTGAGGGAAAACCGAATCTAACCTGCATGAGTGTTGACTTTGCTGGTGAGTTCGATATCAAGCCCGGTGACCTGGTCAGGGTTATCAGTTCATTTAGTCAGAAGGAACATATCGTTTCCAGCCACACAATCACAGATGTGGATCTCAACACAGATATCGTCTCTGGCATCGCTGAACCCGGACAAATCGTGAATATTTGGACGTGCTGGCGAGGCAGCCCTCCTTGCGCGAACCGCGACGAAACCGCAGATGGAACCGGTCGCTGGTCCACCAACTTCAGTGTCCCGGGCGAGCAGGATTGGGAACAGGATATTGCTGACGTCCGATATGGATCGTGGGTCGATTCATCGGTAAGCGATAGCGATGAGGACCTCACTTGGTACGGGTGGAGCGTGCGAACCTACGCCCTGCAGGTCCTCCCGGCCTATCCTGCAGTCCAGGGTTATGGCTGGGTTCCGAATTCAGACGTCACGCTGATCATCGATGATGATACCGATCCCAATAATGGTGTGCTTTACACTCGCACGAAGAATGTAGAGCTGGATCCGTGGTGTGGGAATCCGTGCTTCGAACTGGCCGGGCTGTTCGATCTACAGGTCGACCAATATGTGACACTGACGGATGGAACCGTGACGAAGACCGTGCAGGTGTCTCCGCTCAGGATCACTTCGGTGGATGCGGCCAACGACACGCTCAGCGGCATGGCCGACGCCGGTTCGGATGTAATGGTCAACGTCTGGTCACAGGATGGGAAGGCGCGCCACACAACCGCTGATACCAATGGGAATTGGACGGTGGATTTCTCCATCTTCGGCGACGAAGAGTTTGAACAGTTCACAACCGACATCAAGTATGGAGATACTGGACGTGCAATCCAATTGAGTCCCTACGGTACTGATGATGGTACACAGGAAGATTGGAATGTAGACTGGGTTGCACCGCCATCGATTCCACTGGTCTTTGCGATCTCGTACTCACCAGATTTGATCGTACCCAGGGCATCTTTGGAAAGCATTTACGTTCTCAACACATTGAATGACAGCCTGTTCCGCTTCGATAAGAATGGCAATCTGCAACCACTGGCGGCCACCGGTTATTCGGTCTCACCGGATGGGTTGGTGTATACCGTGTCGCTGCGACCGGGAGCCGTCTGGTCCGATGGCGAGCCAGTCACCGCCCAACATTTTGTGGATGGAATCCTGCGGGTTTTGGATCCCAATGTTGGCTCGGATTATGGCTTTATCCTATTCGCCATTGAGAATGCCCAGGCGTTCAACGCCGGTGACATTACTGACCCGGCCCTCGTGGGAGTGAGAGCACTCGATGTCCAAACCCTGGAAATTACACTCGAACAGCCCACGTCTCACTTCCCGTCCATGCTTGTTTCCCCAGCCATTCTTCCGGCACGCCAGGATGTGATCGATGAATTCGGGGAGGCCTGGACGTTACCGGCCAATTACGTGAGCAACGGTTTATACCGGCTCGTGGAAATTGACTCGACCCATGTGGTGGTCGAACAAAACCCCCTGTACAACGGTCCGGTGCAGGCCACATTCCCGCAGATTGCATTCGACGTGATCCCAGACCCGGCTCAACAAATTATGGCCTACAAAAATGGAGAGGTGGATGCATTGCTCAGCACACCTGTCAGCGATATTACAAGCGATCCGGGCCTGGCGCAGGACCTGGCGGTGCTTCCGTCGCCGGGTCTGTATTATATTGGGCTGAGTACGCAGGTGTTCCCAACCAATAATCCGCTTGTGCGAAAGGCGCTCGCCTCTGCCATCGACCGGCAGATTTTGACCGACGAGGTGCTGAATACATCGTGGCGCGTCGAAGCGACCGGTCTGATCCCACCGGAGCTGGATGGCTATCAAGGTAGCACTGTGGGATACAGCTATGATTCTACACAGGCGCAAGCCTTCCTCGCTCAGGCCGGATACCCCGGTGGTGCTGGTTTCCCTACTTTGAATTTGATCGCGGTTCCAAATAATGCCGATCTCCTCGAGGAGATCGCTGCTCAATGGGAAGCTGTGCTTGGGATTACGGTCACCATTGATTATGTTTCATGGGGCGAGAGGATGGATATCCTGGCGCAATGCCGCGAGAATCCGGCAACCTGCCCATATAATGGTTACCTATTGGGTTGGTTGATCGACTACCCGGACGCGTACAACCTGCTGAATGACTTGTTCCATCCAGATTCGGCTGCCAACTATACCCAGTGGGATAATACTGTCTACCGGAACCTGCTCGATCTCGCCGTGGCAGAATTGGATCCCGCTCAACGCATGGGTTACCTGCAACAGGCGCAAGGACTACTTGTAGAAGAAGATGCGGCGATTGTCCCGCTCTTCCATCTTGATAGCACACTGGTCGTGCGGCCGGGTATCTTCCCGTATTACTCACCTGTGTTCTTTACCAACCTGGCCTACTGGAGCAACGTTGACCCGGGCGGAGATGGCCTGTCTGTGGCAGTCATCGGCACAGAGGGAGGCACAGTCTCCTCCGAGAACGACTCGATCTCTGCCGAAGTGCCGGCGGGTGCGCTGGTGGAGGATGTCAATCTCAGCGTCACAGACCTGGGTGGCAACTATCAAATCACTGCCACACAGGATGAACTCGACGTGATCAGTGGCTTTAGCATCCAGCCGCATGGATTGCAGTTCAGCGTGCCCGTCACACTCACTTTTGCCTGGGATGATGCGGACAATGATGGGCTTGTGGACGGTACGACGAAGCCCGAGGCAAACATCTTCTTAATGAAGGACGGGGAACAGATCACTCCGGCATGCAGCGCCAACCCGAATTGCGATATGAATGCGAATCTGCTTACCGTGGAAGTACTGAGCCTCAGTCGCTTTGAGCTGGTGACGCCGAATCAACCACCGACAGACCTTGTCATTACGGCTCCTGTGGCCCCGGTTGCCATCACAAATGATGTCACGATTAATGTCTCTTTCAATGATTTGGGTGATGTAGGTCCTCACGACGTTATGATCGAGTGGGGTGATGGCACATCAACGAATACCAACGTGTCTGGTCATAACGCTGTGGCAGTTCACCGATACTCGTCTGCGGGTGTGTACACGGTAACCGTTACCGTAAGCGACTCGGCGGGTGAATCCGCGCGGGCCACGTTCCAATACATCGTGATCTATGATCCCACCGGCGGATTTGTCACCGGCAGCGGCTGGATCACTTCTCCACTTGGGGCCTATACACCAGACCCAACCCTAATCGGCAAGGCCACCTTCGGTTTTGTCTCGAAGTATCAGAAGGGCGCGAGCGTGCCAACCGGCATCACCGAGTTCCAATTCCACGTGGCCAACCTGAACTTCAAGAGCACCTACTATGACTGGCTTGTCATCGCGGGAACCAAGGCTCAATATAAAGGCACTGGTACTGTCAACGGTACAGGCAACTATGGTTTCTTGCTGACCACGATTGATGGAACACCCGATAAGTTCCGAATTAAGATTTGGGATAAGGCCACAAGCAATATTATCTACGACAACATGCTCGGCGCGGCAGATGATGCAAACCCGTCCACCGCCATTGAGGGAGGCTCAATCGTTATTCACAAGCCAAAGTAAGATTCTGATTGATTGAATAAGAAGGCTGACAGGTCGGAACGATCTGTCAGCCTTTTTGTAAACGGGATCAGGCTGGGCTGGGAGAGGCGGGCAATTAATCCTCACAGGCAAACTCAGCATCCGTATTTCCGGGCGAGGGCGTGGTATTGACGAAGAGGTTTGGATCGGGCCACGTGCCCTGTTGGAAACGGTGGATGTAATCGCGCAAAATATCGAAATCGGCATCCATGGTAGTCGTGGTGTCACCGAGTTGCGGATCATAGATTTTCGCAGCTTTGAAGAGCTTGATGGGGAAACTGGCAAAGACGACGTCTCTTCCATCCATCTGGCTGGCGAGGCAGGCGAGTTGGTTGATCTGCTCGGGGCTGAGATCGGTTTGGACATACTTTTGGAAGGTGCTGACGAGCTCGGGGATGGCAGGCACCAGCGCCGGGCTGAGCATTTTCTTCCGCAGCGCGCACAGGACGATGTTCTGATTCTCGGCGCGGCTGAAAGTGTGATACTGCCGGATACGCGCCACCCACAGGGCAGTCTCGCCGTCGAAGTGATGCTGGCCCACCTCCACGTGAAAACCATTGGGGTTGGCCGGGGAACGCACATCCACATCATAGGGCAGATATACATCGATGCCGCCGATGGCATCCACGATGGCTTCGAAAGTTTTCATGTTAACGCCGAGGTAATGATCGGGCCGCACGCCAAAGTTGAGCTGCAGGGTACGTGCCAGCAAGCCAGGACCCTCACCGGGGCCATCGTAGTAACCCAGTCCCTTGTTGCCATACAAATAGGCTTGATTCAGCTTGCCGTGCGTGATGCTATAGTGGTCGGAGATCTCGGGAATCTCCACCCACAGGTCACGCGGCACTTCGAGGATCGTGACGCGCGCATTGACAAAGTCCACGCGCACGAGGCGGATGATATCTGCCAGCCCATAAAGGTAGTGGTTGCCACGTGCATCCGAACCGATGGCCAGAAGGTTCATCACAGCCGGGCCACCGCATACGGGCTGCCGAGTCGATGTGGGAGTGGCTTGAACAGGGGTAGAGGTGGCCTCTACCGGACTGGATTCAATGGGAAAAGTAGTGAGGGTCGGGCGAGGTTGCGTGGCAGTTGGCAGTTCCAACGCCGGACCCAGAGGCTGGCGATACAACCTGAGCAGTTGTGTACCTGTCAGCGCAAACCCCAGCAGAATGAGCCCGGGCAGAAGTCTTCGTTTCCATGTCATATCTTGTCCTCCTGGCCATGCCGTGAATTATGGTTGTGAGCAGAAATAGGATGGCGGGTCTTTGTAGAAATTGAACCGGACAACCATAAAGACATAAGAAACCTTTTATTTGTTCCACATAATTTCCCCACAAGGGCATCACAACCTCATAACACCCGCCGAATAAGATAGGGTCAGGTTGAAGGCGCTTCAATCACATCACAGAAATGGAGACAAACAAACAATGAAAAACAAAATGTCAATTTTGATCGCCGGTTTGCTGGTTGCACTGCTGGTAGTCGGTGTAATCGGCGCAACCCATGCATTCGCACAGGGTTCGTATGACCTGATGCAGCACGGACGTGGTCCCGGCGATGGACGCGGGCCGAAACTCGGACAGGTTGAACTGGAGGCTGCCGCCAAGGTTTTGGGGATGACAGCGGATGAACTGTCCACTGCACTTCAGAGTGGCAAGACGCTCGAACAACTGGCGACCGAGAAAGGCGTCGACTTTCAGACGGTTCTGGATGCCATTCGGGCGGTCCGGCCCCTGAAGCTTGGTACGGTTGAACTGGAGGCCGCTGCCAAGGCGCTCAATATGACGACCGATGAGCTGACCGCCGCGCTCCAATCCGGCAAAACACTGGAGCAGGTCGCCGCCGACCAGGGTGTTGAGGTCGAGGATGTGCGGGCGGCGATCCAGGCTGCGCATGCAACCGAAATGCGCGAACGCATTACACAGGCCGTGGAAGACGGCACGATCACCCAGGAAAATGCTGACTGGCTGCTGGAAGGTCTCGATAAAGGCTTTATCGGCGTGCCGGGAGCATTCGGCTTCGGTGGACTACATGGGCCCGGGTTTGGCGGCAAAGGTCCCCTGGCACAGCCGACTCAGTCAAGCGGCGGATAAGCTCTGAGGCCCCTCAATCCGAAAGGAGCTGACAATAAAAAACGGGCGAAGCGTTTGTAATGCTTCGCCCGTTTTCAATCCTTGTTTCACCGCAACATTAGTAGTGCATCGATATCACAAGACCGTCGAGTTACTTATGGACAAGTGGGGTATGTTGTCCAATCAGAGATATTGATGTCCACTGTGCCTGCCGTTCCCGTAATTCTGAACAACATGAGACCACCAGATTGTGTAACGCCATAATTTATGGTTGCTCCATTTGAGATCGATGCTCCTGGGCAGCTGCTTCCATCTACCGTCCCATTCACGCCTGTGCTGGTAATTTGGAAAATGCCACCATTTGCGAAGGTGTCGGTGTATTCAAAACATGTGGATCCGCCAGGCTTCGTATAAGAACCTGATGTGCCAGTGATAGTAATTGTTGTTGTGCAGAATGATGGTGAAGTAGAAGTTGGAATATTTGTCGGTGTATTGGTGAACGTTGGTGTTGGTGTAAAGGTTGAGGTTGCTGTAGGAGTCGGAGTGGCGGAGGCAGTAGGCGTGTCGGTTGGAGTGGATGATGTCGCAGTGGCTGTGAACGTCTGCGAAGGCGTGGCCGAAGCGGTTGCTGTTACGGTAGCAGTGCTCGTGGAAGTCGGCGAAAGCGTAGCCGAAGCGGTTGCAGTGGAGGTGGATGTGGCAGTCTCTGTAGCAGTTGGGTTCGGATTGGAAGTAGCTGCAGGATCAGGCTTGGGTGTGGAAGTGGGAGGCGGAGGAAAATATACAAACGTGTTGGTAGGACTCGGGGAAGCCAGGGCAGTGTTCGTTGCAATCCCGGTGTTTGTCGAAAGCGCCGTCTGAGTGGTGACCAATGTACCGGCTGTCGAAGTTGGGAAGGATGTCCGGGCCGTTGCGGGAGGTTGCGTGACAGCAGAAGAAAATGAAGCGCCCGGAGTCAGGACGACATCGATCCAGGCCGGGTTGGTCAGGATGGCCGGGTCCACGGGTTCGATGAATCCGCTGGGGCGGCGCGTCAGGAAGTCACTGTTTGGGTCGAGTCGGGATTCCACGTTGGCATCCAGCTCCCAGCGTGGAGTGAAGCGCAGCGCCCATCCGCCAGCCAGAAGAATAAACAACAGTCCGAACAGGAGGATGAGAGCAATGACAGACCAGTCGCGCTTTTCGTTTTCAATTGCTTTCATGGATAAACCCGTTCAACGGCAGGCGCACATAAACCGTAGTTCCGGGACACATTTGTTCATTATGACCGGGACTATTGATCCAGATACGTCCGTGATGTGCGTTGATAATGCCACGCGCGATGGCAAGCCCCAGCCCGGGACCACCACCTTTGAATTTGGTCTTGCCCGATGAATGCAAATGCACTTCGCCAGTCTGATAGAATTTTTCGAAGACGAGCTCGTGATATTGAGGGTCGATGCCAATACCGGTATCTTTGACCGAAATCTCGACCTCTTTTCCTCTGACAGGGTCCTCAACGGTCCGCCCGCTGACGATGATCCTGCCGCCATCCGGCGTGTATTTGATGGCGTTGCCGACTACGTGATAGAAAACCTTATATAGCAGGTCTTTGTCTGCGTGAAGTATGGGCAGGTCTGCCAGGCCTTCGGCCTTGAAACAAAGCTCCCGTTCCTCCAGGTTGGATTTGAACACCTTCTCCACATTCTCGATCACTGGGCCAAGCTCCACATGAGAGGGCATCACTTCGAGCAGATTGGAATCGATGCGCGAGACATCCAGCATGCTGTCTATCACCTCGCCCATCCGAATGGACCCATCCAGGATACTACTGGTAAAGCTCGCAAGATTCTCATTGCCGTTGGATTGGAACTTCGCCATCTGGGCATATCCTCGAACGAGTGTCAAGGGCGTGCGTAGCTCATGTGCGGCAACCTGAATGAAGCGCATCTTGGTGCGGTCCATCTGCTCAAGCAATTGGTTCGTGTTCTCCAGTTGCAGCGTCCGCTCTTGCAGGTTCGAGGTCATTTCATCGAAGGTGCTGGCAAGCACACCAATTTCGTCCTGGCTTTCGATTTCGGTACGTCTGGTCAGGTCACCCTTGGCGATGGCACGCGAAGTGCGCACCAGGGAGGAAAGTGGGTTGATGATCAATCGGGCCACGAAGTAGCCGATGAAAATCACGCCGATCATCGCGGCAGAATATAAGAGCACATAGTTGTTTCGGTTGACAGAATTGGATTCGACCACGAAATCCATCGGCAACACCACTGCTAAGACAGCCAGGCGGTCGGCTCCAACCTTGAGCGGACTGCGCATGAGGGTATACCAACGGCCGTCCAGCTGAAAGTTCTCGCCCCTCACTTTATCGTCCAGGTTGACCACCTCCTGATACACGCTCTCGGGTATCGAGATCGTCCGTACGAACAGGGAATCGGTTTCCTGCGGCCCAAGCGTGGAAGCGATGGCCTGCCCATCCCTGCCATAGATAATGATGTCAGCGAGGGAGGTGCTCTTCAATAGGGGCAGGACGGTGTTGAAGGAGGTGCCAACCACTACGACGCCGGCCATACGATCTTTTGAGATGGCCGGAATGGCCGTGTAGTAGTAGTAACGTCCATCCACGGGGTCGGTCGCCATCTCACGCCTGGGCAGGCCATTAACGTCGTTCCCAGCCAGTAGCTCATCTACAATGGACAGCGTTGAACCGTAGTCCGGCTGGGTGACGTCCATGATCGTTCCGTTGGACTGTTTGATCAGATGGAGTGCTTCCTGCCCCTGCGCATTGAAAATCAACAGGTTCTCGACGTTCAATCCACCCGCGGCCGGTTTTGCCAGAACGGTAACTTGATCCACATCCCCGTCATCGAGCGCGTCCCCCAACCCACGCGTATAAGCGACGATGCGTGCGGCCTCGAGATGCTTGATCTCCTGCCGCGCCATCGTATCAGACACAACCCGCCCAGCCTCCAGCAACTGATTGGATAGGCGCTCACCCAGAGAACTTGAAACCAGGCGTGTTACCACGTAGGTCCCGGTCACTGCCACGATGAGCGTCAATAATAAATAAGGCAAAATGACTTTGAATCGAATGCTCATGTGATAACCTTTTCCGCCCCATGCCAGTGAGGTGGTTTCTACATATTATATGAAACAGGACGGTCACATTTTGGAAAAGTCTCATGCTGAAAGGCAATTACAACGCATCTATCTTTTATGTAAAGTTATCTTTTATGTAAAGTCAAATTGCGCAAAAAGCAATTTCAGGGAACAGAAGGGATGAATTGTCGGCTCGCCCAGCCTGAACAACGTGGTGATCCATAAACCGATTTGGGAAAGAATATAAAAACAGGTGAGACGTCTCCTCCGTCTCACCTGTTCGTCCACCCCTCATGGAATAACTTAAACCACCTTCTATTTCAGACTGAATTGGAACTGGATCGTTGACCCATCGTTCAATGTGATAAGGTAGACATACGTATTATCTGTCGCCAGGTCCGTCGTGGAGATGTTGAAAATCCATTGCCCATGACCAGAGCGGAAAACATCATGGGGCGGGGTTGATTCAACAGCCTGATCGACATTTGACACAACATCCTGACTGATGATCTGAATCAGCCTGAAATTCGTGACGACGCCTTCGCTCCCGATGGGATTGCCGTCTGCTCCACAGACACGGAACCTGGCCGGAACTGTCCTGCCCTGCTCGAATACACTCGAACCATCGGCATTGATGGGCTGCAAAATCTCATGGCCTGGAACACCTTTGCAATCGGTACCCATGGATGCATATTGGACCGTCACGGTGAAGCTGCCACTCGCAGTGTTTCCACGTGCGTCTGATGCCCAGCAGTTGACGGTCGTTGTCCCAATGGGGAACATCGAGCCGGAAGCGAACGAGCAGGTCACGGGCAGCGAGCCATCCACCCAATCATTTGCAGAAGCGTTGAAACTTACAGGCGCTCCGGACTCATTCAATGCGATAACAGTGATGTCCCCAGGCAAGGCCAATACGGGAGCCGTCGTATCGACTACGGTCACACTGAAACTTGCGCTGACAGCATTGCCATGTGTATCCATGACGGAACAGGAGACGAGGGTTGTGCCAAACGGGAAGGTATCACCATCATTCCAATCGCAGGAAACCGCGAGGCTGCCATCGACAATATCATTTGCCGATACAGAGAAATGAACGACTGCGCCAGCAGGTCCGGTCGCCTCAGCAACGATATCAGGAGGCACAGTCAGAGCAGGTGGAGTAGTATCCACCACAGTCACGTTGAAGCTGGCGGTACCAGTATTTCCATACGTATCGGTGGCTGTGCAGTTGACAGTGGTTGTTCCCAGGGGGAACGTAGCGCCCGAAGCCGGTAAACAGGATTGGGAGCTTACTGCATCATCGGGATCGCTGGCGGAGGCGGCATAGGTTACCACGGCTCCGGCAGGTCCAGTGGCCTCAACGCTAAAGCTCGCCGGTACGGTCCATACTGGGGGTGTGGTATCAATCACGGTCACGGTCACGGTGAAACTACCACCTGCAGTGTTGCCATGTGCATCGGTGGCTGAACAGTTGACAGTCGTTGTCCCAATCGAGAACAACGAACCCGAAGCAGGCAGACACGTCACCGGAACTGGACCATCAACCAGGTCGTTCGCAGAAGCCGTGAAATTCACTACCGCACCAGAGGTACCCGGCGCGTTGACCGTCATGTCGGAAGGCAGCGCCAATACGGGCGGGGTGGTATCCCGCACGGTAACCGTAAAACTGCCATTGGCAGTGTTGCCCGCTGCATCCGTGGCTGAACAGTTGACAGTGGTGCTGCCCAATCCAAAAGTGGCACCGGAGGCGGGCAAACAAGAAACAGCCGGATGAGCCGGATTCGCATCGTCCGCGGTGGCTGTGTAAGCTACGGCCGCGCCGGAAGCGCTTGTCGCTTCAACTGTCATGTTGTCGGGCAGGTTGAGGGTAGGAGGAGTGGTGTCAGAAGCGGGTGGGATGTAATGGCCCGTGACCGTTGTAACGGTACCTGCGGTCCCCGAAGGAACTGGATTGCTCGGAGAGACAGATATGAAAGTGTACGTGACCCCATTACAAACAACCGAGGTTGGATAGGAGAACGCAACATAGTAGATCGCAGCAGGTGGCGTAGACGGGAATGTCTCCAATGTCCACGGGGTCGATCCACTAACGAAATTCACGACCGCACCCGTGGGATCCGTATAGCTAATCACGAGCACGGAAACAGGGCAGGGTAGGTCTGTCGTGAATACGACCTGGGCAGGCGGATCGGCGGCCAGCACAAGCGATGCGAGAGTCATCGTTAAAATCACGACCAGCGAGACGGCGATGGATAATTTCCTTCTCATCTAGAAAATTCCTCCTCGAAAATATTGAAATGGGCCCTGGATGGAACAACGGGCTGTATACCCCTCCGCGCAGGAAATCGACTTCCTTTGATTGAATTTCCCTCAACTAGAGTAAAAATATCGAAAACAATAAAGCGTCTATACCAAGCTTGTAGAACAGACTGCAATATTAGGGCAGTGCGAACGGTATTGCGGAGGATACGGGGCACGAGACTTTTCCTGGTGGCAGCTCTATCATACGCTTGGCTTATTCAAACGTCGACTTCACGACGCCTTCCAAATGTGTTAGTTACAGTATTTTATCCACAAAAGGTTACAATTTGCGACTGACCGGTCGCAAATTGTAACCTTTTGGTCGCAAATTCCCCCGCGCCCCAGACAAATTCCAAAAATCTGCTTCGAAAAAGTCAAACAAAACAGGCGAGGCGGTTGCTCCGGCTCACCTGTTTATATTCTTTCACCAATTTGGTCTATGGCAGTACGGTGATGGCATCCACAACGATCCCATCATTGGAAGTATCTGGCGGATTCGGAGGGGAAATGATGCGAATATAGGGATAATTCCCATTCGGCACAACACCATCTACTTGAATGCTGATCCCGGGAGAATTGGTTGGTGGAGGTGTAATCACACAGTTATCCGACTCGCTTGGGCAATCGGCCGGATTAATATCCGTATTTCCGTCTGGAAAACCATCGCCCCAATTAAGGATCGTGTGCCAGTTCCTGCCATCGCCAATCTGAAGAATGACCGCGTCCATCTGGAGGGTCGGATCCGGGTAGTACACAAGGTCATAACCGTCAATATCAGGACTGCTTACCACCAGCGGTGTGCCCAATTGAAGAATAACATATGTACCTGCTGCAATGGGTTCTGTAGAGCCATCGGGGGTCGTATCTATTTGCCCGTAAGGGAAGGAATTGGCTACAATCAGTTGATCAGTATCAGCCGCGGAGTTGTTGCCAGGAGTCGGGTCTGTGTACCCCGCTGGAACACTGACACTTGCGGTATTGGTCAGAGGCCCCGTGGCGCCCGTGGAGATAATTGCTGGTACCAGGTAAACAACGCTTGAACCCACAGGCAAATCAATCGTGTCACTGAAATCAGAGGAAGAACTACCAGCAGGTGTACAACCGCTTGCACCGCCTGTTTCACTCATACAGACCCAGGACCAGGACGAGATGTTGGTGGGCTTTGCGTCCGATACCATCGCGCCGATGACATTACTTGGACCATTGTTGGAGACAACAATAGTGTATGTGGTTGTCCCCCCAGCTTCATAATCCGTGGCATTGTCAGTCTTGGTGATTTGTAAGTCTGCAGCTTGAGGTAATGTAACTGGTGTGTCTGTTGGAACTGGCGTGTTGGTAACGGGTGGATCTGTAGCTGGCGGTTCTGTGGTAGGCTTCGGTTTTACGGTTGCAGATGGAGGCGGAAAATAGATCTGTGTATTGGTTGGGATGGTGACTACTGTATTTGTTGCAGGTGCAATGAGTGTTGGAACGGGCGTATTGGTTTTCGGGGGGACGCTCTGAATGGTAACGGTCGGCGTTGGTGTTGGCGCCACACGCGTGGCGAAGGACGCCCCGGGGGTCAGAAAGACATCGAACCAGGCTGGGTTGGTGAGAATGGACGGGTCGAGGGGCTCAATGAAATTAACTGGCACGCCCGTGAGGGAGTCGCTATCTGGGTTGAGATTCGATCCCATGCTGGAGGGCAGCTTCCAGCTTGGCGCGAAGCGCAACGCCCATCCGCTGGAAAGGATGATGCAGATGAATCCTAACAGCAGGATCAGCAACATGAGGGCGATCGAGTCGCGGCTTTCTTTTTCACGCTCACGCGGTTTCATGGAAACGTCCATTCACCGATAGACGCACGTACACCGTGGAGCCGGGATAGGTTTTTTCGTTATGGCCCCCGCTCTCCAGCCAGATGCGTCCACGATGTGCATCGATGATGCCACGCGCAATAGCCAGACCCAGCCCCGGGCCGCCCCCTTTGTACTTGGTCTTGCCGGAAGAGTGTAAGTTCACCTCGCCGGTTTGATAGAATTTTTCGAAAATGAGTTCCTGATATTGCGGGTCAACACCGATACCAGTATCCTTCACGGCTATTTCAATTTCGGGATCTTCAAGGTCTTCCACGACCCTTCTGCCACTGACAGTGATAGAGCCCCCATCGGGCGTATATTTGATGGCATTGCCTATGACGTGATAGAAGACTTTGTAGAGCAAATCCTTATCGGCCTGGACAGCAGGCAGGTCCGACAAATTGTGAACCTGGAAGTTCAGTTTACGGTCTTCGAAGGCTGAACCAAAGGCTTTACACACTTTATCTATGATTTTTTCAAGCAGGGCTTCGGAGGGTGAGAGATCCAGGGCATTGCTGTCGATGCGCGAGACATCGAGCATGCTGTCGATGATCTCGACCATACGGCTGGTGCCTTCGAGCAGGCCGCGGGTATAACGTTCAAGGTCGGCATTCCCATCGGCTTTTAATTGCGCCATCTGCGCGTATCCCTGTA
Source organism: Anaerolineales bacterium (assembly GCA_035720235.1). Classification (GTDB taxonomy): domain Bacteria; phylum Chloroflexota; class Anaerolineae; order Anaerolineales; family Villigracilaceae; genus Defluviilinea. The sequence continues at coordinate 5,241 of DASTOH010000172.1, read as the reverse complement.
CCAGCGTCATGGGGGTGCGCAGTTCATGAGCCGAGATCTGGATAAAACGCATCTTGGTGCGGTCCATCTGTTCGAGGATGCGGTTGGTCCTTTCCAGTTCGAGGGTGCGCTCCTGCAGTTTCTCGGTCATGTGATCGAAGGTATTGGCTAGGACGCCAATCTCATCACTGCTTTTGAGGTGGGTACGCTGGGTAAGATCACCGCCGGCAATGGCACGTGAGGCGCGCAGGAGAGTCGCGATTGGATTGATGATCAGGCGCGCCACAAGATAACCAATGACGATCACAGCCACCATGGCCAAGGAATAGATCAGGATGTAGTTCACGCGGCTTGTGGAGCCCGCCTCCAGCACAAAATCAAGCGGCAGGATGACCGCAAACACCGCCAGGCGGTCGTTAGATATTTTCAGCGGCCCGCGCGCTACGGCGTACCAGCGTTCGTCAACGGAGAAGTTGTTGCCCTCCACCGTTTTATCCTGCTGAACAACTCTCTGATAGGTTTCTTCTTCAATGGAAATCGTCTGGAGAAACAGGTTATCGGTTCCATGTGCGCCCAGGGTCGTGTGAAGCGCCTGTCCATTTTCCCCATAGAACACCACATCGGCCAGGGACGTGTTTTTCAGCAATGGCAGGATGGTGTTGAGAGAGGTGCCCACCATCACTGCGCCTGCAACTTCTTCACCGGCAGGAATGGGGATCACTGTGAAGTAGTAATAATATCCATCCACAGGATCAATGCCCAGCTGGCGTTTGGGCAGACTGTTCACATCGTCTTCAGCCAGGAGGTCAGTGACAATCGCCAGTGCAGATGGCTGATCTGGCTGGCTTACCTCTGCGAACGATCCATCGCTCTGTTTGAGGATATGAAGCTTTTCGCGTCCCTGAGGATCGAAAAGCATGACACTTTCTACGCCTCCACTGCCCGCCGCGGGCGTCGCCAGGCGGGCGATCTGGTCGGCATTCCCAGCCTGAAGTGCTTCACCCATCCCCCGGGTATAGGCGATCGTCCGCGCCGCCTGGACATGTTTGATCTCCTGACGCGCCATTAAATCAGAGACCACCCGTCCGGCTTCCAGCAACTGGTTCGAGAGACGTTCTTCGAGTGAATTGGCGACCAGGCGGGTGACGACATACGCTCCAGTCACAGCTACCAGGAGTGTGAGGAGCATATATGGCAATATAACTTTGAAACGAATGCTCACTTAGAACCTTTTATACCCCAAAACGGAGGGGTTTGTTCAATTATACAGAAGTATGGGCAATTACACATCGGACAAATCCATATTAAAACAACATGAACTGACATGTTTCCCATAGTATAGACGGTTTCCACCTCAAAAGGTCTCAGGACAACGGCATTTTACCCCCCAACGCGCGGCTGGCAGACGGTTTCGGCGGAAGAAAAAATCTACCCGAAGATGAGCCTTTGTGGGCGCTGATTGCGCAGCACTCGAAACCCAATGGGGGACAAAAAATCCCGCGTATCGCGGGAATTTTGTGGGCGCTGAGGGACTCGAACCCCCGACCACTTCTGTGTAAAAGAAGTGCTCTAACCAACTGAGCTAAGCGCCCAGACGTACTAATTCTTAGCTTGCGGGCATCGGCACAAAAGAAGCGCTCAACCCACAGGGTCCTTCGCGACCAACAGAGCGAAGAGACCAACGCCCGCAATTATACATCATGTTACACTTGGGGCTGGAGGAAACATGCGCATTGTTCGCTATCAAAGTCACGATAACAAAAAAGCCAAATATGGTTGGCTTTTAGAGGACAGAGTCGGCGAGATCAGCGGAAATCCCTTCGGGCGTTATCGCCGCAATGAAGCCACAACGCCTCTCGCGGACGTGAACCTGCTGTGCCCTACTGAGCCAAGCAAAATTATCTGCGTGGGACGCAACTATGTGGAACACGCCAAGGAACTGGGCAATGAAGTGCCCAAGGTGCCACTCCTTTTCATGAAGCCGCCTTCTTCCATCATTGCTGGTGGCGAGACCATCGTCCTGCCGGCGCAATCGGCTCAGGTGGAGCATGAAGCGGAGTTGGTCGCGGTGATTGGCAAACGCGGGCGGCATGTCACTGCTGGCAGCGCCAAGAAACATATCCTTGGCTACACCATCGGCAATGATGTGACCGCACGCGATCTGCAAAAATCAGATGGCCAGTGGACACGCGCGAAAGGTTTCGATACATTCTGCCCCTTCGGCCCGTGGATCGATACCGAGTTCGATCCGGCAGACGCGGTCATCACCTGCCGGGTCAACGGCCAGATGCGGCAGATGGCCTCCACGCGCGATATGATCTTCAACGTGGCGGTGTTGATTGCCTACATCTCTTCCGTCATGACCCTGGAGCCCGGTGATCTGATCTTTACCGGCACACCGGCCGGCGTGGGTGAGTTGAAAGATGGCGATGAGGTCTCGGTGGAAATCGAAGGGCTGGGAATGATCAAGAACAAAGTTAAGGCAGAAAGCCGTTAACGGAAAAGCAGGCGAACCATGCATATCACCAAGAGTTTGCGCGCAGACCAGGAACTCATTCTTCGCTTCCTGGATACATTGGGCGGAGGTTCGGTTGTACTCTCAAACAGTAGACAGGCTCGCCCCGGTTTATTCATCTTTGCCCACACGTTCATTCAGGAATATATCGAGGCAAACTTTTTCAAGAAAGAGGCATTGCTGATCACGGCCCTGGAGAACAGCGGTTTTCCGCTCGAGGAAGGACCGGTCGGCGCCATGCTTGCAGAACAAAAGAAGAGCCATGAAGCTGCCGAACATATGTTGAATGCCGCCAGGGGCTGGCAGGCTGGCGATGCGGAGGCGCGTGCCGAGGTCGGTTGGGCAGCCAGTGAATATACCTCCACGCTTCGGCAACACCTCGACCGGTTGAAAAATCTCATCTTTCCGTTGCTTGAGCAGAACCTATCGCCTGAGGATGAGCACAAAATTGCAGAGGGATTGAATACCATCGCCTTTGAGAGCAGCCTGAAAGGCGAGGGGGACAAGTACGTCAAGTTGATCGAATCGCTGGAAGATGAATTGAGCGACTGGAGGTAGGGTTGCAAATTCCAGGTTTGAGTTCGCGGACAGGTCATTTCACCTGTCCGCGTTTGCATTACTAAGGACTAGTCAAACGGCTAGGCCATTTCAGATTGACAGTCTCCGTATGACGCGATAATATTTCGACATCAAACTATTTGACGTCAAAGGAAGTTCGAGCATGCCCACCCACTACTGCGGGACGCGCGCAGAGATGCGCACACTAAACACCTTTATCAAACTGACGCGCTGCACCAATTCCCTGCTGGGACGGCTGGCAGAACGCAAGTCGATTGATGACCTCACTTATTCGCAATTTGCTGTGCTGGAGGCGTTGTACCATCTGGGCCATATGACCCAGGGCGAGATCAGCTCCAAGGTCTTGAAAAGTGGCAGCAACATAACTACCGTGATCGATAACCTCGAACGTGACGGACTGGTCCGCAGGGAGCGCGACGCGAAAGACCGCAGGGTGATCCATATCCATTTGACGAAGGCAGGCACGTCGAAGATAGAGGCGCTCTTCCCTGGTCATGTGGCAGCGTTGATGGAGGAGTTCAGGGTCCTTTCTGCCAGTGAACAGGAAGCATTGGGCGAGTTATGTAAGAAGCTGGGCAAAGGAAGGAAGTCCGAATGAGCGTGAAAGGTGCGCAGAGGTCCATTACAGCAGCAGCCACATCCTGGGCAGGTGTGACCGCACAACCGCATCGCTTCGGCGGCGTGGAGTATGGAATCGGGAAGCGCGAGATCGGGCATATCCATGGCGACCACCTGGTGGATATCCCCTTCCCGAAAAAGGTACGCGATGAGATCGTCGCCGCCGGGCGCGCGCAGCCTCATCATGTTTTGCCCGAGACCGGCTGGGTGAGTTTTTATCTGCGACAGGAGTCGGATGTGGAGCAGGCGATCGCTCTTCTACATGAAAGTTATGAGATCGCACAAAAACAAAAATCACAAAGTACCGCATAATTATTTGGACTTGAATTTCGGAAACCAGATAGCGAATCGTAGTCAAGAGTTTAATTAATTATGAGACTAGCGGTAAAAAACATAGAGGTACAAGATGAACAATAAGATCATCGCAGTGACCGGTGCAACCGGTCTACAGGGTGGAGCCGTGGCCAGAAAACTTTTGGCAGATGGCTGGAAGGTACGTGCACTGACTCGCGACGTCAACAAACCCGCCGCGCAGGAATTGAAAGCGCTTGGTGCGGAAATCGTGGCTGGTGACATGGATAACCGCGCGGAACTCGAGGCGGCGTTCAAGGATACGTATGGCGTCTTTAGTGTGCAAAATTTCTGGCTGCCAAACGTCGGCTTTGACGGAGAAATACAGCAAGGAACGAATGTGGCAGATGCCGCCAAAGCCGCGGGAATCCAGCATCTCGTTTATTCGTCCGTCGGCGCGGCGCATCGCGGCATGGGACAGAAACACTTCGAGAGCAAATGGCTCATCGAGCAATATATCCAATCGCTGAATATTGCACATACCATTTTGCGCCCTGTTGCATTTTTTGAGAATTTCAATTGGGAGCGCGCGGCGATTCTGAACGGCAGCTTCAATGCGCTGGGGTTGCGCCCTGAAAAGGAACGGCAACTGATCGCGGTAGAGGACATCGCTGTATTTGTGGCGCTGGCCTTTGCGAACCCTGAGCAATATCTTGGCAAGACCATTGAACTAGCTGGCGATGCGCTGACCGAGTCGCAAATCGCGGATACATTCGCGAAAGTGATCGGCAGACCTGTGAAGCTTACCATGCCCACGGGAGGCAGTGGCCGCAGGTCAGAAGAAGAGATGGAAGCCATGTTCAACTTCTTCAATGGTGAAGCCTACGATGCGGACATCCTGGCGCTTCGCCAACTCCACCCGGGCCTGCTCCGCTTCGAGGAGTATCTCCGCAAGAATGGCTGGGAGAATCAACAGCCGATTCCGATACCTGAGAATACTGGCTGGGAAAGATAAGGAGGGTTTACCACAGCCATCATGAACACCCGAACGGCAGTTAATTCGATGAAGGCAACCCTCATGCAACTAAGCTTGAGCCAGCGGTCCTTTCTGTCAGGCGTACACTTTGCTGTGGTATCCACGACCACTTCAGACGGCATGCCACATCAGACTGTGATGTGGTACATGCTGGATGGCGACAAACTGCTGCTCAACACGCCGCGTGATAGCCTAAAGCACAAACACCTCAAACGCGATGACC
>DASTOH010000171.1:0-4608 GCA_035720235.1 Anaerolineales bacterium | reverse complement strand
CGAAAGAATAGAGAAAACCTGTATGCCACGCCTGACTTCCCCTACGCTCCGCACCTTCCTGATGTATGCATCGCTTCTACTAATTCTCGCTGCTTGTTCTGGAAATTCCGTGAATCCTGCCCAGGCTACGCCAACGGCCATCCCACTGCCCATGATCGCCGAAAAACCAACCTATCAGGTGCAGCGCGGCGAAATGAAGGATGAGTTGCAGTTCTCCGGGCGGATCTCTCCGGCTGTAAAACAGGAACTTGCTTTCGCATCAGAGGGGCGGGTGGCAAAGGTGCATGTTCGGCGCGGCGAAGCTGTGACCAAAGATCAACTGTTGGCTGAACTGGAAGGCGACCAGAATGAGTATAACCTCCGCCGGGCGCAGGCCAATCTGCAAATTGCCCAACTCCGCCTGGAACTGGCGCGCCTGCAGACTCCTCAGAATTCTGAAACAAACAGGCTCAATGTTGCCATCCAGGAACAGGAAGTGGAACTGGCACAGATCGCGCTGGATGAATTGAATGCCTCGTACAGCAGTGTACGAATTACCGCGCCATTCGACGGGACGGTTTTCTCGGTTTCAATCATCGATGGCAGCGCGGTGGAAGCCAATCAAACGGTCATTGTGGTCGCGGACATGGATGATTTGGTCGTGAGTGCCAGTCTAAACACAGATGATATATCCAAATTGTCGGTCGGAATGAAAGCGACCGTCAATCCAATCGGACGAAACATACCAACGGTAGAAGGAACGATCAGGGGCTTGCCTTACCCATACGGCAGCGCGGACACGGAGTCCACTGACGGTTCTGTGCAAGTGGCTTTGGAACAACCTCCTCTCGAGCTCGGCTACAATGTTGGTGATACGGTCAGCATGAGCATCATCCTGCAGGAAAAGGCGGATGCGCTCTGGCTGCCTTCGCAGGCAGTCCGCGAATTTGAGGGACGCTACTTCGCGATCGTACAGGATGGAGAGGCGCAGCGCCGCGTGGACGTCAAGGTGGGAATCATCGAAGGTGACCGAATTGAAATCACGGAGGGACTTGCCGAAGGTCAGGTGGTGGTGGAGCCATGACCAGTGATGTCTTCATTCGTTGCGAAGGGCTGGTCAAAATCTATAAGGTCGCCAACCTTGAAGTCATAGCGCTTCAGGGTCTGGACCTGGAAGTGGCGCGCGGCGAAATGCTGGGAATCGTGGGCGCCAGCGGGAGCGGCAAGTCCACGCTGATGAATATCCTGGGCGGGCTTGACCGTCCTTCTGCCGGGAGGGTATGGGTCGATGGGCATGATCTGCTCAAACTGTCCTATGAGGCGATCAACCACTACCGCCGCACCAGGGTGGGCTTTGTCTGGCAGCAGGGGGCGCGCAACCTGATTCCTTACCTGACTGCCCTCGAAAACGTCCGGTTACCCATCACTATTGCAGCGCAAGACTGGAGTACGGAAAAACCGCACGCCGAAGCGTTGCTCGATTCGGTGGGCCTGAGCGAGCGCAAGCATCATCGCTTGTCAGAATTATCGGGAGGGGAACAACAGCGCGTTGCCATCGCAGTCGCCCTGGCGAATGATCCTGTTTTGTTATTAGCGGATGAGCCAACCGGGGAGGTCGATACTGCCACCGCACTCGGAATCTTCCAACTTCTCAAAGATCTAAACCGCCAGTATGGGCTTACCACTGTCATTGTCAGCCATGACCTGGATATTGCCCACCATGTGGATCGAGTGGTTGCCATCCGCGATGGAAAAACCTCCAGCGAGACTGTGCGGCAGCTTCAGCGAGACACCCACACAGACACAGCCCCTGGACCTGGAGGAAAAACCGGTGAAACGTTCGAGGAATTTGTCCTGCTGGATTCGGCTGGCCGCCTTCAGGTGCCGCGTGAATACCTCGAGCAATTCAACATCCGTGGGCGTGTGCTTCTTGATGTGACGGAAGAAGGGATCCTGATCCGACCAGCGGCTGGTAATGACTCGAATGATCATCCCGGTACTCAGGTCGAAGAGATCTCACCAGAGATCGATCAGACTGAGCCGCGCGGCCTGCGCGGTTGGTGGACGCGTTTGCGCCAGGGCAGGAAGGGCTTCAATGAGTGAGGCAGTCTCCTTCGGCAACGGCAAATACATCATCCAGACGGAAAGCCTCCAGCGGGAATACAAAATCGGCGAACGGACCGTTCAGGCTCTGCGCGGCGTGGACTTGAATGTATTGCCGGAACGATTTGTAGCCCTGAAAGGCCGGTCGGGGAGTGGCAAGACCACTCTCTTGAACTGCATCGGCGGCCTGGACCGCCCAACGTCTGGAACGGTACGCGTGTTTGGACGCGACCTGTCAGAACTGGGAGAGGATCAATTGGCGCTGTGGCGCCGGTATGAATTGGGATTCATCTTTCAGTCCTTTGGTCTACTCCCGACGCTCTCGACCTACGAAAACGTGGAATTAATGCTGCGGCTGATCGATGTTCCCGCTAATGAGCGCCGGCAAAGGACGTTGGAATGTATTGAACTGGTCGGGTTGACAAAATGGATGCATCACCGCCCTCATGAAATGTCAGGCGGACAGCAACAGCGCGTAGGCATTGCTCGGGCTTTGGCCAATCACCCCCGGCTGCTCCTTGCTGATGAGCCAACCGGAGAGCTGGACAGCAACACCTCCCGCGACATCCTCAAACTGTTCCGGCAAATCGTCGAGACCGAGCACCTCACATTATTGATGTCCTCCCATGATCCGCTCGTGGATAAGTACGTGGACGAAATCCTGCTGCTGAAGGATGGTCAAATTACCATTCCAGCTTAGAGTATCGCGAGATTTATCTCGCATTTCAAGCAACGGCGACATGAATGTCGCGTTACTGAAGCTGGTCCTTCGCTCCCTGCGCCGCGCGAAGCGTCGGCGCAGGATTTCAGGCAATACGCCGCCGGTACCGCGGCGCGGCACGCTTCGCGCGAGACGGCGGCTTGAGCAGACAATGTCATTAACCGCCTTTCCGAAATCTGCCGAAGAGCAAAATTACTGGAGAGAAAAAGCATGTCAGATGAGGTGAGAGCCTGGTCGGAAACCGTAAAGATCCCCACCTATAAGATTGGCGCGCCGGATAAGAACCCGATGTTCCTCGAAAAACGTGTGTATCAGGGCAGCAGTGGAGCCGTGTATCCGCACCCGGTGATTGACCGCGTCTTCGACGAAAAAGAAGATAAAGCATACACCGCCCTGTATCTCGAAAACCGCTATCTCAAAGTCATGATCCTTCCCGAGCTGGGCGGGCGTGTACAGATGGCGCTGGACAAAACCAACGGCTATCATTTTGCCTACTACAACCGCGTCATCAAACCCGCCCTGGTTGGGCTGGCCGGGCCCTGGATCTCAGGCGGCATCGAGTTCAACTGGCCGCAGCATCACCGTCCCAGCACCTTTGACCCGCTGGATTGGCGCATCGAAGACCATGCTGACGGGAGCAAGACTGTTTGGTGTGCGGAAATCGAGAAAATGTTCCGTACCAAGGGGATGCACGGTTTTACCCTCTATCCTGATCGCGCCTATCTGGAAGTTCGCGTCCAACTGTACAATCGCACCTCTGAGCCGCAAACCTTTCTATGGTGGGCGAACCCGGCCGTGCATGTTCATGATGAGTACCAATCCGTTTTCCCGCCGGATGTCCATGCAGTGATGGACCACGGCAAACGGGATGTCTCGAGCTTTCCCATCGCTACAGGCACCTATTACAAAGTCAATTATGCGCCTGGCACCGACATCAGCCGCTACAAGAATATCCCTGTTCCGACTTCCTACATGGCCTATCATTCCACCTTCGATTTCCTCGGCGATTATGACCATCGCGCGCAAGCTGGCACGCTGCATGTTGCCAATCATCACGTGATACCGGGCAAAAAACAATGGACATGGGGCAATGGTGAGTTCGGCCAGGCCTGGGACAGGCATTTGACCGATGAGGATGGCCCTTATATCGAATTGATGTGCGGAGCCTATACCGACAACCAGCCGGATTTTTCCTGGATCCAGCCGGGGGAGGAAAAGTCTTTTACCCAGATCTTTCTGCCCTATAAAAAGATCGGCCCGGCCAGCAACGCCAACGAACACGCTGCCCTCAACCTGGAAGTGAAAGACGATAGTGCCGATTTCGGCGTCTATGTTTCGGCCCCTCGTATGGTAATCGTGAAACTGACCTGCAAGGGACAATCGATGTATGAAAAACAGGCGGACCTTGACCCGGAACAAGCTTTGCTCGACAGCGTTGCCCTGCCGAGCGGAACAAAGCCACAGGATGTGACGCTCAGCATCTTTGCGGGTGATATCGTTTTGTTGGCGTATGCGCCTCTGCCAGATGAAAAGCCGGAAATTCCGTTCCCGGCTACCCCGGCGCTCCCGCCCAAAGACATAGGATCCAACGATGAATTGTTCCTGAATGGCCTGCACCTGGAGCAATACCGCCACGCCACCTACTCGCCCGAGTCTTACTATCTCGAAGCCCTGCGCCGCGACCCTGGCGACAGCCGCTGCAACAATGCGATGGGCTTGCTGCTGTATCGTCGCGGCAAATTTGCCGAGGCGGAGGGTTATTTCCGCAAAGCTGTCGCACGCCTGACCTTGCGCAACCCCAACCC
>DASTOH010000170.1:0-35607 GCA_035720235.1 Anaerolineales bacterium | reverse complement strand
TTCCAGTGAATTGACCGCGCGCGCAATGTTGCGGTGATCCATCTTCAGTTCATTCAGCACCGGCACCAGATGTGAATCGCAGGGGCGCAGATAATCAGGATGTGCTACTGACAGATCGCCAAGCTCCGATACGCTCGATTGCGCAGCCAGCATGCCCATGCCCGCGCGGCCTACGCGCCTGAGTCCCTGGCGCATATATTGCAGCTCGCGCCGCGTGGATACGATCTCAATGGGATTCCCGGTGCGCACCTCGCGCCCATCCACTTCGACCAGCGTGCCACAGGTGGCCAGGTCAATAAGCGGCTCTTGCATGTACGACATAACATTTGACAGGAACATGCGCTCGGGGACAGGCGTCCCTGGCGACCCGCCGAAGGATAACGGTGCCCGCTCATCGTTGAGTCGACGCGCATACAGCGTGCGGGCATCCTTGCCCTCGCCCATGACGACTTCCTGGGGCATATTTCGAATTCCGTCATCGATTTCATCCTGCGAAATCGCGATGATCCGTTCTGTGGAACGACTGTAGGCACCGACTTCCACTGCCAGTTCATAACCGGCTTTCCAGATGGCTTCGGAGAGCGCAGCGTCATCTGTGACAAGACAATTGGCATCCCACGCGATCTTGTATTTCTTGACCAGCCGCTTGGTCGTCATGGCGATCTTGTCCAGATCCCAATTCTCCTCCGAGATATAGGGTCCGTTATGGGCGCGGTCGAGGATGTCGAGATAATTTAGCATTGAATCTCCAATAAATGACCGATGACACCGTCCCGAAGGTTTTGAACGATCAACAATTTTATCGCCGCGAAAACCTTCGGGATGTTCAAATCACATCCCGATCTTTTCACGGGCCAGTTTGACGGCGTCAGCCGCGTTCCTGGCCGTGCCATCGGCGCCGATATGCTTGGCCCAGGTATCCGTCACAGAGGCGCCGCCCACCAGCACAATATATTTCTGGCGCAGGCCGCGCGCTTCGAGCAACTGGATCAGATCTTTGATGAAGGGCATGGAGGTGGTGAGCAGTGCCGAGAGACAAATTATGCGGGCTTCGATCTCCTCGGCTTTAGCGATGATGGATTTGATGGGCACATCCACGCCCATGTCGGTCACTTCAAATCCGGCGGCGGTGAGCATGGAGGAGACAATGTTTTTGCCAATATCGTGTATATCCGTTTGGACGGTGGCGGATACAACCTTCCCCTTGACCTTGCTCTCACTACCGGAATATTTTTCAAGCAAAGCGGGCTTGACAACCTCCATGGACCCCTTCAGCGCCCGTCCCGCCATCATCAACTCCGGCAGAAAAAACTCACCGCGTTCGAAGCGCTTGCCCACCTCATCTGCGCCTCCCATCAGCCCTGTATTCAGGATTTCCAATGGGTCAACATTTGCTTCCAGCGCTGTTTTGGTGGCTGCGACGGCATCCTCCGTTTCGCCGTCAATGACCGCGGCGGCAATGGCTTGCAAATGCTCATTCTCGGACATGCCTTCTCCTAACTTCTTCATCGTAGGGCGGGTTGTCGAAGATGCCCGAAGGGCGCAACCCGTCGTGGTTTATAGTATTACCCCTGTCAGACCGCTCCCATCGGGGACTGCCCTTGGCGGCGTGCGCAAAAAGCCTGACATCCAAAAGACAATTGTAGACGGTTTAATGGATGCAAAGATTGTATGATAGTTGCCATATGAGGTCAATAACAAATTCGTTAAGTCGGTTCTGCCAGGGCATTTTCGGCAAGTGCACTGTGGGCAAGTGCGTTGTCGGCAAGTGCGTTGCCGACCAGCCAGCCCGTGGTCCAGGAGGACTGAAAGTTAAACCCGCCCGTGAGACCATCGATATCCAACACTTCACCGGCGAAAAACAGGCCCGGTACCAAGCGGCTTTGCATAGTTCTGAAATCCACTTCCTTCAAGCTCACGCCGCCGCAGGTGACGAACTCCTCCTTGAATTGTCCTTTGCCTTCGATCTGGAACTCTACCGCCGTCAGTTCTTCCGCGAGTTTCCGCAGCTCAGTTTTGGATACATCCGCCCAGTTCTTTTCGCCGATAAATTCCGTCAACTGCTTCCATAGCCGCAGGGGGATCTGCGAGAATGCCGGATGCGTGGAGACTTTCTTTTTGGAATTCTCCTTCCAGTCTCGGTTCTGGCTCAAAATGTCCAATGCCTTGTCAAAGGAATAAGCCCCCAGCCAGTTGATCAGCAGTTTTGCTTTATATTTTTTCTCGAATAATTCCCGCGCGCCCCAGGCTGAACACCGCAACACGGCAGGTCCGCTCAAACCCCAATGTGTGATCAGCAACGCCCCCTGGGCTGTGACAGAATCCATTTTCAACGTCACGTCCTCTACCGACACGCCTGCCAACCCATCGATGCGCCGGTCTTTGATATTGAACGTGAACAACGATGGCACCAGATCGATCACTGTATGCCCCAGCGATTTGACAGCCTCCAAAGTTTTGCGATCGCTGCCGGTGGCGATCAATAACTTCTTTGTTTGGAGATGAAAGACCTGCGCCTCCCTCCGAACTTGCAGCCTGAATCCGTCCGAGTGACTTTTCTCCACCCCGAGCAGACTCGTCCCCACAACCACCTCCACTCCGGCCTTTTTCGCGGCCCCACGCAGGCAATCTGCAATCGTCGCTGATGAATCCGTGACCGGAAACATGCGCCCGTCGGCTTCAGTCTTCAACTTCGCGCCGCGTGACTCAAACCATTCTACGGTATCTTTCGCTTGAAAACGCGTGAAGGCACCGCGCAATTCATTGGCCCCGCGTGGATAGTAGGTGACCAGCTTGGCTGACTCAAAACAGGCGTGTGTGACATTGCACCGACCTCCGCCAGAGATCAAGACTTTGCCAAGAGTCTGACTTGCCTTCTCGAGAATCAGCACACGCAAATTGGGGTTCAGTTCCGCGCACCGGATCGCCGCGAAGAAGCCTGCGGGTCCGCCGCCCGCGATGATGACATCCCAGTTTTGATTATCCGTAAGTTTGGGCATGTTATGCGAATCGGTGATACGACACTTATGTCGCTTCTCACGCAAGTGCAACACCGCGAAGCATGTCGCAGTACGAATTAACCAACCACCGCATTCTCCAGGATCGAGAAACGTTTATTATCACAATCAATTTCTGCTTGCAGGCCATACGGAATGACAAACATCGGGCTGGTATGACCAAAGTCCATGCGCGTGATGATCGGCATATTGGACAATCCATTTTCATCGCGGACAACGTCCAATATCGCCTGATCGTACTTCTCAAAATCGTCCACCGACACCTGATGCCCACCTGGTCTCCCGAACAGAATCCCTGAAAGTTGTTTCAAGATTCCCATCGTTGCCAAAACCCGCAAGGTATAACGGACATAGGATGGGGGAGGCGCATCTTCTGATGTTTCGATAAACAGAATTGCATCCTGCCATTGCGCAGACGCGGGGAACAGTTCTGTGCCGCGCGTCCAATCGAAGACTTCAAGACAACCGCCGATTAGATGTCCGCGACAGATGCCTGTGCCTTGTAAAAACTTCCAACCCCCCGATGGACTCAGCTTGCGTTTGATATTTTGATTTTCCGGGTCGCCCCAATCGAGCATTTCAACGGTCCAGTTTGGGCTGGGTTTTATCCCACCGATTAAGTTACTCGAAAAAAGCGTCTTACGTACAGATTCAACGATGTATGGCATTATCCCGCCGTTCTCGGCAAATTCCGCCATGATGCTGGGACCATAAAACGAGACCAGGCCGGCCCTGTAACATATCAGATGGCTGATGGTGGTATCGGAATAACCGAGAAAGACCTTTGGGTTGCTCTGAATGACATTCAGGTCAATGTATGGCAGAAGGCGAATTGAATCGTCACCGGCGATAGTGGAAAAGATGCCTTTGATGGATGAGTCTGTAAAGGCCTGCATGAGATCCTCGGCGCGTGCTTTCGGGTTGCGAGCCAGCCAGTCCGCGTCTTTCAAAGTGTTGGGCATTTCAACCACCTGCAGGCCGAATTCGTTTTGCAGTTGTCGTTTGCCTGCTTCATAGCGATGAGGAAATGTGCCTGGTCCACCCCACGAGAGGGATACGGTCGCGATCTTATCTCCCGGGTTGAGTTTTTTGGGCTTGATCATTCAATGTATATCCGAAAAGCAACAACCCAGTCCTATGACTTAATTGCCGCAGTCAATTCGCTCGCAATCACATCGCCAACGTGCAAAGTTTTGCTTTTTTCCACGATCTGCTTATAGGATTTTGCGTCTAATTCGCGTTTTCCGGCAGCCAGGAATTTGTTGAAGGCGACGGTGTCGGGTTCCAGCAAGGAGATGGATTCAACATCCAAGCGGTTCTTCACTAGCATGGCATAAGTGACAGCCTTTTCGGCATTTCCCTGCGCAAGTTCACAAATGCCAATGGCAACGAGGCATGACAGTTGACCCGGTAAATGATCCTGCTCGTAGCTGCCTCTCAAACTCTCCACGATCAAGGTCCGGGCGCGGGCGATGTTTCCCACCTGGATGGCGGAGTATCCCATCAGGCGTAAAGGGAAGGGTTGGTGCATTTCATCGCCAATGGCTTGAAAGGCAACGAACGATTTTTCAGCCGCATGACCTGCAGCCGAATAAGCCTCCTTCAAATTGTAGAGACTGGAAAGGTTTGCCAGGGTTGTACCTTCGGTCAGGCGGTCGCCGAGTTCGCGGCTCTGCGGCAGACTGCGTTCGAAATAATAGATCGCAGTATCTATTTCACCGATTTTGCGGTGCAGGCTCCCCAAAAAATGCAAAGTGTGACTCAACCCCCAGGTGTCATTTATGCCTTCTGCGATGGTCAAGGCCTCTTTGGCGTTGGAGATGGCTTGAGCAGTCTCACCCGTCTCAAGCAGGACCTTTCCGAGGTCAGTCAGCGCGATTGCCAATTGAGTCGGCAGGTGATTCGCCCGACAAATGGAGAGGCTTTCCTCCAGCAGAATGCTGGCGCGTTTGAAATCATTCAGGGCAGTACAGATTTCACCCAGGTAAACCAAAGCGCTTGCCAGAATACGTTGATTCCCAAGTGCGCGAGCAAGTTCGATGCTCTGTTCGCAAAGTTTATAGGCAGTGTCGTAACTGGACATGCGCGCGTGGATTGCGCCACAGCGATATAACATCCTGGCACGGGCAGCCTGATGTTCGGGCAGCACTCCCTGTTCAAGGAGTTTGCTCAACAGGGCAATGCCATCGCGATAGTGATTGCATTCCAGCCAATATAGGCTGAGCGCGGCTCCAATACGGAGGCCATACGCCAGGCTTTTTGGCTGTGTGAGGGCATAATTCAACGCGGCGTTAAAATTACCATGTTCCATCTCGGTAATACGGATCCACCTCGCTTGGCCGGTACCATCGAGATGGCTCTCCGAATCCTCGGCGTATTCAGTAAAGTGCATGAGATGACGGGTGAGGAGTTCGTCCAGTTCGCCAGCCTGTGCAAGTTTTTCGCGCCCGAATTCACGCACTGTTTCGAGCAGGTGGTAGCGGACCTGAAGCGCGTTGGTCTCGGCCTTTACGAGAGATTTGTCCATGAGTCTTACGAGCACATCCAATATCTCTGCGCGTGGTATGGATGGATCAGCGCAGATGGATTCAGCGGCGCGCAAAGTGCATCCATCCACGAACACAGACATCCGTTGAAGAATGACGCGTTCCGGTTCCGTCAGCAGGTTGTAACTCCATTCGATGGTCTCGCGCAGGGTCTGTTTCATGGAGTCGCGCGAGCCGCGCGTCAGCCAGTCGAGGCGGCGGTCCAATTGTTGAAGCATGGCTTGCGGCGTCAGGGATTTGATACATGTGGCGGCGAGTTCGATTGCGAGAGGTAAGCCATCCAGTTTGCGGCAGATTTCGGCAATCGTCAGAGCGTTATCGGCGGTGATTTCAAATGTAGGCTGGATTGCCTGCACCCGCTGGGTGAACAATTGCACCGATGGGATTCGCAAAAACATTTCGTTGGGCGCATCAATCTCGTGAGGCAATTGAAATTTTTCGGAGGCAGGCTGGGGCAGTGGCAGCGGCGACAGCGTAAATTCGTGTTCACCCGAAATATGCAATGCTTCACGGCTGGTGACAAGGATCTTGATGTCGGGCGCGCTCATGAGCAGACTGGGCAGATGAGATGCCGCGTCGATAATGTGCTCGAAGTTATCTATCACCAACAGCAGATTGCGGTGGCGTAACACGGCATTTAGATTTTTTGCCAGCGGAGCATCGGATGTTTCCAGGACGCCCAACGCGCCGGCAATCGCGGGCAGGAAATCATGCTTGTCAACCACAGTTGTCAAATCCACAAACAAGGGACCGTTGGCAAACATGCCTGCCATCTGCGCGGCGACATGCGCGGCCAGGCGCGTCTTGCCCACACCTGGCGGACCCATCAACGTGACCAGGCGCACATCATGGCGGCTGAGCAAATTGGTGAGCCCGATAACATCCTGATCTCGCCCCAGCAATGGCGTGAGGAAAACCGGTAAACGGCTGGCAGATAAGTCGAAGATAGGCAAGGCAGTGGGGGGGGAGGTAGAGGTGGGTTTTAAATCCGCAAGTGAAGCCTTTTGTGTAAAGTCACCTTTTGATCTGCCTGCCAATTCCAACAGGCGCGCCGTCCATTGTGGTTCGTCATCCAGTGACAGGGCAGGTATAAAGCGCGTCATCAGGGTTTGCAGGTCTGGGGTGCGTTGGTTCTTTTCAATGCGGCACATGTAACTATAGTGATAGCCCACCTGCAATGCTAATTCTTTTTGCGAAAGTTCGACCCGCTCCCGCAAGTACCTGAGCAGTTCGCCAAACGTCCCAAAACTCTGTGGAGAGATTGCAGCAACAGAGTGCATCTCTCAATTATAGCTTGCGCCGGGTCTTTTCAAGATAGATTGACAAGGCACAGTTGAGCGATAGTATCTCTTGTGGCCCTAAAAATATGGTATCCTACGGTCATGGTACACGCTCAACAGTTTGACTTGAATTAAGGGGTAAGGGATATGAAACCGGAAGAACTCAAACTCGCGCCAGACTCTCTAACGCTGATAAGGCCCCTGGCAGACCAGATTGCCAGAAGTTTCTACCAGCACCTATTCGAAATTGCCCCCCGCACAAAGAGATTGTTCACCGGCGACATGGATCGGCAAGGCACAATGCTGATGACCAGTCTCGACCTGGCTGTGAGGGGGCTTGGGGACATGGAGAGCGTCATGCCCTCTGTGCATGCGCTGGGCGAACGGCATTACAGTTATGGCGTGAAGCCGGAGTATTATCAATCGGCGGTCCAATCCTTTGTGTGGTCGCTCGAACAACATTTGGGAGATCAATTCACAGCCGAGCTTAGGGAGGCCTGGAGGATGGCGTTCCAGGCCCTGGCGGATGCGATGCTCAGCGTGTACGACGCGCAGTGACAGGCTCACGCTTCACGACTCACCGAATCTTGCTTCTGTTCAATCAATATTCCCTCTCCTGACATTTTCACCGCGTGAAGGACTCCAGATCGGCTTCCGAACACATGTTGATCGATGCGAAGAAGGAGCAGGCCAACGCATTGACCTGGTCCTTCAACTTATCCTGACAATATGAACGTTAGTTTAGTTTGTCAGATTCTTGATCACGAGATCAATAAACGTTTGGAGTTTGATCTGTTCTGTGCAATCTATGATCCAGTCGTCTCCGTCCGCTGAGGCGCCGCAGCCATCCACATGAGTGCGCAGCAGCATTAATTCATTGACCGCAGTATTGAACTGGCCTGCTAACACCATGCTTTTGATGGCGTCGAGTTGGTCCAGGATCGCTTTGCGACCACTAGGCATAAAGAGGGTATCAGGTATTGCATTGACTGCCTGTTGAATCCAGCCCACATCTTCGCCATCGAGAATGCTGTTGTCATCGCCGTCCGGGTCGATGGGATTCGTTCCATTTGCCACTTCGAAACCGTCATTGAGTTCATCGTTGTCGGTATCTGCCTTCATCGGAACGGTAGGGTTACTCCCTTTGACCTCGATGCCATCGGTGAGCGCGTCATCGTCACTGTCAGGGTCATTCGGGTCAGTTTCGTCGGGTTCACGGTCGTGCTCATCGATCGCGCAGTTATGGTTGGCATCTTCGACACCATCGAACAGACCATCCTTGTCGGTATCCATTTCAAACGGATTGGTGGGATTTTTTCCCAGCACTTCGCATCCATCCGTCAACGTGTCGCGGTCGAAATCGGGATTGTTGGGATTGGTCTCGCCGGCATCCCGCGCACCGTTGTGATTCGCGTCTTCGGCACCATCCAGCAGACCATCTTTGTCGGAATCTGCATCCATCGGCAAAGTGGGATTAGCCCCATTAATCTCTGTGCTGTCGATGAGTCCATCATTGTCGGAGTCAGCAAGCAGCGGATTGGCGCCATAGACATTGACCTCGGCGCTGTCTCCAAGCCCATCCTTGTCAGAGTCAGCAGATAGCGGATTGGTGCCATAGGTATTGACCTCGGCGCCATCGTTGAGTCCGTCATCGTCGCTGTCGGGATCATTGATGAGGGTTCCAATCGTCTTTTCGAGACAGTCGCCCAGCCCATCGCCATCACTGTCAGTCGCATTCACAGTGATCGTGAAGGTAACCTTCAGGTCATCGGATGATACAATTTTTGTGCCGGGGCTAAAGTTTGGCCCAGTCAAGCTCAGGGTCACACCGTCCAGAGGATCGTCGGCGTCTGATGCGCCTGGATAGCTATTGTTGAATTCTCCATCGGGCCCATCATCATCATCCCATGCCTGGAGGGACACTGCGACGGTATCAGTGGACTTGACGCATAGTCGCACAGGCTTTGGAAGTTCGCTAGCAGGGAAATCAACCGAGGGTATAACAGCCGGATCCTCTATCGAGAGAGAGTGAGCTACTTCATTCCGTGCGGATTGACGGAAATTTCCCGTAAAGATTAGGGAGATAAAGTTAAGCTCTCCCGATGCATTAGGATCTTGATCATTAAGAACCTGGATCTTATTGACAGAAGCTACCACCTCGATGTCACCCGGGGTTTCCAATTCACCTGCTGTGCCTTCAGGATGCGGAATTCCATTCGCTGAGACCCATAAGCCTAGGAGTGCGGCGGGACCAGCAATACCATATTTGGCATTCGATATATTTAGTAAACGACACCACTCGTGGCGCACCTGATGATTTGCGAGCTGATAAGCATCAACGTAAAGGTCGCCGCCTTCAGCGTAAGTATCCTTATTTAGGTCGTCGTGGTGCCAGGTCACCTTGTCTGGACAGTTGTCGTCTGGACCCCAGCTTCCGCTCATAACGCCTGGATAATATGTATTCGCGGGTACTCCTTGTGGTGGAGTGTTACCCGTGTACACATCAATGTACCACCCTGAGAGAGTCAAAGAGGAGCTGGGCCCAAATGGGGTCTCGTCCTCACCTTCGACCAGCATCATCCCATCGTGAATGGAATATGGCTTGAGAGCATTCCAGAGTCCGAGGCCGGTGTCAAGGAGCGGCGTCGCAGGTGCATTCATAAACATTTCCACCCAACTACTGTGGGCATAAAAATCCTCGATGGGGTGCAATACCTGTCCCCATTGGTCGGCAAGATCTCCCGAGTTGAATGCCTTGGGGTCCGCGTCCACGCGTGCGTCCTTCAGATTATTGTTGATTCGGGTCGCCGATCCAGAAAAGTGACAATCATCGAAATGATTGTCGGCATCCTGGGCATTGTTGATGAATTCAATGTCCAACCATGCATGTTCATCATTGATGTCATCCATGATGAGTGGCCTGATAAACGGCAGCGCTTCACTCGTGATTTGCGAATGGAGACCCGTTTCGAAAGCAAGAGCACTGCCATGTGCCTGAAACAAAATCAACAGAATGATGGCGAATCTTGCAAAATTGAAAAATATTTCTTAGTAGACATATTCTTTTCCTTTTTCATCATAGTCATAAACATTTCCAGTTCAGCCCCAGGCTGAACTGGAAAAGGTGTCTTACGCAGGAACCGCCTCAGAGGCTTCGATCATGACGCCCGCGAGGGTCGTGTAAGCGATCACCCAGGCTTCCTTCAGTTCTGGTGTGAAGGCCTCTCCGAAGGCTTGTTCAAGCGTCCATAGGAAGGCTTCAGCCACGGGCTGGTAATGTTCGGCTGTCACACCGTAACCAGCGTGGCGTTGACCGAGGGAGCGCACGGCTGGCAGGATCTTCTCCAGGTCGTTCAAACTGCCGACGGCGAGTCCGAGCGTGCTCATCAGCATGGCGCCCTGCTTCTTCATGTCATTTTTGAACATGTGGCGGTAGTGCGGGGCGATCTCGAACAGGCGCGTGTAAAAGAGTTCAGCGGCCTGGTCGGCAATGGGGCGTACCTGTTCAAAAGAAGCTTGCACGAGTTCAATTTGATTTGCGTTCATTTTTTCTCCTTATGGTTGGCGAATTTGTATGCACCTACTTTATCCAAAGCAGGGTTGACAAAGTTGTGATTAATTGACAGGTTAATTGACAAGCTAATTGAGAGGGTGTTGACAAATTTGACTCATCTGTTGACTCGCCCCTCTTTCTGCTGATCTAACGCAGAATTGACCAATTTTCCCCGGATAGTGGCCGGTTTAAATGTTCTTGCGTGTGGAGTATGCTATTCCGCTTGAAATTTCCCCATATCCGATGCCTCAAAACATGATCATCTGCGTTGTGGATTTTTCCAGCGGATCGCTGGAGATCTGTTCTTCAAACGTCTCCCGCGTCAAAACGGGCACTTCAAACAGCGTGCGGAGCAACCGATATTTCACGAGACGATAGTTTTTCAGGCGTGTAGCAAGTGCCGGGTCACGCTGTGTCTTATAAGCAATGAGCGCGGCCCGTCCACCGGGAATAACGATGATCGCCTGGTCAGGGAGATAGGGCGTTTCCGACATGGCACGGCCGATCAGTGCAGAAGCCAAAACATACAACACATATTGGACCTGGCCATTCTCCTCCCACCAGACGAGCTTTTCATCCCTGCGGGTGGAATAGCCCAGGCGTGTTCCCACTGCCTCGATCATGGCATTAATGGTGTTGAGCTCGTTGCGCCGCGCCGAGGCCACGTCCTCGGGGCGCAATTTCCAGGCCGCCCCGTTTCTTTCCGCGTAAGAATGGAGGACCGCATAGATCATCGCTTTCGAGGGGGTAAGCAGACCTGGAAATTGTGGGTACAGGGCACCTTCGATCTCAAGGTAAATGCTGTCCGGATTCTTTTGGAGGAATGTGACGATGTCAACTTCCACGCGGTCGGCAAGGGATTCATGATAACGACTTACCCCAGAGGGGGGCTCCGCAAAGTCGTCACTACCTATAATTCCCCACATCCCTGAATCCACACTATCGCCCGTTGAATAATGTATAAAGCGCTCATCTTCAGTCAGCGCAGTCTGTATGGCGGACTGTGTTGCCCGCAGCGCCTCATCGAACTCCTGAGACTTTTGTTTCAGTGCATGTGACTCGGCCAGTGTCATCACACTGGCCGTGTGCACGTGCAGATAGCTGGCAGGCTCGCTGCGTTCTGCTAAATGGGTGTAAATGGCTTCTCGGATATCTTCGATATTTGGTTCACTGGTTTCGCGATTGAGATGCTGGCCGCGTGCCCAATTGATCTGAACGGGATCATTTTGGGTTCGCAACGCCAATGACTCCAGATCAAAGCCGGCGGCGTTGGCGGCTGTCAGCGCGGATGTCAGAAAAGATGGTTCCGGC
The DNA here is from genome assembly GCA_035720235.1 of Anaerolineales bacterium. Taxonomy (GTDB): domain Bacteria; phylum Chloroflexota; class Anaerolineae; order Anaerolineales; family Villigracilaceae; genus Defluviilinea. Next base: position 23,900 of record DASTOH010000170.1, on the reverse strand, counting down.
TCGGGCAGCAAACCGAAGAACGGTGTGCCGAGCGGCAATAATTCAAAAAGATGATGAAAGGCCGAGTGCAGCGCGGTCGCATTCCAGGCCCAATCGTACCGTCGGCGCCGCAACGCGACCTTATACGGCTCGACCGCTTCGCGCCCCCACAGCCAGCCAGCCCACAACGCGGATAATGTCCAGAAAGCCTGATTGGGACGCGGCACCGATCCGATGACCGCCGCGATGGGAATCTCCTTTTTGACTTCACCTGCCAGGTCTTTGAGACGTCCGTCATAGATACAGATCCCGCCGGTTTCTGGAATCTTTTTAGGCCACGCCTCCACGGCTACGCTGGCGCCTGTTTCCGTCCATAGGCTTAATCCACGCTCGAGCATCATCCACAGGTTGTGCTCCCGGAACTGAGTCGGAATCGTCAGCTGCTTGGGACGCGGACGTTCGGATGGATGTCCCCAGAGCGTGTTCCCGGCATCACACGCCACCAGGACCAGTGCGCTTAACGCACGTTTGCGTTCCGGTGAGAGGTTCAAACTATCGAGGCGGTTAATGACGGTGGTCAAAAAATACAAAGGACGCGGCAGATAATGTTCGATGGCTTCTTCTGCATAGAAGCGATCTTCGTCCTTCAGGGCCGCGACCCTCTCAAAGGCGCGCGAACGATGCAGGCCATCGGTAGCTGCAAACTTCTTGGCACGCTCAACATCCTCTTCGGTGACCGCGCGTTCGCCAGAATCTTCACAATGTGGGCAGGTGTAGATGCGCGCGTACGGAGCAGCTTCTCCCCGGCGCCAGAGGAAGCTTTGTGCCTGCACTTCCTTTTCGCATTTTTCACAGGTCGTGATGTAGAGCGACTGCAAATGTGTGCCCAGCCGCTCGTCGCCTTTTTTTACCGTTTCCAATTCAGAGAGCGCGGCCTTGAAATCTGATTCAGAGGGAGGATTGGCCGACATCTCGAGCAGGAAGCGCGTGATGGGGTTGTTCACCGTGACGAGCACGCGATATCCGGCCCGCGCGGCTTCGAGAGTCAGGCGGGGCGAGAAGCCGAATGGGTCCAGCAGCCAGCTGCCGGCTGAGCGCGCAGCGTGAAGCGAGAGCCAGGCTGAGACCACTCCCTCTTCGAGCGGAGGCGTGAATCGGGAGAGAGGTCCCGGATCGGCAGGGCTTAATCCTGGGATGTAGGGTTGGTGATCCATCGTGCATTAAGTATACATCCCCCACGGAAAAATTCGTCACGCTTTGGCAGCGAAAATTTCAAAAAGGGCAACGGGCCAATACAGCGTGGCAATCTGTTCTAGCCTGGTTACCCGGGTCAGTTCCCGTTTGATTTCTGCTATGCCGCGTTCATGGTAGGCGCCCGAATATTCGGGGCCGGCGATTTTTCGTCCGATCTGATACAGGATATTTTCGGTCGGGCCCGAGACCACCAGCTGCCCGCCGGGTCTCAGCAAGGCCAGCAGTTCAGAAAGGGTGCGGGGAAGATCATCCACGTGTTCAAGCACATCCAGGGCGTTGATCAGGTCAAATGACTTTTGCGGGAGTCCGGATAGGGTGATCTGATTTGCATCGTAGACCTCCACATTCGAAGGGAGAGGGATGTGTTTTTTGACCTTTTCGAGAGGCAGTAGATCGATATCGAGGGCGATAACCTGTTTACTGTGTTGCGCGAGGAAGGGCAGCATCACGCCGCTTCCGCAGCCAAAATCGAGCACCGTGTCATAGGGCGCATTCGTCTCGATATAGTTCATGGCTGCGCGGAGCCTCTGCCAGAACAACCAGTTGATCAGCGGATTGGGATGAGAGTAAGCTGGGAAACCAGCCTCATCCAGCCTGCCCGGCTCTGATTCCGAGAGAACCTTGCGGATGGCTGAGCGATAACGCGTTTTGTACGAAGCAAATTCTGTGGATTTCATAAACCTACCGCTTGTCTCATTGATCGCTGAACTCTGGAACTGATGTGTACGCTGGAATCATGACCTGAAGACTACCGAACCGTGCGGCGCTGAGAGAATCATGGAATCGCGCCATGGTTAGGCGCGCACATAATGTCGTAATATTCGAGTTCGGTGGCTTTGTTTTCTTCGGCGTAGGCGGCAGCTTCATTGCCGATGTTGCGGATAGCATAGACATTTTCGCGCACCTGATAGGGCCAGTAACGTGGAATGACCATGGGCGGGTCGTTGACGGAAGGGAGAGACCGATTAAAATTGGGATCAATTATCTATTTTAACCAGGAGAAACCGCTTATGAGACAGAAAGCATTATCATTGCTCATAGTGATGGTTGGATTTTTCATTATATTATCGGCATGCGCTGCGCCTGAAGTTTCGTCGGAGCCAACAGAACCCATCAGCCCAATCCCGATTGGCGATGACCTGACTTTGATTGACTTGTGCGAGGCAATTCCACAAGAAGACATCGAAGCGGTCATGCTAGTGAAATTATCGAATCCACCAAGCCCTCATACATATCGTGCTACGGAGGGTACGAGCGGTTGTTATTATGAAGGGTCATATGACAACACCACTCCAGACGTGCAGTTTGCCTATGTCGTTCTCACGCCGCTGGAGGCATATGACAATCAGACGCTTTACCAGAATGAGGAGGTAAGCGGGATTGGCGATCAGGCTTACTTCAACGGCCCCCCAGACAAGCGCGAACTGTGGGTGAAAATTGAAAACAAAGTTGCATTTGTCATCAGCTTCGGCAATGTGCCCAAAGAGGAAGGGGCAAAGGCCATCGCAAAACTGATGGTCGAGGCGATCCAATAGCGAGCAGAAAAGGTCGTCTTTCTCAAGTGTAGGCCTTCACATAAAAACGCCATCTACCCTACGACTGGATGGTGTTTTTGTGTTATGGGATTGGACCCAATGTGGGTGCGCACACGATGTCGTAATATTCGAGTTCGGTGGCCCGGTTTTGCTCGGCGTAGGCGGCGGCCTCGTTGCCGATATTGCGGACGGAATCGAGATTTTCACGCACCTGGTAGGGCCAATAACGTGGAATGACCATGCGCGGGTCGTCGACGTACCCTTCAGGCAGAAAAGCCGGGCGCGCCGGGTCGGCCTGGTCAGCCAACGGAATCCAGTTGAACATGACCGGTCCGCGCGGGTTGATGGTGAAACCCAGGCGGAAGCCATACTGGCGCGCGAGTTGCACAGGGCGAGTACCGAAGCTGCCACCTGGCCAGATGATGGCAATGGGGGTTTTGTTGAAATTGGCCTGCAGGTCGGCGATGGACTTTTCAAATTCTGTTTTGATGAAGTCGTCGGTGGAGGCGTCGCTCATGTTGATGTTGTGGATGTAGCCATGGGATTGATGATCCACCCAGCCTTCAGCTTCAAGATGGATGTTATCTTGCAGGCTTAACGCACGTGGGCCGTCTTCAAAACTGATCCAACTATTGACGACCGGCCAGCCCCATTGATCATGAAACGGGCGAAAGTGTTCGTTGAAGTTCTCTCCGGTGCGGCGGTCATCCTGAATCAGGAGCACCGAGCGGGCAGGGATTTTGGCGTTGTGATCGATGAAGTCTGCCATTTGCGTGGCATTGATGGCCTCAAAACCCTGCTCTTTCAAATCGTTCATCATCTTGCGAAAGTCTGCCTTGGCGATGTCGTTCGCGGTGACGTCCACCGCTTCCCGTTTGATGCCGTGCAGCATGACCACCATGACAACGGTTCCAGACGCAGCGTTGTTGGGATTCCATTTGTCGTGCAGGTATTGGCAGGTATCCTCAATGTAGGTGTGCGGTTTGTCGAGCGGGTTCAGGCGCGTAGTGGTGAATATTTCCGGCAACGCCGGCGGCGTGCGGATGGCTGTTGGTGGCGGGATGGGTGTATCTGTTGGTATGGGAGTGGCGGTGGGTTGGAGCGCGGCGAACGCGGTGGCGTAGGCCTGGGTGTAGGCTAGGCTGAGGTCAGGGGTGGGGGTGGCCGCCGAAGGCGCGCACGCGGCTAATAGAATGACAAGCAGGCTTGAGGCGAGGTGGCGGGGATTGGTGAGTAGCGTTTGTCGCGTCATGGACTGAATTCTACCTGAGATAGATCGGAATATGCCGTTAAACAGTGTGTTGTCCTTGTTAAGGAGTCTCCTGGCAGTTTTAAGAATATCTTAAGAAATTATCCAGAACACTTTAAGAAGCTTAAAGTAAGATTAAGTTGGTATTAATAGGAGTAAAAGGCTCGGAAATTAAGTCTTGAGTTTGGGTTCTGTACAGATAAGGATTGAAAAAACAATATAAATTAGGAGGTTTTCGCCATGATGCATGCGCTTGTACGTTCAAGTATGAAATATCAGTTCCTGGTGATTACGATTGCCATCGCAATGATGGCTTTCGGCATTACCCAATTTCGCGGGATGCCAGTAGATGTTCTGCCCGAATTCTTACCACCTTATGTGGAAATCCAGACCGAGGCGTTGGGACTCTCCGCGGAAGAAGTGGAGCAGATGATCACTGTTCCCGTAGAGCAGGATTTGCTGGCTGGCGTGGCATGGCTGGATGTCATCCGGTCCGAGTCGGTGCCGGGTCTTTCGTCGGTGCTGGTCTACTTCGAGCCCGGGACCGATATCTACCGTGCCCGCCAGATGGTGACCGAACGCCTTTCAACGGCCGCGATCGCGATCCCACACGTGTCGAAACCGCCAACAATGATCCAGCCTTTGTCCTCACAAAGCCGGTTCATGATCGTCGGGCTCTCCTCAGAGGAATTGTCCCTGATCGAAATGTCTGTTCTCGCCCGTTGGACCATCGCTCCCCAGTTGATGGGTGTACCGGGTGTAGCTCATGTTGCAATATGGGGCAACCGCGATCGCCAGCTTCAAGTGCAGGTCGATCCGGTCCATTTGCAGGAAACCGGTGTTACGCTCGCCCAGGTTGTTTCAACCACCGGGAACGCGCTTTGGGTATCGCCCTTATCCTTCCTGGAGGCGTCTAGCCCTGGCACGGGTGGGTTCATCGATACACCCAACCAACGACTTAACGTCTGGCATGTCTTGCCCATCTCCTCAGCAGAGGAATTGGCGAAAGTGCCGGTCGAGGGTACTTCATTGCTGCTGGGCGATGTTGCTCAGGTCGTGGAAGATCATCCACTGTTGATCGGAGACGCGCTGATTAGTGAAGAGCCCAGCCTGCTGCTGGTCATCGAAAAACTGCCGGGAATCAACACATTGGAAGTCACACGCGGCATCGAGGCTGAACTGGCTGCATTACAACCTGGCATGCCCGGTATGAACTTTGATGCCACGCTCTTCCACCCGGCGACCTACATCGAAATGGCACTTGCCAACCTCGGCCGCACATTGATCATCGCTGCGTTGCTTGTGGTCCTGGTATTGGGTGTCTTCCTGTATGGATGGCGTACAGCCTTGATCAGCCTGGTCGCGATCGTCACGTCCCTGATGGCAGCGCTGTTCGTGCTCTATGTGCGGGGCGAAACGCTCAACGCAATGGTTCTGGCTGGCTTGGTCATTGCACTCGGCCTCGTGATCGACGATGCTATTGTCGACGTGGAACGGATCGTCCAACGACTACGCCTGAACCGTCAGCAAGGTGGACTCCGGTCCGTACCAGCAGTAATTTTGGAGGCCGCGGGTGAGACGCGCAGTGCACTCTTCTTAGCGACCCTGATCACACTGCTGGCCGTCTTGCCGGTCTTCTTCATCGAGGGTATTTCCGGCGGCTTGTATCGGCCTCTGGCTATTACCTATTCGCTGGCCGTGCTGGCAGCCATGGTTGTGGCACTCACGGTCACACCAGCCTTAAGCGTGATCCTGCTCTCCAGGTCACGTCTTGACATGAAAGAATCACCATTTGTGGCGCGGCTGCAGGGCAGCTACGAGCGGAACCTCGCAAAGGCTACTGGTAGCCCGGCGCTTGCCAATATTGCCATCGTGGTGCTTGTGGTGGCCGCCCTGGTGGCGCTGCCTTTCTTGAAACGAGATTCATCGTTGCCCAAATTCCAGGAACCGTATCTTACGGTCCGATTTCAGGGGGCACCGGGCACATCTCAGACTGAGATGAACCGGATCCTGACTCGGGTCAGCGGCGAACTGCGAGCCATTCCAGGTGTCAGCAACGTGGGTGCCCACGTCGGGCGGGCTGTGTTCGGCGACCAGACGGTCAACGTCAATTCCTCCGAGGTGTGGGTCAGCATTGCTCCCAATGCCAATTACGAAGCCACTGTGGCCGCAGTCGAAGAGGCAGTGAATAGTTATCCTGGCCTGGATCGCGAGGTACGGACCTTCGTGCAGCAGTCTCTCAGCCGGGTACAAACGGATGACAGCCATGACATCACTGTGCGCCTCTATGGCGAAGATCATGATGTTCTGCGCGTCGAGGTAGAAAAACTGCGCCAGGCGATCTCCACAGTGAGTGGTGTTGTGGACCCGCGTGTGGACCTCCCTGTCGATGAGCCTACATTGGAAATCGAGGTCGATCTTAACTCGGCTCAGCGCTATGGTGTTAAGCCTGGCGACGTGCGGCGGTCTGCAGCGATCTTACTATCTGGAATGCATGCAGGCAGCCTTTTTGAGGAACAAAAAATATTCGATGTGGTGGTGTGGGGTACACCTGAAACGCGGCATAGTCTTAGCGATATTCAGAACCTTCTCATTGATACCCCCGGCGGTGGTCATGTGCGTCTGGGTGAGGTGGCCGATGTGCGCGTTGTTTCATCGCCAACTGTGATTAGGCGTGAAGCTGTTTCGCCTTACCTGGACATCGACTTCAATGTGGAAGGACGGAGCGCTGCTGCTGTGGCCCAAGATGTGGATGCAGTCATCAAGAACTTCGGATTCCCGCTGGAATACCACGCGGAGGTTGTGAGTGACTTCGCTACACGGCAGGCGGCTCAGCAAGGTATCCTCATTGCCTCAGCCGTGGCAATTCTCGGCATTTTCCTGCTCCTGCAGGCCGCGTTCAGGAACTGGCGACTGGCTCTTATCTCCATCGTGACCTTGCCTGCGGCTCTGGCGGGCGGCCTGTTAGCAGACCTTCTGGGGAACGGTGGAGCACTCTCGCTCGGTTTACTGGCTGGCTGTCTCACTACCCTGGGGATCGCCTTCCGCAACAGTGTCATGCTGTTCAGCCATTATGAATATCTCGAAGAACATGACGGCATGAGCTTTGGAACGGAGCTGGTGGCTCGCGGGGCGCGGGAACGGCTTTCACCGACTCTGATGACAGCCCTGGCAACCATACTCGCCCTCCTGCCTTTTGCGCTCTTTGGAAACATCCCTGGCCATGAAATCGTGCGCCCAATCGCCATCGTTACCATCGGTGGCCTGGTTACCACGACCTGGCTCAATCTGTTTGCCCTGCCTTCACTGTACCTGCGCTTTGGTGCCAGCCGCGAAGCTGACCTCGGATTTCAGCCGGTTGCTGGAGCTGATCTTCCAGCCGTAGCCACCGATTAGCAGCCGCCATGAAATTTATAGGAACATAAGGAAGGATGTGAATCAAATGATTCAAAGCAATGTATCCAATACCCAGCCCGACGTACTGGTGGCGGAAGGCTTGCGAAAGTCTTATGGACCCCGGCAAGCGCTTCAGGGATTATCGTTCTCGTTGAAGGCTGGACGCGTTCTGGGGTTCCTTGGTCCGAATGGGGCTGGCAAAACTACATCCATCCGTATCCTCACGACAATCATGGAGCCGGAATCGGGTAGTTTTACCGTTGACGGCATCAGTTCCAAGTATCCGGAGGAAATCCGCCGCAGGATCGGCGTGCTCCCTGAGAACCTTGGGTTTCCCAGGCAGATGACCGGGCTCGAATACCTGATCTACTTCGGCCAGCTATATGGGCGGATGGCTGGCGAGGCGAAAGACTATGGCATGAAACTTCTTGAAGATGTGGGCCTCCAACAAAGAGGCAGGTCTTTGATCGGCAGTTACAGCCATGGCATGAGGCAAAGAATCGGGATTGCACGCGCACTGATCAACGAGCCAGTTGTCGTTTTCCTCGATGAACCTACCCTGGGACTTGATCCGCGCGGCCAACAGGAGTTACTTGAACTGATCCAACGCATTGCGCGCGAACGTGGCACCGGCGTCGTGCTATGCAGTCACCTCCTGTCGGAAATCGAAGGTGTGTGCGACGACGTGGTCATCTTGAATCTGGGTCAGATCGTCGCAAAAGGTTCGGTCACTGAGGTGATCGGGCGTGTCCAGCATAACATTGTCCTGCGCAATGCCCTGCGGGTTCAGGTTCCGTCTTCCTCCATGGAAGAAACGATGCAGGTCTTGAAAGCCATTCCAAACATTACGAAAGTAAGCCCGCTCGGCGAGATGGAGGGCTGGTTACGCATTGAACTGATGGGGCCCACGAATGGAGATATATCGCAGGCTCATCAGCTCAATAATGGCATTCTATCCTCTCTGATCCGCGCCAAAATTCCAATCCTGGGTTTTGAAGTGGAGGGCGGCCGTCTGAAAGATGTCTTCCTGCAACTCACCGAAGAAGCGATTAAGTGAATTCTGGAAGTGATCCTTGTGAATCCGCGGAGAAAATCAAATGAGTGATGCATCTGTTCAACTGAGCAACCAAAAAACTGTGAGAGAAAACAGGCTGGAGTCGTCTGGTCGAGGGCGACCCGCCTGGTGGCTCGTCTTCATAAGAGAACTCACCGACTTGTGGGTTGGCGGCAAGGCGCTTGTCCTGGTTTTCATCTATGCGATCTTCCTGGGGGTCGTGACGTATGTGATCGCCAGCAACAGTGAACTAAGCTTGATCCCCCCGAAGGAAATGGTCTATGAAACGATCAAGAACGTGATGGCGGTCAGCCTCTTCATCGGTTTGATCATTGGCGCAGACAGTCTGAGCGGTGAACGGGAGCGCAACACCCTGGAATCGTTGCTCCTGACGCCGACCAGCCGCAGGCAGATTGTAGCTGGAAAGTTCCTGGCGGCGATCACATTCTGGCCGGCTGCCTTTGTCATTGCCATCCCCAGCTTCCAGCTGCTCTCCCAGGGCGATGAGGTTTTCGGCCAGGGCTTGTTGTGGGGCGGGTTATTGGGCACAGTCATGGTGCTGGGCTACGTGGGCATAGGAATGCTCGTAAGTTTCTGGTCCGGCAGTAACAAGACCAGTTATTTCGTGAGCCTGGGCATCTACATCCTGTTTCTCGTGCCCGCGCAACTGCCCGGGAAAGCGCAGACTGGGGTCATGGGACAATTTCTGCAATGGATCAATCCAATCGCGGCCGTCAATCATTTCCTTTCGAAGATCCTGGTGAACAACATAAAAGTCTCCGAGTTCTGGGTGTGGCTGCAGTCGCCAGTTGTATTTGCCTTGATCGTTCTGGGGGTGTTGTTCCTGTATGCTGGTCCCGGCCTACGCCTGGAGAATGGAAGAAAGAGCAAATTCTGGTCGCGTGTGGGACGAGCATTTGGCCTGGGCGTGATCGTTGCGCTCTTACTGGTCCCTGGTGCCGCCACTGCCACGGCTCTGCAAACAGGAACTGAGTCCGAGGAGCCCCTGCAAATATCAATTGACATGGAATCCAAGTCGGTTAGAGCGAGCGAATCGATCTTTTTCAATACAACAGTGACGAACAGTGGCGCCGCTCAGTCAGTTCCCCTGATCGTTGCCATGAACATCATCAACCTTGATGCCCAGGGAGAAATCGTCGATCCAGAAGACTGGTCGCCGCAGCGCACCCAGTACATTGAACGCCTTGGGACCGGGGAATCTGCCACACTGGAATGGAGAGTAAATGCCATTCTGGATGGGGACTATATGGTCTACATGGTGGTTATCCCACAGCCCAATGGACAGAATGAAACCAGCCATCCAATTGCCAGCCCGGGCATTCACCTGATCGTGACCCCGTTTACAAAACTGAATCCCAGCGGTGTGCTTCCTTTCGCGGTCGGAATTCCGATTGTATTGCTGGTGATTATCTACTTCGTCAATCGTAACCGAAATCGGCAGATTGACATGGGTGGTTCCGCATGATCCAGACAATCCTTTGAAAAATAGGAGACCCAAAATGAAACGTATTAATTGGTTATTGTCGATGCTGTTGGTCGTTGCCGCATTGCAACTTGTGGCTTGTGCTCCGAAATCTTCAACGACTGAGAAAATCAACCCCGCGACGCTTGAGGAAATTGAAGGGTCAGAACTCAAACGAGTCATCCTGACCGAAAAGGCGGCAGAGCGGATTGGTGTCCAGACCGTCGCAGTGAGCGGAAATGAAGTTCCTTATGCTGCAGTGATTTACGACATCGAGGGTAATACCTGGATCTATACCAGCCCCGAACCCTTAACATTCATTCGGGCACAGATTGAGATAGACCACATCGAAGGTGATACAGCGATCTTATCGGAAAGCCTGGCCACTGACCTCAACGTGGCAACGGTTGGCGTGGCCGAGTTGTGGGGTACCGAGACCGGAGTTTCCAAATAACGCACCAGGAGGTGCACTATGCGCTGGATTGTTGAAACAAGTTTACGCTATCGCTACCTGGTAATTTTCCTTGCCGTGGTGCTGATGGTCTTTGGCGTTGCCCGGTTGAGGAACTCCGCGGTGGATGTTTTTCCCGAGTTCGCGCCGCCCAAAGTGGAGATTCAAACACTGTCGCTGGGGCTTTCGGCGACCGATGTAGAGGAACTTGTCACGGTTCCGCTCGAGCAGGCGCTCAATGGGGTACCGGGGCTGGATGTCATGCGCTCCCGGTCGGTCACCGACCTGTCTGATATCGTCCTGATCTTCAAGCCCGGCACCGACCTGATCTATGCCCGGCAGCAGGTAACAGAGCGTATTGCAGCGGTCTACACCACCCTGCCCACCTGGGCTGCCCCGCCTGTCATCATCCAACCGCTCTCGTCGACCAGCCGGGCAATGAAAATTGCCGTCTCTTCGGAACAATATGACCTGATGGATCTCTCGATGATCGCCTATTGGAAGATCCGTGCCCGCCTGCTGGATGTGCCTGGCGTTGCCAATGTGCCCATCTACGGCGAGCGGATCAAGATGCCACAGGTACTCGTGGATCCGAAACGGATGATGGAACACGAAGTTACACTCGATGAGGTGATGGATGTCACCTCCAGTGCGCTGGACGTCAGCCTATTATTCTTCTCTGAAGGTTCGTTCGTCGGCACTGGCGGGTTTATCGAGACACCCAATCAGCGGCTCGGGATCCGTTCCGTCCTGCCTACCATTACCCCGGAAACGCTGGGCGAAGTGCCGATCAATGATCGAACCAAGCCTGACGGGTCGCCGCTGCTGATCAAAGATGTTGCAAATGTAGTTTGGGGCACCTGGCCGCTCTTCGGTGATGCAGTGATCAACGAAGGTCCTGGGCTGATGTTGATCGTTGAGAAACTGCCCTGGGCCAATACCCTGGACGTGACACGCGGTGTGGAAGATGCTCTCGCCGAAATGGCGCCTGGTTTGAAAGGGATCGATATCGACACCACACTCTTCCGACCCGCGACCTTCATCGAAACCTCAATTAATAATCTTACTGAGTCGCTGCTCCTCGGGGCCGTTCTGGTGGTGATCGTCCTGCTCTTCTTCCTTTACGAGTGGCGTGTGGCGTTGATCAGCGCCACCATCATTCCGCTCTCGCTCATGGCTTCCCTGCTGGTGCTGAATCTGCAAGGCGTCACCATCAATGTGATGACGCTGGCAGGGCTGGCAATTGCGATCGGGGCGGTGGTCGATGATGCCATTGTGGATGTCGAGAATATTGTGCGCCGCTTGCGCCGGCTTCGCAAAGAAGGCAGCACCCAGTCGACTGCCAGCATTGTGTTGGAAGCTTCGCTCGAAGTGCGCGGCTCGATTATCTATGCCTCGCTGATCGAAATCTCGGCCTTGCTGCCGGTCTTCTTCCTGGAAGGTCTGTCGGGCGCGTTCTTCCAGCCCTTGGCTACGGCTTACGTTGTGGCAGGGTTGGTCTCCCCATTCATTGCGCTGACTGTCACGCCAGCCATGGTTCTGGTCCTGTTGGCCAATGCACCTATTGAGAACCGCCAATCCCCGATCATCCCGTGGCTGCACGGTATCTACGACCGTGTTCTGGGGCGCACTCTCCGTACACCCGGTGTAGCGTACGGCACGGTTAGTTCGATTGTGGTGGCTGGTCTACTGGTGATACCATTCCTGGGACAGGAGTTGTTGCCCTCGTTCAAGGAACGCGACTTCCTGATGCATTGGATCCTCAAGCCTGGCAGTTCCCACCCAGAAATGTGGCGTATTACCGCCGAGTCCTGCCGCGAGTTACTGACCATCCCTGGCGTGCGGAACTGCGGCTCGCATATCGGGCAAGCCATGATGGCCGATGAACCATACGGCGTTTATTTCACCGAGAACTGGATCAGCGTCGATCCCTCGGTGGACTATGACAAAACATTGAATTCTGTCCAGGAGTTGGTGGATGGTTATCCCGGCTTGGTGCGCGATGTGCAGACGTATTTGAAAGAGAGGATCCGTGAGGTTCTTACAGGCTCGAGCGACACGGTCGTGATCCGTATCTACGGTCAGGATTTGCACGTCTTGCGTGAAAAAGCCGATGAGGTTCTAGCTGCCATGGAGGGTATCGAGGGAATTGTAGATTTGAAAAAGGAACTCCACATGGAGACGCCTCAGGTGGAGGTCGAGGTGGATTTGGTCAAGGCCCAGCAGTACGGGCTCAAACCAGGCGACGTCCGCCGTGCGGCAGCCTTCCTGCTGCAGGGTGAGGAAGTTGGCGATATTTTCGTGGGGGGCAAGACCTATGATGTAAATGTGTGGAGCACGCCCGAGACGCGCCACAGCCTGAGCGATATTGAAAACCTTTTGATCGACACACCCGATGGTGAGCGTGTGCGCCTGGCAGATGTGGCCGATATACGCATTGGCGCCGTTCCAAACGTGGTAGAACGCGAGGGTCAGTCGCGCAAAATTGATGTAACGGCTAATGTAAAAGGACGCGACCTTGGCTCGGTTGCAGAAGACGTCGAAAATACCATAGAAGGGATTGAATTCCCGCTTGGCTTCCATGCAGAAGTGTTGGGTGAGTTTGCCGAGCGCGAGGCTGCTCAGCAGAACTTACTCCTGGCTGGCTCCATAGCCGTCATCGCGATCTTCTTCCTGCTGTATACATCCTTCGGGCAATGGCGCCTGGCTTCACTTACGTTCTTCACTCTACCCTGGGCACTGGTCGGTGGTCTACTAGCGGCCTACTTCAGTAATGGTGTCCTCTCGCTGGGTTCATTGGTTGGACTCCTCACGATCTTAGGCATTGCCACCCGCAACGGCATCATGATGATCAGTCACTTCCAGCATTTGGAGAATGAGGAAGGTATGCCCTTCGGTCCGGAACTGGTCATGCGTGGCGCACGCGAGCGCATTGCGCCCATTATGATGACTGCCTTGACGACTGGCCTGGCCCTGGTGCCCCTGGCGATTGCCGGCGACCTGCCCGGTCATGAGATCGAGCATCCGATGGCGATCGTCATTTTGGGCGGACTGGTCACTTCCACGTTGCTCAACCTGCTGGTCGTGCCCACCCTGTATCTGCGCTTTGGCAAGTCACATCAGGAGCTCGCACAGGTTCAGGCTGCCTGATTGGATATGGTACAGTCAGGATGCTTTTTCATCAAGAAGTTGGTTTGACGTCGAAGCCACTATCCGAAAGGATCGATGACTGAGATCAGTAGACCGTAGGCCGCCAAATGGATCGCTTACGGTCTACTGATATTGAGGTTGGATTTTATAGAACAGGAAGCCACTATGCGATATTTTCAGATCATTTCTTTGTCACTGGCATTGATTTTGCTCATCACGGGATGCGGAAATGCGGCGCCCGCCACCCCCGAGGCGCCAGAACCAAAACCGCCAGTTTCAACTGCGACGGATGTGCCTGAGGTAGAAACTCCCCCTACTCAGGATCCGACGGTCGATCCGGAGTTTGCGCTCGAAGAACTCTCGTCGGCTACGTTCGATAACCCGACAAGGATCGACCACAAATTTTTTCCTCTGAAGCCGGGCACAGAATTTGTTTACAAGGGTTTCACGCAAGAGGGTCCGAATAAGATCCCGCACAGCATCATCTTCAATGTTACAGACCTGACCAAGGAAGTCGAGGGGATCCGTACCGTTGTTGCCTACGTTCTGGATTACAGTGATGGCGAGTTAGTGGAGGCGGAGATTGCCTTCTACGCCCAGGATAATAATGGCAACGTATGGTTCATGGGCGAATATCCAGAAGTCTATGAATATGGTGAGATCGTAGAAGCGCCCGCCTGGATTCCCGGCCTCAAGGGCGCCAAAGCAGGCATTGTGATGAAGGCAGATCCGCAGCCGGGCACGCCAAGCTATGCCCAGGGCTGGGGACCTGCAGTCAACTGGACCGATCGAGGACGGGTGGTAGCATTGGGTGAGAGCGTCTGCGTGCCTGCTAGCTGTTATGAGGATGTTTTGGTTACTGAGGAATTCAGCCAGCAACAGCCAAATGCGGCCCAGGTCAAGTATTATGGGCCTGGTGTGGGAAATGTGATGGTTACGTGGAAAGGTGATGATTCCAGCAGGGAAATACTCGAGCTCACCTCTATGACCGAAATGACCCCAGGAGCGCTGGCGGAAGTGCGGGCCGCCGCGTTTGAACTGGAAGAGAGCGCTATGGAGAACAGCAAGGAAGTGTATGCTGTCACCGCGCCACTGGAGTATTCCCCGGATCCTGCCATGGTGGCAGAATTCAGGGATTTGGACTCTGCTAGTTTCGTCAAACCAACAGTCATCAACAATCCATGGATGCCCATGCAACCTGGCACGCACTGGGTGCATGAGGGGACTGCGGTAGATGACGAGGGCAACAGCATTACTCGCCGCATAGAGTTCACAGTCACCGGTCTGACCAAAGAGATTGCAGGTGTGAACACGGTCGTGGCCTGGATTGTGGACTACAATGATGGTGAAATCGTCGAGAAGGAAATTGCCTTCTACGCACAAGACCAGGATGGCAATGTCTGGTACTTCGGAGAATATGCAGAGGAATATGAGAATGGGGAATTCGTGAAAGCCGCACCCTGGGTTCACGGCATTGAAGAGGCCAGGGCAGGCATCAAGATGGTGGCGAATCCAGAGTTAGGGATACCAAGTTATTATCAGGGTTGGGGTCCCGCAGTCGATTGGTCGGATTACGGGCAAGTGGATCAGACAGGGCAGGAAACCTGTGTCCCTGTGGACTGTTACCAAGATGTTCTGGTGATTGCCGAGTCCAGCCTGGGAGAAGTGGATGCGTACCAGCTCAAGTACTACGCGCGTGGCGTCGGCGAGGTACGAGTCGGATGGAAAGGTGAAGATGCGACACAAGAAGACCTGGAGCTGATCGAACTCGTGCAGCTCAACCCAGAGGAATTGGCGGAAGTACGCGCATTGGCACTGGGTCTAGAGAAACATGCCTTCGAGATCAGTAGCGATGTGTACGGGAAGACCTTGCCGTCGGAGTAATCTATTCACGTCCAACGAAAAGTCTTCAAATGAAATTGGGTGTCACATCCCGAACACCGATTGTATTCGCCATCACAGGAAATCTTGGTCCTGTTCTGCTCACGATATTGGGAATTGCTACCCGTAACGGCCTCATGATAAGTAGCCACTTCCAGCACCTCGAAGAGCAGGAAGGCGAGCCCTTTGATCCCAACCTGGTCTTGCGAGGCGCGCGTGAACGTATTGCGCCGATCATGATGACCGCATTGACGACCGGGTTGGCATTGGTGCCGCTGGTGATCGCCGGCAATATCCCCGGCCAGGAGGTCGAGTACCCAATGGCCATTGTGATTTTGGGCGGCCTGGTCACCTCGACCCTGCTCAACCTGCTGGTTGTTCCCACCCTGTATCTGCATTTCGGCAAAGCCCGCCAAAGCGCTTCGCAAACTGCCTGATCGGATTCAATGGATCGAGATAGAATCCTATAAGAATTGTTCTTCGTAATAAGTTGATGCGCGAGTGAATTGAGCGCCGCAGCCAGTAGACCGTAAAGCCATATCTGTGCGCGTTACGGTCTACTGATTCTAAATTTACATTATCCAAGAATAGGAGCAAACATGCGACGCCTTCAAGTTGTCTTTTTTGTAGCTGCGTTGTTGCTGTTGATTTTTGTTTCTACACGTGGCAGTGGCACGCCCACTGATAAGGAGTTCCAGGATTTTAATTTGGCGAAATTCGACAATTCGACCAACATCGACAACGAATGGTTTCCCCTGAAACCGGGAACGCAGTTGGTCTTCGAAGGGGAAACCGTCGAGAATGGTGAGTCGGTCCCGCACCGCGTGGTGATTAATGTAACAGATCTCACGAAAGTGATCAGCGGGATTCGCTCAGTCGTGACCTGGGATCTGGATTACAGCGCCGGTCAATTGGTGGAGGCGGAACTTGCCTTCTTCGCGCAGGACAGTGATGGGAATGTGTGGCGCATGGGCGAATATCCAGAGGAATATGAAGACGGGAAGCTGGTTGATAATCCGACCTGGATCCACGGCCTCGACAAAGCCCTGGCTGGAATAGCGATGAAAGCCAACCCGCAAATTGGCACGCCCGATTATCCCCAGGGGTGGGGTCCCAATGTGGATTGGACTGACCGTGGACAGGTGGATAAGGTAGTCGAAGAAATATGTGTTCCGGCTGGCTGTTATCAGAATGTTCTGGTGATCAGGGAAACCAGTGCATCTGAACAGGGCGCCTTTCAGCTTAAGTACTTCGCCCCCGGTGTAGGAAATGTGTTGGTGGACTGGACAGGCACAGATCAGACACAGGAGACATTGGAATTGGTTGAGTACAATGAGCTCACTCTCGAAGAGTTGGCGGAGACACGTATGAAGGCGCTGGAACTGGAGAAGAGTGCCTATGAAAATAGTAAGGATATCTATGCTGACACATCCCCGTTGGAGTAATACCTAGAGTCCTAACGAACTTCAAAAAAAGAAGCAAGGAAGCGCTTGCAGCTTCTCATACACATCAGAAAAGCCCAGTGCGGATCATCAGACACTGGGCTTTCAAATTCGATTTCAATCTTGCTGCGATAAGACGCAAAAGAAAATTTGATCCCGCCACCCTATGCGCTCAGGGCAATAAAGATTGCCGCGCCCAGGGCAAGGATAGCCCCCAGGGTTGGGAAGAAGCCCTGATCCAGGACAGGGAGAAACTTTTTTAATCCAAACCAGAGGAAGAACGCGATTGTAAGCCAGTCAGCAATTACAGACATATCCATGGTGTTTTTCTCCTTTGTTGAACAGGATGGTTTTGGGATGTATATCCTTTCACTCAAGGAAACACAAAAAGAGGCCAATAGTTACTCTGCCTCTCAGGCATTTTATCGGGATGAGCTTATCAGGATTTATAAATGAGATCCTGTTTTTCAAAGATGTATCCTACTCCGTGAACCGTCAGGATATAACGCGGGCTCTTCGTGTTTTCCTCAAGTTTATTGCGGAGATGCGAAATATAGACATGCACATAGTCCATGCTCGCTTGATATTCGCTGCCCCATACATGGGTCAGGATATGTTGAAATGTCAACACTTTGCCGGCGTTACGTGCCAGATGGACCAGCAGACGAAACTCGATGGGGGTCAACTTAATCCGTTTCCCTTTTATCATTACGTGCCGGCTTTCAAAGTCAATGACCAGATATCCGTCATTGTATGCGAAAGCGGTATGATGACCGTTACCGTTTGGTTGCTCAGTGCGACGCAAGACTGTTTTGGCGCGGGCCAGCAGGATATCGGCATTGAAGGGTTTTGATAAGAAATCATCGGCGCCCGTCTCCAACCCCCGTAGCATCTCCTGTTCACGGTTTAAAGCTGTCAGCATAATGAGCGGAGCATCTGAGACCTGTCGTATTCTTTTGCAAACTTCGAATCCATCCATTCCAGGCAGCATCACATCCAGCACGATCAGGTTGGGGTGTTGAGTAAATAATTTACCCATGGCCTCCAAGCCGTCACCCGCGGTGCAAACCTGGGCTCCCGCCTTTTTGAAGATCTGACCAGCCAGTTGACGGAGGTCAGGGTCGTCATCGATGATAAGTACTTTTTTTCCAATCACATTAATAATCCATGCCGCCAGTTGTCGTTGCGATGTTATGAATAGATGATTACAACTAAAATTTCAGAGGGATTGAAATCAGCCAAAATACATCAGGCTAGACCAATCAACCGGAATTGAAAGGCAACGATAGGCTGCCTTCTAATTTCCATGTTAAATACATGACAAATTGAGTCCAGAAATGTTACGTAGACAACCACATTCGATATGTGGTAGGCAGGTTGGAATATCGAAAGGAGGATCCTTTGGTTGCCCTGACAGGCATTATTCATCCGATTTGCCGGAGATGAAGTCTTCCACTTTTTGGCGGCAGATGTCATCGCGGAATTGCTTCGGCGGGGTCTTGAAGAAGTAGGAGGAAGGTCCAACGATGGGGCCGGCCAGTTCGCGGTCGAGGGCGATCTTGGCGCAGCGCACCGCCTCAATGATCACCCCGGCGGAGTTGGGGCTATCCCACACTTCGAGTTTCACTTCCACATTGAGGGGCACGTCACCGAATGTAGTGCCTTCCATGCGGATATAGGCCCATTTGCGGTCAGTCAGCCACGGCACGTGGTCACTGGGACCGACATGCACGTTATTGGGCTCGATTTCATAGGGAATCAGGCTGGTCACCGCGTTGGTCTTGGAGATCTTTTTGCTCTCCAGCCGTTCGCGTTCGAGCATGTTGAGGAAGTCAGTGTTGCCGCCGAAGTTGAGCTGATAGGTGCGTTCGATCTTCACGCCGCGATCCACGAAGAGGGTGGCGAGGGCGCGGTGCAGAATCGTAGCGCCCACCTGGCTCTTGACGTCATCGCCGAGGATGGGCAGGCCGGCATCAGCAAAGCGCTTGCCCCAGTATTCCGAGGAGGCAATGAAGACCGGGA
Source organism: Anaerolineales bacterium (assembly GCA_035720235.1). Lineage (GTDB taxonomy): Bacteria > Chloroflexota > Anaerolineae > Anaerolineales > Villigracilaceae > Defluviilinea. The sequence goes on along the minus strand of DASTOH010000170.1, from coordinate 5,004 downwards.
TGCCATTCACAAAGGCGCAGCCGGCTTCGATGACCTGCTCCACATACCATTTGGTTGCCATTTCAGAGCCTACCGGCAGAAAGTTGATGACCACATCGGTGTGCGTGTCGCGTAGCAGCCGGACAATATCGGCAGTGGGGCCGGGGGCCTTGTGGATCATGCCACTCACGTATTTGCCGAGGCCATCATGGGTCATGCCGCGCACGACCGGGGCATCGAGGTGGGGAACCTCTGCAAAACGGTAGGTGTTGTTTGGTTCGGCAAAAATAGCTTCACTTAAGTCTCTACCGACTTTGGTGACGTTCACGTCGATGCCCAGGGTGAATTCAATATCCCGGACGTGATAACCGCCTACGCGGGTGTGCATAATGCCGGGGATGACTGAATCTTCGGCCGCGTCCCTGTAAAACTGAACTCCCTGCACAAGAGAGGAAGCGCAGTTTCCCACGCCAATGATCGCGACGCGTACTTTGTTGCTTGCCATGTGCTGAAATCTCCTTGTATTTGGCCCTATCCAAGCGCCTGGTTGAATTGATTGTCATGAAACACCTATTGTTTTCGCAAGTCGGTGTTGTATAATCACGGAATGATACCCAACGAGCATATAGTTCACCTGGAGCGTCTGCTTGAAGTGGTGCGGGGACTTACGACCTCTCCCGACCTTGATTCCTTTTTGCAATCTGTCATCGCTGAAGCCAGCGAGCTAACCAACAGCGAACTAGCCTCCATTCTGGAATATGACCCGACCGCAGACGAGCTACGCTTCCTGACGGTGCAGTGGTTTGATCGTGATGTGCTCAGGCCTGTAGGCGTACCTTTGGATGGGAGCGCAGCGGGTTTGGTGTTTCGCAAGCGCCAACCGCTCATTATCCAGGATGTCAGGGTGGATAAACGTCACTTCAAGGTGGTGGACCGGGTCACGAAACATGACACAAAGTCTTTGGCAGCTGTTCCTCTGATGGTGCGCGGCGAAGTGATCGGCGTTCTGGAGGCGCTCAACAAAAAGGACAACGCTCATTATACCGAAGAAGACCTGGCCATCCTGGAGACGCTCGGCGCGCTCGCGGCACAGGCGATGCGGAATAGTGCACTGGAAAGAAAAATGCGCGTGGCCAAGATCGAATTGGCCGAACTCGAACGTCTCAAATCGGACTTTATCGCGATCACCTCCCACGAACTTCGTACGCCCCTGGGCCTGATCCTTGGTCATGCCACCTTTTTACGGGAATTGTCCGGCGATGAGTATTCCGAACAACTGGATACGATCATCCGCAATGCCACAAGATTGAAGGAGGTGGTCGAAAACCTTTCGAGTGTGGATAATTTTCAAAATAGCGCGGCGCGGGTCCGCAGTCAAAAAGTTTCGCTGGCCAGGATTGCCCAGGATACCATCCTGCATTTCCAGGATGAGGCGAAAGCCCGGAACATTACATTAAAAGCGGAAATGAAGGATTCACCGTACTTTGTGGATGTGGATGGCGCGAAGATCGGTATTGTGTTTGGCAATCTGGTGAAGAACGCTTTGCAATTTACCAACCCGGGCGGGCAAATCACCATTAAAGTGGAGGAAGACTCCGGGTTTATGAAAGTATCGGTACACGATAATGGGGTTGGCATCCCGGCCAAGGATTTGCCGCGTATCTTCGAACGGTTTTTCCAGGTGGAGGAACATCTTACACGCCGGCACGGCGGCATGGGACTCGGCCTGTCTGTTGCAAAATCCATCGTAGAGTTGCACGGCGGGCAGATCTGGGCGGAAAGCCAGGAGACGCAGGGGAGTACGATGATATTTGTATTACCGGTTGAGACGGAGAGCCAGGGCAAGCCGGCAGTTTCAGCCGGTCCGTTTTCGGAGTAATCCGTTTTTTGGGGCGGATCAACAAAAGGCTCACATCCATGCGTGAGCCTTTTTCGTTCATAGATATGGAGAAGCTAGGCAGGCACAAGCGCATCAGACTGTGTGAACGCCAGCCTGCCAAACTGGCCGAAGAGATGGGCATACACAACTGAGGTGTAGATGATGACGCCAAATGTCAACACGATGGCGGCAATCCACCCGACGCACGGGATGAAACCCAGGATTGTCTGAACCAGCCCTAACGCCAGGCTGGCTGCAAAGCTTATGCCAATGTTCACTGCCCACGCAGTGAAGAAGGGACTGGAATTCTTACCGATCAGCTCGAACACTTCACGAAACTTGAAGCAAGAAGCAAATGTTCCTTCACGAGCGAAGAGCACCATGATGGCAGGATAAATGACCGAGAGCGCCAGTGCATAAACGAAGAAAACGCATAACAGGCAGACGAAAACCACGCTCCCTACGCCGGCGACTGCATCTGCGATTTCTTGCATGTCACCGTTGCCCGACAAAATGGCAGGTACGACCATGAAACTGAGCGGCAAACATACTACAGCTAGAATCGGCAAGATGTATACAAATCCGGCCAGGACCAGGATCAAACCATCATTAAATTTTCGGCCCAGGTCATCCCAGGTGGGCAGTGGCTCTGGCGCGTCATTCATCACATTTCGCATGAGCTCCACCATGTAGCCTGTCCACGCGAAATTCAGAATGGGTATGAGCGTGATTAACGCACCCATACCGAATTTATTGACCCATTGATCGTCTTCGAATGCAAAGGAAAAAGATTTGCTGATATCCATTCGATCCACCTGGTTGAGATGCACTGAACCGAAATAGAAGAAGGGCTACTTTCGTAGCCCTTCCTGATTAGCAATCATGCCCAACCTTGACTTTTAATGAGATTGGTCAATCCGGGGATGTTAACCATTTGTCCCTGATAGGCCTGGTACGCCCAGTAGAGGAAAACGAGCCACAGTACCGGTACGCACAAACCACCGAAGCCAATAGTCACGGTGGTGATAATCGTCGCGATGATCCAGAATGCTATGCTGGCCGCGATGGATTGAACAGCGTGGAACTTGATGAAGGGACGGGCTTTCTTATCCTCCATCAGCAATACAATGATTCCAACAATGGGGGCGAAGACATAGCTGAGGGCAGACCACAGTTTGTCATCGCTGGTAACGTCCATCATAGGTTCCTGAGACATGAGTTCCTCCAAAATTGAGTGGGATGAGATTTGGTGATGCGAATATTGTACAACCAATACAGGCAAAAATCAACCAAGTTTTCTTGCGAATATGTTACTGAAGCCCAATCGAAAACCATTCCAAGCATATAGCAAATCGATAACAAGCGGTACAATGACCTTATGACCAGGGTTGTATTCATGGGTTCGCCCGATTTTTCGTTGCCAGGTTTGCGTGCACTGGCAAAAGGGTATGAAGTGGTTGGAGTGGTGACTCAGCCTGATCGCGCCTCGGGCCGTGGACGTGAGGTCAAAATGCCGCCGGTCAAAGCCCTGGCGCTGGAGTTGGGGCTGCCTGTTGCGCAGCCCGAAAAGCTGCGCGGGCCTGAAGCAATGGAGCAACTGCGCGCCTGGGCGCCGGACCTGATCGTTGTGGCGGCGTTTGGGCAGATCCTGAGAAAAGATGTGCTGGAGTTGCCGCGTCATGGCTGCATCAATGTGCATGCGTCGCTGCTGCCGCGCTGGCGGGGCGCGGCGCCCATTAATGCCGCCATCCTGGCCGGGGATGAAGAGACCGGCGTGACCATCATGCAAATGGATGTGGGACTCGATACCGGCCCGATGCTGGCACAAAGATCCATCCGCCTTACGCGGGACGATACAGCTGGTTCGGTCACCCAGGCCTTATCCACGCTTGGAGCGGAGCTGTTGATCGACACCTTGCCGGGCTGGCTTGCGGGTGAGATTCAACCTGAGCCGCAGGACGATACGCGGGCAACCTATGCACCCATGCTGAAAAAGGAGGACGGCAGACTTGATCTCTTAAGCGATGTGAATGAGTTGGAACGACAGATACGCGCGTTCAATCCCTGGCCCGGGGCGTATCTGGAATGGGACGGAGTCATGTTGAAAGTGCACCGCGCGCATGTGGAGCAGGGTAACGCGGAGGCGGGGCAGAGGCTGGTCGTGCAGAATCAGCCCGCGGTCGGCGCCTTAAGGGGAATCCTAGTGCTAGACAAAGTACAGCCAGCCGGGAAAAAGCCCATGAGCGGCAAATCTTTTCTGGCAGGCGCACGCGATTGGGCATAACGCTTCAGCACGTGAGGGGCAAGATACTCGGGTTTCCCTTCAGATAGGATGCGAGAGCGGACATAATTCTGTTGATGGTAAAATCCATCCCGCAGTCTGCTTTTCGGGAGAAATGATGTTCAAAAGCAACAAGTTTTTGGCCGTAGCGATTTTTTCTATTCCAGGTATTATTAGCTTAATGTTTCACGCATATTTGGGCAGTTTTAGCCGTTTTATTGCAGATGATTTTTGCTCAGTTTCTATGATTCAGCGATTCGGTTTCCTACGATCAATAAAGTTTTGGTATTTTTCTTGGAATGGACGCTATGCAAACAGCTTTTCGGATGGTTTGCTGAATTTTCTCGGTGGCCATCGAATGTCATATGTTGTGCCGTCCTTATTATTTATCTGGTTGTTGGTCACGGTTTTTGCGGTGGTTTGGATTTTACCCTCAAAGTTGGATGTATCGGAAAAAATGCGTTTGGCTATTCCAGTCAGCGTTTTAATACTTTTTATCACGCTCTTGCTGAGTCCGAATGTCCCACAATCACTATATTGGTGGGGAGGAATGAGAGCTTATACGCTGTCACTGGTAATTCTTTCGCTCTATGTTGCTGTTTTTCAATTTTTTCGTCAAAGAGTACAAGTTTCTCTTGGCTGGAGGTATGGTTATTATCTAGTTAGCTTCCTGATGTGTTTCTTTCTTGCTGGCTTTAGTGAAACTTTATCGCCTACATTGGTACTAGCGATTATGGGTCTGGTGATTTTGGGTTTAGCGACGAATCTTTTCGCTTTTCGTTCTCCTGCTTTTTATTTTTTAATTGCGGGTTTAGTTGGGGCCATTGTTGGTTTGATCGTTCTTGTTATTGCACCGGGAAATGCT
>DASTOH010000169.1:0-36366 GCA_035720235.1 Anaerolineales bacterium | reverse complement strand
AAGCAGCTTTGGAGCTATGTAGCAGGGTATTTCACGTTTCAATGCATCGTAGTGTAAACGATTACATTACTTTTGTCAAGCCAGAGACAGTGGAATAGGAAAACCGGGAAGATTATTACAAATAGCATGCTTTTTGCTGTCGTTTTCGGCAATATTTGTGAGTATAAAACGATTATAACACCGAAGATATGAAATCGTTTTCATTCTTATGCACAAAATGGTATAATCCGTGCCATGCCAAGCATCAAAGATGTTGCCCAAACTGCGGGAGTTTCCACAGCGACCGTATCACGTGTACTAGCTAATACTTCGCGCGTCAGGGATGAAACGCGGCAACGCGTGTTGGAAGCAGTCGAACAACTTAACTACCGCCCCAACCTGATCGCCCGCAGCCTGCGGGCGCAGAAAAGCGCCAAGATCGGATTGGTCGTCTCAGACATTCGCAATCCATTCTTTACCGCCATCAGCCGCGCCGTGGAAGATGCCGCCTACGAACAGGGATATTCGGTGCTGATGTGCAACACAGATGAAAACCCTGAAAAGGAAGAACTTTACTTAAACGTATTACATGATGAGAATGTAGCTGGCGTGATTTTCTCCCCCACAAGACAGTTTAGCGCCAGATTCAAATCCCATAGTTCAAGCATCCCGTATGTCATGATCGACCGATTTGTGGAAAACAGGGATGTGGACATGGTTCTGCTGGATAATGTCGCAGCAGCATATGAACTGACCACACACTTGATCGAAAATGGGTATCGTAAGCTGGCCGGACTTTTCGGTGACGCCAGTACCACCGCACCGGAGCGCAGTCGCGGCTTTCACAAGGCGCTTAAGGACAATGGACTGAGTCCTGTTGCGACACATATCATTGGCCCACGCATCAGGCAGGGATACGAAACAACGATTGCCTTGCTCACCCAAAAACCCGATGCAATATTTACGAGCAACAGTATGCTTACAGCGGGCGCGTTTCAGGCCATCCGCGACAGCAAACTGATTGTCCCAAAGGACGTCGCGCTGGTCGGTTTCGATGAAACCACCTGGGGTGCATTAGTTGACCCGCCCATTACCCTCATTGCCCAGCCCACCGAAGAGATCGGCCGGACGGCAACGGAGCTGCTCTTTCAAAGGATCGAAGAACCAACGCGTTCTCCGAAAACCGTGATCCTCAAGGGGACCTTGATCGCGCGCGGTTCCAGCGCAAAACGGGTCTAGCTACCCGGCTTTTACAGAAGCAAACCCCAACCCATTTGGACCCACATGTGTGCCGATGACCGTGGTCACGTTGACCATTAAAATATCGCGCGGCACGGACTGGCTGGCCTGTTGCATCACGGTATTCAGGAATTCCTTGGCGCGCGGTTCTGCGCCCGTGTGTAGGATCGCCAGCCGTTCCAGTTTGCCGCCCTGAAGCAGGAAATTCAACATTCTTTCATTGGCCTGTTTTGTGGTACGGACTGCGCCAATGGCCTTGACATCCCCATTCGTCAATTCGATCAATGGCTTAATGTTCAACAAACTACCGAGCACGGTAACCACGGCAGGCACACGTCCACTGCGCCTGAGGTTCTCCATGGTATCCAACGCGGCGAAGACGTGCAGATGCTTACGAGTCGATTCGATGGCCGCCAGCGCCGCTTGTAATCCCAGCTCGGCAGCTTCGGCGGCAGCCAGCACCTGAAAGCCAAGCCCCAGCGAGAGGGAGAGACTGTCCACGATGGTGATTTTGTCGGAGAAATCGTGCGCGGCCTGGCGGGCTGAGTTGATGATGGTGGTCAACGGTCCCGCGGCGTGGATGGAGAGGACGTGGTCACAGCCGCGCCTGAGGAGGGAGTCGTATCGAGTGGAGAAATCGCCAATCGAAGGCGCGGCAGTGGTCGGCTGTGTCTGAAGCGAGGGCAGTCGCTTGTAAAAGTCTTCGCGCGAAAGGCCGATCCCATCGACGTATTCCTTTCCATCCATGATCAGAATCGATGGAACGACTTCGAGCTCGTACTGCTCGATCAGATATGTGGGGAGGTCGCACGTTGAGTCGGTCAGGATGCCGAGTTTCATGCCTTTTTCTCACGATCCAGCCAGAGTTCGCGATACTTGCGATTCCAGTCAATGAGGAAGCGGTAGGCAATGACGAGCCCACCTGCAATGGCAATCCAGAACTCCATGCCGCGCAAGTGAAACAACCAGAATACAGGTGTCATGAGAATTCCGGTGAATACACTGGCTCGCGCACCGTGATGAATGGTAAGGGTCAGGAGCAGCAACAGACCCAGACCAATGACAAACGCCAGCCAGTTGACCGCCAGGAGCGCACCGCCAAAGGTTGCCAGCCCCATGCCGCCGCGAAATTGCGCGAAGAGCGGCCAGCAATGACCGATGACCGCGCAGGCGGCAGTAAGAGGAACTATGTAAGGCGAGATAACATCTCGCCCCACGGTGAGTGCAAGATAGGTTGGGAGAAATCCTTTCGCAATATCCAGCATCAGAACCAGCGCCCCCCAGCCAAAGCCTGCCTGGCGAATTGTGTTGGTAGTGGTCGCGTGACCGGAGCCTGCGTCGCGTACATCCACGCCTTTGACATAACGTGTGACCCAAATTGAAAATGGAAGTGATCCAGAAAGATATGCGAGAGCCGGGAAAAACACTAAAAGGAGGATATTCATCCTGAAAGAGTATAGCACAGCCAAGATATAGAGAACGCGCTGGTTCGACAGGGATGGATACATTAATCAAACTTTTCATACTTGTTATTTGGAGGCTTGATCTGTAGATTTCGATATTTTTCGGTAGAAATTCCACCGTGACTTAAGGACTACATTTACATCTATGTTGGGAATTTTTGCGTAACATTTCTTCCCGTTTTCTCTCGCATCGCATAAAGTTAGCCCCGTTCATCACCGTTCCCATTCTTCGCCGAAATGAACAAGAATTGTAATAAGGAGAAAGCGATGAATAAAACAATCGTAAGAACCATCAGCCTGATCATGGCGCTCGCCCTAACGTTCGGGACGTTCACCTCTGGTCAAGCGAAATCAAATATGTCCACATCTGCCCTCACATTTATTGCAGAGGCTGACTCCCGAGTGCCTGAAGCCAAACCCGACATCAATTTTGGGAAAGACACTGTCCTTTATGTAGATGGTGGAGCAACGGACCCTGATATCGAAAGTTACATTCGATTTACGGTCACGGGTATTTCCGGAGCTGTGAGCAGCGCCCAGTTGCGTGTGTATGTGACAGACGCGACCCGCAACGGCCCGGCACTGTATACAACGAGTAATACCTGGACCGAAACAGGCATCACCTGGAATAATCGGTCCGGGCGGACGAGCGGTACATTAGAGGATAAAGGTGCGCTAGCTGCAAGCAGCTGGATTAATTACGATGTGACGAAAGTCATTACAGGCAACGGCACCTATAGCTTCATCTTGGCCACAGATGCCGCCGACCTTCTGGGCTTGTCATCTCGTGAAGGAAGTACTGCTCCTCAACTTGTAGTCACACTCGCTGACACACCAACTCCTCAGTCTACTGCAAGCCCGACTGCTACTACGGTCCAACCTACATCAACTGTGGTAGCACCCACTTCTACACCTACTACCGTGCTTCCAAGCCCCACTGCTATACTGGCTACCGCAACACCAACCACAATACTCCCAACCGAAACAGCAATCCAGTCTACCCCCACATCGACTATGGTTTCGGTTCAACCAACCGATACAACATCTTCACAAGCCACATCATCAGCCGGTACACCTACAAGCGGTGGCATGTGGATATCGTCAACTGAATTAATGAGCCTTCCCACTTCAGGCGCCGCCTGGGATAGAATGCGTACTGCTGCTTATGGAAGCTGGGGGATCGCCGATCTCAATAACAAGGATAATAGACATGCCACCAACACGCTCGCCGGAGCCTTGACCTATGCCAGGACAGGTGATGCTTCTTTACGCAGTAAAGTAAGAGATGCGATTATCGCCGCCAAACACAGCCTGGATGAAACGACTGAATGGCAAACCCGCGATGGCGTGTTAGCCGCCGGTCGGCAGCTCGGTGCCTATGTCATTTCCGCGGATCTCATCGACCTCAAAAACTACGACCTCATCGCCGATCAGGAATTCCGAATCTGGCTGACCACTATCCGCACCACCAACATCGGCACTCACGGCCGCTGGAAAGCCATCACCTATACCTGCGAAAATTCCACTAGCAATTGGAATACCTTTGCCTGTGCCAGCCGAATCGCCGCCAGTATTTATCTGGGCGACACAGCCGATGTGGATCGAGCCGCTGCCATCCTCAGGGCGTTTTTCGGAGAACGAGCCTATTATCCGGCCAATGCTCCCGGAAAGGACGGCTATTTTCAGCATACCGCTGCTTATCAATCCTCCTGGGCGTGTGTTGACGCCGCCTGGATGGGCACCAATCCCGCCTGTACGACATCAGGAATAAACATCGATGGCACTTTGGTGGAAGATGCCTCACGCGGTGGTGGTTGTTGTGTGCTGCAAGGATCAGGGATTATGTACTCCTGGGAAGCCTTGCAGGGACTGTTCGTCTCAACTGAACTGCTCTATCGCACCGGAAGGTATGGCAATCCCTATGATTGGTCCAACCAGGCACTCAAACGAACGCTGGACTTCATGCAGAGGTCTGGCTGGGGCATCAGCAGTGTCGCCAAGTATGTGCCGTGGATGGCCAACGCTCGCTACGACACCAGTTATCCGACCGCCTCAAGCATAACCGGCAGGATCATGGGCTGGGGTGACTGGCTCTACAAAAGATAATTCATATCTATTCGTTTGGCAGCCGTGATAGGCACACCGAATGTTTGTCTGTCACGGCTGCTCACATCCATATTTCCCTTGCCTGATTCAGCGCTTGCAAGAGACTATATATTGAAACCGGATGAGCTCTTGTGAGTTCGGTGAAAACGACGATCACTCGCCGAGAAGTTTTGCAGTGGAGTAGCAATGGGCATCCGTGAGTAGGTAGAGCGCACGGGCTTGTCTTTCCAAATTATTCTTCTCAACGTACAATCACGAACATGCAGAAGAATATTTTCCCCGATCCGGCCGCGCAAGCCTACCAGCAAATCCGCATCGCTCATTGGGATGCCATCGCCCGCAAACGTGATACCTGGCAGGGTATGGGCCGGTGGTACCACCAACGCGTGGCGGACATTTTTCGTTTTCATGCTGGCTTGAATCGGAGCGTGCTCGAACTTGGCTGTGCCGATGGCCGCCTGCTGGCAGCACTTCAACCCGTGCGCGGCGTCGGGGTGGATTTCTCAGAGGAGATGATCTGCCGGGCACGTGCGCGCCATCCAAATCTTGAGTTCATCCAGGCGGATGTGCACGATCTCTCAGCCTTGGATGAGACCTTCGATATCATCATCCTTTCTGACCTTGTAAACGATTTGTGGGATGTACAGCGCGTTCTCGAACAGATCAAAGGTCTTTGTCATCCGCGCACGCGCCTCATCCTGAATTTTTACAGCCGGCTTTGGCAGTTGCCGCTCAGCCTTGCACAGCAGAGCAACCTTGCAACACCGAATCTCTACCAAAACTGGCTCACGCGCGAAGACCTCCATGCCCTGTTGCGACTGGCCGGATTTGAGTCTATTCGTGCGACGCAGGAAGTGCTGATGCCCCTGCCGCTGGGTGGCTTTGCCAATCGTTTTCTGGTGCGGCTGTGGCCCTTTCGCGAACTGGCACTGTCGAACTTTATAGTAGCTCGTCCCGCTCCCGAAAGCGCCCCCGAGCCCAGGGTTTCGGTGGTCATCGCGGCGCGCAACGAGGCGGGCAACATCAAAGCCATTTTCGAACGGACTCCGCAAATGGGACGCGGGACCGAGCTCATCTTTGTGGAGGGACATTCAAAGGATGATACCTACGCGGCCATCGAACGGGAGATGGCTGCGCATCCTTCTACCCCGAGCCTGCTCCTGAAACAACCCGGCATTGGCAAAGCGGACGCGATTCGCGCCGGCTTCGAGCGGGCCACCGGCGATGTGCTGATGATCCTCGATGCCGACCTTACTGTCCCGCCCGAGGACCTGCCGCGCTTCTGCGAGGCGCTGGTCTCAGGCAAGGGCGAGTTCATCAACGGCGTGCGATTGGTCTACCCCATGGAACAGGAGGCCATGCGCACCTTGAATTTCATCGGCAACAAATTCTTCAGCCTGGCATTCTCATGGCTGTTGGGACAGCCCATCAAGGATACGTTGTGCGGCACAAAAGTCCTGTGGAAACGGGACTACGAGCAGATCGCGGCCAACCGCTCCTATTTTGGCGATTTCGATCCGTTTGGCGATTTCGACCTGATCTTTGGCGCGGCCAAACTAAACCTGAAGATTGTAGACCTCCCCATCCGCTACCGTGAACGGACCTATGGCACCACCAACATCTCACGCTGGAAGCACGGGCTGCTGTTATTTCGCATGGTAGCCTTCGCGGCGCGGCGCATCAAGTTCGTTTAGGCCGGAAGAAAAGGTTATGAACATACAAAAAATTGGGATGGGACTGTTCGTTCTTGGAATCTTTGGGATAGCGGCGTCTTTCCTGGCTGATTACCTTCCGAATGGAAAACCAGGCATCCAATCTGCACAAATCCTTGGAATAGAGATTTCAATCTCATTGATTGTGGCCGGGATATGGCTTCGGCTTTCGGATCGAACCGAAGAATTTCAGGCAGGGAAATTGTTCCATGACTATATAGATTGGATCTTAAATCTTCCGGCAGCCGTCTGGGTGACGATCGGATTTCTGATCGTATATATCCTCTTCTTCATTTCACCCATATTCCTCAACGACACACTCAGAATGCGGTATTTCACAACATACCTGCCAGACCGCTATCCAATTGGTAATGACTTGATCGCAGTCATTGACCTGATGAAGGGCTGGTTCTCGAACCAACAGTCCCCGTATGTGATCCAATTCTATCCACCGTTTACCTATGTTTTCTTTGCTCCTTTACTGCTCCTGGATAATTACCCTTTGCTCTTCAGCTTATTCACCCTTTTCAGCCTTGCCTGTTATTTCATTCTTACATTTCTGCTGCCGGCGAAGATGATCCAAAGGCAAAGCATTCCAACACTGATGTTGATCTTTGTGACCGGTCTCTTCTCCTACGGCCTGCAGTTCGAGCTGGAAAGGGGTCAATATAATGTATTAACCTTTTTGCTTTGTCTCTGGGCAATCCATATATTCCATAACGATAAAAAGCATCGCCTGATTGCTTACTTGTTGTTTTCCATTTCAATCCAGTTGAAACTATATCCGGCCATTTTTATTGTGATGTTTGTGGACGACTGGAAGGACTGGAAAAACAGTATCCTGCGGTTTATAAAGCTGGCTGTATTCAATTTATTGTTGCTGTTTGTGATGGGGTATCAAATCTTTTTGGATTTTATCCGTTCCGTTTCAGCACAGCTTTCCGTGCCAGGCTGGGAATGGAATGGCAATCATTCCATAAAAGCCTTTATTGAAGCGCTAAAGAGGGATGGGTTGAACATTCTTGCCCCCAGTTCGGTGGAGATGATCAGCCAGAATTCGGACCTGCTCTCGAATCTGCTGCTGGGGATTTTTTTGCTCACCTTTGCAGTTGCTATCGTTATTTCCGCCAGGAAAAAAGAACAGGGCATCGACAACGCCCTGTTACTGGTTTCCATGATCGGCGCGTTGATCATTCCCATCAGCAACGACTACACCCTTTCCATCCTGTCTGCCCCGGTAGCGTTGTTTCTATGCGGCATCCCCGTGATGAAACACAAGGCCCGCCAATTGCTCGCCATTACATTGACCCTGGGCATCTCCATCGCCTACTTTGCAACACTTGTACCATTCAAATACAAGCCCTATTTTCTCAGCAACACATTTCCCTTACTATTTGTCATCTTGATTCTTGTCGCAATATTGAATCTTATCTGGTTTCAAGATTCGAGAACGGATGCCAGCAGCGAACAGCCGCAGGAAGCCTAGCCCTTACGGGCATTTCCGTTCGCCTGTTTGCGGCACATACAGGGCAATATCATCCTCAGGGAAAAGGACTTCCTCACGGTAATTACACAGGATGTGTTTTGCCACGCGCGTGACCCAGGCGTTATTTTCCTCGGCAAAACTGCGGCGGCTGGAAAACTTCAGGAACCGTAACGGGTCCACCACGATCAACGCAAAACGCTGGTTTTCCATATCGCGGCGAAATTGACCCAGATAGACTTCATTGCCTGCCATGGCCATTTCCATCAGGTCCTCGCGTTCATACTCAGGGACAAGCGTGACACCATCCAACATATTCATCGCCATCAAATGTCGCTGGGTAATAAATAAGACCTCGCCGCCTTGCGCATTTACCTGATCCACACGCTCTTGCAGGTTCGCCAGCACAGACCGGGTCCGCCCTGAATCGAAGGTGATGAAGCCAAGGTTCGGTTGAATGGCTGCCCAGACGGGGAAAATCAGCAACGCCACAACAACCAGCCAGTGCAATGGGACAGGTTGAGGCGCGGTGAAATCCTCCCGGGCGTATCTGGCAAAGACTAAATAGAGAAAGACGATCAAAAGGACGACGAAATAGGCGTCCATGTTGTGGAGGTCTGCACCGCCACCGATCTTCAGACTCACAAACAAGCAAGCTATAAAGAGCGCCACGAACGCGGCGATCAAAAGCAACAATCTTATCGGATGAAACGCTCCTTTATCTGCACGCACTACCAAATGCATGGCGAGCCACATCGGCAAAGAGGTCAGGATCGCGGCGGGTAGGAGTCCAGTCGAGAAGGTTGCGTTTGGCAGGAGGCGATACCACAGCAGGTCTGAGGCGACACTGGTGTAGAAATACTGGCTATCTACGCCGGAGATGGCAATATACAGACGTTGGAATAAAAATGCAGTCAACGTGCCGGCAATGCCCCACAGCGCCGGCTTCCACAGGTATTGCCACAAGCTTTTCCCGTTGAAGGGCGTTTCGAGTACGTACAAGGTCGCGGCAATCAGCGCCGGCATCGGGTACCAGTTCACGCGACTCCACCCACACCAGGCAGAGGCCAATAGGATCACGAACCAGTTCCTTCGGTCGTCGCGCAGCGCGAATCCAACGAGGACCAAAATCACCGGGACGACGAGATGAAAATAAATGGGTCCTAAAAACAGGAAGAGGAAAACCCACAACGCGACTAACCAGTAAAGGCCTTTATTCTGGATGGCTGCGACACTTGCACCGGGCGCAAGTGCAGGTGAGCGCCCTGAAAGGGCAAGCCGCCTCATCACTGCCGGGACGGCCGCCGCCAGCAAAAGGTAGCGGATCGCCACCTGCCAGAATCGATGCAGCCACAGCGGCGCGTCGAGCCAATAGGGCGGAGTGAGCAGCAAATGCAGGGTTGGATGCAGAATGGGCAAAGGATATTTTTGCCCGTAGATATTTTCGGAAAGAAAGAGCGATGGAAAATAATAGCGGCTGGTCTCGGACCATCCCAGCGCGAAGGGATAGGCCGTCACCGACGGCCAGTACGATAGGAGCAGGTGGATCGTCGCCTGCAAAAGGACGATGGCGATCAATGCGTTCAGCCAGGTCCTTTCTTTGCGAAGCACTTTGATTCCCCACATGCCCAACAGGCTGAATACCCAGAAGATGAGGATCCGCACCCAGTCTTCCTGTCCAAGGATTCTTTTGAATCCGCTCAGAGCCGTAACAATAGAAAAACCGAATAGGGCCACAACGATGGGGAGGATTCCAATTTGCCCTGGGCGAACTGTGGATGGGATTTCGAGCAAACCGCATAGTTTGTCGCCTGCTCGCGAGAAGCTCACTGCAAATCCCAAAAGAATGATTCCTGCAAAGAGTCCCAGGACAGAGAGCGCGCCCAGCCAGGCCGGTCGCTCCAAAATTTGCACGTTCAATCGCCGGGCCAGGTCAATCAGATTCCAGCCAGCCAGCACCGTGAACAGGAACGTCACGAGCAGTACGAAGCGCCAGAAGGCCGGACGGGTGGGTTGGAGCATCAGCAAGAGGATCGGGCTTTCTTGGGTCTGGAGGCGATCACACGGATCGTTGCAGCGGCATCTTCCGCCAGATTGCCGCTAACGAATTCAGGACGGATATGAGGTCGAAGTGCGCGGAAGGCTTGCTCTTCGCTCGTCAGGATTTCGATCTCCACGTTCTCAAAACAGGCCTCAAAGGCTCTCCGATAATCCCAAAGTCGGAAGCGGTTGTGATTCGTGGAGGGGTTCAGCCACGCGCGCCAAGTCTTTCCGGAAAAACGCAGCATTTCGAACGGATACTTAAAGAAGTGATCCCGCAAATCCACAAAATGCACGTGTACGCCGTCCCCCTTGGTAAGCGCCACCAATGCACGGGTAATGCCGGGCACATCATCGAGGTGCTCATAGACCGAACTGCTCAATACGATATCCACAGGTTCGAGAACGTGATGAGCTTGAACCTCACGTATGTCAGCTTCCAGCAATGTCATCCGGTCGGTGCGTGGGCGAAGTCTGCCCCCTTCAACGACAAAGTATTCGTGCTCTTTTGCAAATTTGGCCAGGTTATGGGCCTCATCAGGCGGCGCGTACTTGTCGCACAGGATCACGTGCGCCGCGCCTTCCTTCAAAATGCCGAACCCGAGATCGAAGCGCCCGCCATACCCGAAGATAAGGACGCATTTTCCTTTGAGCGGTACAGGCAGTACGTTCACATAACGCTGCACAGCCCCCTCCGGGTCACTGGTCTCCAGTCCGGGCCGGATGATGATACTGCGTAGCAGCAGTGCACGCACGAATTTTTCAGGCAGAAAATGCCGGATCAGGCGCGGGATCAAATAAGGAAGGTTCAATCGCATGGCTTCCATCAACGGCTGGTGACAGGGAGCTTTTGCTCACAGCCCGAAGTATCCTGCCGTGGAACCAATAATTGTACGGTGACCTTCTTCAAGGTGTCCAAAGGCTCGTAATAGCATAACACCGGTGTGGACACCCACGTGACCCAGGAATTGTTTTCCTCACCAAACGGATTCAAGCCGGTTTGAATTTTTTCATGCAGTGGGTTGGTGATGATCAGGGAAAAACGCTGGTCAGCGAGATCCTGATAGAACTCCGAAAAATAGAAGGCATTCGCGCTCATCGCTTGATTAATGAGCACTTTCTTGTCATAGTCCGGGATCAATGGAACATTTTTGACATAACCAAAGGTCAACAACTGGCGCTGGTCCATAAAAAGGACATCGCCCTGCGTGGAAGCGAGGTCCACGGCAGTGCGAATATCGTTGAGGGATTTCTCTGTATCGCGTTCAGAAGGGAGCAGTTCCGGCATCGGCCCGGTGGGAGGGATATCTGCCAGGGTCATCACCCAGCGCATATCCTCGTTAATTGAAATTGGCATCAACCCTAACAGCGACTGAAAGGCTGGAAGGACAATCAGTAATATGATCATAGTGCGGATCCAGGCCGGCGACTGGGATATCTGCCTGACCCATTCATAACCACCGTTGCGCCAGGCAATGGCGCCTGCGAACATGAGGCCGAGGATGAACATGTCCATGTTGTGCAGGTCGCCGCCGCCGCCGATCTTCACACTGACGATCAATCCCACCACCAGGAACGCCAGCAGCGGCAGGATAATCGCAAGTTTTTGCCAGGTGTTGAGTATCCAGCGTCGAGTGATGGACAAATAGAACAATACGACGATCAGTGGGCCCACCGCCAGGAGCAAGCCAATCAGAATCCCATAGTCATAGGTGGCATTCGGGAACAGCCGATACCACAACAGGGCCTGGGAAGTGGACTCAGACTCGACGGCAGAAATCGTTACCCCTGTCCCGAGGCTGCTGACCACGCCGGAGCCGGATCCTCCTATCCGCGCCAGGAACCCGCTGACCAGAGCAGGGACAAAAAACGGCGCCAGATATCCACCGAGGATGCCTGCAACGCCAACCGAGATCGCTCGCGTCCAGGCGGTCTTATCCAGTCGGCGATTCTGAAGCGCGGCGCCGCTCAACTCCAACATACCCGCCCACATCCCTGGAGCAAACATCCAGGTAAAGCGGCTGACTTCGGCAAAATAGCTGGCGACCAGGATCAACGGGATGGCGAGCCACAAAGGCTTTCGCCAGGCAAAAGCCACCAGTATGGCACACAGCAACAGGGGCGGATGAATCGGTCCCTGTTCCACAAACGTGTAGGCCCAGATACCGGCCAAAATCCAGGATAGGCGAGAAACCTTTCCGGGCAGTTTAAAAGCGATCCAGCCCAGAAGCAGATATGGGACGATATTGGTCAGGGCCACCCACAGGCGTGCCTGCCAGATCGTCAGTCCCGGAAGTAGAAAGGGGATACCACCCACAAATTGCCGGCCTATATCCAGCAGGACCGGGATGGTTTTATCGGCCGGATAATTGTAAAGACGCCGTCCAAATAGAGCCGAATAATCCCACAAGCGGTTGCCTTCCGACCAGCCCAGGGAAAACGGATAACTGGTCACGTTGGACAAAGCCGTGGCCAGCTTGAACGCAGCAGCTGTCAGGATCAGGGAAGTCAATAAACCAGGCCAGTTCATAACTGCCTGGTTGTCGCCTGTCAGGAGGTAACCCAGAAGAACCGCTGAAATTGCCCACAGGAGCAGGCGCGGATAGGGCTCATCGATGATGACGCCCCAGGCCGTATATTGCAGAAACCATACCAGGAAGATCAGGATGATCAGGCCAAGTATCCAGCGCGCGAATCCTAACTGCCGACGAAGAGCCGTTAATGCACGTGAGAGGCTGGTCAAGCTGCTGGGATCAAAGAGTGCAAACCAAGCTCCTATCAAAGTGACAATGCAGAATACGACAAAGCTCAGAAAGGCGAAGCCCCACTTGAGGGAAAACTGCCCAAGCCATTCACCTGTACCCCAGGTGATGTTCCAGAATACCACTCCGGAAGCCGTCAGGAGATAAGCGAATAGAACAAGTAGAAGATAACGATGGGACATCGCACTGCGTTGCTGCATCAAGTGATTCCTGTTACAAACCGTCCCGCAGTCTGTCTATAGTTGGCTATATGAACCGCCCAAAACCTGCCCTTACAGGTGGTTCGCGATCGACGGGACGTTCTACTCTTTTTGAAGAATTTCATTGAAGAATTCCAATCGCCTCTCTTCCTTACCGGTGGAGCTGATACACCTTTCCAGGATCGCCCGGTCTGCCCGGCAGCCGCGCATGCGGTAGGCAAACTCGCGGATTGCCTCACCGTGGGTAAGAATATTATCCTCTTTATTGGGAATCTTCAACAGGAAGTCATACTCCGCCTCACCCAGGTCCGTGTCCTGGTAGGCCAGCACGAGCGGCAGCCCCAGGGCCAGGCATTCGCGGCTTTTGAGTGGCGAGGCCTCCTCCAGTTGGATCCGGTGCAATGCCAGCGAGCTGACCGCTACATCCGCGCCAGCCAGCACCTTTTCATACTCTCCGCTGGATAGATAACCATGCAGTTTCAGGTTCTCGGGCAGTGGCTCGAACTCTGGCAACTTGTCGTAACCAACGATATCGAGCTGTAGATCGGAGTAGCAACGGGCGAAATAAACCAGTTTATCGATTCCATGCCAGGGATAGCCGGGACTTCCGATAAAAACCAACCGTGGGATATTGTTATCGGGCGCAGGGAGAGGCGGGAAAGCTTCCAGGTCAATGCCGTTGGCGATCGTACAGGTCGGTTGGTGATAAGAGGTAAAAGCCGGGGAAACTTCCAATTCACGCGAGACCGTTACCAGTCCACGGACGCGGCGCAGGAAGATGCCGCGCGTTAGACGGTTATACAGGCTGTAGATTCCACCCAGTTCTTCATGCTGGGTCAGGTCATTCGTATTGATCTCTTCGATGACCGGCGCAATCTTCATCAGGCGATGTGCAGGATAGACGTAAATGCCGTATCGCAGGTAAATGATGTCTGGCCTAAACGCTTCAACCGCCCTGACCATGGCCTGCGCGGCGCGCGAACGATTGATCTCCGTCCGAAGCATGCCGCGTACCTCATAAGGGCACACCTCCGCTCCGATCAGCTCCGAGACAGTTTCGTGCCTCGATGTGTGCATGAAGAGCCGCGCCTCGTGCCCCATCGCCTTCCACGCCACCAGCTGTGACTGGATCTTCTTCCCCACACCGGTATTGCGAGTGCGCGGCCAGTGCAGGCTGACGTAAGCGATTCGCATCTACGCCTCAGCCTGATGGGTTCGTTTTTGACGGGCGCGATACCAATCGCGGCCGGCGTCGTACAATCCCTTCAACATCGGACCTTCGAGGATTCGCCCATAGGAGGGATAATCCCAGAAGGTCTTCTTCGGCGCGTTGAGGATGGCGTCGAACTCTTCATCCGCAAGCCCAAGTTTCTTGACCACATACTCGCGATCTTCTTCCTGCATGGAAGGTTGATACGTGGGTTTCTCCAGTTCCTTCAAGGCAGCCTCTCGCGCGATTTCACCCGAGCAGATGAGGCTGGAAAGATGCGAGCGACGCTTGTCGTAGCCAAATTTTACCGGCAGGATATAACCCTGATAGAAACGCGTATAAATGGATTCATAGTGCTTGCCGCCGTAGTAGCGCCAGCCCAGTTCCTGCTCCAGGATTTTCATGGCTTCGGCCTTGCTATAGTCGATGTAGTTCAAGATATCCACGCGGCGGTGCGCCAGCAAACGGCGATAATACGTGAAGAAACCGATATGCGGAAAGGTCCTGAGTCGTCCACGCTCGAACTGCTGAAACACGCTGCGGATGTACTTCCAATCAAAGTGTCCCTGCGACCAGGCACGCGGCAAATGTGTTTCGGTGCGGACGTTGAAACCTGAAACGATATATTTCACTTTCAGCTTATCCGCCATATTTCCCAACACCGCCCAGATGGCATGATCACTTGGAATTTCTGAATCAGGCGTGGAGGATTTTAGAAAAGCCACCTGCAAATGCTTGAATTCCTCCCAATCGAGCACTTCCGTATGAAGATCGATGCCAAGCCGCTTGAGCGTTTCTTCGATGTTTTTGACTGCGAGTTCAGAATCCCAGCCGTTATCCATGTGAACCGCTAGCGGGCGCAACCTCATTTTCTTTACCAGATAGGCCACGTAGGTGCTATCCACGCCACCGCTCACACCGATGATGCAGTCATACGGCTTGCCGCGCCCGGCACGTTTCATTTCTTCCACAAGTCTTTGGAGATAGGCCTCACCCGCCTGGCCCGTGACCACCTTTTGCTTCATCAAACGGTCATGGTCGTGACAATGATTGCACACGCCCTGCTCATCAAACACGATTTCGGGGTCGGTAGTGTCCATTAAACAACGCGAACAAATCCGATATTCAGAGGTCATTCATTCTCCATAAGTCAAAGACCCTAAAGGTTTTCCTGGCAACGCAAAACACAATTTCAGCGAAATTCCTCTAAAGATTTTCAATCTTCCTTGTTATCCAACAAACCATTAGGGTCTGCTCAAGGAATCGCTCTCTTCAATTCTTCCTGCGCGGGATAACTGATCAACACGCCGCGCAACGGTCCCTGGAAGACAAACATACTGCCCGCCGCGGCGGCAGACGCGCCTGCTTCAATCGCCTCCGCCAGATGTTGGATGTTCCCGGCGCCTCCGCAGGCGACGACGGGTATGGTGACCGAATCCGCCACGCGCCTGACGAGCTCCAGGTCATAGCCCTGCATCGTCCCGTCGCGGTCAATCGAATTGAGGAACAACTCGCCCGCGCCCTGCTTTTCCATTTCAACCGCAAATTTCACCGGATCGAACCCTGTGTTTTTTTTGCTGCCGCGCGTATACACTTCGTATTTTCCAAGCAAAGACTTCTTCACATCTATTGAAATGACCACCGCCTGGCTCCCGGCGTAATCGGCTGCCGCGCGAATCAGCGAAGAGTTTTCCACCGCCGAAGTGTTGAGCACAATCTTCTCCACGCCGATGGCCAGCAGTTTCTTCACATCCTCCAGCGTACGGATTCCGCCGCCGTAGCCCAGCGGCATGAAACATTCACTGGTGATCTTGCCTAATATCTCAAAATTGGGATGGCGATTCTCGACCGTCGCGGTGATATCGAGAAAGATTAGCTCATCCACTTCCTTGTCATTGAAGATGCGGACGATGTTGATAGGGTCGCCCAGATATTTCGGGTCCTTGAACTTGACCGTCTTGACGAGCCCCTCATGCTTCAACAACAAACACGGAATGACACGCGGCCGGATCATGACACACGCTCCGCAAAATTTCTCAGCAGCTGCATTCCGAATTTGTGACTCTTTTCCGGGTGAAATTGCGCGCCCACGATATTTCCCTTTTGGATGACCGAGGCAAAGTTATAGCCATAATCGGTGTAAGCCACCACATCCGATTCATCGGCACACAGGATGTGATAGCTATGCACGAAGTAGAAGCGCGCATCCGTTCCCAGATCTGCCACCAGCGGATGTGGCCGGCGGATGTCGAGCATATTCCAACCCATGTGTGGGATTTTAAGATGCGCCTGTTCTGCAGCGAATTTGAAACGGACGCTCTCCGCATGGATCCAGCCCAGACCTGCCTCTGTTCCCTCTTCGCTGCACTTCGTCATCAACTGCAAACCCAGACAATGCCCCAATACCGGCACTTTCTTTTCCAATACGAGTTCGTTGAGCAAGTCAATCAGCCCGCGTTCGCGCAGTTTGCTCATCCCAGCATCGAACGCGCCGACGCCAGGCAGGATCAGCTTATCTGCTTCTCGCAAAACCGTCGGGTCAGAGGAAGGCTCGGCTTTGAAACCAACCTTCTTGAACATGTTCTTGATGGAACCAAGGTTGCCAACGCCGTAATCTACAATAACGATCATGCGTAGACTCTCCGCTTCTCTTTGAACAGCCTCATCAACGAGGCGGCTTGCACATAGACCCACGCCTGGTGCAATTGTTCGTTGTCCTGGTTTCGGATCGCGACCGACAGATCCTCCGCAATCCGTTTGCCATTCAAAATTGCAGACTGCTGGAAGTCCCTACTGTGCACGACCTCGCGAATGAATTCCTGCGCCCGCGGCGAAGTCCAGGCTTCGGCCAGATTGGGAAAGCCAAGTTTACGCGTCCGCGTCCGAATCGTCTCAGGCAGGATGCCCTTCAACGCGTCCCTGAGAATCCGCTTGGTGAAACCAGAACCAATTTTCGCCGAAGAGGGAAGCGAGAAGACGAAGCACACGAGTCGCCAGTCCATAAATGGGGAACGGACTTCGACTCCGTGCGCCATCGAGAGTCGGTCGAAGTCGCGCAGGTTCATCGGCAGTTGTGTGAAATGGTAATCCACATACAACGATTTGAAGAGCGCATCGCGGTCCTTGATCAGCGGCAGGTCGTGCTCATAGGCGGACGAGGTGAAGTCTGCGGCGCGTTGCACGAGCCAGGGCTGTACCTTTTCCTTCGTCATTTTCGAGAACAGGGTCTGCACGCTTCGGAGGTAAAACTTATTTTGAGGGAACAGTTCCAGGCCCTTCATGATGGAGATCACATCGCGCGTACGAAACAGCGCAAAACCGGAAATCGCATCCTTGAGCGCCGCAGTCACGTGCCACGGATACCCGCCTAGCAGTTCGTCGCCGCCGTGACCGTCGATGGTAACGACCACACCGTTTTCGCGTTGCGCCTTGTGCACTAGCCAGGGACCCAGGTGAATGTCGGAAATCTCCTCGTACTGGAAGAGGATGTCATCGAAGTGATCGAGGTACAGAGCCGATGCGCCCGTGCAATAGATCGGCTTGACGCCTGTCTGCCGGATGACTTCGTCGGCATATTTCCGTTCATCGATGACCGCGCCCGGATAAGTCATGATGAATGCCTTCTGCCATTCTTGCGCCAGCCGATCTGAGGCATTCGTCGTATTGCGAATGTGAGTCATGGCGCACAAAATGGAACTCGAGTCGAGTCCGCCGCTGAGGGCCGTCCCGATGGGAACGTCACTGCGCATTCGGATCCGGCAGGCATCCAGGAATAATTCGCGGAAACGCGTCACCTGCTCGTCGTACTTTTGTGGAACAGTTTCCAAATGATCGAGCGTGTTCCACCAGCGGCGGATCTTCGGCTGCTCACCCTGCCGCAGGGAAAGACAATGCCCGCCCAGCAGGTGATTCAAGCCCTTCAACATGCAACGCTCATCGCCTTCGATCAGTCGTTCATTGGTCAAGGCCAGCGGCACCATTGCAGGGTCGAATTCGAGTTGGAACCAATCCAGTGCCAGAAAGGCCTTCATTTCGGACGCAAAGGCAAAATGTTTTTCGTCGAAATGATAAATGAGCGGCTTCACGCCAAAACGGTCGCGTGAGACAAACAATTGACGTTCCGTACAATCCCAGATCGCGAATGCCCACATGCCGTTGAATTTCAACTGGCAGTCCTCGCCCCAATGATGATAGGCAGTAAGAATTACCTCGGTATCTGAATCCGTGTAGAAAGCGTAGCCCAACTGCTCCAGTTCTTTTTTCAGCTCCAGGAAGTTGTATATCTCCCCGTTGAACACGATCCAATACCGGTCGTCGGCATACGACATTGGCTGCCGCCCACCCTCGGAGGTGTCGATGATCGCCAGGCGGCGATGTCCCAGCCCAAGATTTGCATCCCGGTCAATGTAGATGTCGCTGCCGTCCGGTCCGCGATGCGCCAGCGAATCAGTAAAGTATTTCAATGCATCTGGCGAGACCGGCTCGCCGTTCAGATGCCAGAGTCCGGTGATTCCGCACATAAGATCATTTTGCTTTCTGTTCCGATCTGATCGATTTCAAACGTTCGGCAAATGCCAGATAATTGGCATCGGCATTATATCTTTCCATCCAAACCCTGCGGCTAGCATTACGCTTCAGTTGTGCCTCCTGCGGATGGTCAAGAAATTGGAAGATGGCATCCGCGATTTGTTGCGCGCTCGGTTTCTCGCCAAGTAGAATACCGTTTTGAGGTCCAACGATCTCCTGGTTGCCACCAACAGAAGTGGCAATCACTGGGATGCCACAACTTACCGCCTCCATGACCGCCACCGGTGTCCCTTCGGTTTCGCTGGCATTGATGAAAACATCCGCTGGCTGGTCCCTATAAAAGGACATCAACGCCTCTTTGCTGGCGTACCCGGGCAGGTATCCCTTGGCGTTTGGAGGAAACTGCTCATCAGTCATTTTTTGCAATTCCGCGCGTCTAGCGCCGTTCCCGATATGATGCCATTCAAAACGCTGGCCGGGGCGTTGGCAGGCTGCCATTTTGATCCCTTCTAGTATTCGGTCCACTCGTTTCACTGGCTCCAACATAGAACAGGAAACAATACGAAAGACTCTATCTGTGGAAGGAGAGTTCACAAAACCGGGCTCTGTCACTCCCAGCAGGGAGGTCTCATAACGCGAGGCATACTTGGGATAACGCTTTTCCAGATAGCGCAGACCCGCCTGCGCGTCGGGGAAGAGGCAATCCAGCAGGGAAAGCGCCAGCGGACGACAGGGCCAGTACGGCGGTTTGTAATAGTACTCCTCATACAGGTCGTATCCATGCACTCTTGAAACCAGGCGAAGCTGTGGATACTTTCGTTTTGCCAACCCAATACCCAATGCAGCCTGGTCAAACCAATAAGTATAAAAAATGCACTCAGCCGGATCTGCTTTGTTTTTCGCAATCCAATTGCGAACCCAGTTGCGAGTCAGTTGAGCGCCAACCGCAAAGGAAATCAGGCGTCTGATCGCCTGTTGATAGGACAAAAGAGAAGGGCGTGCTAAGATATCCGAATAAATCAATCTGGAAAACACTATATTCGCGGCTGCAGTGAATAAATTCACGCCATCCAAAGATGCGGAATACGTCTCATCCACCTCAACCGATTCAGCAACCGGAAGCAAAGAGCCCGAGCGTTTCCTGGGAACCAGGATCACGCGATCAAATGTACGCCGCAGATGCTGGATCTCAGTGTTGAGAAATGTTTGTTCGGCACCACCATCATATGGGTAGGAGGCCGTGAACAAAAGCAGGATCAAGAAAATACTCCTAGCTGATTCTTCCGTCAGGAGGCAGAAACTCTGCGCGATGCAACAGGAACTTCTGGATCGCAATTTCATAATCATCGTGACGACCAATATCGAGCCAGTAGCCATCGAAGTTGTAGACGTTCACTTTTCGGCCAACCTTGAGCAAACATAAGACCAGTTCAGGCAGATCGAGACGTTTGCCATACTCAATATACTGGAGCACTGCAGGTTCAAAGATGTATATGCCTGTGCTGACCGAGTAATGGTACGTGGGTTTCTCGATATAATCTTTCACCCAGCCATCTTCCGCCTCAATGACACCCAGGTCAATCTTTATATCGCGGCGATACGATGCGAGCGTGGCAATCGCGCCACGTTCTTTGTGATATTGCCACATGGCGGAGTAATCCAATGTGGCAAGCAGGTCGCCATTCATAACCAGGAACGTCTCATTCAGATTGGGAATGAGTGAGATGGGTCCGGCCGTTCCCAGAGGTTCCTCTTCACGCGAGTAATCAATCTTGATGCCAAACTTTTCACCGTTGCCACAATAGGCCATGAGCAGTTCAGCCAGGTAGCCAACAGCCAGTGTGATATCCCTGATGCCATGATGCGTCAGTTGACGGATGACAATTTCCAAAATCGGCATGTCACCGATGGGCATCAGCGGTTTGGGCAGTATGGTGGTGTACGGAGCCAGGCGGGTTCCTTTGCCACCAGCGAGAATAACAGCTTTCATAGAATCTCAAACCACATATTGGTTGGGCTGATAGAGGTCTAAGTGGGCTGAGATCCATTCGATCGTGCGGCGCAGTCCATCGTCAAGGGAGACGCGCGGCTCCCATCCGATCAACTCTTTTGCTTTTTGGTTCGAAGCCCAGAGCTTTAATACTTCACTTTTGCCTGGGCGAATGCGCTGTGGGTCGGTAATCACCTTGGGAGTCCTACCGATCAAGTCGAAAATCTTTTCCGCCAAATCGCCGATGCGAATGGTATCGTCATTGCCCAGGTTGATCTCTTCGCCGAGTACATGGTCGGCCGAAGCGACGCGCAGGAACCCTTCGACCGTATCCGCGACAAATGTGAAATCGCGCGAAGGGTCGAGACTTCCCAGGTGCACTTCATCACGTGTGAGCGCCTGCGTGATGATGGTGGGAATCACAGCCCGCGCAGATTGTCGTGGGCCGAACGTGTTGAACGGGCGCAAAGTGACCACAGGAACA
Source organism: Anaerolineales bacterium (assembly GCA_035720235.1). Lineage (GTDB taxonomy): Bacteria > Chloroflexota > Anaerolineae > Anaerolineales > Villigracilaceae > Defluviilinea. The sequence goes on along the minus strand of DASTOH010000169.1, from coordinate 15,171 downwards.
TTGAACGAACGATGAAAGCTTTCCGCAATTCGATCTGCCCCGATCTTGCTGGCAGAATAAGGTGATTGCCCCTGTAAGGGGTGACGCTCGTCAATCGGCATGTATTGTGCGGTACCATACACTTCACTGGTCGAAGTATGGATCACACGCCGTGTGCCCAGTTGGCGCGCCGCCATCAACACGTTCAACGTTCCCATCACATTGGTCTCGATCACCTCGCGTGGATGCACATAGGAATATGGAATCGCGATCAACGCGCCAAGGTGGAAGACTGTATCGATATCCTGCATTGCTTCCCGAACAGCCTCCACATCGCGCAGGTCGCCTGCTACCAGTTCCAGTTGCGAAAAGACTTCAACGGGCAGCATACGCAACAAACCCGTATCGCCGCGCGAGTTATACCGTACGAAAGCCCGCACCCTGGCACCTTCGGCGATTAACCGCTCCACGAGATGACTGGCAATAAATCCGCCCGCGCCTGTTACTAATACACTTTTATTTTTCATACTCACTCCATCTCAACCCGCTGGCGCCAATCGTTCAGTAAATCAATCAATGACTGTTTCAAGGTGATTTGTGGATTCCAGCCAGTGACATCCCTTAACTTTTTCGCGCTTCCAATCTGGATTGGGACATCATTTTTCTGCACCTTCGCGGGATCCAAAACCGCCTCTACCGGCACCCGAGCCTGTTTCAGCAAAATATCCAGGCAGTCGCGGATGGAAACCGCTTCGCCCGAACAGACGTTGTATGTATCACCCGGCTTGCCCTGTTCTGCCAGCATCGTATACGCACGAACTGCGTCGCGCACATCCACAAAATCGCGTTTGGCATGCAAGTCACCGGTTGAAATAACAGCTGGGTGGCCAATTTTCTCAGACAAGGCAATCTGTTGCGCAAAGGAGGAACAGGCCAGTTGTGGCGAGAGCCCGGGGCCTAATAAATTGAACGTGCGTATACATATCACCGGTACTCCATAGGCATGATAATACCGCAACGCTGACATTTCCTGCGCAGCTTTGCTCAAGCCATAATGTGTCTGGGGTCTCAGTGCAAATCTTTCCGTGATTGGTCTCAGACCCAGGCCTGGTCCATATACGGCGCTGGAACTTGTAATGACAACCCGCGGGCGTTGGTCGGTAGCCAATATTCCTTCAAAAAGGGCCACTGTTCCCAACAGGTTGGTCTGGAAAAGTCTTTCAGGCTCGTTGGCTTTGATCAATCCGGCCAGGTGAAATATAACATCTGGCTTCTGATCCATCAGAACTTGTTTGCAGGCCTTGAGATTTGTAATGTCGCCAATATATACATTGTACTCACCATGGACAGCTTGTCGATCAAACCCACGAATCTGCCAGTCCTGAGACGTAAGAAAACATTGGAGGTGTCGACCGACAAACCCGGAGATACCTGTAATAAGCGCTAAGGGTCGTGTACTCACTCATGCCTCAATAACGCCAGGGGGACGGAGAACAATCTGGATTTAAACAAGACTCTGATTCCATTCTTCAGTACAAACTTCAAGAATCTAAAGGGCCAAAACAAATCATACCGGAGGCCCTCATAAGAATAGTTCACAAACCCCTTCAGATCTAATCGTCTCAAGCTTCTTACAGCCAGCTCAATGCTGTTGTTTGTTCGAAGCCGGGTAATCATTTTTTTTTGTAAACTCGACAATCCGAAAGTCCGTAGATAGGAATGCGTCATTTCCAGATGCTCAAGAGCGCTTTGCTCAAGTTTTTCACCACTCTTATCGAAAGTCAATGATTCGACATGCTGGTAATACTCGTACGTAACCCGGTTGATAGTCACATACTTCAAACCACCCAGTGCAAACCGTAGCATGAAGTCCCGATCCCCGATGATGCGATAGCCAATATGAAATTTTCCGATTTTATCGAATACGGAACGGTGGAAGAACCAGGCATTGAAGTAGTTGCTGCCAATTGTTGAGTCTTCTAGCAAGCTGTTTTTATCCGGGGAGTACTCCTCTATAACCACCGGTTTTCCTTCGAGAACCTCCTTGAAAACGATCGCTCGTCCCGCAACAGCCATGACTGACTCTTCGGCAAACGCCTCTGCCACCTTGGAAAAGATATCCTTTTCATAAAGATCATCCGTATTGAGGAATCCAATGATTTCTCCCGTGGCCCGCTCGATGCCTTTATTAAGAGCGTCATACATACCCTGATCTGGCTCAGAGAAAAAACGAATATGAGGATATTTGTTCACTAGTTCGGGCGTGCTGTCCGTAGAGCCACCATCCACTACAATATGCTCAATGTGTGAGCAGTCCTGGGCAAGCACACTCTCGATTGCGTGTGTAATGAACTTTGCCCGGTTATAAGAAGGGGTAATAATCGAGATAAGGGGAGCCATTAAGACGAAACCATTCGGAAAGAATTTTTGCTAAAGATTACGATAGACATCAATAAACACCTGAGCGGTTTTTCGCCATGAATATTGCCTGGCCCAATCCAGCCCCGCTTGTACCTGTTTGGACTTGCGCAGTTCCTTTTCGACACACATATTTAGAGCCTCCTCTAAATCTTCCGATTTCGCGACCTCGAAATAAAAAGGGATCGTACCAGCCACTTCACGGGTCGAAGGTATATCGGAGGCGATTAAAGGGCATCCGCATGCCATCGCTTCTAGCAGCGGAATGCCAAACCCTTCATAGTGCGAGGGATAGATGAACGCCCTGGCTTGATTGTAGAGGTCGCACAGTTGTTGATCATTGATATTGCCGAACAATAGAACGCAATCCTGGATACCAGCCCTGGAAAGCAGATCTGTCTCTTGTCGTGTCCATTCATCACCGACCACAACTAAGTGTACATCGTGGCGGAATTTCCAGTGTGAATACGTGTTTACAAGATTTGAAAACCCTTTGTAGCTGGATCGCCCTCCCAGGTACAGGATGAACGGAGTTCCCACGCGAAAATTGATCTCGGTTGATTCGACAGTTCGAAATTGCTGATTACAGGCCAAGAGACCAATCGATATTTTTTCATCGGGGATATCATAGTAGTGAACCAGATCTTCCTTGGTAGTTCCTGAGATGCAGATGATATGATCTGCCCGTTTGAACGCCTGTGACTTGAGGTGAAGAACTTTCCTGGTATCAGCGAATAGAGCAGGGTATTTTTCATGGATCAGGTCATAAACCGAAAGAACTTGCTTACCCTGCCAGCCTTTCAAACTACGATAGTAGGTTGAATGAAAAACCTTGTTTTTTGTCTGCTTAATCCTTTGATCGATCAGCAGGCCATTCAGAATCGGATGAAACTCCTTCCACAGGCTCCATGGACGAAAATATTTCTCCAGGTTTGGAATGATGATTTGCTCGATCTGCTCATCAAGCTCAGGTTTCCTGTCCTGCATCAGGATCTTGATGGAGAGGTTGGGATCCAACGAATTAAGAACAGGCAAAACTTCATTAAAGATTCTTGAGATCCCCCCTACTTTTTGCGCATGGTATATATAACCATCAATGATCACATCCATGCTTATTTCCTCGATCGCTCTGGCAAATCAGCATTGTTCAGAGTCTGTCCCGTGATTTGCTGGAAATCCTTCTTCAAGAGAGAAACAGGAGAGCGGGATAAAAGAATCCTTCTAAAAAGGCTAAAATATCGCCCAAAAGTGAGGCTTAGCTTCAGTGGATGAATTGGTTTCGTTCCCATCAAATGCGTAGTGCCATCGGAATAAACCAATCCAAGATCATATTTCTGGGCGATAAACTGGAGGGTTTCGCGGCTGTAGAAAGAGACATGTTGTCCATGTTCCAGTCCGTAATACCACCACTCATCCAGTGGTTTCGGATATTGGGGCAATAGAATGGTTGAAAAGAATATATTGTTGCTATAACCAAGCATTTTCTCAATCTCTGCCAGGGGGTCAACCAGGTGTTCAAACACCTCCCAGGCTGTCAGCAATTCATAATCTGTATCAGATTGTGCCTCAAAGCCCACCGCAAATAGATTTTCACATAGAGGATCATGGCGGTAAAAATCAAAACCCTCATCACGCATGAGCCGCACGAAAACACCATAACCACCACCGTAATCAATAAACCTGCTGGCCGGATCAAAACACATTAATATCAGGTTCTTGGTCGCACGCATCATTTCCAGATTTCTACCGAGCATACCAATATCACTCTTGGTGATTGCTTTGGAATAGGCTTCCTCCAGCCAGTAAGGGGTTTCCGCGTGGATAAAGCCACAGTTTTCGCAGCGAAAATAATGCGCCAAATGTTTGTTGAGAATTTTGGCTTCACCGAAAGGCGAAGAGGGAAAGTTGCATATTTTACATTTCATCATGGCTCTTATTATTGCGTTACAGCCAAATCCTCATGCCGAAGACATCCGTTTGTAAAGCGTACCGAATTGTTCATAAGCCCAATTTCTTATCTCTCCGGCAGACAATATGGCAGCCCCAAAGGTGATGAGAGTAACTAAAACCATGAGGACTAAAAACGGCACGGTCGATAATGTAGGTGGGATCAGCCAATACCCAATCCCTACCACGGTTAATACTGCCAGCAGGGGCAAGCCCGTATCCGTTGCGTAAAACCGCATCAGTCTGCCCTCCAGCACCGGGAATTTGCGATACACGATCGGCGGGATAAAAATCAGATATGCCAAATAAAGAAGCACTTTGGTAAATGCAGCTCCCACGCCACCAAACTGTAACGTCAACATGACCATGAGGGGAATCCATACAATGGCAGAAATCAACTGCTGAAAGAAACCAAGTTTCGTCCAACCATAGGCAACGACCAAGGAGTACTGAACATCTAACAAGTTATACAAAGCTGTGCTAATGAAAAGGAGGGCCACAATGGGAGCCGTCATTGTGGCTGTGGTTGAGTCCTGTGTCCATACTTGAATCAATCGGTACGAAAAAAGTGCAACAATTGCCGCAATGGGAAGAATGATTACAGACACCAGCTGGCAACTTTTATGGTACAAATTTCGTAATTCCTCAACCGCGTTACTTGCAACCAAGGCGGCAAACCTCGGGAAAAGAGGTCGAAAGATCTGCGCACCGATCAATTGGAACTGACTGTTTAATGTTGTAGCAAGTGAATAGTAGCCAAAGAATTCCAAACTCAGGAATTTACTGAGAATCAGCTTATCTGCCTGCTCCAGAAAAAACGCAACGAAAGATGTGCCAGTCACGCCGGCGGCGAAATGCCAGGTATCGGTCAACAACTTCAACTGAAAAATTGGTGCGTGGTCGCTTAGAGGTAAACTTCGCCACAATAGAAGAGCAGTTGCGAATACCTGCAACAGGCTAATGATCACCTGCCAGAGAAAGAACACGAGAATCGCAGGAGAAAAATTCCATAAGAGGAGAATGGCCCCAACTGCGCGCACTGTGTTAAAGACGATGCCAATCGTATTAAGTGCCACCATTTGCTGCAATCCAAGCAGACCACCCTGATAGAAAGTCAGGGGCCATTGGAGAAAGGTAATGATCCCCATAATGATGACAACGTTCCTAATGAGAGAGGAAGAAATATTTTCAGCTTGAATCCAATAATCCGCAATGAACGAGGCGCTTAAGCAGACCCCACTACCGATCAACAAGCCCATGATCCAGTAGCCAATTTCTATGGTTCGCACCAGATCGCGCGTTTGGCCGATTTTTTCTGGCAAAGCTGTGTAGCGCGCAACTTCCCTATTAATGGTCATACTAAGACCGAAATCGAGAAATGAATTAAATGTGGCCTGTAGAGTTGTATAAAAACCAATTAAGCCATAACCCTCTATCCCCAAAAACTTTATGTAAAGAGGAATGGCCACCATGCCAATAAGAGACGACCAGCCCTGCCCCGCGAAGTTCGAAATAATATTTTGTTTTAAGCTCGCCTTTTGCATGAACCTTAGACCTCTCTACAATTAAAAAATTACATATCGAAGCATAAAGTTCCATAAATTTTTGGTTGATTTTTCTGTGCTTTCATGGCCCGGCAGAAACCCCTACACCCCTATAAATAAATCCAGCTGCGCTGGCAGTGGCCGAGTCAAACACTCTTCTTCCGTCCACAAGGATTGGATGTTTGAGAGCCAGGCGCAGCCTGACCAAATCCATTTTGCGATATGCACTGTGCGCCACCATCACAATCGCTGCATCACATCCATTGACCCGTTCGAACACGTCGCCGTTGTATTCAGGAATCCAGGGATCATGAATGATCGGTTGTGCACCCAAATCGTATAAGCGGGCGACTAGCGAGCGGGTAGGGCTATTGCGGGTATCGTCGCTGTCTTCCAAATAGGCATAGCCCAGGACTGCGATTCGAGCGTCGAGCAAAGGCCGACCAGCCTGGAAGAGCGCCCGCTCCAGCAACCTGACCACATGCAGTGGCATGGAATTATTCACTTCGCGCGCGGCTGGGATGATGCGCAGTGCAACATCCTTGCCGTTCGCGCCATATGCCAGTAGCCAGGGATCCTTCGGAATACAATGCCCTCCCACGCCTGCGCCTGGGAAGTGCATTTGCCGCATTGGGCTTTTGTTGACCAGTTCTCGCACCTTCCAGACATTGCCGCCTACCGCCTCACAGATCAACGCAACTTCATTGGCAAACGCGATCTGGACGTCACGATAAGCGTTTTCCGTGGTTTTGACCAACTCCGCCGTTACACAATCCGCCGCATCCAGATCGGCATGGACAATGTATCCATACAAGGCAATCATGGCTTCCGATGTTTCAGGAGTCATTCCTCCCGCTACACGACTGAGCGTGCTTAAGTTTTTCAACAGTTTTCCCGGCATCACCCGTTCCGGGCAAGCCCCAAGATAAAATCCCTCGTTCAGTTTTTGCCCGCTATGTTCTTCCAGCATAGGCAGAACCAAACCGGCAATCGTGCTCGGCGCAATGGTCGATTCGATAATCACCAATGCGCCTCGTTTTAATACAGATCCCAAACTTTTAATAACCGAGCGCAAAGCTTCATAGCGAGGGACGTTCTGGTCATCCACTGGTGTTTCAACATCGATTAGGATAATGTCGCGGTCGCCAAGTTGGGCATAGTCTATTGTAGCCCGCAAGCGCCCCGTTTTTATCACGCGTGCTAGTAATTCAGCCAAGCCTGGCTCATCACCCTCAATAGGAGACAAGCCTTGGTTAATCTTTGCTACGCGTTCGGCCTGAATATCAACGCCAAGTACATCAAAGCCTGCATCGGCAAAGGCGGCGGCTACAGGCAGCCCCACATAGCCCAGTCCAATCACTGCCAGCTGTGCAGTCTTATTCTTAATTGTGTCATGAAGTTCGTTTATTCTCATTGCTAAAACTCAATCACCTGATGGTTCTGTCCAGACTCGATCAGCGCCAGCGAGATCTTCAGAGCGACCAAACCGTCTTCACCGGAAACTGGCGTTGGCTTTCCATCTTCGATTGCTTTCAGGAATGCCTGCAATTCGGCCTTTAGAGGCTCAAAACGCGGAATGGCATAACGGGTCATACGGCCTTCGCTGACTCCTTTAAGTGCTTGAAGCGTAGCCCATTGAACATCCTTGGCATGTGCATTCTCATAAAAATACAAATCCTGCGTCAGATCATCCACACGGAACATACCACGCTCACCTAATACAAGCGTTTCACGGACTTTGGTGGGGGTAAGCCAGTTGATCTCAAGGCTCCCGGTGATTCCATCAGCGAAGCGAAGAATGCCCCAGAGTAGATCCTCATGATCGGTGTGGATCCGTCGTTCGGTCTCAGCGTAGACGCGCACAGGATCGGCCGCCGTCAAGAAGCGCATCAAATCCACATCATGCGGAGCCAGATCCACAACTACGCCCACATCCCGAATACGGGCTGGGAATGGTCCCGCGCGGCGGCAGAAGACCTGGAAGATGCGTCCCAGTTCACCAGCCGATAATTTCTGCTTGAGTGCCTGAATGGCCGGGTTGAAGCGGATGATATGTCCCACCATCAACTGGCGACCAACGCTTTGCGCTTTTGCGATCAAACGTTGCCCTTCTTCCACTTTGGCGGCGATGGGTTTTTCCATCAACACATGCGCGCCAGCCTCCAGCGCGGCAATGCCGACCTCTTCATGCAAAACCGTTGGAACCGCAATGGAAACCGCCTCGGGTTTTTCCGTTTCCAACAGTTCATGGTAATCGGCATAAAAGCGGGCGCCGAATTTTTCGGCAACCGATCGGGCCAGTTTCGCGTCCGCGTCCGAGACTGCAACCAGCTCTGCTTCTACTAATTCGCTATAAACCCGGGCATGATTCCTGCCCATCGAGCCAATGCCAATGACTGCAACCTTCATGCATTCTTCTCCATGAATTCGTTCACTGTGGAAATGATGGTTTCCAGATCTGCAGAACTCAACGCCGGGTGTACTGGCAGGGACAATACTTCGGTTGTGGCAAATTCGGTCTCGGGCAGAACATCTTTATAGCCCAAATCACTTACATAAAAATTCTGCTTGTGGATAGGTACCGGATAATAGACTTCCGAACCGACGCCATCATCGTTCAAATAGGTGCGGAGGGCATCTCGCTTGCCGCCGGGAACCCGGACCGTGTACTGGTGAAAGACATGGGTCGAGCCCTCAGGCACACACGGCACCACGACGCCCTTCAGGTTTTCGTTCAGGAATTTGGCATTCGCCTGGCGTTGTGCGTTGAACTTTTCCAGCTTCTTGAGCTGGGCCAGGCCGATGGCAGCATGGATATCCGTCATGCGAAAGTTATAGCCGAGTTCGTCGTGATAGTAGCGCTTGCGCATCCCATGCTGGCGGATGACACGGCACTTTTCGTCGATTACTGGATCGTTGGTGGTGATCATGCCGCCTTCCGCGGAGGTGATGTTCTTGGTGGGGTAGAGCGAGAATGTGCCCGTGCCGAACGAGCCGACCTTTTTGCCTTTGTATTCCGCCCGGTGACTCTGGCAGGCATCCTCGATCACTGCAAGACCATGCTTCTCGGCGATCTGCATGATAGGATCCATATCACACGGCAGACCATACAGATGTACCGGCAGAATGGCTTTTGTCCTGGGCGTGATAGCAGCCTCAACTTTAGATGGATCGATGTTGAACGTGCGCGGATCGATATCCACGAACACGGGCTTCGCACCCACGAACACGATGCTGTTTGATGAGGCAATGAACGTGAACGCAGACGTGATGACCTCATCATCCTTGCCGATTCCATGCGCCAGTAAAGCGACGTGCAGGGCCGTGGTGCCAGAGGTGGTTGCAACAGCGTGTTTTGTCCCACACATCACCGCAAATTCATCCTCGAAAGCCTTCACACGTGGACCCTGGGCAATGATGCCGGAATCCAATACTTCCATAACCGCCTTTTTTTCATCATCCCCGATCTGGGGTTTTGCCATGGAGATCATTTTATGTTCTCCCAATCCTTTACGGATTTTTCGATGGCGCGCCCACAATTCGGGCACTTGAGTGTTACTGTTTCGCCGTTCTGCGATTCTTTCCCGGTCAACTCGCCGCAGGCACAGACAAATCCATGCAGCCGCGCCGGGTTGCCATACACCAATCCATGCTCAGGTACATCCTTTGTCACCACGCTGCCTGAACCCACCATGGCCCATTTGCCAATCGTGATTCCACAGCGGATGGTGGAGTTGGCGCCCAGCGCAGCACCCTTTTTGATGCGTGTTTCACTCAGCACCCAGTCATCGGCGGCCTTCAGGGAACCATCTGGATTTACAGCCCGCGGCCACATGTCGTTAGTAAAGCAGACATGCGGCCCGATAAAGACGCCGTCCTCGATCACAACGCCATGATAGACAGAGACATAATTCTGGATCTTGACATTGTCGCCAATAGGCACACCAGCGTCCAAATAGACTCCTTTGCCGATGATGCAATTGCTGCCGATCTTCACACCTTCGCGTACCTGGGCGTGATGCCAGACGCTGGAACCTTCCCCAATCTGGGCTTTGTCAGAAACTTCTGCAGTAGGATGTATACGGATCCCCATCTCTCATTCCTTAGGTTTGATATCGGTGGCTGGTTCTGCTATCGTGATGCGATATTCCTGTCCCTCCACTGTCAGGATGACTTGATCCGGCGAGTCAAGCAGCCGAATACCGGCTTCAATACAGGTCAGGCGCAAAATATCCACAAGTTCATCATTCCCCTTGATATAAACCTGTCTGATTCCCCTTTGTTCCAGCTCGTTCACAATCGACTTGGCCTTTTTCCGAAAATCACTGTAGATTTTTAGTGAGTCACGGGCATAGAATAAGGCGCGCTGGGTAAATACTGCCATGCCCTCCGGCGTCAGATCATACTTCAGGCGCGTCCGGTCCAGGTGAGAAACCTTCACCCAACCACGATGCACGAGTCGCTTGATATACCAGTTCACTGTGCCAACCGCAATCCCCAGCCGGACGGAGAGGTTTGCCTGGGTCACCAGAGAATCCTGCGCAATCTCGTTCAACAAGTCATATTCGTGCTGTTTTATATCGGCCATCGTTGAGCATTCAATTTTTGAATTCTCACACAAAAGGCCCAGGATGTCAAGTGAAAAATTTCACTAAGCAAGGTTTAATAAGAGATTGCAGATGCGGTCTGATGTGTTGCCGTTCCCATAAAGTAACGGTCGTTCCCCTGCCGGATGCCATGTTTCAACCGCAGTACAAATTGCATTCTGATCCACTCCCACCAGCTTATTCCATCCTGAAGATACAGTCTCGACCCACTCTGTCTCATCACGCAAGGTAATGCAGCGTACGCCAAGCCAATAGGCCTCTTTTTGCATTCCGCCCGAATCAGTCAAAATGCAGTCTGCATTTTCCTGCAGCATCAGGATATCAAAGTAGCCCTGAGGCTCGATAAACAGGACGTTTGAACCGGCGGTCAACCCCCACTCCTGGATCATCTTTTGTGTACGGGGATGAAGCGGGAACACAATCTTCATCGCCAGCGCACTGAAGGCGTCCAGGATCGCGCGCATGCGCTGCGGATCGTCAGTGTTGGCGGCACGATGGATGGTAGCCAAGCCATAGCTTCCCTTTTTCATATCCAACCGCGAGAGGATTTGAGACCGCCTGCGGGCGATGGCAAGATTATGCAGAAGCGCATCATACATCACATCACCAACCTGATGAACACCCCTGACGATGCCTTCTTTTGCCAGGTTCTCGACCGCCGCGACCGTGGGACAAAACAGGAAATCAGATACATGATCTGTCAACACACGATTGACTTCCTCCGGCATCGCTCTGTTATAGGACCTCAAGCCAGCCTCCACATGCGCCAGCGGAATCCTGGCCTTGGCAGCGGCCAGCGCACCCGCCAAGGTGGAGTTTGTGTCGCCATAGACCAGCACACCAGCCGGTTTCACCTCCGCCAGCACCTTTTCCAACTCCATCAGCATTCTGCCGGTCTGCTCGCCATGCGATCCGCCGCCAATGCCCAGGTTAAAGTCCGGCGGGCGCATTTGCATTTCCTGGAAGAATATGTCAGACATGCCGTAATCGTAATGTTGACCTGTGTGAATCAACACTTCCCGAAAACGAGAAGACAGCGCCCGAGAAACAGGCGCCGCCTTAATGAACTGAGGTCGTGCCCCCACAATGGAAGCAATGATCCTAGGCGACATTCAACGTCTTCAACACCCCAATTACCTGCGTCTGCTCAGCCTCCAGCAGATTGGTATAAAAAGGCAGCCGCAACAGCCGGTCGCTGACGCTTTCGGTCACCTCGCAGTCACCCGCCCTGCCACCGTACTTCTCGCCCATGGGAGAGAGATGCAAAGGCAAATAGTGAAACACCGCCTGAATACCCTGCTGCTTTAAGTGTGTGATGGCCGCCTGTCGTTTCTCGAGGCTGGGGAACAGCATGTAAAACATGTGATAGGACTGCTCACAGTGTGCCGGGACAAACGGCATCTGTACCTGATTCTCCTCAGCCCAATCACCCAATTCCCTGTAATAGGTCTCCCAAATCTGTCGGCGACGAGATTGAATTTGTTCACGTTCCTCCAATTGCGCCAGCAGGAACCCGGCCAGCATATCAGAGGGAAGGTAACTGGAACCAACATTTATCCACGTGTATTTATCCACTTGCCCACGAAAGAAGCGGCTGCGGTTCGTGCCCTTCTCGCGCAAAATTTCAGCATCTTCAATATATTTCGGGTCATTGATCAACAACGCGCCGCCCTCACCCGTAGTGAAGTTCTTCGTCTCGTGAAAACTCTGGGTTGCCAGCACGCCAAACGTGCCCAGATATTTTCCCTTGTATTTGCCAAAGAGTCCGTGCGCATTGTCTTCCACCACGGGAATACCATGCCGGTTGGCGATCTCCATGATCGCATCCATTTCACAGCCAACGCCTGCATAGTGGACCACTACAATGGCGCGCGTCCGGGGTGTGATCAGAGCTTCCAGCCGCGATTCATCCAGATTGAGCGTATCAGGCCGAACGTCGGCAAAGACCGGTTTGGCGCCGCGTAAAACGAAGGCGTTGATCGTGGAAACAAATGTGAACGACGGAACGATCACTTCGTCCCCCTCCTTCAAATCCAAAAGCAGGGCTGACATCTCCAACGCGTGGGTGCAGGAGGTGGTCAATAAAACCTCTGGCACGCCCAACGCCTGTTCCAATAAAGCACTGGCCTTCTTCGTAAACTGACCATCACCTGATATATGGTTACCCTGCAACGCCTGTTGCATATACTCCATTTCTTTTCCAACAGTGGTGGGCCGATTGAATGGAATCGGCATTCATAACTCCTTTACATAACACTATGCAATTAACCTATTCTTTTCATCCATTTCGAACCATATCCAAAATATATTTTCCGTAAGAGTTACCTGCATACGCCTTCCCCAGCATTTCCAATTGTTCCCTGGAAATATACCCGGCATGGTAGGCAATCTCCTCCGGGCAGGAGATCATCAGCCCCTGCCTCTGTTGTATGGCCTCAATGAACATCGCGCCCTGCAACAGCGATTCATGTGTGCCTAAATCCAGCCAGGCCACACCGCGCCCGAAGATCCTGGCTTTCAGCTGCCCTTTCTCCAGATACAATCGATTGAGGTCGGTAATCTCGATCTCACCACGTGCTGAAGGCTTGAGGCTCTCTGCGTATTTCACAACCTGATTATCGTAAAAATACATGCCTGGCACGGCAAAGTTCGATTTTGGGTTGATCGGTTTTTCTTCGATACTCAACACAGTTTTATGTTCGTCAAATTCCACAATGCCATAGCGCTGCGGGTCACTGACGCGATAGCCGAAGATCACTGCCCCCTCCGTTAATGCCGCGCACTCTTTGAACAGCCCGCCCAGACCTTCCCCATGAAAAATGTTGTCGCCCAGAATCAGGCAGACCGGGCTATCACCCACAAAATCACGCCCAACCAAAAACGCATCTGCCAGACCGCGCGGCTCGGCCTGCTCGGCATACTCAAACCTCAGCCCCCATTGCGACCCATCCTTCAGCAATTCACAAAAGCCCGGCAGCGCATCGGGCGTACTGATGACCAGGATCTCGCGAATACCAGCCAGCATCAACATGGAAAGCGGATAATAGATCATCGGTTTGTCGTATACCGGCAGCATCTGCTTGCTGGTCGAAATCGTCAACGGGTATAGGCGTGTGCCCTTTCCGCCTGCTAAAATGATGCCCTTCATTTGGACTCCTTCTCGGCCCGCCAGGCGTAATTCTTTTGGATCCAATCACCAAACGAACCGCCGCTGGCCTGATCAACCCATTTTGGATTCGACAGATACCAGTGAATCGTGCGACGTAACCCCGCTTCAAACCCCACCTGAGGCTGCCAGCCCAACTCGCGCTGGATCTTCGCCGGATCAATTGCGTAGCGGTGGTCATGGCCTGGGCGGTCCGTCACAAAACGAATCAATTCCCTGTAGCTTTTCAAGCCCGTATCACGCAGTTGTGGGATTTCCTCAGGCGGCGCCACTTCATCCAATACATCACAGATTTTATGCACCAGATTGATGTTTTTCTGTTCGTTGTTTCCACCAATCACATATACTTCACCCGGCATGCCCTGTTCAAACGCGGATTCCACTGCCCGGCAATGATCCTCCACATAGAGCCAATCGCGTACATTCGAGCCATCTCCATAAACTGGCAACGGCTTGCCGGAGAGGGCGTTCATGATCATCAACGGAATCAATTTCTCCGGGAACTGATACGGCCCATAGTTGTTGGAGCAGTTGGTAATGATGGTTGGCAGGCCGTACGTGTGATGGAAGGCGCGCACAAAATGATCGCTGGAGGCTTTCGAAGCCGAATAGGGCGAGTTAGGAGCGTAAGGGGTGTATTCTGTGAAATAGCCATCCGGTCCAAGGGAACCGAAAACTTCATCGGTGGAGACATGCAGGAAACGAAATGATCTTTTCCGATCATCGGGCAGATTCGTCCAGTAGAGGCGCGCGGCCTCGAGCATGATGAAGGTGCCGATCACATTCGTCTGCACGAAATCCTCGGCGTGGACGATGGAGCGATCCACGTGCGACTCGGCCGCCAGGTGGAAAATACCCACTGGCTGGAATTGATCAAACAAGGATACCACCAGCTCGCGGTCTGCAATGCTGCCCTTCACAAAGACATATTCTTCTGGATTACCGTCAAGATCGGCCAGGGAAAGCAGATTAGCAGCATATGTAAGGGCATCCAGATTGACGACCCTGTACCTTCCGCTATTTAGCAGCAACCTCACCAGATTCGTGCCAATGAAACCACAGCCCCCCGTAACGATTACAGTCTCTCTTTTTGCCATACTCAATTCCTTTGATCAGATACAAAAGTCAGGTCTGGGAAAGGAAAACCTGCTATTTCTTAATTATTCATATGTGGCCAGCCACGAGCGCTATTTTACTCTTTTACCACTTGTCCACAGGATTGCTACGCTTATCTCACGCATGTTTCACATGGGTAAATTAGCTTCTTGAATAGATTCGTAAGTTGAAACTGAAATCTCAAGTTAAGCAAATTATCCGAAGGATGCACTCTGTAGACAAGAGCGCAAATCGACCATTTGGTTACTTTTTGGCAACTTTCTGAAAGATTTGCTCGTACTGCTCCACGATCCGGTGAATATCAAACTGCTGGGCTCTTTCAAGGCTGGCATGGCGAAAAGACAATAAGCAGTCTTCATCTGAAAGCAACTGCCGGAGAGCATTTGAGAATGCA
>DASTOH010000168.1:0-6524 GCA_035720235.1 Anaerolineales bacterium | reverse complement strand
AGCATCAGAACACGGCCCATCAGCGTCGGCGCAATGGAGCCGATGGTCAAGCCGACAGCCAGGCCCGTGGCCGCGATCACAAATAAAATCGCTGCCGAACTGCGCGCGGAGGCCTGCTCTGCCTTTGCTTCCTGACTCAAGCGTTTCTTTTGATCTTCCGAAAACTCTCCGCGCTGGTTGGCAAGCAGGTCGTCTTCGGTGAAAAGAAAAAATTTTCTCAGACGACGTTCGTCCATGATCTTCCCTTTGATTCGTATTTAGTTGTGTATGTTTAGTATACCTGCTCAATGGAAGACCTTTATCGATTCCGCAATCATAGTTGAACAACCGTGTAACAGTGTGACAATTTTGTTTTGCCTATTCCCGGGGATGGATACTCTTCAATCTGTCGATACATTCGTCTGGCCATGCTAGAATATCCATAGAATCGAATTGCCAGGAACAATTACATGGTGCATCCTTCGGATAATTTACTTTACTCTATGTTTGAATTTCAGCCTATGAATCCATTTGAAAAGTAAAGTTAATAATGAGACAGGCGGTAAATGAAAAAATCCAAATTCTCACTTGCAAAACATAAAGGCGTGTTTTTGGAACTTGTAAAAAAGACTGACCACAAAACATTAGCCGTCTGGGCGATTGATTGTGCTGAGCGTGTTTTGCCATATTTTGAGGGTGAATTTCCAGAAGACCATCGGCCTCGACAAGCTATCGAAACGCTCCAGGTATGGATCCATACAGGAGAGTTTAAGATGGCTGTCATACGCAGGGCCTCGCTTGCATCTCATGCGGCTGCTCGTGACGTAGGGGAGGATAATGCGGCTCGCTCTGCTGCCCGAGCAGCAGGTCAGGCAGTGGCAACTGCACATGTTCCCACCCATTCCATTGGTGCGGCAATTTATGCCTTGCAGGCTATCCATCGAGCCACCGACGCATCTGATGCCGATGCTGCCATAGGCAAAGAACGAGCTTGGCAATACCAACACCTGGCTGAATTGGCAGAGAACTAGGACCCGTTGACATTTTCAGCGTAGCCGAGGTCATCGGATATAGCGTAAACACGACCGCTTTGTTTCACAAAAATCCGTTTGGTGTAGAATCTTTCGTTGAAGTTCTTTATCGAATGTCGTTGACTCATCTGCTTTAGGAGTTCCTATGAATGACAACCCGGGTTCGGCAAGACCCAAAGATAACTGGGCCAATGGGGATCTTTATGAGCGGTATGTCGGTCGCTGGAGCCGCCCGGTCGCGCGCGAGTTTTTGAAATGGCTGGCGGTTCCTGCAGGGAGTCAATGGCTGGATGTTGGTTGTGGGACCGGCGCGCTCAGCCAGACGATCCTTGAATATGCGGATCCTGCGGTTATCACGGCGATTGATCGTTCTGAAGAGTTTGTAGCATTCGCCCGCGCCCATACACCAGACCATAGAATACACTTCGAGGTGGGGGACGCCCAGGCTCTCAGCGCGGAAATCGGAATATTTGACGCCGTCGTCTCGGGCCTCGTCCTGAACTTCATCCCCAACCCTGATCAGGCTCTCACGGGGATGAGGCGCGTCGCACGGAAAGGCGGGATCGTCGGCGCCTATGTGTGGGATTATGCCGCCGGGATGCAACTTATGCGGCACTTTTGGGACGCGGCGGTCGCTTTGGATCCGCACGTGAGCGATCTTGATGAAGTCAGGCGTTTCCCCCTTTCCAGGCCTGAGCCTTTGAATGGGCTGTTTCAGGTTGCAGGTTTTCACCAGGTAGAGGTGATTCCCATTGAAGTTCCAACTGACTTTCGCGACTTCGATGATTATTGGTCGCCGTTTTTGGGCGGGCAGGGACCTGCACCCAGTTACGCAATGTCGCTGGGTGAGGAAGCTCGCTCCAAACTCCGGAAAAAAATCCGTGAGGGTATGCCCATCCAACCAGATGGTTCGATTCACCTAAAGGCCAGGGCCTGGAGCATAAAAGGGACCTGCTAACCCGCTGGAGAATCAAAGTATTGTGATCTTAAAAACGGCCTCGTTTTGGACACGGTCTCAATAAGACTGGTCCGAGGCCGTTTCCAATTTCGCGAGTTGTGTCCGAAAATACCGATTTTGCCATCACTACGTAGTACAATGTATTATGAAAGAGTTTGACAATTTTGTTTTGCCTGTTCACGGGGGCATGAATAGTCATGAAGAAACGAAATCTCGAAAACTCCAAATTGAGTCAGACAATTTATATACTCTCTGAGGAGAATACTATGAACAATCAAAAATCGAAATTCGACCAAAAATGGAAACTGATCCGTGGTCAGTCCATGGAATGGTTTAGTCTATTGGCGGAGCATGACCTGAAAAAAGTGGACAAGGCAGAGGATAAGCAGGATAAGTTCGTCACGATCCTCCAGGTCAAATATGGGTATACCCGTCAACAAGCTGCGGAAGAGATCAACCGTCGTTGGGTGGCGTTCCACAGGGCAAGCAAGATCGCTGCGTAAATTGAGTGAAGACACAGAAAAAACGGCCTCGGACGGCATGTCATGAGACCGTTTTTTTGTTTTCAGGCGGTAATTGGTTTGGCCTCAGGAAAACTTCTGCTTCTCCCCGGCTTGAGGACAGATAGGATCAACGCGAAGAGGGTCAATCCAATTTGTGCGATGGCCACATAGAGCCAAAGGAAGTGATTATGAAGGAAAACGGGATCGCTCAGAGCCAGCACTTTTTCGGTTTCCAAGAGAGCTATATTTGCCACCATGAGTTTGTCAACGATGAGTATGCCCACAAAAGTTTGTATGATAAACAAAATCCATTTTACAACGAGCCACTTATGTTTAATGAACCCCCATCTTGTAAAGAAACCGTAGATGGCGCCTAACAGGATGGTCCCTTGCGCTCCAATCTGTACGACATGATTGCTGATGACACTGAAGTTCTTGTAGGTCAGATAGACCTCATCAAACTTCGATAGATCGAGCTTCATCATCAGGGCAAACGAACTCAATATGCCGCCCAGAAAAAGCACGATCATGAGCAGGTGCAGCATTTTCAACAATTTCAAACCGAGTGGACCAAACTTTGGCATGACATTACTCCTTTGGATGGAATCATCCCTGCACAATTGTTTCCCTCCAGCCGGAACCAGTTTGGTCTATGCTTCATCTACGCCGGGTCACAAAATAAGTTTCAAAAAGATTGTATTTGTCAAGAAAGCAAGAATATTCTCATTTGTCGTGTTATTGGACAAGTGCAAACATGCCTGATCTGCGCTGGGAAGGCCTGGCGAATGGGTGTTTGCCGCGACCCAGGCAACTCTGAACCTGATGCCAGCGCCACGTTTTGAAGCTGCCTGAGCAAATTGCTTCAAAGCATGGGATCGG
Source organism: Anaerolineales bacterium (assembly GCA_035720235.1). Classification (GTDB taxonomy): domain Bacteria; phylum Chloroflexota; class Anaerolineae; order Anaerolineales; family Villigracilaceae; genus Defluviilinea. The sequence continues at coordinate 3,174 of DASTOH010000168.1, read as the reverse complement.
CTACATCGTGCCGCACAATTTACTTTACTCAATATTTGAATTTCAGCCTACAAATCCATGCAAAAAGGTAACCCATTTGTGAGACAAGCGGTAGAATTTGATTTGTGGACGAAATTTTTCGAAAACTAATCGACAGTAATTTTTCCGATCTGCGAGGGCTGACAGTTGACGCGTCCATTCCCGTGCCGCAGCAATTAGTCAACGAAATTATCGCGCCGGCAATTCAGGGTAATCCCAATATCAGTGATTTCGAGGTAACTGTCCAAAGACAGAATAGAGTCTCCATCAACCTGAAAACACCCCTGTGGTTGTGGCCCCTTGAGCTGAAGCTCAGGCTGGATAACCAGGTGGATTTTAGTGGTTCACCTAAAATCAGGGCCTGGCTGGAGAGTAAAGTTCTGTTGGCAAGGATTGGATCATTCCTAAAAGCACTACCAGCCGGGATCAGTATCCATAACAATCTGGTCGTTGTTGATATTCGGTCGTTTCTATCCGGGCCGGAACAGAGACGGATCCTGGAATGGATCAGGTCGGTCGAAATCAAAACGGAAGAAGGCAAAATGATTTTCGACATAAAGATCGTAGTAGATGAATAAAGCGAAAGTGTCAAAAAATCAGAAATTTCGCCAGAATCGACTTCCACGCTGTAGCAACTCACATATCAACCTGAAATAGCTTACAATCAACCCCGTATCAGGATGTTTTCCGGGAGGTATCCATGCCAAAGCGCGCGAAAGAGTCTTTACCTGCAGAAGAGATCGTTCCGGCTGAGGAACCGTCTGATGAGTCTATGGCAGTCGTCCCTGTGAAAGAGCCCGAGCCGGAACCCGTGTCCGCGCCGCCACCGGACCGGGTAGGTCCAGACTTTGGCCAGCGGGTCCGCGTTTTTTTCAACTTTCTGGCCCGTCTGCTTCTGATCCTGATCATTCTGGGTCTGTTTGGGGTTGGTGTCTACCTAAGCTTGCCGCTTCTCTATCAGAAATATGTCCTGCCGGTGCGGGAAAACACCTCTCAATTACAGCAGTTGAGCGATCAACAGTTTCAAAGCCAGCAAGCTGTAGCTGATCTGCAGACCCGCCTGTCTGCGCTGGAAGCTGAACAGGCCCGTCAGGCAGAATCGTTCACCGAGCTCGATAAGCGTTTGGGCGAGGTCGAGACCGAGATCGCCGCGCGCACCGAGTCTTTGGAGGCGCTCGAACAGATGCAAGCAACGCTTCAGTCGCAGAGTGAAGCGACGAGTGCCGATCTCAGACAGCAAATCAACTTGTTGAAAGGGATGGAATTGCTATCACGCGCCCGGCTATTCATGTATCAAAGCAATTTCGGCTTGGCCAGGCAGGACGTACAATCGGCGCGTGACTTGCTGTTAACGATTCAGACCGATGCGCCAGATTCTCTCGCAGATGACTTGAGTGCGGTTATCCTCCGCCTGGATCTGGTTCTGTCCAATTTGCCCGATTTCCCCGTAGCCGCCAGCGACGACCTCGACATCGCCTGGCAGATCCTGATTGGAGGTGTCCCTCGGGCCCAGCCTTTGGCTATCAGTGCAACGCCAACTCCGGTGGTCACATTCACACCGATCCTTGAGCTAACGCTCACTGTAACGCCGCCAGTGACGCTCACGCCAACGGCCACACCTTAAAACAAAAAGCTTCGGACAGTGATCTCCGAAGCTTTTTCGCCTGTGTTGTTTACTTACATTCTTGAACGATGATCGATAATTCGTACATCCTTCTCCACGGGCTGTGCACGACGGGCAAGGATTCTTTCGGTGAACCGGATCAGGTTATACAAGACAACAGCGGTAACAGCAATAAAAAGAAACTCAGCAAACATAGGTACTCCAATTGGTTATTCAGTGGGTGGTTCGGATATCGACGACTTAATACTACCGCGAAAACTGGTTTTTGCCGCTAACACTTATGAAATTCATCCCTATGCTCATGTGTTTTTAAGAAAATCTTGGAAATGAAAACGGTCTCGAGCGCTTGGGACCGAGACCGTTGGCATCTGAAATCAGTCACTGCTGATGCAATATGGCGCCTCCAGCGGAGGCCGCTTGGCGCCGAACAAATCAGCAAACCAGGAAAAGACATTCAGCAGGCCAAGGTTGATGCGGTTCTCAATGTACTGGCGGTATTCTGACGTGCTGAAGCCGCGGTTGACGATATCGCAGGCGTGTTTGTACCAGAAGGATTTGTCGAGGTTCCACAGGATCATCTGTCCGTCCGCGCTGGAAGAGACGAGGGCGGTATCTGATAAAAAGACCACGTTCTGTACCTGCGCATTGTGGCCAACCAGCGGCGTGCCCAGACGATTCGGCTGACAGGTATCCTTATCCCAGGTCTTTGAACAGCGTTCCGAGTCCAGTTCCCAGAGTAGTACTGTGTTGTTGTTGGTGGCGCTGGCGAGCCATTGGCCATTGGGGCTGAATGTGACCGCCTCCATACTTTCGTTCAGACCAAGGACTGGCTCCGTGTGCTCGTCCGCGTCCACATTCCAGATCACCAGCGTCTTATCATCGCTGGTGGAGGCGAACAGCGAAGGGTAGATCGGGTTAAATCCCAGAGAGTTGACGACGGCCGTATGTCCAACGAGCTGCCTTGGGGTAGGAGGCGAAGCGGGGTTTGTCACATCCCAAAGATAAATCGTGCGCTCCAATCCAGCCGCAAGCAGTTGAGTCCCGTCTTGATTAAAGGCCAGTGTATACATGGGATCCTCATGCTCGAGCGATTTTCCAACCTGTTGGTGCGCGGCTGTATCCCAAAGTTTTACGGTTTTATCGTAGCTCGCTGAGGCGAGTTGTGTGTCTTCCGGGTTGAATATCAACGCCCAGATCGCGTCGGTGTGCGCATTTTCGATTGTCCAGGCTTCCTGGTCTGTCTCCAGATTCCAAACGCGGATCGTGTCTTTGTACCCGGCGGACGCCAGCCATTTGTTGTCGTGACTGAATGCCAGCGCCAGGACTCCGCCCGGATGTGTGAGCGATACGGAATGGGTCAACTGCCCACCGTCGAACGCCCAGATGCGGATGTTGCCCGCGGCATCTCCAGCCGCAAACTGCCCGCCATCCGGAGCCGACGCCAACGCCCAAACCTCTCCTTCCATCCCAGGCGAGATGCGAGTTCCGATCTGGTTGAGCTGGTTCACCTTCCAAAGGATGATAGTTTTGTC
>DASTOH010000167.1:0-9682 GCA_035720235.1 Anaerolineales bacterium | reverse complement strand
AGGGACAGTGTGCCACCTCGCTGGCGATGAACTCGGAAGCAGGTGTGTTCAATGTACTTGTCAATGGGCACTCTGGCGTTCATCCGTGGATCCGAGCTACAACCCGGGATGGGTTCGACCTTTTGCCTGGCGACCGTTCGACAGCCACAGCCCAGATCGTGATCAACGCCGAGAACCGGCCCATCGATACGATCCAGGGATTGTTCAAATCTGTGGCGAGGGAATATGAATGTATCATCTTCGACACAGCACCTTCCGTTGGCGGTATCCAGGAGCGCGCCATCTATGCCGCAGACCTGGTATTGATTCCAACGGCCACAGAATTCCTCTCCATCGACGGCCTGGCCCAGATCATGCAATTGCTCACCCTGCTTAAGGATAAATGGTTTTGGACTGGAAGGTTGCTTGGTGTTTTGCCGACGTTCTATGATCAGCAGACCAGCGAGAGCCATAAGTCTTTGCTGGAATTAAAGGAAGGATTCGGCGAAAGCGTTTTTAATCCGATCCACCGCGCCACGGTCCTACGTGAGTGTGCCGCTGAGGGGAAAACCATCTTCGAGATGTCACCCGCCAGCCGCGCCGGTTGCGAGTATGAGGAGCTGTCTGGCGAGGTCCTGAAACGTCTGTAACCAAGGAGAGCGAATGACCCGACGAAACGCACTTGACCGCCTGCGCACTCACGCGCAAGACCCGATTTCCTCCATCCCTCTCGCCCAGGCACGCAAGCGCTCGAATCGTTCCTGGGATCGAGTCCATCGGGGCATCACCTACTTTATTCCCGTGTTATTGAATGAGCAGGCAAAAGACCTTCGCACTTCCATCCTGACTCTGGCACAGTATTACATGACCAATACATCCAGCGTAGCCGCGGCTCTGATCGCCTTTTCACTGAACCAGGTGCACCAGGGCAAGCTGGTGATCGAAGCACATCCGAATGCACAGGGACGCAAAATGGCATTGACGTGGGAGGAGGGAGGCGATGGGCAGACTCGGGAAATTCCACAGCCCGCAAAACGCATCCAAAAGGACAAAACGAAAAACATTTATTTGAACTATCGGTGGGACAGGGGTGTAGATATGGAGATCAGGGCCATGGCGGGTGAGGCCATCTCTCCGGGGGAAGTGGTGGTATTTCTCCTGAGCTATGCGCTCGCGGCCTATGAGAGCGGCCGCTTGATGCTCAGGATGCAACCCGCTGTGACGCCTCAGAAGCGGTTGTTGGCCTAGTCACCCAAAACCCAGATCGACAATTCCTCGCGAAAACGCAATTATATTCCTGGACTATGTGGACACCTGAGCGACACCTGAGCGTTGTCGCTCAGGCCACGCTCAGCTAACGCTCAGATATCGCTCACGGAGTCGCTCAGGCAAAGCCAACAGGAGACGCAAGAAGCCCCCTGAAAAGCGCGTTGCGAGGGGCGTATGTTATCCAAAAAGAAAGCCCGTCCTGGGGCTTCCTGTGAGTTTTTATCAAAGTCATGATGGGAATCAATTTCGAGCCATTTCCGGGTTTGGAAGCACGGCGTGGGAAGCATTATTGCTCTATGTATTTTTTGTATTGTGAGATCCTCTGTTGTTCTGAAAGATACAGTCACCTATGTGAGAAAGGAGCGAGCCTATTCCCAGCCACATCTGTTTCCCTCCCAACAGTGCCCGGTGCCAGTCGGGCACTGCGATTGTTTAGAACGGAGCTCATCGATGGACATTGTTCTGGCAGTGGCGTTGGCTTTTCTCATTCTAATGGTCGTCGTGGTCGTTTCTACTGAGCGAAAAGATAGATGACGCACAGGACGAATATGGGGAAACGGAAAAAATCCCCTAAACAAGCCGTTCCTGTCCGTGCCAGCCGCGAGACTTGCCGCAGGTGCGGCCAGAGGGAGTATCGAAGTATCCGTGTACAAAAAAAGCAGACGGCAAGGATTTAATTAAGGAACACTTTCTTGGGTAGTACCTGATATAGCCTATAGTACTATCTGGAGACTAAAAAAGTACCAAACGATTTTGTAAGAATAGTACCAGCGCTGGTACACAAATTGGACGCTGGGGGATAGGCGCGTCAGGTGGGATCTCACTAAAATGATAACAGCAGTTTTTGTAATCAACTGGAAGGAAATTAGATGGTACACGTATTGGTTTTGGCCGAAAATTCGCTGCTGGCTGATCTTATTGTTTCGAGCCTCGCCCAAGAAACCAGCCTAGAAGTGTTTCGGCTGACACAACCTGATCCAGGCAGAGTATTGCAGGCAATTCGCGAGCGGAGTCCGGTCGTCATCCTCGTTGAAGAAGGGAGGCAGGAGGCATTCCTTCCGGACAACGACTTGTTTGAGGATTCCGGCTGCTTCCGCCTCATTACAGTATCCCCCCACAGGGATCATGTCCGTATCGTCGACAGCTATGAATTGCCGCTTATTGGGATGGCACAAGTGAATGATCTCGTCAGGGACTTCAACCGAGAACATTGGCAAGAGGTAATAGGATGATCACACAATCCTATTACACATCCGTGATCGCTGCTCAAAACCCTTCCAGTGATGAAACCCTGGTGCTGGCTTGCCGGCGCGGCGACGCGGACGCCTGGAGCGCGCTTGTCAACCGTTATCAACGTCTCATTTACACCATCCCCCGTCGTGCTGGGCTGGACGAGGACCTGGCCGCAGAAGTTTTTCAGCGCACTTTTGCCAGGCTCTTGGAAAATCTCAATTGGATCAGGCAGCCTGAACGGGTCCATGCCTGGCTGGTCACGACTGCCAGGCGCGAAACATTGCAGTTGATTCGTGAGCAACATGTCGAACGATCCTTCTCACAAGCTGACGACCTTCATAACGGGCTCGTAAGTGAGGCCATACCCGATGACGACCCGCTGCCAATTGAAACGCTCGAGTGTCTCGAAGAACAGCAGCTCATCCGCATGGCTATTGCAGCGATGGATCAACGCTCGCGAGATCTGTTGACACTGCTTTACTATTATCCAGATCCCCTATCCTATGCTGAAATCGCTGCCATTCTTGACATACCGGAAGGGAGTGTGGGGCCGACCCGTGCGCGCTGCCTGGAGAAATTGCGCCGCATACTGGAGCAGCGAGGTTTCTAATGTATTTCATGACTTATTCAACACTCGGTTAGAATGTTGCGAGATGAACTTCCTGAGAGGATAAGTCCATGAGCAAAGTTACCAATCATATTCCTTTCCGTCACCTGGTCGATTATGTGGAAGGTAACCTGCCGCTCGACATGCGGGTGGACCTGGAACTGCACGTCGCTGACTGCTCCCGGTGTGCTGGTGAGCTGGCCCAGTTGGAACGTCTCGTCGCGCTAATGCGCACGGACACCAGCCAGGATGCTTCTGCCTCCGTCATTCAGCGCGCAGTTGACCTGTTTCGGCCCAGAACCGTGCGGACGTCCATCTCGTCTGGCTTGCACGGCCGTATTCTAGCTGCGCTACATTTTGATAGCCTGGGACTGGCTCCGGCCTTTGGTGTGCGTTCGGGAAAGCCGGGCGTCCGGCAGCTCCTCTTCCATGGAGGTTTAGACGAGATCGATCTCCGGATCGAGCCAACAGGTGAGGCCTGGACCGTTTCAGGGCAGGTACTGGGGAAGTCGACTGCCTACGGGCGGGCGATTCTGCAAGGCGCCGTGAGCATCAGCCAGGCCGTCCTCAACGAACTAAGCGAATTTACCTTGCCGCCTGTACAGGCCGGTACCTACAAATTGATCTTGAGTCTGGCGGATGTCGATGTGGAAATAGAAGAGATCAGGATTGGCTCCTAATATGGATCAGGAAATTCTGGCGGCCATTCTCGTGACCGCCAATGAGAACGAACAACAGATCCTCTTGACGGAACATGTTGAGCTGGCGGATGTCAGACTGGCATGGGCGCTCAAGTCTCTATATGACAACGTCGAAAGCAGTAACCCGGCTCGCGCGGCCGAGGTCGCCATGGCTTTGTCGGCGCTCGCCAGGTTTAACGAGAATCCTCAAGTGAGCGCGATCGCCGCCTGGACAGAGGGCATGGTGACACTTGACGAAGGCCAGATGGAAAAAGCCATCACCCAGCTTGAAGCGGCGGAGAGACAGTTTTTGAACTCGGGGCTACCTGTGAGAGCAGCCGCTACGCAGGTCAGCAAGCTTCGAGCACTGGCTATGCTGGGACGTTTCGATGAGGCGCTCGAGTGTGGATTACAAGCTCGTGATGTTTTCCTGGCCCACGACGATCTATTAGCCACTGGAAAAATAGAACAAAGCCTTGGCAATCTCCATTTCCTGCTGGATCAATACGTGAAAGCAGAGCAGCACTATCGCGCGGCCCTTGGACTGTACGAACGCGTAGGTGATCAAAAACAGTTAGCCCAGATCGATAACTGCCTTGCTACAACGCTGACGTCGCAGCATCGCTTTCGTGAGGCAGAGATGATCTATGAAGGGGCGTTATCTCGAGCGGGGCGGGGCGGGCTAGATGTCACACTGGCAGAGATCGAAACCAACCAGGGTTGTCTGGCACTATACCAGGGCCAGTATGATCGCGCCCTGGATTATCTTGAGCGGGCACGCCGGCGGTATGCTGTGCTGGGCATGGCTCACAATTCGGCCATTGCCGACCAGGAGTTGGCGGATGCGTATCTCGAATTGAACCTCGTGCCAGAAGCCGCGGCGATCTACGAGCGCGTCACCCCGATTTTTTCCGATCTGGGGATGCAGCCCGAAAATGCCCGCGCGCTGGCCTATCATGCGCGGGCTTGCATAGCACTAGGCCGGTTCAACGACGCTCACCGAATGTTGGCTGAGGCCGGAGCTTCATACGAAGCCGCCGGCAATGTTGTCGGCAAAGCGATGGTAGCCCTGATCGAAGCGCAGGCCTACCATGCTCAGCGCGATTATGCCGCGGCGGCGGCCGCCGCCCGAGCCACTGAACCTCCATTCACTGAGGTTCATGCCCGGGGCCGGCTATTGCTGGCCCGTTGGTTACAGGGCGAGGCCGCGCGTGCCCAGGGACAGTTTCGTGAAGCGGAAACACTCTTGAGAAGTGCGTTGCACGACTCTGAGCGATGGTCGGTATTGCCAGTCATTCAGCAGTGCCATACCTCTTTGGGTTTACTGGCCGAAGCTCTCGGTGACCGGTCGGGCGCCGAGGCAGCCTTCAAGCGCGCCATCGCTGCCATCGAGGAGGCGCGCGCGCCTCTACCGGCCGAGGAGTTCCGCACCGCATTCATGGCGAACAAACTAACCCCGTATACCGAGATGGTGCGTCTCTGTCTGGCGGAGGGCAATCCCGACCGCGTGGCCGAAGCGCTGGGATACATCGAACGAGCGCGCTCGAGGGCGCTGATCGATATGCTGGGTGGTGCCATGCCGGCAGCCCCCAAACCGCGTGATGAGTTCGAGGCTGGATTGTTTACGCGGCTCGAAATGTTACGGGAGGAACTCAACTGGTTCTACAGTCAGGTGAACCTGCCAGACAGTGATATCTACGCACGGGGGCCTGAGATGATGATGGACTTCTATCATGAAGTGCGTCAACGTGAGGCCGCCGTCTCGGAGATCACGCTCCAGCTCCGGCAACGCAATCTGGATGGTTCGTTCCAGGCCGAGCCATTTGATCTCACGAGGCTGATGAAAGAGCTTGGCCCGGAAACTGCCCTGGTGGAATATTTCAGTCTGGATGCCAAATTGCTGGCATTCGTTGTAACGGAAGAGGGAATCGAAATCGTACACCTTTCAGCAAGTGAACAGGATGTGGAGATAGCACTGAGACAGTTCCATTTTCAGCTTGGTGCGCTACGGCACGGCGCAAAAGCGTTGCAAGATCACATCCCTGCGCTCGTAGCCCGGGCGCGCCATCATCTCTGCTGGCTCTACGATCTGCTGATGAGGCCAATCGAGGGCCGCCTGGGCGCGCGCCGGCTTGTGGTGGTGCCCAACCGCGTCCTGCACTATATACCGTTCCACGCCCTCCATGATGGCTCGAGTTACATGATCGAGCGCCGCGAGGTATGCGGTGTGCCGAGTGCGGCGGTACTGCATCACTGTCTGGTTGCGCCACGGCAGCCATTGGCACGTGCTACATTCCTGGGCGTTTCGGATGAGCGCAACCCGCGAGCTCGTGAGGAAGTCCTGGCACTTGCGCCGGTTTTCCCGGAGGGTACAACCTTGCTCGATGATCAAGCCAACCGTGCGGCCCTTTCTGAACATTCAGCCGCCGCACATGTGCTGCATCTGGCTTGTCACGGCAACTTTAGACTGGATAATCCACTCTTCTCCTCGCTTCAGCTTGCGGATGGCTGGTTGACGGTGCGCGATGTATACCGCCTCGATCTATCGTGTTGCGAGCTCGTGACGTTGAGCGCTTGTGAAACGGGAATGAATGCCCTGGCTCCGGGAGATGAATGGATTGGTCTGGCGCGTGGCTTCTTCTCGGCGGGCTCGCCATCCTTGTTGGTCAGCCAATGGATCGTGGATGATGAAGCAACGGCCAAATTGATGATCGATTTCTACTCTCGACTTCTGGCGGGTGATGGCCCTGCCGCCGCACTTCGCCAGGCTCAGTGCCAGGCGCTTCAGGATAACCCGCATCCTTATTTCTGGGCGCCCTTTGTCATTCTGGGCCGCTGGTAAACCTGTCCTTTCAAGAGGAGTACGACATGAATCGATTACTGCTTCGCCTTGTAATCCTATTGACATTGCTCACAATGCTGCTTAGTCTGGTTGCGCCGGTCACATCGGCCGGCGCGCAAGAGTCCAACGATTTCCTTCCCGATGAAGTCCTGGTGAAACTGCTCCAAGCATCAGAGGTAGTGGGCCTTGCCGCCGATTATGATCTGGATCCCACGCCGCTCGATCAGTTTGGTTCGCGCCCCATCTATCGCCTGCGTATCCTGGATGGCGCCTCGCCGCCGGACCGGGCTGCGCAGCTGGCATCGGATTCGCGCGTGGTGTACGCGGAGCCGAATTTCGTCGGGCGTGCCCCGGAGGGCGTGCAACGGGTGTCCTGGCCGAAGGGGGATGAGAGTGGAGACTACGTGGAACAGTGGGCGGCGGGAATGATCCGGTTGCCGGAGGCCCATACCCTCACGCGCGGCGCGGGCATCACCGTTGCGGTGCTGGACACGGGTGTGGACCTCTCCCATCCCGCGCTGGCCGGGCGATTGGTGGATGGCTTCGACTTTGTCGATCTGGATGCTGACCCCAGCGAGGTGGGCTCGGCTGAGCAAAACCTGCACTATGGTCACGGTACGCACGTTGCTGGATTGATTGCACTGGTCGCGCCGGAAGCCAGGATCATGCCGCTGCGCGTGCTCGACGAGGATGGCAGCGGAGACATCTGGGTGCTTGCAGAAGCGCTGGCGTACGCGATCAACCCGGATGGCAATCTCAATACGCCGGATGGCGCGGATGTGATCAACCTGAGCCTGAGCACCACGCACGAGACCCGTCTGCTCGCCGAGATCGTGGCTTCGGTCACATGCGAGCAGGACGATGATCCAGGTGAAGATGACGACTGCCTGGTGAGTCCTGACCAACATGGTGCTGTGGTGGTCGCCGCAGCCGGGAATAACGGCTCGAGCATTCCCGAATATCCGGCCGCCGAGGGCGTGATTGGGTTACTGTCTGTTGCCGCGAGCACGCAGACAGATACCCTGGCAGCATTCTCGAACTATGGGTCGTGGGTGCATGTGGCGGCGCCCGGGGAAGGGATCCTGAGCAGTGTCCCCGGTGGGGGGTATGCCGTGTGGAGCGGCACCTCCATGGCAACGCCGCTCGTGGCAGGGGAGGCTGCGCTGATCCGCGCCGTGAATTCGAGCTTTTCGGCCGCCGATGTGGTGGGGCACATCATCTCGAAGTCTGAAAGTATCAACGGACCCGTTCCCAAGCGTGTCGACCTAGCCGCAGCGCTGAATATTCCCATGATGGGGGAGTATCGCTGCACCAGCACAGTGCATTGGATCACCGCGGATAATCTCGTCGTGCCGCCCGGTGAAACCTGCAACCTCGTCGGCGCTCGCATCATGGGCACCCTCAAAGTGGAGGAGGGCGCAACGCTATCTGCCAGCGGCCTGTACGTGAAGGGTAGCATTCAGGCTAAGAAGGCCGCGTCTGTAACAATCAGCGACTCGACGATCGAGGGTAGTCTGCAGGTGGAGGAAGGCGGATCGGCCCAACTCGAGGCGTCGCACATTGGTAGTGGTGCCCTGTTCGTCAAGAATACCGGCGGCCTGAGCATCTGGAACAACACGATCAATGGCAATCTGCAATGCAAAGAGAATAGCCTTATGCCCACGGGTGGAGGCAATATCATTCAGGGGAATAAGGAAGAACAATGCTCGGGGCTTTAGCTGAGTCCAAACCTGTCACCATATCATAAGAAACTGACTCGTGTGCCCGCTGGAGATGACCGGCGGGCACTTTTTTTTGCAGATGGGTGGCGGGCCTGCAGTCTGCATGTATTTTTTATGCTGCGAAGGCCTCTGTTGGGAGGATGAAAGGTATCCTGTTTGTATTTAACTGCGACTGGAACTGTTTACAAACTTTGCCTGCGCCTGAGATGCGGGCCGACTCATGACCACCCGCCGCTTAACCCGTCGTACTAGGTGAGGCCCAAGAAAGTAACAAACAGTTTTGAAAGAACGGTACATGTTCTGGTACGTGAATAGGTTGTCAGGCGATAGGCAGCAACCGATGGTGTAACTAGAATGAAACGCAGTGCAAGGTGATGATCTGAGGCTTTTCAACATGATTCGCGCAATGGTTCTGGCAATCAATCCATTTATCGTCGATTCGGTAGCGAACATCCTGGCAGGGGAGCTTTGCCTGGATGTGCTGCAATTGACATATCGGCAACCGCAACATGTTTATGAGGCGATTCACGATCATCGTTCCGTGGTGATCGACGTTGATGAAGGTCAGGCGGTGGATGAATTGATGGTCATGCCGGCCGTGCCAGCCAGCTTTTGGATCGATGATCCGTTGTTACTGATCAGGATTGCCGTGCCGAGTCAGGGCGTTCGTGTCTTCAGAAGCTATCCGCTTGCCAACCCTCATACGGATGTTGTGGTCAAACTGGTCAAGGGTTTCTGCAAAGACTATCTCAACAAAGGTAGCCGCGTGTCGGTGCCAGTGAAGCCTTCCTGGAACATCGCAGGAGTCAGGGAATGAATATTCAGGAAGCGATCAAAAGTGGAAAACCCTTTCGTCGCCGAGGCTGGGGTGACGGTCATATCTATATCGTCCAGCAGCTGAATGTCACTGTTCTGACCATAGAGTCCAGCCCGGACATCTCCATCGAGCTCGAAGTCCAGGATATCCTGGCTGACGATTGGTATACGCGCGATGATCTTCACGAAGCTTACGCATTGCAAAATCAGCTTTTTCACCAAGCTCTGCGATTACAGGGAAGGGAGTCTGCTGAATGATACGTGTCTTGATATTGGCGAACGACTCGCTTCTGGTTCACTTCATTGAATGGTCTCTCTCGCAGGAGGCCGACCTGGCTGTGTTTCGTGGGACCCGCGATGAGCCTGGCACGCGCCGCGATTATTCTGTGGTGATTGTTGTTGATGATGGGCTGGCCGAAGACGAATTGATCAGGCTTTGGGATTTCATCCGGGATGATAACTCCTTGCTCCTGATCAGGGTGTCACTCACAAACAGGAACGTATCTGTATATCAGAACTATCGGCTTGTAAATCC
>DASTOH010000166.1:0-9246 GCA_035720235.1 Anaerolineales bacterium | reverse complement strand
TGGTAGGCGCGCTGGGTAGTGTGTTCATCATCCTGATCACCTTACTGGCGAGCGGCGGGATCGCCATCCTGCTTTCGATCGCAGCCCTGGCTGGCGGCTTCAACGGCGGCGCCATCACGCGCTATCGTGGCAGGCGCAAGTAAGCATGATGGGCCACACACTTGCCCCGGACGCAAGTGCCGGGGGAGCCACAGAGTGCACACCGTTCGTGCCGCGCTGAAAGTACACCAGTACCTTCGGCGAGCACGTCAGTGCGAGACGACAGAAATGTTTGAGAAAGAACTCTTGAAAGTGACTGCCTAGGCACATTGATTCGGATCTCGTATCGGCGGACTAAAGTCCTGCCTCAGTTCGTGGAAGTCGGCTGAAAGCCGACTCTGTCCGCCAGCCCGATGGGCTTCCAAGTACTGAGCAGGTGGCTTCAGCCCCGCTCTATTTGAAAAGGACAGAAATATGAAGAGTCAGTTGAAATCCTATAAGCTCCTCCTGCTGTTGTTGATTGGCATGTTGCTCGCTGGCTGTGCAGGTCTGGGTCAGGCACCTATCCCGACCCCGACACCCATTCCCCTCAGTCCGGAAGAACTTGCAGATGAGTTTGAATACGCGTGGCATGAAGTTTCATTCGACGATCTGATTCCGGATGATCTGGATGTGGAACTGGCGCAGTGCTGGAACGGCATGGGCATGGACGATCAAGGGCGCATTTATATCGGCTTCACCAGTACCCGTGATGGCGGCAAAAGCGAAGACTTTGTCGTCTTCCGCTATGACCCGGCAACAGAGCAGCGTGAATTCCTGGGCACGTTCCAGGATGTGGCCGCGGCGAACGACAACCTGCAGGAAGAGGAAAGCATTCCCAAAGGCCACACCCGCATGGTGTTTGCGGACGGTGTGATGTATATGGGCTCTCAGGGATTCCATGATTTCAAACAGGAGATCGACGACCTGCCCAAGTATCGCGGCAGCCATATCTTTGCCTACGACACCCGGACCGAATCCTGGCTGGATCTGTCAGCGAGCCTGCCCGGCGGCGTGGTGACAGAACATCAAGGGATTGTGGGCCTGAATATCCTGCGGAACGAGGGATTGCTGGTGGGGTTGGTCCATCCGCACAGTGACCTGGCACTGTACGATTACAAAAATCGAGAGTTGGTCAATGTGGTTCCCGGTATCCCGTGGGAGTTGGGCAATCCTCTCAGCCGCGAAGTGGTTGTCGCGCCGAGTGGCAACATCTATTCGTATCGCGGCACTGAAGAACCCTTCCAGCGCAGGGAGTCTCACCCGGTCTGGGTCTACAACATCCACACCGGCGAGATGAAGCAGACGGATTACAACATGACCAACGGCTTTTGGATCGGGCAGACCGAAACCCGCGACGGCAGCAAGATTTATGTCACCACCGTCAATGGTCAACTCTATGAATTTGACACTGCTACAGAAGCCTTCAAGGATCTCGGTTACATGCTCCCCAGCGAGGACATTGCCGCCGGACGGTTGATCCAGTTCCAATATGGACCAACTTTATCGCCGGATGAAACCAAAATCCTTTTTGTCCCCTCCACACTTGAAAATCCCCAGGGCACCGGTGAGCTCTATGAGTATGACATTGCCACTGGCAAAATAACATACATCCAGCAGTTGCCGATCGGCATCTATACCAGCGCTGACCTGCGCGATGAAAAGAACATCTATCTGGCGCACTTTGGCAGCCAGGAAAATCTTTGGAGCGGACGCGTGCGCCTGATGGTGATCACGGTCGCAACGGAGCCATAACCATGAACAGAATCCTTATCACGGGTGCGAATCGAGGCCTTGGCCTCGAACTTGTTCGACTGTACGCAGCGCGCGGCGACCGCGTCTTTGCGGGCTGCCGTACACCAGAGCAGGACGTTGAGCTGAAAGATTTATCCGCCCGCTATCCCGCACAGATCGACGTCCTGCCGTTGGAGATCACGGAGGCAGCAAGTCTCGATCGGTGTCTTCGACAAGTCCGGAGCGAAGTGGATGCTTTGGATATGCTGATCAACAATGCCGCCATCAATGCCGAAGGCGAAACGCTCCGAACCTTCGATGCCCAGAAAGCTGCTCAACAATGGATGGTGAATGCCGTCGGGCAGGTTTTGGTGGCACAAAAATTCCTTGACCTGTTGAAGGCCGGGACTGATCCGAAGATTATCAACATTACCTCTGAAGCTGGTTCGATCTCGACGATGAATCGTTTCCGCGGCTACTATTATTTTGGCAGCAAGGCTGCCATGAATATGTTCAGCCGCTCCATGGCCTGGGATCCGGATACAGCCGGCATCATGACCATCGCGCTGCACCCCGGCTGGGTGCGCACGGATATGGGCGGTTTGAATGCTCACTTGTCCGTGACCGAATCGGCGGAGGGAATTTTGAAAGTGATCGCCAATTTAACACCTGACGATAATGGCAAGTTTTATACGTGGGAGGGGAAGGAATATCCCTGGTAAACAGTGCCATTGCGAGGGTCATGACCCGAAGCAATCTCCAACTTATGAGGACGCTTCGCGGCTTCGTCGCTGGAGAGCGCTCCTCGCAACGACATCTAGATCGTCTGCGCATCTGGATCAAGCGGCAACTTAATGGGCCGCCCTTCTACCGCTTGTCTCACGCATGTTTTACATGCGTAAGTAAACTTTTGTAATGCTTTGTCCACAGGAACCCCGCAAAAACATGCGGGACTAAAGTGCTTCGCTGGTAAGCCAGAATCCAAATCTAAACTTTACCTAGTTATGCGGCACTCCTTAAGAGAAGTCTGCCAGGAAACCAAGCCCCGTGACCTGTCGGCCACGGGGCAAACCCAAATATATTGGCATGTATCCCGACCAGCTTGTCATCGGCTTTGAGACCTGCACTGATCCTTTTGTGAGATCAGACGAAGACCGTTTTTGACGTTGGTCTTTCCAGATTCTATGCCGCACATCAGCTGGTTTTCTGACTCCCATTATAGGCAGGTCAAATCAGGAATCAACCTACGACTCCCTTAAAAAATTTCGGAAAGCTAATGTGGTCCGTCAAACCAGGCAATGAAGCAATCTCATATTTAGAAGCTCGTTGAGACACTTGCACCTCCCTGACACCGGACGCAGGTGCGATTTGCCATGAAATGCTAAAGCATTTCAAAAATCGGGAGTGCAGGTGTTGCTGTACTCAGGTCTCGATACGGCGAATGACGCTTCGACTGCGGGTATCAGCGGAACGCCTCGACCCTCCGCTCAGCGCGGAACCACCCTCACAATGACATTTAGATCGTCTGCTCATTCGGGTCGAGTGGCAATTTGATGGGCTGCCCCTGGGCCTGCGCTGACATCCGCAAAGCCAGGATTAGTTCCTGATCCAGCCGTCCTTGATATGGACCATACGTTGATTCGGTCCCATTGCGGACGGCCTCCACCAGCGAGAGCAGGCAGCCTGCCACACCGATCTCGTCATCATGCCATTGGGCGCCATGTCCCTGCACGGTGGGGCGGAAGGGGTTATCCCATTGCACAATCGGGAGGTCGGGGTCACCGGTATGAGCCGCCAGCGAGACCAAGGCCCCGCCATCTACGCGTTCCCAGCGACGCTCGAGCGTGATAAAGTGCGGAGTCTCTCCGCCGGGGCTGATGAGCGAGAGGCGCTCATCGACATCCAGTCCTACGCCGACGGTAATGCCCATGCCTTTCTCTGCCAGGAAGCGGCTGCTGCGCCACCAGCGCACGGCTGAGTCATAGCCCACATCCGTCCAGTGGAAGATGCCAACCTGACCGCCCTCAAACTCGATAATGCCATGTTCCTGGGTTTCCGTGCGCGCCCCGCGTGTATTGGCCAGCCGCGACCAGTGAGGTGCTAAATCATATTTCCGCACCGTGCCGGTCACCTGAAGAGGTTTAGCATCGAATCCTAGATAGGAACGCAGCACGCTGACACCGTGATAGCCATGCCCGGCGAAGTCATTGAAAGCCGTATGGACGCGGCCAAACAGACCGGATGCGATGAGTTTTAGTTTGATCTGTTCGAGTGGGCGGCGATGGAACTGCTCGGCGATTTCGATTTTCAGGCCACGTTCCTGCGCCGCCGCGATGATGGCATCTGCCTCGCGGAGTTTGTGCGCGATGGGAGTCTCCAGCAGCACATGCAGCCCCGCCTGCACGGCCATCAACCCGACTTCACCATTGGCGTGGTAGCTGACGCTCACCACGCCGATTTCAGGCGCGGTTTCACGCACCAGTTTATCCATGTCGGTGTAGGCTGGCGCACCGAGACTCTTGCCTAAGGGTTCGACTGAATCCGCATGGCGACCCCATACCGAGACCAGTTCAACTTCGTCTGGCAGGGCTTTGATGATCGGACCATACAAATAATCGGAACGTTTGGCGGTGCCAATGATCGCCACGCGCAGAGGTCGTTTGTTCATAGTCACTTCTCCGTTTTGAGGCTCTACCGTTTTTAACGTGATAACTCTTTTCAAACACAAAGGACACGACGGTCACGAAGGAAAAACCCATGGGATCAAGGCTCTTTTCCCCTTTGTGTACTTTGTGCCCTTCGTGGTTAGGCTCTTTCCCGTGAATTACGGGAGAACCGTTTTGATAACGATCTCAGCTCCATCCAACCCATCTGCCTGGGCGGTGAGCCGGATTTGGCCCGCTTCATCCGTGGACTTGACCACCACCAGCGCGCGCCCACGATAGACTTTGCGCTGGTGGCCAACATACAACTCCTCGCTAATAGGGTTGCCGTTGCCCACTGCGAGAATTTTCCCGGCACCCTTCACGGTGAAGTAAATGTCCTCCTCAGCGGTGGGGTGCAGTCGCCCCGCTTCATCCAGGACCTCGACGGTAATATAGCACAGGTCGAATCCATCCGCCTTAATGGTCGCGCGGTCAGCGGTCAGGCGTATCTGGGCAGGTTGACCAGTTGTCGCAAGGATCTGCTCGGCAATGGGTTTCCCGGAGACGTATCCAGCGGCGCGCAAGGTTCCGGGCTGGTAGGGCAGCTCAAAGGTAGTTCTGAAGCGTTCTGTTCGGGAGCAGGGTCTGCACCCCAGGGAGCGGTCATCCAAAAACAATTCGACCTCCTCACAGTTGGAGTACACCTCCACTTTGAAAACCTGGCCTTCCTGCCCCTGCCAGTTCCAACTGTGACGAACATCGTGCCAGCCCCATAACGTGACCGATGGTGTTTTATCAGCGGGATAATTGGGATGGACGGCGATGTACAGGCGTGGATCGGTATGCCAGACCATGTCGCGGTAGTGCGATTGCGGGCGTTTGAACCCGCACAGGTCAAGATCCCCGCAGTTGGCATGATGCCATGGATACCCGCCCAGGAACGGGAATTTCTCGCCATCGAAATGCACGCGCCCAATGCCCGACTCGCCCAAATAATCCTGCGAAGTCCACACAAAATCGCCGATCACGGCGGGCATTTCCTCCACCACCTGCCAGTTCTCAAAAGCCTCCAACGGAAACGATTCGGTGCCCATCATGATGCGCTCCGGTAGCCGCTCATGGTCAGGGCGGTGCTGCTTCCACTGGTAGTTATAGCCGCCCACATCCAGCGTAGCGAACGACGGGTCCATGATCTCCCACGCGTCGCCGCGCCAGCTTCCGCAAATGGCCGCCGTCACCGGGCGGGTGGGATCGACGGAGCGCACGTGTTCCGCCAGCCTGCGCGAGATGTCATAGCCGCCTCCTTGACCGTCGCGCTCCATCACCTCGTTGCCGATGCTCCACAGGATGATGCTGGGATGATTGCGGTCACGGTGCACCATCGCGTCCAGATCGCGCTGCCACCAGTCGTCGAACGCGACATGATAATCGCCAATATTTTTCCCATCTCGCCAGCAGTCGAAGGCCTCGTCGATCACCAGCATTCCCAGTTGGTCGCAAGCCTCCAGGAAAGCGGGCGCGGGTGGGTTGTGCGCACAACGGATGGCATTGAACCCGCTGGCCTTGAGTAGCTCAACCTTGCGCGCCTCCGAACGCGCGTAAGAAGCCGCGCCCAGAATGCCGTTATCGTGATGCACACAGCCACCCTTCAACAGAGTCGAAACGCCGTTGAGCAGGAACCCTTTCTCCGCGCTGAATTCCAGGCTGCGGATTCCAAAGGTGGTGCTCTCGGTGTCGGCAATTTTTCCATCGACCAGGATTTCGGTTTCGACGTGATAGAGATGCGGTGAATCGGGCGACCATAATTTGGGATGGGAGAGCACCGCTTCCTGCTGGAACCGGTGACTGCTCCCGCTTCCGATGCTAGATTCTCCATCCAGCGTTGTCACTGTGGAACCATCTGGTGCGACGATGCGGGATCGCAGGCTGAGGGGTCTTTCTGCATCCGATTCGTTATCCACCAGAGTCTCGATTCGCACGGTGGCAGACTCGGCTGATACCTGCGGCGCGGTCACGCTCACGCCCCAGTGCGCGACATGTACCGAGTCCGCAACGATCAACCAGACGGGACGATAGATGCCCGAGCCAGAATACCAGCGGCTGTTGAGCTGGTGGCTGTTATCCACAAAGACCCGGAGCGAGTTCTCGCCTTCCCAATCGAGATAAGGAGTCAGGTCCAGTTGGAAACTGGTGTAGCCGTAGGGGTGGCGTCCAAGGTAATGCTGATTGAGCCAGACCCTGGCATTCATGTAAACGCCTTCGAACTCGATGAATATCTTTTTGCCGCGCCATTCGGGGTCGAGCGTGAGATATTTCTGGTACCAGCCCACACCCATCGGGAACCAGCCGCCCGCATCGCTGCTGACGTTCTTCGCATCGCGCGGCAGTTCGATGCTCCAATCGTGGGGCAGATCTACCAGCCTCCAGGCGGAATAATCGGGCTTCGCCCGTCGCCGACCTTCCGGCTCGTTCAGATGAAAATGCCAGTTGCGGGAGAGATTTTGTTTTTTCATGATATTTTCCTTCTACGGTGAATCATCCGTCATGCGAAAATCCAGGCTGGCCGGCAACGGAAATTGACGGCGGGCCTGTGAAATCAACTCAGGTGTGATAGGGCGGTTTTTCAGTCTGCTCAGGCGCTGTACATTGTATTCCAGCCACAATTGAGAAAGGGACAGCTCGCCCTCACGAATATCTTCGATGACCGGCAGGGTTTCGATGATTTCTCCGGCCTGGTCAATTTGCCCCAGCGCGAGCCTGGCCCTGGCTTCGAGCAGGCGCATCCGTCCCTGCGCGCGAATCGAATTAGAAAAGGTTGGCAATAGTTCGATCCATTTTTGAGGACGATTGGCTGCGATGAGTGCCTGGCCGCATTCCACCGCGAGCGCGGGCAGGTCAGGCGCAAGGTGAACTGCCTCGAGATAATGCTCGACGGCTATATCCATTTGACCAGCCGCTAACGCCAGCATGCCCAGGTTTCTCAAAACCCAGGGATTGCGTTTGAGCGCCAGAGATTGCAACCATGCCTGTTGCGCGCCAACGGTATCGCCTGCGTAATGCCTCATCAATCCCAGGTGCAGGCAGGCCAGCCAATTGGGGCTGGTTTCAACGGCTTTTTCAAGCAACGTTTTCCATTCGGATTGCACCATGAAGCTGCCTGCTTGAGGGGAGGCGTTCTCGGGAAACTTTCCTGTTTGCAGCAATTCCAGCCAGGCAGATTGCGCATTGCCCAACGATCCTTCGCCAAACTGCATACCCGCGCCGGAAAAGGGCGGTTCACCCATTACCTCCCTTCGGAGGCGTTCCAAAGCGCCCCAGCCAGAGCCGTGTTGGATCAATTCAACCGGTGGCTCCTTCGCAAACGCTTTACTTTGAAGGAATTCCGCCTCCAGTTTTGACCTGGGGATTAATTGCTCGAGGGAGACCTCCACCGCGCCGATGGCTCGTTTCCAATCCGGGCCGTGAACCTGGTCTGCCTTTGCCTCGAGCAGGCCATACGCTTCGAGCCATTCCCATTCCGTGTCCCCAGGCATGGGAAGGTGCTCCAATTGTGTGCGCGCCAACCCAGCCTGAATCTCAAGATAGGACTGCCCGGGTACCGAAAGAAACTCCTGCCATTTTCGCCCACCGCGTCCCATTCCCCAGACAAATAATTTCCGTCCCTTCAAACGCTGGGTGGAAAGCTGCACCAATCCGGTACCATTGCCATCCAGCGCGGCGATCCAGGGTCTACGACCCTCATCGGGAATATGAAAAAAGAAATCAGCGGCGCGCGCGTTCCGGGTGGCGTAGGTGTAATCCAGCCCGGCCTGTTCCGGAACCGGAATCACGTCCAGATGATCGTATGTATAACGATACGCTGATTCGGCCGGGACAATAACACGCGTATCGGGCGTCTCTGGCACAGCCATATTCGACCACCAGTACATCGGAACTTCACGCGCATGTGGATTCCGAACACAGACCCGCACGAACAAAACGGGGGAATCGTCGGGCAGCCAGGCATCGATCTGGTAGGTGACCTGCCGAATGCGTTCCCACTCATACATGCGCAGAACCTGTGTTCCATCCGGTCCATCCAGGCGGGCGGCAAATAATGGTGCGCAGGTAAAGGGGCTATGCCCAATGGTGCCAATGTTCCATTCGACCCCGCCGCTGAACCAGGCATTTCTCAACCCCAGATTGGCAGGTTGAAAAACCGGGTTGACAGAGAGCAATTCGCGTTGGGAAGGTTTGTGGTAAAGCGACCATAGTCGTCCGCCCAGCTCCAGCAAAAAGGTTGCGCGTAGGATATCATTTTCCAAAACTGCCACGCAGAAATCACGCGGCTTGCGTTCACGGTTATAACCATCCTGCATGGGATAGGGTAGGATGTTTGGCAGGTGACCGTATGTCATGTTCTGGCGAATCTCGCCGGGTACCGCCGGATTCACGCTTTGGGCAATATGCAATTCCTGATCCTTCGGCAAAAGAGGCGGAAAAGGATTTTCTGCACCAAGGTCCGCGGATGGCATCGACCAGGTTTTGATTTTCAATTCACTCATATCACATGTTCCAACTCTTGGACACAACTGCTCTTGGCGCCGCCGTCCCACGGGGACTGCCGCTGTGCGGCGTGCGCGAAGGACGGCGGCTTGAGCAAACTCTGGGCGCGAGAAATTTGGCTATTCGTTAAAGTTTATCCGGCTCATAGCGTTCCATACTCGTAGCCCATCTCATACATGGCCGCGATGTTTTCCGCCGGGCTGACGGATTGGATATTGTGGCAGGGCGCCAGGATATACCCGCCGCCTTTCCCCAGGATCTCGATATTATCCATCACCTCCTGGCGCACATCTGCTATGGTGCC
>DASTOH010000165.1:0-60424 GCA_035720235.1 Anaerolineales bacterium | reverse complement strand
GTCTGGTATCTATTGTTTGATGTTTTCCATCATTGGGACTTTTTCAATCACATCTCTCCCTGGGAGCAAAAGATCTATTCGAAGCTTTTTTTCGATCAGGATCCGGAACATCCCGTCGAAATTAGAAAGATCCTGGAGCATTTTGAAAGGTTTGGTCGCTACAAACAGCTGGCTGTTCATTATGTTTGGGAAGACCTATGGTGGCAGAGAAAGAATGGCCAAACGCCCTGGTTGGAAAAGCTGATCAGAATTTGAGTCGTAAATGAGCATTTCAAAAACCTATATGCAACACGCAGACTAGCCCTAATCCTCGACGGAGTGTGCCTGGCGTTGAACCTAGTGCATGAGACGGTGAGCATAGGTAAGAGAGATTGGGGAATTATCTGGCTATTGAGCAGCTGGCCGTATGACCCACCATGAAATGGACTGATCGTTCAAGAAAACCTATTGTATTTTCGTGCAAATGGATACATAATGTATCCATGAAAACGGCTTGAATCCATCCAGAGGTTCAATTAGTTCCAGGGGGAGCGCAACATCTGGCTGAGTCCGAAGCCATTTGGAGAACAGGTGGTGAAAAGAATGGTGGAGCTTGGCATGATGGTCGATGCGAGCCACAGGATACCGTCTGCCCGCGCTCGCGTCTATGACATCGTCGGGAAGAGGGCTGCGATCCTGGCCTTTCACGTTGGCGCGCATGAGATCAACCCATACCCATACAACAGCAAGGATTGGGAAATGATACAGATCGCGGACAGCGGGGGGCTGATCGGCGTAATCTTTATGAATTGCTGGTTAATGCCGCGCGAGAGCCATCGCGGTCTCAACTTCATCATCCATATGATAGACCACATCGTAAACGTGGTGGGACTCGACTATGTGGGTATCGGCTCGGACTCTGATGGCTTTACCGACCCTTTGGACGATCTCAAAGGCGCCTCACAGCTACCTCACCTGACACAGCGATTGCTGGCCGAAGGCTATTCGCCTGTTGACATCCAAAAGATTTCGGGTGGCAACGCACGGCATGCGTTGATGGATGACTAGAAAAGATAGAACAAAGGGGCGCATCATCTGCTCGAGCAAGGCATGGACATCAAGACAAAAGGAGGTTGCCATGTTAGTCATCGTAAGTGATCTTCACCTGACGGACGGCACAACTGGAATGTGTATACCAGCAGGCGCCTTTGAGCTCTTCCGAGAAAGGCTGGAAGACATGGTTTACGACGCATCTCAGCGTGGAGACGGAACGTACCGACCGATCGAATCCTTTGACCTGTTGCTGCTTGGGGATATTCTTGACCCGCTTCCAAGCACACAATGGATCGCGGAGGAGAAGGGCGAGCCAGGTTATGCGCGCCCCTGGTCTAAGCCGGATGACCCTGCCTTTGTGAATAAAGTAAGCCAGATCACAGAAAAGATCATCAGTGAAAACGCCGAATCACTCGAGATCTTATGCAGGATCGCAAGAGGAGAGGGGATTTCCCTGCCGCCCGCCACAAAAAACCATCAAGCGGACCTGCGGGTTTCTCGTGGCCCCAGTTCCCATCAGCAGATTCCAGTTCAGGTCCGGATCCATTACATGATCGGCAACCATGACTGGTATTACCACCTGACCGGTTCGGGCATGGACCGGGTCCGCAGCAAGATCGTGAATGCCATGGGGCTGGCAAGCAATTCTTCCCCTTTTCCTTATGTGCTAAATGAGACGGATCTATTAAATGATCTACTCAGGCAGCATAGCGTTTTTGCCCGGCACGGCGACTATTATGATTCCTACAACCTGTACAAAAAGGACCGCAACCACGCATCCCTATCAGATGCAGTATGTATCGAGCTGTTTACCCGGATTGGTGTACAGATCAGATCAGAACTTCAAGGAAAGCTGCCAGACGGATTCTATCGAGACCTGGACGAGATGGGCAGCGTACGGCCGGCACTGATGACACCAGTATGGATCGCCAATCTTCTGGATCGCTACAAGGTTTCGACTGCCCAGCGGGAAAAGATCGATGATATTTGGCATGACCTGGTGGAACAATTCAGCAAACTCGACTTCCTGAATGAGCTTAACCGACCCTTTGCCATCGACCTGGCCGATACAGTCAAAGTTGCCCTGAGATTTGCTCGCCTCACTTCCATCGACCATCTGGACGACTGGGCATTAGCCATTGAAAAGCTGATGGGACTTCTTGGCTTGAGCGGAACATCCAAAGGTTCCTACGAGAAATATGCAGTCCAGGAAGATGAATATTTAGCACGGGAGGCGCGCTTCATCGTTTATGGTCACACCCACAAGTCTGCCGTAACCCCGCTCCGTTCGACGATCAAAAACGGCGCCCCTTTCGATCAGATATATCTCAATGCCGGCACCTGGCTTCCGGTGCACAAGATCTGCGATGCAGACTCGAACAAGAAAGGGTTTATTCACCACAAAACTATGGGCTACCTTGGCATTTTCAAGGAGGATGAGCGCAGGTCTAAGGCGTACGAAACCTGGAATGGAACATTGGATATTTGAGGGATGCGTTCCTAAGGCACAGATTTTTGCCAATCAATTTGACTTGTTTGGAGGCCTCCTGACCTGTTTCCTGAAGAACACTCTCCCCTGTAGAGGAAGGCACTGCAAGCCCTTATGGCCTGAGTGAAGAGATGCCAACAGACCTTTTCAAAAGAGGCACCAAGCTAAAAACGGATTGCTTACGAAAATTCACATTTGCAGCAGAAATTAACCACAGGGCGAACGTTTACCTTGTGCCAAGTACACACATCTCGTTATGATTATTCCCTGCATCTGCGCTTGCAAGGATTGTTTTTACTACAATAACTCGCTTTATCCTCAAATTATTGCAGACACAGCGAGGCGTACGAGTCTGGCCAACATGGCACTATGCTGAATTGACGATCAGCAATAGCACGATCAAAACCACCACAGTCACAATTGCGTTCACGGGATGGAAAACCCATCCCCAGAATGAGATCAAAAGAATCACTGCTAGGATCCCTAGAATGAGTGTCAGTCCAATGTCATGAAAAAAATTCGATAGACGGAAAAACAAGCCGGGATCTGTGGGCAGTGTAATTGTCCGAGGATCTTCGCCAAAAGCAAACGCCACCAGGCGATCCTGATTATCCTCCTTCAGAGCCCTCCCGTGATCGCCCTGATGGTAGGCAACCTCTATGACTTTGTCTCCTCGAAAACCAGCATAGCCACCTCTGCCTATATCTTTCATCGACTTCCACGGCAGCCCATTTAGCATATTGCATAGGAGCGCGATTGGCCAATCGCGGCTTGATCTTTCATTCATCACGCGTCCCACTTGCCGCAGATGACTCGCATCGAGGTCCATCAACTCTTCCCAATCATAGTCCTCTGGCAATGCACTGCCAGCGAGCACAATATTCTCAAAGCGCATGCCCGGCGTCTTTCGCAGACTACGTCCCAGCATATACGTCCCATTGCTGTGCGCGATAATGCTGAATTTTGCTTCAGGATGTTCAGCAAGCAGTTCTGTGTATTCATCACGGAAGGTAGGGATATTCCTCCTGCGTTCTGCCGGCAGTGCGAAACGAAGAGCAGTAAAGTAGCCGTAACCGGGCGCAGATACCAGTGTAGTGGACGAGTCGCGTTTGGCGATTGCTTTCCCGATCTGTCCTACCCAGTCATCCACCCGATCCGCGCGGATGCCGTGCAGGATCATCACAATTTGTTTGATGGGCGATTCTTTTGGGCGGCGGTTATCGTCAGTGTCCATGGCGGATAACTCAGAAAAGAATGACTCGCGCAAGATCAGGTAACGAGCATCAGGATCGGGCGCGATTTCAGGCTCGAGGCGAAAGAGGTTTCCATGGTTACCACATGCCACCGACCGATAGTGTCCATTTGGAAACGCCAGGATGTCTTTATTGTCCTCAGAAGTGATCAGTTCTTCCTGATCGCCAAGAAACTGAACTACAAGGGGAACTCGCGTTTGCGGCCCAGTCGTACCTTTCAAACGCTCCGGCTGCCTCTTCTCGATGGCGCGGAAATGGCGTATCCAGTCGATGCGTAAGTTGGTAATGAAGTCAGAGCCGCAAAGTACATCCTCAGAGTAAAAGATTCGCCTGGAAAACATCATGCCTATCTGTGCAATGAGCCTCTGAAAAGGGGGCAGACTATCCAATCGAAAACCCCGGTTCACCGCTGCAAATAGTATGATTCGACTTACCTGCTTTCCCCACGGCGAGCTCTCCTGTCCTGGAACGGCACCAGCTGCCAGCAGGTAGACCCTGCGTGCCAGCAGCCCACCCATACTGTGACCGATGAGAACTACATCTTCATATTTTCCATACTTTACCCACTGTTCATGGATCAGATTCCGCAACTGGCGAGAAAGAGTTTCCAGGTTGCCTGGTTGCGCCAGATCGCGTTGACCCAATGTCGTAACTTTGATGCCATGCTCAAAGGACATCCAGTGGGCTTCACCAGATCCGTAGCTCAGTTTAGGGGCATCGTCCTGCTCGACCGGATTGCCAAGGTCTTGTTGGATTCTGGTTATGAGTGTCTTCCAGTCCCTATAAGTTGAACCCATACCGGGAATGAGAACAACCAGCCTTTTGGCGGTGTTTCCAGCGCTCACATCGTTAATCCGCACCAGTGGTTTGCAGCTCATGATGACCTCCTGACTACCCTAGATGTCTGGTTCCATTCCTTGCTGTGTTATTTGATGTAGAGAAGTTTACAACAAATTTGCGACAAATTCAATCGGATTTACGTTCTGGTTGTGAAGGGATTTTGCATGCTTGTGACCTCTCTATGTCCACTCTGTTATTCTGTTTTGACGCCTGTGTAGAACGGATACAGTTTTCAACTAACTATTTGTTGCTGAAAATGAGCATTTACATAACCGATGGAGATCATAGATCGTGCTTAAATGATGATGTCACTGAATAGACCCTGATATTCCTTCATGATCTGATCCTAGCTGTACTCCTTCTGCAGAAGGCGATTCTAAATGGTTCGGGCGGACGAATCTATATCATCGGTGATCCTTAGCAAGATTGCTTCTATTGCTCACAAAGGATCCTTGTTCTTCCAAATCTGCCCTATACTATTGATGTGACGGATGACTGCTACATGACTCAGACGTACTTCAAAAAATAGTAATAGATCAATCTGTTTTGTAAGACAAAGTGCTCGTCGCTGGGGTGTAAATAACACCCTGACGACGAGCATATATATCATAAACGGGTTGTTGTTCCTTACTAGTACGACCAACGGTCATTTAGGAATCGCACAAACTAGTGCGAAGGTTTAGAGGTCAAACAGCACAAAAGTACCCATACCAATATTGAAAAGTCGAAGGGTCCATCCTTGGTGCTATTATGATGAAAATACAGGATACTTTTTCAGTCACCATCCCTGTCGGAGGCCGCTATGAATACAAACATTACATCCACCCTGCGCTGGCCGCTGGTTTGGGGCTACATAGGGATTTTGGCATTTATCTTGGCCTGTGCGAGCATCGGCTTGGGATCAGAATCAGACGCCGCGCTTGCCAAACTCAACTCGGATGAAGCTTTATTACGATTGGTCCAGGGCGTCGTGGAAGTGCAGGATGCCGGCGGCGCATGGATTCCCGCAGGACAGGAAACCATTCTCAAACAGGGCGGGCATCTCCGAACGGCAAACCTTTCTGAAGCCAAACTCCTCTTTCCTGATGGGAGTTCGGTCACACTAGGGGCAAACACTGACATTTCCGTCGACCAACTGAATGTTCAGAGAGAAGAGAAGATCCGCACAATTGTGCTATCCCAATCAGGGGGTGAAGCCACCCATGACGTGGCGAAGTGGAACACAGAAGGCTCAACCTATCAGGTGCTTACGCCCAATGGATCCGGCGAAGCCCGAGGCACACAATTCGTTGTCAGCGTCACTTCGCTCCAGACTGTCTCCTTCCAGGTGGAAGAGGGAGAAGTGGCGGTGACTGGATTCCAACAAACGGTCATTGTCGGAGCAGGACAAGTCACCGTCATCACCACCACCCAGCCGCCTTCTCAACCGGCTGATTTTGTCGAAGTCGAAGGCATCATCACGCAAATGGGAAATACCTGGATCATTGGCGGCCAATCTATTCAGTTGATTAGCGCAACTTTATTCGACGGCGACCTAGAAGTCGGTGATGTAGTCCTAGTCCAAGGGCATCGCGACGATGATGATCATATCATCGCCGATATCATCATTCTGTTGCAGGACTTCCCGTCGAGCCAATTCACGTTGACCGCGGCAGTGCAGGAAATCAGCGAAAATGCCTGGATCATTGCAGGCCAGACCGTTCAATTAAGCGATTCCACCTTCGTAGATAACACGCTCGTTATCGGTGATATTGCACGAGTGGAAGGACTGATTCTCGAAAATGGGGATCTTCAAGCTGTACGAATCACCGCCGTGCCTGAGGAAGGCACGCTGCCCTTCGATTTCACCGGCGTTGTGGAGAGCATTGCTCCTGAAAGTTGGACGGTTTCAGGCTTGACGGTCAAGATCACTGAAAATACATTGTTAGAGGAAGGTCTTGTTGTTGGCGATACGGTGCGAGTAAGTGGGAAAATTCTGGAAGACAGCACGTGGGAGGCCTCACGCATCGTGCGCGCACTTCAAGGGGACTCGGCCTTCGAGCTAACCGGCGAACTCGAAGATAAGGACCCGTGGACAGTCGCTGGCATCACATTTGAGACGCGTGAATGGACGCAGATTGAAGATGGTATCGGGACGGGTGATCTGGTACGTGTGCAGGGTCGCATCCTCGAGGATGGAACCTGGCTAGCGTACTCCATTGAGCTTATCGAAGAAGACGAAGGAACCAATCCCATCATCATCCTGATCGGTAGGGTGATCTCCATTGATCCCTGGGTCGTAAATGGATTTCCTCTCAACGTTACAGACGACACTGACATTCAGGGCACTATTACGCCCGGCATGATCGTCCGCGTGGAAATCCTGCTCTTGCCTGACGGCACATGGCAGGTACTCAGCATTGCTCCGCTCGATGATTTCGCAGAAATTCCCGGATGCACGACCGTTGTCGCGACCGTTGTGACAGTAAATGGGAACGAAGTCCAGTTTCTGGGCTGGCCTTCCGTGACGCTCGGTGAGGATGTAACGATTGAAAGTGAAAGTGCTGGAACATTGAGCGCAAACCAGGTCGTGCTCGTGGTGGTCTGCACCTCGGAAGGTGGTCAAATTGTGATCGTGCAGATCATCATCGTGAATGTAGACGATATTGGAACTCCTGGAGAGGGCGGGGGAGAAAAAGTGTTGGTATGCCACAAGCCGGGCAAAAATGCTCATACGTTAAGCATTTCAGCCTCTGCCGTTCCGGCCCATCTCGGCCACGGAGATACGCTGGGGCCGTGCCCTTGATGTAGAACTTTACGAATGAATAACAACCGGGATGAGATTGCCTCATCCCGGTTGTTATTCATATAAGAAATTCTTTTCCAGAATAGGGCAATCATGGGAGGATGCTGATTGAGCATTGCAACTGATTCTGAGTACACGTGCCAACCTGCTTCCCCGCGTAAAAGACAACAAACGTATCCCCGCCAAAGAGGTCTTTCTTCTTAAGTTCCAGCGCACCCGCCATGTCGCAAGCTATACCTCCAGGCGGCTCGCGATTCTCGCCTGCCTTCCAGGCTCCCACACATGCCTTATTCTCCAGGTTGTCTACGCCCCAGGCGCTTCCCCTGAGCGCAGCATTGCCGTTCCCCAATTGTAAGAGCGATAACGGAAACGGTGCTGCGCTCAGATTGACCACAATCAGGCTGTTGCCATCCTGGCCCCGAACGATAAGCAATGTGTACCTTACCGGTGTTTCCGTAGGCAGCGGATTAGCGGAGAAACCGTTCGGTGCAGAAGTCGCTGGGGAAGTGGCTTCCGATTGAGTGACGGAGACGATCTCCGAGGATTCCGTAGAGGCAGCCAACGTTGTTGGCGTCCGACCCGTCGACATGATCTCTCCCTGCCCCAAACGCTTCGTAAGAGATGGTAAGATTGCCAACACCGTACACAAGAGCGCGAGCAATAGCATTATCCCAAGACCGACCAGAGCACCTGTATAAGTCGCTGGTCGCCTGTCTGCCACAGACGCAATTGTCTCAACAGGAGCAGATTCTTCGGCAGGTGGAGGTGCCGAGACAGCCACCGCCGCCGGGATGGGTGGAAGGGGTGGCTGGCCCAACTCCAA
The DNA here is from genome assembly GCA_035720235.1 of Anaerolineales bacterium. GTDB lineage: Bacteria > Chloroflexota > Anaerolineae > Anaerolineales > Villigracilaceae > Defluviilinea. The sequence continues at coordinate 52,202 of DASTOH010000165.1, read as the reverse complement.
CGCAACGCGTTCCGGGATCGTATGGTGTGACGCTGAGGAGTGTGGCGCGATCAATGTGGCAGCAGAGCGTGCATCCAGTGCATGTTCCAATGCATCGGAGAGTGCGGCACCGGTTGGGTAGCGTTCCTCCGGTTTTTTCGCCATCGCCTTCAGGATGACTGCTTCCAACTCGGGATTGATGTCAGGTCGTAATTGACGCGGCGGTATGGGCGGCTCACTGATGTGTAGAAGTGCAATGTCTAGTGGCGTGGCAGCTTTAAATGGAACGTCACCCGTAAACATTTCATAAAGGATTATGCCTATGGCATAAAGATCGCTCTGCGGAACTGCCTTTGCAGAGGAAACTGCCTGTTCAGGGGCAATGTAATGGGCGGATCCAAAAATCTCGCCGCGCGTCCCCACTGCTGTGATCAGTGCCAGGCCAAAGTCGCTGAGGAAGGCGCGTCCATGACGATCCAACAGGATATTCGCAGGCTTGACATCCCGATGAATGACCCCATTTTCGTGCGCGTAATCCAAAGCTGAACAGGTTTCTCGGATAATCCGACGGGCATCGTCAGGATCCATGAATTCCTTGTCTGCACGATAACTGGCCAATACAACTCCCAGGTCTGCTCCTTCGATATGCTGCATTGCCATATAGAGCCAGCCATCCTCCTCATCGAAGCGATACAGACGGACAATGTTAGAGTGGTCAAGCCGGCTGATGATCTGAGCCTCACGCTCAAAGCGCATCACGTAGCCAGGATCGTTACGCGAAGGTGGATCAATCACTTTGACAACCGCATGCCGCTGCAGCCGCACATCCACAGCGCGATAGACGCGGGCCATGCCACCCTGGGCAAGCAGGTCTTCGAGCTGGTATTCGCCCAATTGTTTCCCAACTAGACTATCTTCGCTCATGGCAAAAATACCTCGCATACCCCTGCACCGATTTCGCAGCGGGCCACCTCTTCATCCTGCCCGCCTTCGCGCCACAACACCCGAAACTGGTGGCTGCCCTCTTGCGTTGTCCAGAAAACGGTTGCATCATCGCGTGTAGGGGTGCGCAGACTGAGAAAATTATTATTGCCGCATTCGGGTGGGTCAAGATAGGAAGGGCTGCCTAAAATGCGGAGGGCCATACACCTGTTAGGCAGGCTAGTGGCATAAAACTCAGCCCAACGTGTACCATTAAAGCGATTCAGCGGTTGGTCAGAGTCGCTGAGGCGCTCGAAGGCAACCCAATTGATGGGAACACTGCTCTCAGAGAGATTGAAAAAGTACAGACTATGGTCATCATAAAATAACATAAAGCGTTTGCCGTCCGGATATTTTACGGTTGGCGGACCTGCAGTGATTTGCGGTTCAAGTGCGAGCGTAGCTGGAATCGGGGAGGTGAGACCGTTCGGCGACTCGGCGAATGCATCCTCTGCCGAGGAGGACGGAGATACCATTGTCCCATCTGCAAATGGCGCGTTCGCCTGGAAGAGATTGCCCAACGGCCCAGCAAACCAAATACTCGTCAAGGCGACAACCACAAGAATCAGTAGACAGCCTCCGAGTGCCATCCAGGAAATTTGTCGTGGTCGTTTGGGCTGTTGTCGAGCAGGCGGTGCTTCACGCGAGGGCGGTTTCGTTTGAAGTGGTCTTACAGGAGAGGGATGAGCAATTGACATCTGAGAGGCGATCACTTCGTGGGCTTTCATTTGAGAAATAGCTGGTTGTGATGACCGGGGCCGTACACCTGCTGGCAGCGGAGGCAATGGCGCAGGGTTTGTTGTAGTGAAACTGTTCTGGATGGCATCTTCCAAAGCTGTAATTAATTCATGGCCAGTTTGATAGCGATCCTGAGGCGACTTACTTAATGCTTTCAGTAAAATATTTTCTGTCTCATCATTGAGATTGGGATTAATCGATCGGGGTGCGGGTGGCGGCTGGGTGATATGTTGCAGCGCAACCGCGGTGGGCGATGGATCATCGAACGGCACCAACCCCGTCAACATTTCATACAACATGATGCCTAGTGAGTACAGGTCAGATTGAGCGATTGCGTCTGACGACCGCCGAGCCTGTTCAGGAGCAATATAGTGGGCTGAACCAAAAACTTCGCCCACCGAACCCTGCTGCAAATCCATGGCCAGCCCGAAATCTGTCAGCACTACACGGTCATCACGTGCGATAATCACGTTCGAGGGTTTTACATCGCGGTGAACCACATCTTTTGTATGAGCATAATCAAGAGCGCTGGCAAGCGCCCATCCAATGCGTAACACATCTACCTGGGGCATGAGTTCGCCCCTGGCAGTATAGTGAGACAACAACTCCCCTAAGTCTAACCCGTCAATGTATTCCATAGCGAAGTAATACAGGTCCCCCTGTTCATCCGCGTGGTGAACCTGGGCAATGTTTTCATGGCGCCAGGAAGCGACCGCCTGCGCTTCGCGCACAAATCGCTTGGCATAGGCCGGGTTATTGCGGAATCGAAAATCGATCACTTTGACCGCTACAGGCCGCTGGAGTTTTATATCCCAACCGTAATAGACCTGTCCCATCCCACCCCGTCCGAGGACGCGCTCGAGCCGGAAATTGCCTAGCTGATGGCCAAGCAAAGGATCATCGGTCATGAATGACTCTCTTTTTTGTCGAAGCGGGTCGCGCGCCGGCTAATCGTCATGCGACGCAGATCCAGAACATATTGGTTCAAACCGCGCACATAGGCTGCCAGATAGTCCTGGGTCAAACGGCAGGCAAGGTCTCTCTGACCCACTGCCTCCAACATGCCGACATGACGCCGAAAGTCACGTAAGGTGACGCGCATCACTCCGCGCGCATCTGTAATAACACCCCAGGCCAGGGTTTTTTTGTCGTTGTCATCCTTGGCGGTGATAAAACGCGTAAGAGTGCTCGTCTTGGCCACTGCACCCACATTGGAAAATACTTCGCGTCCCTTGATCATGTCGTTGAGAACATCGAACTGTCCCGGAATATTATCGAGCAATCGCTGCAAGGGGGTTGGCATGTGGGCCAGTAATTTGATGCTACCCACACTGGTGCTCTTGCCAAGGATGGCGATCTCTTTGGCTCTAGCCATGACCGCGCCAAAACCCGCCAACGCTGCCAGGTACGTCCGTTGAAGCCGATCAAACTCCTCATACAAGGAAGCGCGGTCTCCACTCCCCGTTTCGTAAGCCGCGAGCGCGTGAAGTGTTTGCGCATGCAGTTGCAGGAAGTCCAAATCCTTGAGCGGCACCTCAAAGCTCATGGGGTAGAGGCGTTCGCGTGGTGAATGTTGGCTGGCATCCATGGGAATGAGAATGGCCGGGTTGCTGCGCCGCTCGCTTTCGATCTCCTCCAATGCAGCCTTGGCTGCCGCTCTGGTTGTGTTGTCACCCACCAGCGCTTTCAGTTCAGCCACAAGCTTCGCATCCGGTTTATAGATCACCGCGTGAATGGCGCGATACAGCACTAATAGATCATTGACGGTCAACTGCAGCAGGTCACTGCGCTGCTTGAAGAACTTTCGCAGGTTGAGGATGGCATTGAGATTCACCTCATCCGATTCAGCTCCTGCTTCCAATGTGATATGAGGGGCTTTCGAAATTAAGTCAGAGTCCGACGGTTGAACATGAAAACTTGGTGCGCCATACAGTATTTGCTTCGCAGGTTGAGCAGGTGGCAATGAGTGGAGATAGACCGCCCAGGAAAGGGCTTCATTCGTCAGGATTTCAGCCAACGCCGCACCCCAGGCACCGTCGAAAAAAATGTGGGATTGATCAAAGACGAACGTCTCCCCAGTATCAAAGATGGTCAAGGCGTGGTCGCCAATGCCGCGTTCCGTTTGCCGCAGTTCAGAAAGGGGCAAAGCACGCGAACGTGGATCGCAATTCAGCAGGATTGGTGCAGAACGCAATAGATTAAGTTCCTCATTGAGCGCGGGTGTCAGCTTACCGCGTAAAGTTGGTATTGCTGTACGTTTTACGCGGGCAAGTTGGGAAAGTTGAGCTGGATTGGCTCCCGCAGAAGATGTGATTAAACTTGAAATTTGCGCGCGCACGACGGTCACATCCACAGGCTGGTCGGTAGCTGAAGCACACACCGGCATGAAATAATAATGCCCCTGATAAATAACGCCAATGTGAGTCTGTCGCACAGGAATAGGAACCCGCGTCTCGCCATAGGCACCGGGTTCGAGATAGGCCAGGATGGACATTTGTCGTTGATAGGCAGGCAGATCTTCTGTCTCAGCCAGGCGGGCTTTTGACTTCCAGCTGCGGCGCACCTCTTCAGGTAGATCACGCAATGCCTCCGCAAGAAATTTATCGAATTTGGCACGGCGATAGGCAGGATAGGTCTCTTCCGGACCGGCATCCTGACCACGCCCATAGGGACGTTGGAGCTCCCAGGCCCGATAGAGGTTTGCAAAGCGGGAGGCTTCAGGCAAGCCGGTTGTGGCCTCGCGCAATAAAGCCAGATAAACGCGTTCACGCCACTCATCGGCAAGCAAATCATGGAATTGATGGAGGCAGTGAATCGCCGCCATGACCCAGGCCGTGACGCGGTCAACAGGAGCCAGATTAATATGATGCTGTGTAAGCAGCGTATCGAAACCGTGAGTCTCGTTTGCGTGTCGGGCTGTATCTTCGCGCAGAGCGTAGTTCACATAGAATTGCCAGGTGCCTTCGGGAAACGAAGCCTCAGGGTCTTTCCCCGCCAACTTGAGCAGGTTCTGATAACCCCAGATCACCGCAGCTGGACCTGCAAAAAAAGCTGCATACACCGCTCCGTCGAGGACTTGTTCCACGCTTTGGAACAGCAAATCAATATCCCTTTTGACGGTTTTGAGGGGAGGCTGATGTCCAGCCAGGCGCGCCAACCCACTCAGGATGACTCCTGGTATGTTACCAGCCGGCACGACTTGTGAGATCAGATTCGTGGCAGCTTCGATTTCTGGCAGTGATAATCGCGAAAGGTCGCGTAGGAGTTGGGACGCTGCGATAGTCTTCAGGTTATCGGCTGTTTTGATGGAGGCTTCGGTATATCGGACATCCATTGCCTAAGTATACCTTTTGAGCTTTCCTTAATACATACCCGCTTTACTCAGTTATCAAGGCATTGATTGACGGACTCATACGCCATTTGTCGCTCTTCATATCTTGTGCTGGACATCCTGGCCCACCATACGGCGGTTTTTTATTTCAGATTACTTTACTTTCGAAAATCACCGTTTAGGTAAGCTTGTTATTTATTGGATAATTTCTGGAAAGGGCTTGATAATACTGTGGCCTGTGATCCAAGGGTTATGTCTTTGTTGCTGAATTCTATTAAAAACAAGGCACTGTACCCTATTGAGCACGGCACCGTGTTTTCAGTACACAATACATTCACTGAGGTAGATCAATTTCCTGAGAACGGTTTTACTCCCCTGACTGAGTTTATGGAACTACTCCATTGCAGACCACGACAGTATCTGCGGTAAAGTTGCCATCAGGATTTCGGTCCCCGACGAGCGTTACCCTGTATCCTATTTTCAAATCGGATAGCGATGCGGAGCCTGCTGAAGTTTTGATTGTTGCCCGGCCCGTAAGATGGACCACCATATCACTGCCGTCGGCATCTAGCTTGATAGTAAATTCGTTGTCTCCCACGCTGACGATCTGCCCGTTGCCACCGGTGCCGCCGCAGAGATCTTCGCTTTGAGGAATTTCACCCGGAGCGGTCGTTGGTTGCGCCGCCGCTGCGGTGGGTGCTGCGGTCCCAGCCGGAGCGCTCGTTGGTTGAAGCGCTGTTGTAGGCGCTGCTGTTGGTGCAGAGGCAGGCGCACAGGCGGCGAGAAGTACAGTGGTCGTTAATAGTATGGACAGAACAAGACAAAGCTTATTTGACATTTTGATTTCCTTCGTTATGTCATTCTGAGGAGTGGCGGCCTAGCGCCACGACGAAGAATCTCCCTCACACGAGCCGAGATGCTTCGCTCCGCAACGAACGCTCCGCTCAACATGACATGTCTGAGCAATTACAAATTTTCCTCTTTGAGCGTGTCCACGATGTTGTCGTTGCGGATCATCGCACCCGAGACCATCATGGTGGCGAAGACGATCGCCAGGATGCCCAGCACGGTGGCTGCGATCGCCCACCAGGGCAGGCTGAAGGCGAAATAAATGACCCCGCCAAATTGTTTATAGATCAAGAAGGAGAGCGCGATCCCGATCGGCAGCCCGTAAAGCAGGGCAGTCAGCCCGTAGAACAGGCTCTCATAGCGCAGCATGCGCAGGAAGCCACCCGGCGTCAGCCCGACCGACTTGAGCATGGCGATCTCGCGCCGGCGCAGCTTGATATTGGTATCCAGGGTGTTGACGATGTTGGTCACCCCGATCAGCGTGATCAGGGCCAGGAACCCGTAGAAGAACAGGTTGGTCATTATCGTCTGCAGGGTTTGGCTCTTATTGAACTCCTTCATCGAATAGTACGAGAAATTGCCCCCAACTGTAGACTTGTAGAGCCGTTCGATGGCTTCCACCGCCGCGTCCGGGTCATCGCTCTTGACGGTCATGTGCCCGTTATTGGTCGGGCCCAACTGCTCCATTCGGTCGCTCAAACCGTCGAAGACGGCATCCGAGACGATCAATTCCGGAACCAGTCCCGTCCCCATAAAACCCAGGGGTGTCTCCCCGGTGACCGCGCCCACCGTCCACGTCAGGCTGGGGTTTGCTTCGCCCCCGGGTTGAGGGGCAGACCAGCCAGACATCTGGGTGGCAGTCAGCGTATCGCCCGGCTTCAGCTTGAGCAGGTCGAAATCGTACAGCTTGCCGCCCTGGCGCAGGGTGACGTGGTTGAGCAGGATCCCCATCGGCGCGGATGGATCGGAATACTGCCGCACATCCAGACCGAGCTGCGCGGCGTAGTGGGCAAACTCGGCCGACCCCACGGCGCACACCTTGAGCACAAACTGGTATGTACCGCCTTCTACATGGCTGGGTAGATTTTCAAGTTCAAGATTGGTCAGCTCCTGCAGAGCCTGGTACGCCGGGTCGGTGATCGTCGCGCGCGGGGGGATGTACTGCTCGTGGGAGCAGCGATCGTAGGAAACCCGTTGCACTTCTGGCAGTTGGCCCACCAGGTCGGCAAACTGGTTGGCGTGGCTTTGGCGGTAATCCAGGTCGATCTGCAGATCATAGTCCATCGCTTGGACAGCCAGGCGGGTGGTGGTGTCGGTATACAGCCTCAGGGCGTTGAAAGCCACGAACAGGATGATGCTCATCATGAGCGAGAGCAACGTGGTGAGGTATCTCTTGCGGTCGCGCTGGAGGGATTTGAGCGCCAGCTCGCCTTCGAACCCGAACACACGCCGGATCAGCGGGCTGGTGCGCAGGTTGAGCAACTTGCCCTCCTGGATCTCGCCACTCTGGCGGATGGCATCGATGGGCGAAACCTGGGAGGCGCGCCGGGCGGGGACCCAAGCCGAGAGCAGGATGGTCGCCGCGGAAAACAGCACGGTCAAACCGATGACCGGCGGCGAGACCAGCAGCGGCAGCCCCTGCTCCGCGTCAAGGATCAACTGAGAGACGATCCCTTGGGTGAGCTTCACCAAGATCGCTACCCCGGCGATGGCGCCCAGGATGCCCAGCGGGATGCCGAGCGCCGCGATGACCCCGGCTTCGGTCAGCACGATGCGGCGGATCTGCGCCGAGGTGGCGCCCACGCTGGCAAACATGCCGAACTGCTTCTTGCGCTCGCCGATCGAGATGGCGAACGCATTGTAGATCAACAATCCCGAGCCGCATACGATCAGACCGATGAGGACAACCATGATCAGCAGGAAGGAGCGCACATAGTTGTCACGGCCGCTCCCGCCCAACCAGGGTAACAATTCCTCGTTGTAAGTAATATTTTTCAGCTGGCCATCCGAGCCGGGGGTCATCTCCAGCCCGGCGCTCTGCGCCATTTCCGGCGCGCTGGTGGAAAGGCTGCGCGGGTCGCGTGCCAGGATCGAGATGTCCACTTTGTCTGCGGCTGCCAATTGCGCCGGGTCGAGGTACGTGAGTGCCGGGAACGCTGCGGGCATGCTGGTCTCATCGGGCATCGGCGCCATCACGCCTACCACCGTGTAGGTTTTGGAGACAGACGGGCTAAAGGTTTCCCCATCAGCCAGAGCGACATATTCTTCTCCGCCCCATGCCTTGACCATTGCATCGTAGTCGGGGATATTCCGCTGGCCAAAAGCCAGTTGCAATGTGGAGCCAGGTTTCAAGTCCAGGCCAGAATCCCTGATCATCACCGGCGAAATGAGCAACTCATCCGCGTTTTGGGGGAAGCGTCCGGAAATCAGCTGGATGGAATGGTTTTGGAAGGAAAGCGCATCATATGCCGTGACATACAGGTAGGGCCGCACTATGTTTTGGCTGCCGTCGGTGGCGACCCCGAGGGAAGCACTCAGCATTGCCGTCTGGACGGCGCTGTTTTCGGTAATATATTTCGCGTTTGTATAGGGCACGCCGTGGAACCGGGCGTGCCAATTCCCCCACATGAAGATCTCGTGGTCGATCATCACCTGCTGGAAGCTGCCCCCCAGCAAGAACACCCCACAGATCAGCGCGGCAGACAGGATCACCCCCAGGATGGTCACCGCAGTACGCTTCCTGTTCAGCCGCAGATACTTCAGGGTGTACGTTGTCAGGATATTCATGCCCGCACCGCCTCGTCACGCAGGATGCGCCCGTCGCCGAAGGAGATGATGCGGTTCGCCTGCAGAGCAATGTCGCGGTCGTGGGTCACCAAGATCAGTGTCTGATGGTAGCGCTGGTTGGAGAGCTTGAGCAGCGAGATGATTTCTTTGGAATTGACGCTATCCAGGTTGCCGGTCGGCTCGTCGGCCAGGATCAGAGCGGGGTTATTGATCAGCGCCCGCCCGATGGAGACGCGCTGTTGCTGCCCGCCGGAGAGCTGGTTGGGCAGGTGTGTGACCCGGTCCCCCAGTCCGAGCGTGGTGACGATCTCCTTCAGGCGCGGTTCATCCAGCTTGCGCTCATCCAAGAGCAGCGGCAGGGTGATATTCTCCTCGACGTTGAGGATGGGGATCAGGTTGTAGAACTGGTAGATGAGGCCGATCTGACGGCGGCGGAAGATCGCCAATTTCGTCTGGTCGAGGGCGCAGATGTCCGTGCCATCCACCAGCACCTGGCCGGAACTGGGCGTATCCACCCCACCCAGGATGTGCAGGAGAGTCGATTTCCCCGAGCCGGAAGCACCGACGATGGCGACGAATTCGCCTTTTTCCACGCTGAAGCTGACGTCATCCAAAGCCTTGATCTGCGTGGTGCCTTTTCCGTATACCTTTGAAAGGTTATTTACTTTGAGAATTTCCACAATGTGTCTCCAATATTTTTTATAGTACTACTATTCAAAGTATACGGATGTCAAGTGACCCTGCGGTGACTGCAATTGTGACAATTTATTCACAATCGGGTAGTGGTCAAGGAGAGGATGATGTAGTAGATTAACGAGTATGGGTAAGCGAAATTATCTTATTGAGGGCGTCTCTGGCACGGGCAAAACCTCGGTGGCTGAAGAATTGCAGCGGTGCGGGTATCACGTCGTCCACGGCGACCGGGAGTTGAAATATAGGGGCGATCCAAAGACAGGGGAACCAGTACATGAGCCTGTCCATAAGAGCGAAAAAGACAAGGCTGTATGGCAACAGGAACATCTACTTTGGGATATAGACAAAGTTAAATCCGTGATCGCTGATCACAGCAAAGCGATCTCTTTCTTCTGTGGTGGTTCGAGGAATTTTTCAAAATTTATAGATCTATTGGACGGCGTTTTTGTTCTTGAGGTCGACAACCTGGACACATTGTATCGGCGGCTGGATGAGCGCGTGGCACGAGACCCCACGGACTGGGGCGGAAAACCAGAGGAAAAGGAACTCGTTGCGCGATTGCATCGAACGAAAGAAGACATACCCAGCGGCGGGATTGTTATAGATGCAACACGGCCGCTGGTCAGCGTCGTGGACGAAATTCTAAGCCACGTCCTGGCTTAGCTTTGATTCCGAAAGACCGAAACACATCCTACACAATCCCGCGGAAAAACCGAATCTCAAAACTCGTGCCGATACCGCGCTCGCTGCGCACGGAGATATCGCCACCCTGGGCGGTGAAGATGGCTTTCGATAAGGCCAGCCCGATTCCGATACTATTCTCACCAGAGTTCGCGCCGCGATAGAACCGGTTGAAGATGTTCGGTAGGTCCCGGCTCGCGATTCCCGCACCGTTGTCGCTGACAATGATCTCAACATACAGAGCATTCATGGCATAGCGGATCTCGATCTTCCCACCCTCCGGAGTATGTTCGACGCAGTTCTTGACCACGTTGGTCAGCGCCTCAGCGCTCCAGTTGAAGTCGCCTGTAAAGCTCGCGCCGTCATCCCCGTGGATTTCCAAACGCTGATTCTTGATCTCGAGCGGGATTTGCAGCGGCTCCAGCGCTCTTTGGATCAGCTGGCGCACGTCCACTGGTTCGCTTTTAAGAGCAGCGGTACCGGCATCCAGGCGGGCTAGCTTAAGCAGAGCGGTCACCAACCACTGGATGCGTCCGAGTTGAGAGCGCAGCCGCTCGACAAAGGCGCGCCGGTCCTCCTCAGGTGGGTCTTCGGCCAGCACGTCAGCTAAAACACCCATGGATGTGAGCGGGGTTTTGATCTGGTGGGAGATATCTGTGATCAGGTTGGATAGAGCGGTTTTTTCCTTTTGTAGCAGTTCCGCTTGTTCGCGCAGACGCACCGTGACCTTGTACAGATCGTTCTTCAACAGGCTGAAGCTGCCTTCTCCGTTGTCGCGCACATCCAGGGCGTAATCGCCGGCTTCAATTTGTTGCAAATAGGCCGATAGCCCCACCACATGGGCAGATACCGCCCGCTGGTAACGCACCAACAAAAGAATGAACACGGTGCAGAACAGCCCGATCAATGCCAGTCCGGCCGGCAGCAGACGTGCTAACAGTCCAGTAGCAACGCCAGTATCCGCTGCACTCTGATCGCCGAGTCCATATTTCTCCAGCAACTGGGTTCCCAGGGTGGAAGATACAGTATCTGGTGCACTGAGATCCCGCACCACCTGCGCCTCGGCCTCTGGATATTTCTGTGCCACTGTACCCACAACACTGGCGTAGGTGTTTTTGAGCGCCTTGTTGGTGTACGCCATCATCGCCAGGCTAAGCAGCACCGACGCAAGGAGTGCGCCTAGGGACAGGGCTATCATGGCGGTCAACAGTTTTCGGTCTTCTAGGTGAAAGGGCTGTTTCATCTCAGTCCCCTGCCTTATAGCCCAGTCCACGCACGGTCTTGATTAACGCCGGGTTCTGGGGATCGTCCTCGAGCTTTTCGCGCAGACGCTTGATGTAGACTGTGATCGTGTTGTCGTTGACGAAATCCCCGTCCACCTCCCAGATTTGGGACAGGATCTGCCCACGGGTGAGGACTCGTCCCTGGTTGAGGATCAACGTGAGCAACAACCGGTACTCCAGCGCGGTTAAGAACACTTCGCGTTCGTTTTTGTAGACTTTGGCCTGCTGGGTGAAGACCGTCACGTCCCCGCAGGTCAGGGTGCGGTCAGATGCCTCGATGGCACCAGCGCCGCCACGGCGCAAGACGGCTTTCATGCGAGCGATGAGCTCGCGGAGGCGGAATGGCTTGGTGATGTATTCGTCGGCGCCCAGGTCGAGACCGAGGACGATGCTGGACTCTTCGTCGCGGGCGGAAAGGATAATGATGGGCGTATCCCCGGCGGCGCGGATCTCCTTGCACAGCTCGTAGCCACTGCCATCCGGCAATCCCAGATCCAAGAGCACCAGGTCGAAGGGCTGGCGCTTGAACAAGTCGCGCGCTTCCTCCAGCCGGTGGGCCAGACTGATCTGGAAACCGTCCTGCTTCAGCGAGTATTCCACCCCCATGGCGATGGTGGTATCGTCTTCGACCAAAAGGATAGAAAGCATGAGAAGATTCCTGGAAATCTAGATTGGGTTTCAGAAAATTATAACAAGAGCTGAGCCGACAATTCGTTGGAGCAAGATGTCCGCACAGGCTAACTTGCGGAAAGCTATCCGATTTTTGGATTTCTTGCCCTAGCGGATTTTGACCGAGAGTCCGACATTCATACGATAATGAAGCGAATGTGATCTCTGAAGAATATCGCAGTTGCGTGTACTCTTTGCTTTTGAAGAGAAATAACTTATGCAAATCCCTGTTTTCGGAATATGACGTATTTACCTCGGGGCAAGCCCCGAACACGATCTACCGCAAGCAGCGGGGTATTGGACCCAAGAAAGAGTAAAACATCGGCATCTCGAACAAGGCTGCCTTTGGTACCACCAGGGCGGATAGGAGATTTGTTTTTTAATAAGCCACACCGCTCCACTATCATGCGCGACCTGAACGATGTTTGGCAACTACAAAAGTCTTGGGAGGATTACGAGTTAGATCAGTGATTGTTCAAGTTGTCACAAAATTGACTTTGATTATCAACTTTCATATAATAAATAAAGGCATCATCAGATTTTGGGTGCATAACTGGATTCACCAAAAGAATGAGCCTGCAATTTTGCATTTCGTAGTCTTTCGAAATTACTTTTGCAACATCTGTCAACCGGTGATAAAGAGGGTCGCCCATTTCAGGTTTGACAGACTATAGGATGGAAGAGGTGATTTGAAGGCCCGCGGCTACTTTGCATACATTTACCATGGTAAATGTGCTGAGTAGTTAAGACGTTGTATTGTTGGTCAAAAGCCTGTCTGTCTATATTTCGCCTAAACATGCTTATGAAGCCAACTGCCCGGTGGCTGCGTATTCTTAATATATCTGGAACGGCAGAGGCAAACTCATGCCATTGCCGCTGATCCTAGCCGGTCCGATCTTGAGACGGGTTGAGCCACGCCTGGTCACGGTGTGGCTTGCTCTTCGGAAATCAGCCCAGGTGACTCTTTCCCTGTGGAATAACATTGCAAACGGCGGAACCGGTCCGGGCCTGTTCTCGGGGCCGCCGCCTGATTTCACCATGCTGCCTGCATCGACGCTGCGCGTAAGCGAAAACCTGCATATCGCATTAGTCATGCTTGAGCTTAGTCAGCCGGACTTACTTCTGCCCGCCCATATCTATTCGTACAACCTGACCTTTGTCACTGCCGACGGTACGCACGATCTCAAGTCGGAAGGACTGCTGCGCGACAACATCTTCGATGGCCATCTCCACGCCGCCCTGGGTTACGGCAACGGCGACCTGCCCAGCTTCGCCATGCCACCTCCCGAGCTGACTGAGCTGCGCCTTCTGCAGCTTTCCTGCCGCCGGCCGCATGAGCATGGCCCTGATGCAGTCAGTTTCCTCGACAAGCTAATCGAAGATAAAGTCAGAGAAGCATCCGAGCGGCCGCACCTGGTCTTCATGACCGGAGACCAGATCTACGCCGACGATGTGGCCATGTCCCTGCTGCCCCATCTCACCAGCGTGGGCCAGCAGTTGATGGGCACGATCCGGGAGAAAATACCGGGTGTGGACGGACCCTTTGAGGTTACTCAGGAGAAATTTCCGGCCGGGTTCCGGCGGCCCTTCTTCTCCCTCACAGCCGGGTTCACGACCTCCGATGCCGATTCGCACCTGACCAGCTTTGGAGAATACGCAGCCATGTACTTGATGGGCTGGAATAACGTCCTCTGGCCCACTCCGGAGGCGGATGGGTCTTTTTCATCCGGTAAATTCTCCCGCTTCAAGGACCTGATCGCGCGGATTGAGCCGGCCCCCGATGAGTTGATCTCCACCTGGAAGGAGCTGTTCCGCCAGCCGGAATCCAGCAGCCTGGGCGAATCCGACCTGAACCTCTTTCTCACCCACATCTTCATCACCCTGCCCCGCGAGACACTGCTCAAATTCCTCGACAAGGACGATAAATTTGATCCCAAGACGCTCGAGAAAAAGCGCCTGCCGCTGGTAGACGGCGATGAATTCAACACCTACCAGCTCACCTATAATTTTGCGCGCTCGCTGAACGAAGAGATGCGCGAGAAATTCAGAGTCTTCGTGATCTGGCTGCAAGGGCAGTTCCTCGGCAAGCAGGAGGAGTCGGAAACCCAGCTCACGGCGGTGAAGGAGCTTTATGATACCCTCCCGCAGGCGCGGCGCGCCCTGGCGAATGTCCCCATCTACATGATGTGGGACGACCATGATGTCACCGATGATTGGTACATCACCCGCGCCTGGCGTGACCTCGTCCTGACCAAAGACGCCGGTGTCACGACCATCCGCAATGGGATGGTCGCCGCCGGGCTTTTCCAGTTGTGGGGAAACGATCCCAAAGCCTTCATCGCTCAACCGGGTAACCCCGACCACCCAAATTCCAGACGCGCCCAGTTCCTGAGTGAAGTAACAAACCTGTTCCCCGCGGGAGCCAGCGATACCTCGCAGTCTGCCGTGAATGCCCTCAACACCCTGCTTGGGCTGGATGGCGCTGACCCGCCTCCGCTGAAATGGCACTTTGCCCTGGATGGGCCTCGCTTCCGCGTGTTCGTCTTGGACACGCGCACCCGCCGCACCTTTCTTGGCCGATTCACTCCCCCAGGCATGCTCAGCGATGGTGCTATCGAGGATCAGATCCCTGAGGGGCCGCTGCCCGCCGGGTTGGAAGTGCTAATTGTGGTCTCTCCCGTCCCGGTATTAGGGCCGCCGGTCGACGAGGAGATCGCCCGGCCGCTCGGGATCCGCTTCCTCGACCTGAAAGCCGCCATGGAGAACCAACCTCTTCACGGCCAGTTGAAGATGGATATGGAATGGTGGTCTGCCAACCCCTTCACCTTTGAGAAGCTGCTGGCCCGGCTGGAACCCTACAAGAAAGTCGTCTTCCTCTCTGGCGATGTCCACCACGGCCTTGGGGCGCAACTGAGCTATTGGAAGAAAGGCGAAGCTCAGCCTGCCTGCTTCATCCAGTTCACATCCAGCCCGGCCAAGAACATCTTACCGGCTGAAGAGGTGGTGCCGATCGCCGGGGCTTTTGGTGTGGTCCAGCGCATCCTGAGGCTGGGTATCCCCGTGGCGCGGATGGCCTGGGAGGAGCCACAACCATCTCCGCTGGATATTCCCGGCGGGCAGCTGGCATCGCCTCGCCTGCGCGCCCTCTTGCGCCGCAAGCCGGTGCTGATCCCTATCCACCCCTGGCCAACAGGCACCACAGCTAACCGAAATCCCGATTGGAGCTGGAAATTGACGGTGCTGAGTGACGACCGGGCCGATTCCGAACGCCCGGCGCCTGTCCGGCAAAAGGCTCTGCCGGCAGGGTTCGATGCCCTGCCGCGCCTCGAGCAGTATCACGTCCTTCTCGACCGGCACGTGGATTTTGTCAAAAAGAACCTCTTCGGGCGAGTGTTCGTCTTCACCGATAACCTGGGCCTGGTACGCTTTGCCTCTACGCCCGCAGGGCTCGAAGCTCGTCAAGAGCTTTTCAGCATCCACCCTGCTCAAGTTCCCTCCGGTAAACCGCTGGTGTACACAGTTCACAAGAGCTTGCTAGAACCAACCTCTGAGCCTCCTCCAGCCCTGGGCTAGACCATGACGGACAATATCCTCACTGAATCTTACGATTTCGTCCAGCAAGCAGTCGGCGAGTTTGCCAGGCTGGTAGAGAAACTCGCCGAGAGCCTGGGGGACGACGAAATTCGCAAGCTGATTATGGCTGACCTGGGGTTGAACCCCGATTCAGGCGCGCAGCTCGACATTCCCGAGCAAAACTTGAACAGCATTCGGGCTTATCTCGACCGGACCGATACGGATGTGCTGGCTTTCGTCGCCGTGATGGATGATGTCATCCAGATTTCTGAAGCCATCATCAGCTTCATCGAGGTTGCCTCGGCCGAGCCACAGCCCGAAGATGCCTTACGCGAGCTGGCATTTGAGCTGCTCATGCTCTCCAGCCTGCTGCAGTACCGCTATCAGCACCCCTCTGCCTTCGCCCTGGCAGAAGCCCTGGGGATCGTCAATTATGGCCTGGAAAACTACGATCTGGTGCGCCTGGGTTGGGATCAGCTCGAGAGAATCTTCACTGCCCTGGTGGATCCACCATCCCTGGGTGATCTCTTCGATTGGAAGCTTGGCGAGGCTGTCGACTTCCGCACCGAGTCGCATGCCCGCGATCTATCGGATTTCTTCTTCCTGCCCCTGGCTGGTGTACTGGCTTACTTTTTCCTCCTGAACGAGGATCAAAAGGACCGGGTGAAAATAGACCTGCTGTACGGATGGGATACTCTGGACCCCGCGAACCCGACCCTCGCTGACACTCTGTCCGACCGCATCCTCTCCATCGATGCCACCGCCAAATTCAAAGGTTCCGGCGAGAAATTGTTCAGCCTGGGATTGCAGTTCGTCACCGACCTGGACAATCACGTAGTGTCGGATAATTTGCGGGATGAATTTCAAGCGCAGGGCAAGCCTCTTACGCAGCAAGCCCAGGTGATTGTGAATCAACCCGGAAGCAAATGGGTTATCGAAGATGACCAGACGTACACCATCAAGAAAGAGGAGCAGGCGCTGAATGTGTACAGCGAGCCAGTGAAAAGCGAGTTTTCCACCACCCTGGGGATGGTCCTCGTCCCGAGGGACGATGGTGGGCCGGGCCTGTTCCTGGGATTGGGCGTTGGCGGGGAGATCACCTTCCCGCTGAATACCGAATGGAGCATGGTATTTAAAGGCAAGGCTACCACTGCTGCGAGCCTTTTCATTAACTTCGCTGAACCATCCGCTTCCCGAGTGTTTGGTCCCACCGACGCCGGGGTTTCTATAGCGTTCAAGAAGAAAGACAAATACCTGCAGCGCCGCGCCCAATTACCCGATATCCTGGGCACCAACCTCAGCTTCGGCTCCTTCGAGTTCGGCGTCGAGCTCTCCACCCAAAAGTTCGATGTGCGCATGCTCAGCAAGAACAACATCCTGATCATCTCGGGGAAGAGCGCCGATAACTTCATTCGCAAGAGCCTACCCGCCGGCGAAATTCGCGCCGATTTCGACGTAGGGATCGGGTTCAACTTCACCGAAGGCAAGTTCTACTTTACCGAGGGCTCCAAGCTTAAAGTCGTCCTGCCCATTGGCAAAGAAGTTCTTGGGGTGCGCTTCGTCTACGTCACGCTGGAGATCGCCCCCATCACCGACGCCGCCGGTACCCACGTGCGCATCGAAGTCTCGGGGTCGCTCTCCATTAAGTGGGGGCCGTTCACTTCCGCCATCGATCGCCTCGGGCTTTTGGTCACGCTGCCGCCGCCCAACGATGATGCGGGCGACCCGGACTGGAGCGAAGCCTTCACCTTCAAGCCGCCGACCGGCGTCGGATTTGCCATCGATACCCCAGGCTTTGTCGGCGGCGGCTTCCTGTTCTTCGACCGCGAAAATCAGGAATATGCCGGGGTGATCCAACTGGCCATTGCCGAGAAATTCAACCTAAAAGCCATCGGGTTGATCACCACCCGGCTGCCGGGCGGCGAAGAGGGCTTCTCGATCATCGCCATCGCCTCAGTTGAGTTCGCCCCGGATATCCAACTCTTCTGGGGCTTCACCCTGCAAGGAGTCGGGTTGCTGGTAGGTGTCAACCGCTCCATGGTGCTCGCAGTCTTGCAAAGCGGGGTGCGTAACGGTACCATCGATTCCATCCTGTTCCCCCAGGACCCAGTGCGTAACGCCCCCAAGATCATTAGCGATTTGCGCAGTGTCTTCCCGCCCACACTCGATCGACACGTGTTCGGCTTGCTGCTCTTCATCAGTTGGGCGGGGCAGAAAAACTCGGTCGAGCTCAAGTTAGGTGTCGTTTTGGAGGTCCCTGCTCCGGTCAAGCTGGTCATCCTGGGTCAGTTGAAGATCACTCTGCCCACGAAGGGATTCGGCATCGTGTTGATCCAATGCGACATCGTCGGCATTTGGGATCAGGCAGCCCAATCGATCTCGGTTGACGCGGCGCTGCGCGATTCGAAAGTTGGCCAGTTCCCCATGACCGGGGAGATGGCGCTTCGCAGCAGTTGGGGGCGAGATAAGGTCTTTATCTTCTCGGTCGGCGGCGTGCACCCGGCTTTCAACCCCCCGGCAACGCTGCCCAACCTGAAACGGGTGCAGATTGCCCTCGGCACCGGCGACAACCCGCGCCTTCGGCTGCTCGGATACCTGGCAATCACTTCCAACACGTTTCAAGTAGGGGCGCGCGCCGAGTTGCATGCCAGTGCCTCGGGCTTCACGCTCGATGGTTGGGCGGGCATCGATGCCCTCTTCCAGTTCGATCCCTTCAAGGTAGTGGTGGATTTCAGCGCCGGGGTGGAGATCAAGCGTGGCTCGAGGGTTTTGTTCAGCCTGACCCTTAAGGCCACCTTCGAGGGCTTCACCCCGATCCGTATCCACGGCAAGGTCAAGTTTAAGATCCTGTTTATCAGCTTCTCGATCCCGGTTGATCTCACCCTCGGCGCGGCCGAAGAAGTGGCGCAGGCAGCAGCCGATGTGCTTGGCGAGCTGATCGCGGCGCTCAAGGACTCGAACAACTGGGCCGGAGAGTTTACCAGTCGCCGTGATATGCTGGTATCCCTGCAAGAGGCACCACCCTCTCCTGAGTTGATGGTCCACCCCCTGGGGGCGTTGAGTGTTCGCCAGCAGGTTGTACCCCTGGGGGTCGAGATCCAGATCTATAAGAACGCCCAGCCTATCGGAGATCGGCGCTTCGAGATCACCAGCGTTGAAGTGAACGGAGCCGTTGCCGCAAAGACGAACGTGGATGATTTCTTTGCCCCGGCCCAGTTCTTCGACCTGAACGACGATGAGAAGCTCGCCCGGCCCTCCTTCGAGGAGATGCCCGCCGGGGTGCTCGTGGGTGAAGATACCTTCCGCCATGGAACTGCCATCCCCAGTGATCTGAGCTACGAGACCTTCCTGATCGACCGCGGGCAGGATCGTTTGATTCCCGTGGGCAGCTATGGTTTGCGCCAGGAATTGTTTGAGGCAGCGGCCTTGTACGGCGCGGCCGGTCGGTCTCCCGGCCAGAACTCTGGGCCCGGCAAGTATCGTGTTCCAGGGCTGGGAGTCCATGTCACCGAGCCGACCTACGCGGTCGCGGGTATGGATGACCTCGCTCCAGCCAGCGAGATCTCTGACTTCGGTACCTACACCCAGACCTTAGCCGCCCTGCGAGCCCATCAGGCCGCTCACCCCGAAGATGAGGGACGCTTTCAGGTGGTCGCTTTCCATGAGCGGGTGACGCCATGAGTAACCCGCTTCTCGCCCGATACAACTTTCTGCCCTGGTCGCGCCAGGCGATCGCCGGCCTGCTGACCAATCCAGATCCGCTGAATGGCAGCCTGAATGCCCGCATCTCTTTGCCGGTACGCCTGCAAGTCAATGCCGCTCATAACATCGATCTCACCCTGCGGCTGTACGGCCCCGGAGATGTAGTCGGCCTGGATCCTCGGCAGGTGATCCGTACCGAACCCCGCAACCAGACCAAGGATTACATCCCCAACTATTTTCCGGCGGTTGAGTTTGCCCGGCCGGACCTGCCGTGGCTGTTCATGCCAGCCGCGCAGGGCAGCCAGGAGCGTTTGCGCCCGTGGATGGTCTTGGTCGTGGTGGAACGGAAGGAGGGTGTAACTCTGCGCTTTGGCCGCCAGCTCACCTTACCAGTACTCGAAATCACAGGCCCGGCCATCCCCGGTGACGAGCTGCCTCCCCTCCAGGATGCCTGGGCATGGGCGCACGTTCAGGTTTCTGGCGCCGTTAGCCCTGGGCACACGTTGGAGCAGATCGTGGCAAATGAGCCTCACAACGTTTGCTCCCGTTTGATCTGCCCACGCAAGCTGCTGCCCAACCGCGACTACTTCGGCTGCGTGGTTCCAGTCTTCGATGCAGGGCGAAAAGCCGGGTTGGGTTTGCCAGGAGATGATGCACCGCTTGCCTCGGCCTGGGAGTCGGGCACCGACGCGCCGACATCTATCCAGTTGCCGGTGTACTACCATTGGGAGTTCAGCACCGGCAGCGCCGGCGACTTCGAAGCACTGGCCAAGTTGCTGCAACCGCGCATTGTGCCCAGCACGGTAGGCATGCGTCCGATGGATATCAGCCATCCGGGCTTTGGCATGCCTGAGATCCCGCCCGAGTCGCCGGGGCACGTCCTTGGCTTGGAAGGTGCTCTGCGCGCTCCCATCGCCCAACGCACCGATTGGCCGGAGGAGGCCCGCGCTCCGTTTCAGGCCGAGCTCACCGAAATTCTCAACGCCCCGCAAACCCTGACCCCGCAGGATGAGCCCGGCCCGCTGATCGCCCCCCCGCTCTACGCCCGATGGCACGCTGCCCAAACAGCGGTACCCGCCGACCAGCCAGTTTGGTTCCGCCAGCTCAACCTTGACCCCCGCGAGCGCACCGTTTCCGGGTTCGGGACGCGGGTGGTGCAGGACCAGCAGGAAAACTTGATGCAATCCGCCTGGGAGCAGATTGATGAAGTGCTGGCCGCCAACCGCCTGCTGATCCGCGCCCAAGTCTCTCGCTCGGTGGGGGTGGCTATCCTCGAAAAAGATCTGAATCCCTTGCCCGTTGACGCGCTGCTGCAGATCACCCGCCCTATGCACCCGCGTCTTCGCATGAGTCCGGTGACCCTGCATCGCTTGATCGCCGATAGCAAGGTCCCCGCGGCGGCGGTATCACACACCTTTCGGCGTATCGCCCGTCCACGCGGCCCCTTGGCCCGCCGAATTTACCCTGCCCGCCAGCGCCACATCCGGTCCTTTTTGCGACGTATGAACGCAGACGAGATCGCCGCCGCGCCGCCGCGCAGCAAGCCGTCCGGGACGCTCACCCCTGCCGAGCCGGCAGCCGTCCTTACGCCCGAGTGGCTGCCCTCCTGGCTGAAACCCTGGCTGAAATACGCCTTTCCCGCATTTCTGCTCCTGTCCCTTGCAATGTTGTTCCTGGCCTTCCTGCTTATCCTCGTTGTCCCGTTGTTGGCTGCCGGGCTGGTGCTGGTAGGTGTAGTCGCGGGAATGGGCGCGATATGGTCTGCCCGTAACCGCAATCGTTGGCGGACCGCTGAAACGCTGACCTCTGCCCGCTTTACGCCCGCCGAAATTCAGGCCATTCCCGGACGGCCCGATTTTCGCATTCTGAGCGCCACCGACGCGCCGCCCGATGCCTCTCCCACTCCGCCCCGTCCGCCCCAGGCCGACAGCCCGGCGGCGGCGCGCTTCAGGGAGGCTGCCGCGGAATTCCAGGCTGTCCTCGCTCGAAGCGCAGGGCTGGCTCACCCGCAGCCCCGGCCCGCTCTGATCCTGGAGACCATTCAGCCCACCTTGCTGGCGCGCCTCGACCCGGAGGTGACCGTACTGGCGCGCATGCAAGGGCGCATTTCGATTCCCTCCGGCATCTGGGAACCTCCCGACCCGCTTGAGCCGATCATGGCCTACCCTAAGTTCGACCGGCCAATGTACGAGCCTCTGCGCGACCTCTCACAGGAGCTCCTGCTCCCCGGCCTGGAGGTCATCAAGCCCAATACCGTCACCCTGCTGGAGACCAATCCGCGTTTCATCGAGGCCTATATGGTTGGGATTAACCATGAGATGGGCCGAGAGCTACTGTGGCGCGAGTTTCCCACCGACCAGCGCGGCTCGTACTTCCGCCAGTTCTGGGACGTGCGCGGGCGCATCCCGTCCCCGCGCACACCTGAGGAGCGCGAACAAGTCAAGGATATCCCCGAGATCCACGCTTGGAAGAGCGAGAATGATCTGGGAGAAAACCTGACCGGCGGCAGCCCGGAAGGGCGGCTGGTGCTTCTGGTGCGCGGCGAGCTGCTGCGCCGCTTCCCTACCGCCATGATCTACGCCTGCCGGGCGCAGTTCAAGGTCGGCGACGACGGCCGGCCTACGCCTGAGCGCGAGCTCACTGCTGAGGAGAAATACCCGCTTTTCCGCGGCACGCTCGACCCCGATGTGACCTTCATCGGCTTTGATCTGAATGAAGACGAAGCCCGCGGCGACCCAGACCCGGCCAACGGCCAGCCGGGCTGGTTTCTTGTCATCCAGGAGCAGCCCACCGAGCCGCGCTTTGGGCTTGATGTGGCCACGGACTTTGCCGATACGCTGCCGCCGCTGACCCGCTGGAACGATTTGTCGTGGGGGCATCTGGCGGCGGACCAGACCGCCTTTGATGCCTTGACCCACATTCGGCTCGGCCAGGCGCTGCCCGATACGAGTGGAGTTCAACAGCCTCCCGGCGTGGCCTGGGGCGAGAACGCAGCCCACATGGCATTTATCACTCTGCAAAAGCCGGTGCGTATTGGCATTCACGCTGACGACATGCTGCCCGCTGAATGAAATGATCGAACCGCCAAGGCACGGAGAGTGCCAAGTACACCCTGAGAACTTCCCGAAAGCTTCAAACCGTTCGGGCCCAGTAGTGAATCTTCTCCATCGAAAGAACTTTGCATGAACCCTGATTCCACCCTTCGTCAGGAATTGAGCCAGGCCCGAGCCGCGGTCGCGGCGCTCGAAGCTGACATCCGACGCCAGGAGGCCATCTTAGCCCGTCTGCACAGCCTGCTTGCCCGGCTGCAACGCAGCGGCCCGCGAGACGAGGCGGTATCGGTTGTCCGTCAGCTTGCCAGCGCCGAAGCCGTCCGTCAGGCCCTGCTGGAGCGGCTGTCCGCTGGGCGAAAGCAGGTTGAGGGACTCTTGGCTGGGCTTTTGCAGACGCCCGACCCGGCTGATATCTTCGGTTTGCTCGAGGCCAGGCAGGCCATCGCCCTCCTGCCCATCCGCCTGGAGACGCACTTTCGCTCGGGGCTGGCAGGCACCGAATTGTTGGTCCGGATCTACCCCGACGATGTACATGTCGAGACCCATGAGCCCGAGCTGACAGATGAGGAAGTGCAGGCCGGGCAGGCCTTTTGGCGAGCAACTCTGGCGGCCGACGCGCTACCCGAGGCGCAGCGGCCTGCTGCCCGCCTGGCCGCCTGGGCGCAGCTCGCCGGGCGTTTTACTCCCGAGAGGGCGGCCTGGGTCGCCCGGGTTCTCACCCCTGAGCGGCCAGATCCGAACGGCGAACCGGCCTTCCCTGAAACGCCGCGGCGCAAGGAGGCCTGGACGCGCCCGCCGCAAGCTCGTGCCCTGCCTGACCGCTGGGTTATTCTCGGCTACCGCGGCGGGCAAAGGATCTTCGCCGTCTGGGGAAACCCGGTGCCTGATCCGTTACCCGTTGGGCTAAGCCCCGAAGCTGAAATCCCACTCCCCGCCGAAGGCGAGCCAGCGGTCGACCCGGTACTGCGCTGGATGTTCGACTTCACCGAAGCCGAGCGTCTCGGTATGGGGGTGCGCATCCCCCTCGGTGCGGGCCGCCTTGCGCGGATCGATTTGCTGCTTGCTCTGGGAGTGAAAGCTTCCGCTGACGATCAGGAATCGGCCGGCCGGCTGGCCGCGTTGCTGGATGGACATCACTACACAAGTGGACTGGGGTTCGTCCGCCAGGGCACGCCCACCAACAACACCGAGGCGGCCCGCTCAGCCTTCAACCAACCAGATGCCACCTTCGAGCGCAGCTTTGCCCGCGAGCGCGGCGATCCGCTCTTCAGCCCCGGAGATGGCTCCAATGGCGACCTTACCGCGCTCGCTTTTGGACTGGACCCTTCTCTGTTCGCACACGTCTTGGATTCCGGATTGCAGGAGCAAACCGAGGCGCGCTGTATGAACGCTGCCCTCTGGCACAGCACCTGGGGTTATTTCCTCGAGCAGGTGATGGCCCCGGTGTTCAAGCCCACCGAGATCGCCGCTTTTCGCCGCCATTTCGTAGAGCACGTACGGGGTCGCGGGCCACTGCCCGTGATCCGGGTGGGCAGCCAGCCCTATGGCTTGCTCCCAGTCACTACATTGGATGGGTTAGTGCTCGACCGACGCAGCGAAACCCTGGGGTCCATCTTCTCTTTCGTGAAGAAGTTGCGTGACCTGTTCTGGAAACCGGGTATCGCTGGCGTGCCCCACGTGGGCCGCGGTGGCGACCCGGATCGCACCCTGTTGGAGATCCTGGGCATGGATGCGACCAGCCTGGAGATCGCCGGGCGTACGGTCTTTGGAGACCACTACTTTCGCAATTGGTGGGCCTGGATGGGGTTGTCCGGCTTCGCAGAGTACAGTCAGCACAAGCAGACCCTGGCCCGCCTCGCGCTGACCCGGCTTGGCGTCAACTGGACGCCGCGTGCTCTGGATTTCTCCTTCCTCCCCTCGGCCCACGAATTAACTGGTCCTCGGGTGCAGGATGGCCCGCTATCCGAAACGCAGTTGCTCTCGCCAAATTACCTCACTTGGCTGCGCACAGCCAGCCCCAGCGAGATCCAGGCTGAGGCGATGCCCGAGGGCGCGCCGGACACGCTGCTCTACCGATTGCTGCGCCATGCCGCATTGATGGCGTACGGCGTTACTGCCTTCCGGTTGATGGCCCGTTTCCACGTGCTCGAATCGGCCATTCAGCCTGAGCCCGAGCTATTGCACTTCAACCCCGATGCGCCCACGCTCACAGTGCTTAACGCCCTCGACCGCCCCATTCCTGAATTGACCGAAAACGCTCCGCTCGGCGATTACCTGCACA
This sequence comes from Anaerolineales bacterium, assembly GCA_035720235.1. Taxonomy (GTDB): domain Bacteria; phylum Chloroflexota; class Anaerolineae; order Anaerolineales; family Villigracilaceae; genus Defluviilinea. The sequence continues at coordinate 27,602 of DASTOH010000165.1, read as the reverse complement.
CCCGCCATGAGTTTGAAGACGTGGAGCTTGAAGATTACAGCGAGTTTTGGGAGGCGCTGGAATGCCTGGAAAGCCTGAGCACAGCAGCTCTCGACCGGCTGTTGCCGGAAAGCCTCGACCTGTGTTCCCACCGCCTGGATGCCTGGATTACCTCATTCACTGCCCTGGCGCTGCAGCGCTTGCGGCAGGACCGGCAATCCCGGGGAGTGCACCTGGGTGGCTATGGCTGGGTGGAAAACCTGGAACCAGCGGAGGCGCGCCGTTCCGCCGGTTACATCCATGCTCCCAGTTTGCAGCAAGCCATGACCGCCGCGGTGTTGCGTAGCGGGTACCTTTCCCATGCAGGAACGGAGGGCGACAAGGCGTTGGCGATCGACCTGTCTTCGACAAGGGTTCGTCTGGCGCTGGATATCCTCGATGCCGTGCGGCAGGGCCAACCACTCGGGGCGGTGCTGGGCTACCGCTTTGAACGTGGGTTGCACGAGGGCCACCCCGGCCGCGAACTGGACCGGTACATCTTGCCGCTGCGCAATCTGGCCCCACTGGTCGCCCGTAAGCTGGAGCAGACGAACGAGCCGCTGGAGTCCATCGCTGCTCACAACGTCGTAGACGGTCTGGCTCTGCAGCGCCGCTGGAAAGCGGGGGAGATCCCGTGGGGCCAACAGGATTTGCCAGCTTTGGGCTCGCCCGATGAAGTCGCGATTTCGCTCGAGCTAAAGACCCTGGATGATGTGATCGATGCCCTTTCGGACGCGGTGACTGCTGAAAGCGTCTTCCAGGCCATCCGGGGCAACCCCACCCGTTCGGGCAACGTGCTGGATGCCATTGCCCGCGGTGAGGCGCCGCCTCCCGAGTTGGAAGTGGTGCGCACGACCCGTTCGGGGATCGCCTTGACCCACCGGCTGTTGCTGGGCTTCTCGGGTACGCCGACTCCGCCGACGGATTGGCCGGTGGATGCACGGCAGGTGCGCGCCTTCGCCGAGCCACACCTCAATGTCTGGGTGGGGAGCATGCTTGGCAATCCGGGACAGGTGCGCTGCCGTGTGGAATATCTCGATCCCGAAAGCAGAGCGATCCTGCTTTTCCGAGAGATTCGGCTGAGCGAGCTGAACCTCTCACCGCTGGATGTGTTGGCAATCACCATCCTGGATGAGAAGGAAGGTTCCGAATTGGAGCGCCGCCTGGCTTATCTCGCCTCAAACCCATTGCCGCCTGGCATTCCTGAAACGGCTGCTATCCGACTCGTCTTCCAGCGTGATCCGGATTGGGCCATTGAGGTTGTGGATTTTATCGCTCTGTCTGAGGTGGTGCAGGCGCTACGAGAGATGGTCAGTCGCGCCCGCAGCCTGGCTCCAGCTGATCTTGCCTTGCCAGGGGAGTCCCCTGGCGAGGCCTTTGACGTGATTGAATTGCGTGAGCGGGCCAATACTGCAGTCCAGGCCTACGCAAGGCTGGTCGCTGACCTGCAGGACCTGCTCGCCACGCCCGAGTCCGCGGACCTGGACAGTCTGCGCGATATGTTGATCCGGGCGGCACATTTCGGGCTGCAAGGCGCGTTCCCGCTGTCGCTGCGGGGCGAAGATCCTCCCACTCGCCAGAGCCTGCTAGCCCAGGCTGCTTCGGTCGAACGTGAGACGAGCCGGCGGTTGGTGCGGGTGCAGGCACTCGAAGCCGCGTTCGACCGGGCTGGTGCAACCCCCACCCAGCAGTGCGACCATGACCAGATCCGGCTCGGACAATTGTTTGGGGAGGGGTTCCGCATCCTTCCGCGGTTCATTCCCGCCAACTCCGGCGAGCTCGCCCAGGTTTTCGCGGCAAGTAGTGCAATCCAGGGCGGCGACTCACAGCAGGCTGTGATTTGGCTGCAACGCATGACACGCGTCCGGCCTGGCGCGGCGAGCCTGGGCGACGCCTATCTCTACGCGGACGCACTGAGTGGCACCGACCCGCTGAACCTGCAGGTTGGCCAGCTCCCCTTCCAGGCTGGCGACCGTTGGATCGGTCTACCCGTAGACGAGGCACACCCGCTGCAAGCCAACCGTCTGTCGCTCGTAGCTCAGTTGCCTGTGGGCTTCGACCCGGCGGGACCAGTGGCCGGTCTGCTGGTGGATGAGTGGGTCGAGACGGTGCCCTCTTCGGCCGAGACCACCGCGGTGGCTTTTCACTTCGATGAACCAGGGTCGCGTGCTCCAAACGCTATCTTGCTGGCCGTTCCGCCTGACCCGAGCCGCCCCTGGGATTTGGCGACCCTGGAGAAAATCATGATTGAGACTTTCGAATTGGCCAAGCTGCGGGCTGTGGATACCGAGGCGTTGGCAGGACTCGGTCAATTTTTGCCGGCCCTGTTTTTCGCCACCAACGTGCGCGGCGAGACTGTTGCAACAGACTTTACCCGTGGCCGGGTTGCTGCGCCCGGAGAGGAGATTGGCTGAAGATGCCTTCGATTACCGGCTGGACGCGTTTGGAGCCGCGCCCGCGCAGTGCGGATTTCGCCCTGACGTTGCAGGCGCGGGTGCGCGACCCGCTATGGATGCTGGCTCGCCAATGGCAGGTAGGCGAATTCCAGGGCGAAGATGCTGGTTCACCGATCGCCACCCGGCTGGAGATGGATGTTGCGCCGGTCAACCGCTACCGGCCTGGGTCTGCGGAGGGAATAAGCCAGCCCTACGACCCGCGGCAAATTCCGCTGGAAGCGTTGGTGGAGCGGGAGACGGTACGTTCGGTGGAGGTGATCGACTTGCGCTTTGCCGCCGAGGCCGGATTGTACTTCTTGCGACTGCTCAAGGCACACAACCTGGATGAACGCTACCGTACGGACTACGTGGCCCAGTATCCCTTATCCGACATCACAGAGTTGGGCGCGGGATTGGATGTGGGCAGCCGGCGCTTTCTGGCAGTGATGCGCGGCCGTGCCCCGGATGGCGCAGCCCTGGAGGCAGATTTGCGCCCCGCTCTCGAAGCAGAACCGCCCACTCTCCCAGACGAACCAGCCATTGACTCCATCGACGCGCCCGCTGTGCTCCTGGCTGCCCGCGAATGGCTGGCCTGGTGGGATAGCTTCTTCTTCGAGCCGGAAATGGGGCAAATCGCCCAGCGAACTGCCTGGGTACCCGAGCGGCTTGAATACCAGTTCAGTGTCTCGGCCTCGGAAGGGGAGGGCGAGCTCGTGCTGGCGGCGCGCGAATATTACGAGGGTACCCTCGACTGGTATTCTTTTGATGTACAGCGGGGAACCTCGCTGGGCGGTGAACCCGGTCCGGGAGTAGCACAAACGCTGGTGCAAGCGGTTATGCCCACAGGCGTGGATTTCGATGGCATGCCCTCCCCGCGCTGGTGGGAGTTCGAAGATGGCCGGGTGGATTTCGGGCGGGTAGACGCTGCCCCGGACGATTTGGCGCGCTTGCTTTTGCTGGAGTTTGCGCTGGTGTATGGAAACGACTGGCTGATGATCCCCGTTCGGCTGGATGTCGGCTCGCTGTGCCGGGTGCGCTCCTTGGTGGTCACCGATACCTTCGGGGAGCGGGTGGAGGTCCCTGCTTCGGCTCAACCTGCCGACCCCACGGCAGCGTGGGGGTTGTTCTACCTGGCAGAGCTCGGGCGCTCCCTTACGCAGCGGATCGCTCCGCAGGAGCAGGTTTTCTTCCTGGCCCCCAGTCTGGCCACCAGCGTAGAGAGCCCTCCCGTCGAAGATGTGCTGTTCATCCGGGATGAGATGGCCAATCTGGCCTGGGCAATTGAGAGGAAAGTGCAGGGGCCAATGGAACGTCCAATCGACCGGTTCGAGGCGTATCAGGAAAAACAGCGTCAGCGGGAAACTCCCGAAGCGCCGCCAGCCGAGGGCGCGGTGGTCGCATACCATTTGGCCACAACGGTACCCGATCATTGGATTCCGCTCGTACCGGTACATGTAGGTACCGGGCAGCGTGCGATTGCATTGCAGCGCGGCGCAATGCTCGACCCCGAGACTGGAGAGGCGATCCTGGCTCAGGGACGAATCCTTACCCCTAATCAGCGCCTGATTCTAGAAGATGAGGAGGTGCCCCGGGTGGGAGCGCAGGTGACTCGCAGCTTCCAGCATGCGCGCTGGACAGACGGCACGTCGCTGCTATGGGCGGGGCGGCGCAAGCGGGCCGGCCGTGGTGAGGGCTCCAGCGGGCTACACTTCGATACGATTTAGAATGGAAGTCTTTGGGGCCTCAGTTTTCTTCGCCATATCGCCGACCCGGATTTTGCCGGGCCGGCCCCATACGAAGTCTACGAATTGACACCTCGGATGGCCTTGGGTTTTGGCACCGATGAGTGTTTCAGCTCAACCCGCTGGCGCTTCTAGCATCTGATCCAGATTATCGCCAGGAGAATCTACCAGATGGATGAGTCGCAGGGAGAATTTGTAAACAGGATCGGTCACTTACAGCAGCTAGCTTGTCGTGCGGCTGGCACTTTCGAGAGCCCCTGAAATCATAGAATGAAAGCAATCACGGCAACAAGATGGCCCAGGCAATCGCTATTCTCAGGCCTGTGCTCAGAAAGCCAGCGACGCTGGCAACCAGCGGTCTGCCCACAAACACCTAACGTCCAACAATCGCCATAGCAAGAATTAATACGGGGTACGCCATTATCTTCTGGATCAAGAACAGGCTCCTTTATTATGCATACTTGACGACCCTCCTTAACTCACCTGATCCATGTATCGATTGCCAATCGGCAGGCGGCGATCCCGGCCGAAAGCACGGGGTGTGATCTTGACACCGGGAGGCGCCTGACGGCGTTTGTACTCGTTGTGGTCCACCATTTGCAGGACACGGCGAATAACAGTCTCATCAAAGCCCATGGCGATTATCTCTTCCAGGCCTTTGTCTTCCTCGATGTATGCCTTGAGAATCGGGTCCAGAACCTCGTAGGGCGGCAGTGTATCCGTATCAAGTTGTTCCGGACGCAACTCCGCGCTCGGAGGCTTTTGAAGAATGGCAATCGGAATGACTGGTTGAGATCCTGAGCTATTGCGGTAGTGGGCCAGCTGGTAGACGAGGATTTTGGGGACATCCTTGATCACAGCAAATCCACCAGCCATATCGCCATATAACGTAGCGTAACCGGTTGCCAACTCGCTTTTGTTCCCTGTGGCGAACACGAGCCAGCCAAACTTGTTGGAGAGAGCCATGAGTATGTTGCCACGGATGCGCGCCTGAAGGTTTTCCTCGGCGACACCCGGTGTGGTCCCCTGGAATGCAACTTCCAGCGTGGATAACATGGCGGAATAGGCGGACTCGATGGAGATGGACAGCAGTCGGATGCCCAGGTTCTTTGCTAACCGAACCGTGTCGGTCACACTCGCTTCCGACGAATAACGGGAAGGCATCGAGACGCCGGTGACATTTTCGGGTCCAAGAGCATCCACAGCCAGCGTGGCGACGAGGCTGGAATCGATCCCGCCCGAGAGTCCCACCAGAACCTTTTGAAAGCGATTCTTCTGGACGTAGTCGCGGGCACCCAGAATCAGGGCATCGTAAATCTCTGCCAGCGGGTCCAGCCACCGAGTCGCTCCAGATACATCGGCAGGGATCGGCGGTCTCGGGGCAGAGGGCAAGTTCATCGGAACCTCGATGGTTACAGTAAGGCCTTCCACAAGGTTTTCCTGCCGATCCTTCCGGCGGCGCGGGTCATGCAGCCGCGCTTGCCAGACCTGATCGAGGATCAGATCTCGCACCAGGAGATCCTCATCGAACTGGCGGCAGTGGGCGAGAAGATTACCCATCGGATCGATGATCATGCTGCCACCATCGAAAACCAGTTCATCCTGGCCACCCACGGGATTCAGATAACAAAGGAAGGCGGCATTATCGCTGGCGCGAATAGAGAGCATGCGCTCGCGAAATTCCCGCTTGCCCGCATGAAAAGGCGAAGCCGTGATCGTGACCAAAATATCCGCCCCCGATAACGCTTCGTGGCGCGCTGGCCCTCCGGGGTACCAGATATCCTCACTGATGGAGATACCGACACCCACCCCTCCAATGCGAAAGACCGGGGCCTCGACACCGGATTGAAAGTAGCGGTTCTCATCAAAGACGCCATAATTGGGCAGATAGTGTTTGTGATATACCCCCACCAGACGACCGTCGGCTGCGACGGCTGCGGCATTGTACAAATCATCCTGCAAATCGACGAAACCTGTGATGGTAGTCAGCCCTCGGCTCCGGTCGACTACCTGATCCAACGCGCGCAGGTTAGCTTCGATGAAATCGTTGCGCAGGAGCAGGTCCTCCGGCGGATATCCGCTGATCGCCATCTCGGGGAAGCAGAGCAGATCGACACCTAACTCCCGGGCACGGCCGATTATGTCAATGATTTTGGCAGTGTTACCGGCGAGGTCGCCCATGGTGGTATTGATCTGAGCGAGACCGACACGCAATATGCGCAAGCGTTCCTCCTTCGATATTCTTTAGGAAAGATATTGTAATCGAAGTTCATCATCTAGCTTCCGTTCTCTGCAACCCTCTTGAATGTGGTCAGCCACTTTTTGCGAACCCCCATAATAGCCGCAAGGGCAAGGATTCATTGCCGTAACAACTCATATGCAAGCCAAGTCTACATAAATTATGCTATCCCTGCAATAATGTGATAGATATCCAACCACATCTATTGCGTCTGTTGATATCGCCTTCATCAAATAGATAACAGCAATACTCCATTGAACTAACCGCAAGGCTTGCTTTGCGGGCATATTTGTCCTTAGCCAACATACTGTTTTATTGCTATCAGATATTGATACACGCTCAGTTGAATTGGACTATACTGTTATCGCACGAGAGCCCGCTTCTAAATCATCCACCGTGCCGACTTAATGGTATTAGATTTTCCTGAAGAAAGGGAAGCTTGTGTCACGTATTCTCCCTATCCAGTTGACCAGCTTCATTGGGCGCGAACGGACGATGGTCGAAGCGACGCCTTGCCAAGGCCTGGCTCCTGACAATCATGTGCGCAGGCGGTTGCCGCGACGTTGGGACTCTCTGCCATTTAATTGTCCTCGGCTCTGGCTTTCAATGCAGTAAGGAATGGGCGATGGGGTAATGTGTTTTCAATTACTCCTGCTTCAAGGCATAGATCAGGCAAGAACAAGGAGGTAGTCCATGGGTGAGGATATTCTGGAAAAATTGATGGCAATCGATCCTACAATTCTGACCTACATCGTTCGGCAGGATCAAAACGACCTGGCTTTTGATATCACGGATTGGACTGCCAAACGATTGAGCGACAAAGGAGGAACCAACCCCGATGGCTTGTGGCTGTTCAGCGGGCAGGGAAATTCCGACAAAGGGTCGCGACACTGGTCTGTTGTTCTAAAAATTCTTCAACGACAGCATGATGAACTGCCAGCAGACAATGTGTGGCACTGGAAGCGCGAATCCTCGTGGGCACAATCGGGTCTTTCGAAACAACTCCAGGGTCCAGGTCCAGTCAAGGCTCCGCGCATCTATCATTCAGAGGAAACACCGGAAGGAGCCTGGATTTGGATGGAACATGTGCAAGGGACTCGATCGGGTCCCTGGACTCTGGATGAGTATGCGTTTGCTGCCCATCAATTCGGGCTTTGGAACGGCTCCTACTTAACTGGATCATCCCTGCCATCTGAGCCTTGGCTAGCCCGGCAACACTATCGCGCCTGGCTCGCCATCGTGGACTTTGAAGGCGCGCTGCGGTTTCCACTGAATCAAAAATACATCCCTGGCGAAACACTTGCCCGGTATGAACGCTTATGGTACGAACGCGAAACTTTTTTCAATGCATTGGAGAGTCTGCCGCAGGTGTTTTCCCATTTCGATTCTCATAGGCGCAATCTCCTGATTCGTACTAGCCGAACCAATCAAAAGGAACTGGTCGCGCTAGATTGGGGGGAGTGCGGCGTTGGCGCCATTGGAGCGGAGCTAAATTGGCTGATCGGATATAGCGCCATGTTATTGGAATGGCCGCCGGCCGAGCTGCCCAGTTTGGAGGAGGTCGCATTTCCGAGTTATATCCAGGGATTACGGGAGAGTGGCTGGAAGGGAAACACGGATCTCGTACGGCTTGGATTCACTGCCATGCTCGCAGTATATCTCGGATGCGCCCATCCGGGTCTGGCAGCAAATTTGTGTGCGGCTGAAAACCGGGAAGTGGCTCTACGGAGGTTGGGATTCGCGGAGGATGAATTGTTCTTAAGAGTTTTGCCAGGCTTTGATTATGTTTTGGATCGGGCGGATGCAGCCCGAACACTGCTGAAGAAATTGGGACTTGCATAAATCGGCCGGAGGAGTTCATGAAGAGTCAGTGGATGGATGGGTCTTTCATTTACCCCTCCTGCAGGGCATACTCGACTGCTTCATCGAGCGTCATATCGCGACCCTCTGCTGTTATCTGACTCAACCTATAAGTTGAGAAGCATAAGAACCGAAAGAAGTGCAAGATGATTGTCATAGAGCCTCAGATTCAAATGGTTCGCCCCGGCAAGTGGGCTGAGATGGAGGAGATCGACAAGAAGTTTAATGCGGTTGAGAACCGCTTAGGCTTTCCTGCCAGGAGGCGCTACCGGAGCCTGGTGGGTGGCCATAATACCGATACGCTCATCATCGAGCGTCAGTGGGAAAGTCTTGCGGCAGCAGAGGCTACTTACGAGAAAGCCATCGCCGATGCCGAGCATCGGGAGCTTTCAGCCGGAGTACACTCCTCAATCATCGAGAGTACACAGATCGAGTTCTATATGCCGCTGGCGTGAGAGCCAAGCAGTCATACGATACCGATCTAAATCATAGGAGAAATTCCCATGAAACTCAGTACCCTGCTAATTATCAACGCTGTCGTCGCGCTCACCTTCGCACTCGGCTGTCTGCTCGTTCCCATGCAGTTGTTGTCCTTCTATGGAGCCACCACGGATGCCGCGGGGCTGCTTGTGACGCGTTATTTTGGCGCAGCACTCGGCGGTATCAGTCTACTGGCTTGGCTTGCAAGAAAAGTTGCAGACCGGGAGGCACAGCAGGCGGTAATCCTTACCCTGCTTGTGACCTGGGTTCTCACTCTGGTCGTGGATTTGCTGGGCCAATTCTCTGGTGTGTTGAATGCTTTTAGCTGGTCCACAGTCGTACTCGCCATTCTGTTTGTAGCGGCCTTCAGCTATTTCCTGTTTCTAAAACCAAGGACAGCTTGACGGATATAACCGCGCAACCCACAAGAACCTGGGACTTGCCAAACTCGCGAAGCCATTGTTAGCCGGGGCCAGGTTGTCTCGCGGCCCAACCAGTCCCTGCATCGAAGATCCGCTGCACACGGCTGCGCGAATACTTACTGCACTCGCGCCTCGCGCGGGTGAAGCCTAACCATTAGGCGGTTCCGATGTACATTGACGCTAGTTCTGGCACTTTCTTCACTTGTATTGTAGGCAGCTTGCCAATAGTGGTGATTCTTTTGTCGTATACAAGTTTTACATTAAACTCAAAAATATCGAAGCCCGTCTCAAGAGCATCGAAGAGAATCTCAAGAAAAATTGACAGTCGTTGTAAGGAACTGACGAATGGCCGAGATTGCAAACCTCAACGGTTTCGAGATACGCTTTGAAATTCATGGGGAAGGTATCCCGATTGTGTACACGCCCGGCGGTTTCTATCCTCTCGAACAAGGCCGAGTGGTGGCAGAACGGCTAAGTTCGCTAGGCTACAAAGTGCTGCTTTGGGATCGTCCGAACACAGGCGGGTCAGGGCTTCTATTCCGGGGGGACAACCTTATCCAGATATGGGCCAACAAACTCCGCGATCTACTCCACTACACCGGACTCTCGCCCGCATTTGTATCGGGAGGTTCGGCTGGCGGTCTTGGGTCACTGTACTTCTCATACATCTATCCAGCCGAAGTCAAGGGGCTGATCCTCATCGCGCCGCCCACAGACGACCAAGAGATATGGGCAGCTATCGAGAAGGAGACCTTTCTGGAACGGGCAGAGGCAGCCGACGAAGGAGGTATGACCGCTGCCCTCGAGGCCGCAGGTGGAATGTGGGATCTCTTCATTTGGCCCGAGCAGTTCGAGCGGGTTCCACAAAAAAAGCAGCAGTTCCTGTCCATGGATCCCCAGACGTTCGCTGAGGCCATGAGAGCATGGGCGCGTTCATTAATGGCTGGGGAACGTCCATACTTTGCGGGATTGAGTGATGTGCAGCTAGCGATGATCAATATCCCAACTATTGTCTTTTCGGGGCCGGGAGGATTTCATCCCCAGCATACTGCCGAAGCATTACATGAGCGACTGCCACAGTCCACGCTTGTGATATCGGCTGAGTACTACGCCGAGGCATGGGATCAAATCCTCCGTGATATCGAAGAGAAAGGCGGCGAATACTTTGACGTTGCGCTTGCTGGCCGGATAGATGAGTTTGTACGATCGATGTTGTAGAGCTTTATGTAGGTATCTTCGAATTGACACGCCTGAAGGAGTTATTGCCAATGGCCGAAATTGCGAACCTCAATGGTGTAAATATACGCTTCGAGATCCATGGGGAAGGTATCCCCATCGTCTACACGCCTGGGAGCGTTTGGGGTCTTGAACATGGACGTTTGCTGGCTGAACCTCTCGTTGAGGCAGGATACCAAGTTCTGATTTATGACCGCCCGAACTGCGGTGCATCGGATATAGTTATCGAAGCATATCCCAGTGAGTTTGATGTGTGGGCCAGCTATTTGCACACTCTCCTGCAACGCCTGGAAATGTCTCCCATCTACATGTGTGGTCAATCCGGTGGGGCATTACTTTCTCTCCTCATGATGCATCGACATCCCAAAGATGTTAGTGGGTTATTCCTCATCAGCCCACCGACCGACAATTCCGAATTCTGGCACTATGTTGGTGATAGGTATCGCGTAGGTGCTGAATTGGCCGATAGGAAAGGCATGCTCGCTGTCACGGAAGTAATGCCGTGGTCAGAGTTGATCGAGCAGAACCCTGCCAACCGTGAGCGACTCTTGTCTATGGATTCAAAAAACTTCGCCACAATGATGAGGCAGTGGTCTTCCTAGATGACTTTAGGCAGAGCCCACGTTGCCGGGCTCAGCGATGAACAGTTACGCGACATCACCACTCACACGATGATTGTGTCTGGCTTTAGAAAGGATCACCCCCGTCAGGCCGCCGAAAAGCTGCATCATCTTTTGCCACATTCCGAGCTGGTCCTGCCTTCCGAATATTTCTCTCCCGATGAGATGGAGCGAATTCTTGACGAGGCGAACCCAGGCGGCGACCAAGAATACTGGGCTGGAATGGCTGCCCTCTTAAACAAGTTCATCCGGAGGGTTGAAGCCGCGCGAACTTGAATTCCAAATCCGTTGGCGCAATTCGCGTCGTGATTGACGAGCCTCCCAAACAGTTTGCCTTTGAAACACATGACTCCTCGGGGCGATATCGTTGGACGTTCACAGTCACGTCGAAAGGAAATGGTTCCTGCCTGACACAGCGCATGGAGAAACTTTCCGGGCCGTGGATTTTCCGCTATTTGCAACCAGCCATCATCTGGCCTTTATTCGGCAGTCGCCAGGTCCGCGGTGGTTTAGAAAACATCAAGGCGCTTCTTGAGAAGCAAAAATAAGAAGGAGTTAAACGATACAGCAGCATAAGCTACCTGCTGGTCGATGTACCAAAGCGGCCCGCTTAACGGTCTGCTAAAGCATCGTTCTAATGCTGCGCAATTTGCAGTGGCATAGCGACGACAAATGAAATACAAAGATCTTCCAGAAACTCCAGTACGACCTCATACCTACTTTGCCTTGGAATCTATTGAGGTGTCCGTAAAACACCCTGATCGCAAGGCCTCAATCAATATTCACTGCAAGATATCCGGCAATGGTCCTCCCTTACTCCTCATCCACGGGTTAATGACCAGCGGTTACTCTTTTCGATACGTTATTCCAGAACTGGCAAAAAAGTATCGAGTCATTGTGCCTGATTTGCCTGGCGCGGGCCGCAGCCAGGCACCCCTGGACTTGTCGATGTCGCCAAAATCCATCGCAACATTCCTTGATGCGCTGGTTTCTGCTTTGCAGATCGAGCGGCCCTGCGTTGTTGGCAATTCGCTTGGTGGTTACCAAGCGCTGTGGTTTGCCACCCTTTTTCCCACCCAGCTCCGGAAGCTCATTGTGATCCATGCGCCAGGCTTCTTCCAACTTCAAAGCTTTGCCCTAAGGATTCTGCTCGCCTCGCCCATCGGACGCGCCCTTTTTCGAAAGCTAATATCTCAGGATCCTGAAAGCTTTGTTGTTCGGAATATTCATTATTACGATTCGACGATCATGAGTCGCCAAGAAGCTCGGGAATACAGCTCGATCTTTCGTGACCCGGCTCGCACGGATGTCTTCATCCGAATCCTCAGGGAAAGTTTCGATCCGCGTTACATGAGAGAATTGGTGGAGCGATTATCCATCATGAAGCATAATGGGCTGCTGCTGGTACCCATTCGGCTGTTCTGGGCAAAACAAGATGTATTGGTGCCAGCCGCTTTCGGGCATCGATATCAGAAACTTCTTCCTTCTGCCGAACTTGTCTGGTTTGACCATGCTGGCCATTTCCTGCAGGTCGATGACCCCGCGCGTACTGTCAGGGAAATCATGAGGTTTGATGAATGATGGTAGACCCATCAGTTTGGTCTCCACGAAGTCCGCCGAAGCCGCTCGAGGACGAAAAAGTTAGAAGGCAAGCGCAGTGTCCCTATGGCCAGGTAAGCCTTTCCGAGCAGAAGATCAGGATTGGCCAGATCCGGCTGGACAACGTAGTCCCGCAGTAATCGCTCTATCCCATAAGCCGGATTCCTGAGGCTGGCACCGTAATCGAGAAGAAGCGCTTCCGGGTATAAGTTGTCTACAGACTCCCGGTCTACGTGAGTCACCAAGTAGAATGCGAATCGTTTTGGAGATTCGGGTGTTGGCTGGTCGAGCCAAGGCGCATCAAGCCCATTTTGTCGTACCGGGATGTTGTAGCCCTCCGCGCGCTCCCTCTCTCGGAAGAAACCTTTGATGAACTTCTGGAGCCCCAGGAGTTTAATGCGCCAAGAGGTGTTGCAGCCGCGCCACTCGAACCCCACCAGGGACTCAAGCGCCGGACCTTTGGACGCTCGCATTATTTTTTCGAGTCGGGGATTGGAAGCTTGGGCCAGCTCGCGGAAGCGGTCAGTTGCCATGTTCTACCTTTTACTTTGCCTTTCATTGGCATAGCATATGTGCCATCATCTCGTGAAGGAAGGTTCGCAACATCTACGACCGGGGTAATGGTGGCCACCACTGCAAAGTGATCGGAAGCCCGGCTCACAACCCTCGTTACATCGAGAGCAATCAGGTCAGATGTGTGGAAGATCCAGTCAATGCGCGGGCGCTCGCCGCGACCGGCCTCAGCCCAGGCATCTATAAAACCGGCGTCGAGAATCATTTGCATCTCCTGGCTACCGGAGACAGCGTTCATGTCACCCAGGAGCACCGTCTGTTGCTGTCCACTCCAGGCTTGAAGGAGCGCCTGCGCCTGCGCCAAACGTACATCGGTGCGCTCCTGCTGAGTTTCCAGATGTGTGTTCAAGACAAGCAGTTTATCCCCAGCCCCTAGATCAATCAGCGCCCAGACGTAACCCCGCTGGATCAGTGTATCCAATTGAGGCAGATATCCTTGTCCACCCGCCAGGATCGGATAGCGGCTGAGAATTGCATTGCCGAAGAGTGGATCGGTCGCTGCCCCCATGATGGCGTAAGGCATGTTCAAGCGGCGAGAAAGTAGAGGGAGCAGGTCAGTACCGCCATTCATAAACCACCCACGTGACAGTTCCTGCAAGGCGACCACGTCGGTGCCTTCGCCCTCAATTACCTGCGCGATCGCCTCTACGTCTTGCCGTCCATCCATCCCGTAGGCGGAGCGGATGTTGTACGTCATCACTCGCACGGGGTAGCCTTTCGCAGGAGCCGGTTTCGGCGCGTGCAAAGCTTCAGCCATCAGAACACCTAATGGCAGCAACAGCATTAGCATGCCCAGCCTCACGGGAGTCCAGTCCAGCGCTCGGCGCGGTTGCTCGCGTGAGCGAAGCCATCTTGAGCCTATGGCGCACAGGGTCAGCCCGCCCCCGGCTACGGGTGCAAGCGTGGATCGCGGAATTGGCAGCACTCGGACGACGAACGAAAAATAATAGAGCATGATAAGGGTACCGAGAAGCAACAGACCCAACCAGATAGCGAAACTGGCGCGCACGACCACGGCTCGTGAGGCCGACTGGCGGACATCGCCGACAATCACCGCCAGCAATAAACCAACGCTCAGCTGCCCCACCAGAAGCCCAAGGGCGAAAGTCCAACCCGGTACTTCCGCGAAGATGAGCGCGACGGTAAGCACGCTTCCCGGCAGAAGCGGCCACCACCCTCTCAAGCCCAGCCAAAAGCTCGTGAACGCATAGGTTGCCGCCAGCAACCCGCCCACATTCCCCAACATGATCCAACCCAGCGCGAGGCCTGGTGACCAGCCGGTGAGAGTCGCAACCCACCCCTGATTATTTAAAATTTGCCATTCGGCGAACAGCAACAGGCCCAGGCCGATCAGCGGCAGGCTGGAGAGAAAACCTTCGCCCTGGAGACTCATCTCTTTCCTCGTTACACGCCACAGTGCGTAGCCGAAAGCACCCAAGAGCGCGATCACGATCAGCCAGGGCCAGAGGCCGGGAATCCAGCTCAGATCAAGTGTGCCGGTGAGGCCGCGCAGGCCAGTGTCAAGACTCAGACCGAGAAGGAGACCCATAGCAAACGTCTGTAATCCAGCTTCACCTTCAGCCCTGGCAAGTCCAAACAACAACAACAGCAATCCTAAGGAACATCCACTCCCACCGAGCGCTGCCCACACTCTCATGTCCGGTAGCATCGAACCTTGCTCCACCAACCGGCACAGCATCAGTCCGGCCCCAACGGCCCAGAGCGCGCCTCGTGGGCTGAGCCACGTGACCAGCAGCGGGGCAACGAGTGCCAAGACAATGGGCGCATAAGCGTATGAAACTACTAGATCTGCGTGCATGCCGAGTGTGGAGCCCCAGTGCCAAACCAGGGAGGGTAGCAGCACACGCAAAAATTGCGCGCCGAAGAGGAGGGTGAGTGCAACGAGAATCAGCGTTGAACGTTTCATGCTTGGATGGAAGTTATGCATATGGCCTGTTGGCTGGGTTAAAGCTGCACCAAGAAAAGAGAAGCACACACAATGGAGCGTGCTACCTAAACGATTTATCAGCATGCTCCCACCGTCCAGGTCCATCTAAGCGGTATTGAGCAGCGATCAATGGCCCAGTCAGTAATCGAAGCAGCCGGCGAGGGTGCTGAAGTAGGCGGGGATGTACTCCTATCGACTTCGCTATCTCCTCCATGTATTCAAACAGTTGGATCCGCATTGGATGAGCACCAAGCCGAGTACACTCTTTTTGTTGCCTTTGGATCGCTTGGAGCATCTCGGGCGGCGAAGGTAGCTGGATCGCTCCGGTTAACACGCGAGCCACCCAGCGCGCCTGCATCTCGGCAACAGGCCAGAGTGGTCCGGTCACGATGCAAAAACCAATGAACGCCAGGTTCGCGAGAGTAGGCTGAAATACATGCTGGTACAGTTCAGCAGTGTCGCCCCGGACTTCAACCAGAGATGAATCAAGGAAAGGGAAGTCAAAAGTATAGCCGGTGCAGTGAATGAGCGTATCCGCACGAACGCGAACACCATCGGCGAAGATAACCCCACCTGCTTCGAGTTGTGAAACGGCGGGATGAACTCCGATCGCACCATTCGCGATCCGTTTCAAGAGTTCAGAACCAGGCGTAAGTCGCGTTCGCCAGACGTCGAACTCCGGCAGAGGCATCTCTAAAGTCGACAGTGGGTGGCTAACCCCCAGGCGGCGATATTCTCGAAGCACAAGCTGACGAAAGAAATACATCCGCACGGAGTAGGGGAGAAGAGCGCTGAGGCGGGTAAGTTGATGGTCATAGGGTAGATTGCCGATGTAGTGGGGTAGAAACCAAGCGCCCCGATGAGTGCTGAGTTCAACGCGGTGGGCCACCTTGCTCAATTCGACTGCGATATCCACTCCACTGCTGCCTACACCGATCACGACTACATGTTTGTCTGCATAGTTCTCTGGCCCTTTATAACTTTCACTGTGGATCATCCGACCCTGAAAGACCTCCGCCCCTGGATAGTGTGGAACCGCAGGGTAGTGGTACAGGCCACTGCAGACTATCACCGCATCAAAGTTCTCTACCCGCTTCGCACCATCTGTTGAGCGGACAGTTACTTTCCATTTATTTTCTTTTTGCGGCACTATCTGCTCGACCATCGTGTCGAGCTGGATACATTCCCGAAAGCCAAAGTGATCCACGTAATCGTTCAGATAACGGAGCACCTCCGCCCGGCTGGGAAAGTCTGGCAGAGTTTCCGGAAACGGATAATCGGAGAGCGCCATCATCTGTTTGGAGGTATTTGTTCTCAAAGAGCGATACGCCAGTGAACCGCCATCTGGAAGGTCTTCGGAGTAATTCCATAACCCTCCAATTTTCTCGGATTGCTCAAAAACGACCGGTTCAATGCCTTCATCGAGCAGGCATTTCGCAGCGATTAATCCACAGGCACCTGCGCCAATGACCGCCGTTCGGGATATCTTATGGACAGTGTTCATAGAACCATCATCAATCCAGTGAGCCGCCCACTTATTCGTTCGCTTTCGCGATCTTCTTGGCGGCATGCATGGCAATCCCCATGATGGTGTGCTGAGGGTTAACCCCCAGGTTTGTGGGGAAGATGGACGAGTCGATCACATAAAAGTACTTCGTCCCATGAACGGCAAAGTCTGTACCGACGACGCCGTCTGAAGCGCGCACACTCATGCGGGCCGTCCCAAAGAGATGCGTCATGGCAAAGGAGTAGCAGGCTGGGTCGGCGGGGCCGGTCCCCAACAAGCGAGCCTGGTTGGGATTCGTCAGGCGGTCTGGCATTCCGTGAATGCCGGTGATGATTTCGCGCGCACCCGCCGCGAACAGGAGTTCCGCTGTGAAGCGGAGTCCTTTGCGGAGATTTATCATATCCTCGGGGGTGAGGTCGAAGCGGATATCGGTTCCCCAGGGCCTTGAATGGACGGAGCCTTGAGCATAGGCGCGCAGAACCACCGCCCACAAGGCCATGTTTGCCGACTGGGCCATGTTTTCTACCCATTCACGGCCCACGCCTAAGAGACGGGCGAACACCATTTCGGGCGGCAGGGAAAGCGTCTGGATCCTGATCCGGTCCAGCTGGTACTGATCCGATTCATAGCCCTGCGTAGCGCCGAACCACATATTGACTTTCTCATCGAAGAGACCCATGAGGCTCAAGCCCGGCTGCCCTTGGAAGTGTTTTCCCAAGTGGCGTGACCGCACACCGCTTTTGGCCAGCAAGATGGGCGTCTGGATTGCTGAAGCGGCTATGATGACTCCTTTGCGCGCTCGCAAGGTAAAAGGAGCAATGTTACGCTGAGATTGCGGCACATGGAAATGGCCGGTCACGCCTACAGCACGATCTTTATCCAAAATCACCTTGTCCACACGCGCGCTGGTGAGGAGGATGGCTCCCCGTTCAGCGGCATAGGGCAGATAGGTGACCAGCATGCTCTGCTTGGCGCCATGTGGGCAGCCCAGGGAGCAACGCGCGCTCCCGCGGCAGCCGCTCTCGTTTCTGCGCGTCGGTGCCGCAGACACGCCCAGGCGATTCTTGGCAAGATCCAACAGCCGGTTGTTCTCACCCCAAATCTCAGCGGGCGCCGGGCGGACCGAGAGCTCGCGCTCGATTTGATCCCAGTGCCCCTGCAGCGCATCGAGTGGTAGGACATCTCCCAGCCCATACTCTATCTTCCACGCCTCCCACACATCGGTGGGCATGCGCTTGACGATGGCCGAGTTGACCACAGTACTCCCGCCCAGGCAGCTTCCTTGGAGCACAGGAATCACAGTACGGCCACGAGCGACTTGGCTGCCCATGCCGCGGAACATCCGCCGAAAGGTCGGAAAGACTCGATCATCGAATTTGGCCTTCGTGACCGCCGGGCCCTCTTCCACGACCGCGATCTGCGCGCCCGTATCGGCGAGGACGCGCGCTGCCGTCGCGCCCGCTGCGCCAGAGCCGACGATAACGTAATCGAACGTTTCGTCGAGCAAGCGTCGTTCCTTTAAGATCATTGGGACACCTGTCGGGGATAGCCGATAGCGTCGCGCACGTCCCGGTCCGCGCCATAACCAAAAGAGACGATTGTTTTGAGCAGCACCAGCATCTGTCGCAGAAAATAAATCCGGGATGTTTCCATCGCCGCCAGCGCGCGTTCGCGGGTTCGCCGATCATAACGCGTCAACGGCGGCAGACGGCGGATGAGCAACGGCGCAATCCAGGTCGCCACAAACAACGCTGCATGGAATCCCCAGCGCCAAGACGGCAAAGCGCTGCGCTCAAAATCCGGCCAGAACGCCTCGAAGCCAGCATCGAATACCCCGTACTTCAAGACCGGGTGTGCTCTGGATGGCAGGAGCGTGTCAAGGATGACTCGGGCACGTTGGCTTAGCATGGTATCCCGAAAGATAGTTGCATCAGGTATTGCGGTCGAGTCCCAGGCCCGCGTCCCGGGCGCGGACGATAGCCTGAGCGCGGTCAGCGACCTGTAGCTTGCTGAAGATGTTCGAGACATGATTCTGCACCGTTTTTGTGCGGAGCAGTAAACGTTCGGCGATCTCCGAATTGTTGTGACCCTGAGCGATCAAGTGGAGAATTTCACGCTCGCGGTCGGTGAGTTCGGGGAAAGCCAGGTCCGCGGCAGCTGGTCTGAGCGCCGCGAAATAATGGATCAGCCGCTCGGCAATCGCCGGGCTGAAGATCGCATCACCGCGGCTCACGGCTTTAACTGCCCGGATCACATCTTCCTGATCCACATCCTTAAGCAGGTATCCCCGTGCGCCCGCACGCATCGCGGCAAAGACGGTCTCATCCGTTTCGAACATGGTGAGAACCAGTACTCCGATGCGCGGGCTGGTGTACAGGATACGCCGTGTGGCCTCAATGCCGTTGACGCCCGGCATTTTGAGATCCATCAAGATCACGTCCGGTTGGAGGGCCAGGGCCTGAGCGATCGCCTCGTCGCCGCTCACGGCCTCGCCAACGATTTCTATATCTTGCGCCACGCTGAGCATCTTGCGCACGCCTTCGCGGTAGAGGCGGTGGTCGTCAGCGATGAGCACATGGATTGGTTCCATATTTCACTCCGTTGGCAAAGGCAGCCGGGCCCATACCCGAGTCCCGTGCGTCTCACCTGGTTCAATCCGACACTCCCCACCCAGTTCCGCGGCGCGCTCACGCATCGAGGTGAGCCCGACCCCCGCATGAAAGTCCGCAGGGAGACCATCGCCGTCATCTGTGATTTCCAGGCACAACCCGCCGTCGAGAAACAGGCGGATATGACAAGTCTGTGCGTGCGCATGCCGACCGACATTCGTCACTGCCTCCAGTGCGATGTGATACGCCGCGACCTCCACAGCGGCGGGCAGCGACGGCAAGTGATCAGGCGTGTCAATAGAAACATATAGCCCATCGGATTGGTTATAGTGTCCGATGTGTTCGCTGATGGCCGAGATCAGGCCAAGTTCGTCCAGCGCGGGCGGACGCAGGGCATAGACGATGCGGCGAATATCCGTGATGGTCAGCTTGGCCCGGCCTTTGAGGTCGTCTAACAGCACGACAGCAGCCTCTGGGTCGCGTCCGACCAGCATACGCGCGGTGTCGAGCAGCTGCACTAGGCTAGCGAGGGTCGGGCCAAGGCCATCATGCAAATCACGGCGCAGGCGGCGACGCTCTTCCTCTCGGGTCGTGACCAGGTGCTCGCGTGAGCGCTGCAGATCTTCTGTCATGCGCTGCAAATTAGTGGTCAGGCGCACAGCGTGCACGGCCACGCCTGCCTCGCGCGCAAGATCATCCAGCAGCCGTCGGTCGGCAGACGAAAAGCTCTCGCCGGGGGCACGCGGCCCGAGGAGTAACTGGCCGACTGGCTGGTTCTGGTATACCAGCGGCAGGCACAGCGCTTCACCCACGGGTGTACCGGACGCGGTGACAACTACAAAGGCATCATCCTCGCTGAGGGTGATGGCAGTGTAAGGCAGTTTGAGTGATTCTTTAACGGTCTCCACAATGGTGGGCAGCACGGCCTCGGGCGCGAGCGTCGCTTCCAGCCGCTGGCCCAGTCGTGAGAGCACAGCGTAAGGGTCGTCACGCTCGCCGTACATCATCCGGTTGATCCCATGCTGGAGGCGGTAGCGTAAGGGTTGAAAGAGCAGAGCGACCAGGCCCGTCGCCAGCACCGAGATGGCGAGGTGGCCCTGGCCTCCGGTTGTTCGAAACAATACGCTTAGATAACCAACGACCAGCAGATAGATGCCCACTACGCTGATCGTCAGCGCGCCATACACCAACGTGCGGTTGATCAGGATGTCAATATCAAACAGGTGATAGCGCAAGACAGCGATCCCAATCGAAAGCGGGATGAGCAGCAACGCGCCGTTCATAAGAGCAGCTCCCGCCATAAGCGCTGTCAATTCGCCTGCTGAGATGGGAGCCTGCACGGTTGAAGAGACCACGATGTTAACAATAATAAATAAGGCGAGGCCCAGGGCGATGCCGAAGACCACCCATTTGATCTGTTGCTGCTGCACCCAGTTCGATTGATGCCGATAGCGATAAGCCTGCGAATAGATTGCCGAGCCCAAGGCGCCCAACCAGACGACCAGATTGAGCCAAGCAAGCCATGTGCCGGAACCAGAGGGCGGCCACTCGGAAAACCAGTAGCGAGGCAATAGCCAAGCGATCCAAACCAGCGCCACCCAGCGCGTCCAGCGCGGCACGAAACGACCATCTGGAAAGACGAACAGGAACAGGCTGAAGGAAGCCGAACCCAGGAAGTGCAAGCTGTCAGCCAGCGGTCCCCAGGCGGGGTGTGTTGTAGCCAAAGTCTGCATTGCAAAGGTTTGTGTCGCCGTCCCAAAGAGCAGCAGCGCGAAAGACACAAACAGCGCCAGACGATCGGAGGATTTTCTCCAGAAAATAAGTCCTGCAACCAGGACGAACACCAGGGTGAAGCCAAGCTCCAGCGCAATGCCATAGGTTGCAAAGAATTCGGGGGAGATGCCAAGCTTTTCCAATAAAGGCAACTCAACTGGCGCGATTCCTCCGCTGCTTGCACAGGATGAGGTCGGGCACCCAAGCTGAAGCTGCGCGAACTCTACCGGGATGCCTGCGACAAAAAGACCTGCTGCCAGAGCGCCCAATACCAGCCAGGTGGCGCGAGCGACGATCAACCATCGGCCGTGCAAGGTCGTACTCCGGGTGTTTTCGAGATTCATGAGTCGGCGCTGTCTGGCAATGAGCCAATTGAGCCGGGAGAAGAAGACGAAATGAGCATCATACTTCACGTGCTGCCTCTATTATCTCACAGCCACCAGCGACGATGATGCGGACAAGGTGAATATGCAAGATTTTGTTCATAACGTCTCTCAATTGTACGTCGCCTGAATCTGAACAGGCTTGCGAAGCAGATCGATACCAATCCATAGCGCCCAGACTGGGGCAAGGAGGACATAAATGGCGACTCCAAGTAAGGCAAAGGCTTCGATGCCCAAGATGAATCCGAGCGAGTCCAGCAGCGCCGAAATACCCAAGATAATGCTGAAGATACTGAAGAGGCGCCGCTCACTCCGCAGGAGCAAGCCAATGCCAAGGAACCAGATACCAGCCAAGAGTACCTCAAGAATGTTCCACATTCCACCGTATACCATGTTCCAGACAGCGCTAAAGACAGTTTCGAGGACTGGCCTCTGTTCTACGGAAGCCTGAGCGTATGCATTGATCAACGGTGGATGCACAGCCGCCAAAATCGCCGCGCCGATTGCGCCAATCAGGATGTAACCCAAACCGCACGAAGTATAGAAGAGAACCCAGTCGGGATTTCTCGATCCGAGCCAACGCCAGAGGAAGAGGGCGACGGGCAAGAGTGGCAGATAGTATGAGAACATATCCAGTATCATTCCCCAGCGCGATAGATTCGCCCCGTCAGCCCCGACTGAGAGCCAAAGGGCTGGATTGGTAGGAACATCCGGGCTGAAATTTACGGGAATGCCTGAAAGTACTATACTCCCTAAAGCCAATGGGAAAGAGATGATTGCCGCTAGTGCAGCAAATCGTTGAAATGACCGATGGCTGTTCATGGTTTGTCTCCTTTATAAATCGAACCGTGTTGAGCGCGCAAGCTGACTCAATGTGCGCACCCAATTATTTCACCTGCTAAACGCTTCCCTCTATAGGACGCTTGCATCGTAACAAACAAACTCCACTACATTCCGCTCCGGATCAATTATATAAAGCGACCGATAATGCACCCAGGCGTGTTCGCCCGTTTCCACATCCAGACCAAGATTTCTCAATCGTTCTTTCTCCGCCTCATAATCTGATGCTGAAATGGTAAAGGCTATATGATGAAGCGCGCTCTTCTCAGGGTCCAATCCCGTATAGTGCAACGATTGATGGTCAGCCTCGCCTGACTGATCGAATAAAGCCAGGCTTTGCGTGTGACCTTCATAGTCAGTTGCAATCCGGAAGAAGGCCATCATGTTCTCAAATCGTTCCAGCAGTTCGAGACCAACAACCTCTGCATAGAATTCCTGCATGGCATCCAGGTTCCTTACCCGGAGCACAACTTCGCCAAGTGCTTTGATTGGTCTGGCATATTCACTCATTTTCAGCAATCCTTTCTACGTGGTTAAATCGATCTGCACAGGCTGGCACAGCAGCCAGACCAGCGTGATGCCAGTGACGGCGCCCAACCCGGCTCCGAACATGGCCCCAGCCGCGGCCCAGCTAAAATCATAGTACCCAATCGCGCTCACAGCATGGAATGCAACGATACCCATGGCACCACCCAGCAGTGAGCCGAGCAGATGGGCAGGTATCCACCATCCCGCCTGCGCAAACTGCCGACGCAGGATAAGCCATGGAAAGATCGCACTCAGAACTCCGGATAGAACTCCAAGTAGGATCGGAGCCGCCAGCGGATTCCCGTCCAGACTCATTACCTGGGATACAGCCATGACCCCGGCTATCGCGACGATTGGGGCTATTGCGAAGCCAAGTGTGCTGGCTAACACCCACCAGCCGGCCCCGAGGATACGGTGGCGGAGGACCAGCCATTGCGTGAACCCGCCCGCAACCCCGAACAATGCCGTAAAGATCAAGTCGGTAACCGCATTGGCCATGGCTGCGCCCACGGCAAAACCCAGGATGCTGGCCAGCACCCATTGCAGCCAGAAACTCCATCCAATCTTTATATCGCTCGTTGGCATGATCCATCTGCTTTCTTGGATTGCACTCATCAAAATGGCTTGAAGATCATCAGCCACAGCACAAACGCGGGGATCAAATAACCGACTATGACTAATCCGGTCACATTGGCTTTGTTGAGCAGGGCTGCGACCTCCTCCGGGCTGGAGGGTGGTTCGGCAGGGAATTGTTTATTCCCTTTCATGTAGGGCAGCCCGACTAGCCGACGCAGTTGTTTGTAGCGTGTCTCATTGAATACAGCCATATAGATAAAGACAAATAGCATCAATACGATCGAAGCCCAGATGTAGCCTCTATTCCAAATATGGATCAGGAAAGGCAGGATTATGCCTGTCAGCCCCATGACCAGGAATGAGACACCCATCAGGACCATCGTTGACCAGGAGAGGTCAAGCATCGCGCCAATCCGAGCAAAGTCAGTTTCCTTGCGTATTTTGAAAGCCATCGCGGCTGATGCGCCATGCGCCAGGAAAAAAGTGAGCGCGGCCAGAACATGCAGGAAGATTAACCATCGAATAAGTATAGTAACCATAGCAGTCTCCTTTCTCATTCGAGAATGGGTATTGCGCCGACCGTTGGGCGGGCTACTGTTGTATTCTCAACCAGCAGGTTGCTCATGTTGCTGTATCGTTTAACTCCTTGTTTATGTTTCCTTCTCGAGAAGAGCCTTGATGTTTTCTAAACCACCCCGGACTTGTGCGCTGCCGAATAAAGGCCAGATGATCGCTGGCTGCAAATAGCGGAGAATCCACGGGCCGGAAAGTTTCTCCATACGTTGTGCCAGACGAGAACCGTTTCCCTCCGACGTGACGGTGAACGTCCAACGATACTGCCCGGAGGGGTCATGCGTTTCAAATGCAAACTGTTTGGGAGGCTCGTCGATCACGACGCGAATTTGTCCCTCAAAAGTTTCAACGATGCCGGCTACGTGGTGGGCGACAGAGGAGAAGGTCGCGCCCACACCTTGTTCTGGTCCACCAATATGATGGAGTTTCAAAGGATTGAAAGCCCACTCTGGGTGGCGTCGAATATCTGACACAAGCCCATAGGCTTGGTCGGCTGGCACATTCACAAAAATGCTCATCTCTCGACTGAACATATTTTTTTCTCCGTAAATTGAAGATCGCTACGCCGCTGAACGGCGGTGAACAGTTTCAGTTGCATGGTTCGGTTCATAAGAGAGGCGGCCCCTCGTGAATGTAAGCAGGAGCACGGCAACCAAAACTACAACGCCTGCGACGATCAAGAACTTGGTCTCGACACTCCCCGGAATGAATTCAGCCGTAATGTGGTTGATGGTTGTGTTATGGACGGCGTGAAACAGACCCACCAGAAGCACGCTGCGATTGGCGTTGTTGTACAGCCACATGATGATGACTCGGCCGAATAACTGAGCTGTCGACCAAATGCCCAGTAAAACGATAGTTGGCAGGAGCTCGCCGCCAGTTTCGACGAGCACGAAGGGCAGATGCCAAAACGCAAAGGGGATCTCGGTCAGGACGATCGCCTTTAATGGCCCATGCCTATCTTGCAGCCTTGACTGCAAGAATCCCGTCCAGGCGATCTCCTCGGCCAGATTGAGCAACACAATACGGAGGAATAGATCTGGCAAGAGCAGGGTGAGCAGCAGCGGCCACTTATCCACCAAAGTCATTAGCGGCGCAACACCATAGATCACGCTGGCACACAGCATCACCCCGATGGGCAACGCGAGCAAAGACAAGAAGTACCACTGCAGGCCAACGCGCCACCTGAAGCTCCGGCGCGCCAGGTCGCGCACGCCGGCCGCGCCATACATGGCGGCCATCACAAGGAAGGCGGGCAATGCTACCCCGCAGATGGTGGCAAGCGAATCCCAAAGTTCGAAGCCCAGCAGGAATGTGCCAAGACGTATCCGGATTGGCGGTAGCGCAAACGCGGAGGTAATGGTGTACGCCATGATCAGGAAAGCTGCTACTGGATGGCGAGCCACCAGCTGCCTGAGGGCTGAGGGGGAAGCGGATTGTTGGATCGTTGTGGGTGTAGACACAATCAATGTCCTGATGATGGTTGTTTGATCCATTGACGTTGCAAGTCATATTTGCGCGGCACGGGGCACGGGTCTTCCACGACCGTGAAAACCAGCATCTTCCCATCGAAAGACCATATATATCTTCCGGGATATCCTCCAGGGTGGCCAGAACACATTCCCTTCTCTTCATTGAACACAATTTCGTTGCCATCTACAGCATAAATGCCTTTTGCCAAAAACTTTGCTACTGCAAGGTTGGCTGTATAGGTGCCGTCTGCAAAAAACTCAAGTTTATCGGTGTCCAAGGGGCGCACAGCTTCATAAACGCCTATAGGGAAGGGTCCGCCAGGGGTAACTGTGGGGCCAGTCCACGCCAGAGTCGGTACGGATGTAGCGGTCGGTGTCGGTGAGATTGTGCCTGTCGGCGTGATGGTTGAAGTCAATGTGATAGCGGGTGTGATGGTTTTGGGTGGTGGCAGAGGCGTCGCAACCGGGATGGTGTTGCCGCCGCAGGCGTTCAACAGGAAGATAATGATGATCAGGCCAAGGAAAAGGAAAGCAGGGTTTTCATTTGCATCTCATCCTCCTTGTGAGATTTGGCGGCGGCACGCTTGCCGCCACGCCATTATGGCTACAAAAGCAGTTAAGAGGGGAATGATGAAAAGGGTCATCCACAGAAGAGATTGAGAGCAGTCAGCGCAAGGGTTGCCCATAAATCCGGCTAATAGCGTAAACGGCAAGTAGGTCAGCAGAAAAAGGATGGCGCAACCTAAGGGGAACCACGCCCCTGTTATGGTGCGTCTGCGCAGCAGCCCCAAGCCAATGATGAGTAAAATCGGGTATACAACCCACCCTGGCATCAGGTTCTCGGTCAGGGTAAAGACCAGACCGCCCAGCAGGTTGGCTGCAACAGCCGCGATAAGTATCTGAACCCAATTAATCCCATCATTAGCCTTCTGATGGTATGTTGTCATTTACAGCCTCCTTCGACGAAACTTGATGGTGGGACAGTAGCCACAAGATATTCTCTGTGATGCGAGGGACAAGAGATGATTTCCCGTCTTCGCAAGATGTCCACAATCAAGCATGCGGAGGTTTCCCGTGTCATGAGGGCGATGTCCCGACTGGTTGGGAAGTTTGTCCCGGTTGAATCAGGAACTTACTCCATCATCGTGCAAGTGGCGCTTCGATGGTAAAGTTCACAGTCCATGTATACGTGTCAGCTTCAATATATGCCATACCGTGCAATGTGTGCGCGCCAGGCGTCGGATTTGTGAGGATCACATCCCAGGCCTTAACCTGCCTGAAGATTTCACGAATAGGAGAAGGGCGAGGGGCCAGGTCTGGCAAAACAAAGTCATACGTGCCGAAGGCCAACAAATCTACCGCTTGTCCGTCCACAGATAGTTCCCAAGTCAGCGCCGACCAATCTAACGTTTGCAAAGCCGGATCCGCCAAACCAAAAGTATGGCCTATTGCCAGTTTGGGTAACGACGGAACCCGGCAATCCACTGTAGTGGCGCCGTCGTTTTCCAGAGCAGGCGGGCAGAAAGCCCAGAGCGGAGGGGACTCTGATGTGCCAGTGGTAATGATCATGCCGTTAATTTCATCGCCTGGCTCAATCTTTGTCCAATCAGAAGGGGATTCGGGTCCGACGGGTGAACAGCCTCCAATTAGACCGCCAAGACACAGAAACGTAATAATCAGGATTTTTTTCATGGTTTGCTCTTCATTATCAAAGGGTCTACAGTCATAATCTTATTGCTCTTGCGATTCAGTACACTCTATCTAACACGCGGACTGTTCCCATGTCATCGGATAGATTCCCGGTTAGTTAGGAAGATCCTCCCGACTAACCGGGAATCTTGCGGATTGGTGTCCATCGTTGGGCCGTCGCAGAAACTAATCTGTTTCCGGCCAAGCCCGGAGTTGCTGTATCAAACCCCATTTCATCCGCCTCACCCCAGGCATCTACGATCTCATCGCTGTCCAACATGCCTACTTGAGCCGAACCGCCAGACCGTGCGGATCGGCGAGTTCGACACCGCTCACAATGTGCGTGACAGGAGCGATAGCTTGCAAAACACCTCGCTCACCATTCCGCTCGACCCTCACGATTCCCAAGCCAGGCGTGCTACTGACGGCATTGTTCACCCCGGGGACATTGCCCGTGAGCGGATTCGGTCCGCGCAACGT
>DASTOH010000164.1:0-7036 GCA_035720235.1 Anaerolineales bacterium | reverse complement strand
GGCACCCCCGAAGACCTCATCCATGGCGTGGCGCGCGGCATTGATATCTTTGACTGTGTTCTGCCAACTCGCCTGGCCCGTCACCACTCTGCCTTTGCCCCGGAAGGCCGCCTCAACCTGATGAATGCCACGTTCGCCCGCGACAAAAGACCCATCGATGAAACCTGCGATTGCTACACGTGCAAGATGTTCACGCGAGCGTACATTCGTCATTTGATTGTTGCCAAGGAATTACTGGCCGGAACGCTTATTTCAATTCACAATCTGCGAGCGCTCATTCGATTGATGGAACAGATCAGAGTCTACATTGCAGAGGGAACATTTGAATCCCGTGTGCCTGCGTTGTTGAAGCAATGGCATGGAAATGCTGAAAGAACCAAAAAAGTTCTTGCGGATGAGTGAGCCATGCAACTGATCGTTTCCACATCCCCTGACAATTTGCGCAAGGCAGTGCTTGAGTACAAAAATGAGATCCGGTTTGGTCCTGCCTATTACCATCTGAAAGTGGACGGCATCTCCTTCGGCGGGCGTGTGTTTGGCAATGTGTTTTTATGGTCGCCGGACTCGCGATTTTTCACCGTCCAGGAATGGGAATCGACCAGCGAGACACAGGGCCCCAAAACGAGACTCCTGCTGATTGACCTTGAAACTCGGCGCGAATGTGTTCTTTCCCGGGCTGATGGCGGGTTCATCCTTCCAAAGCAGTTCGATCATGACAAATTGATATATACGAAGAAATACCCTGGAAAAGGTATTGAAAACGAGTTCGAAATCGAATTCCTTACCTTGGACCGATGGGAAAATCTGAAGTGAATTCAAAAGGTCTTGGAAGCTAAAATGCCTCTCATTCATGCTTTCCTCCTCGGCCTCATTCAGGGAATGACCGAATTCAGCCCCGTTTCATCCATCGCGTATTTCACATCACTCGAATGGATAGATAAAAGGGAGAATTAATGATAAATCCAATCGTTTTCCCATCTCCAAATAAGAAACATACTGCAACTCTGTCGTTGATAGGTGAAATCCAGCCCGGCCTTGGTTATTACACTCTTTCAATCGATAAATTTCCTCTTTTGTTTGCCAACCGAGTGTTTGGCAAGGTCTGTATGTGGTCCCCTGATTCTCGGTTTCTTGCCATTCAAGAGTGGAAGGATGCCGATGAATCCAATGTGCACAAATCTTACCTGCTCCTGATCGTTGATGTGCTAACCAAGCGGGAATGTTTAATTGCCAGTATCGAAAGTATGCAGGGAAACATTCTCCCACAGGGATTTATAGGGGATAGTTTGATGTATACCGTCATTTATTATGGCCAATTTGGAATGACCAAAAACTTTGAAAGCCAGTTTCAGTATTTGAACGGCTGGCAATCCATCAAATAACATTGGAGAAATATGACTGTCTTTCAAGCCTTTTTGCTCGGTATTATTCAAGGGTTGACCGAATTTATTCCCGTCTCGTCCACCGCGCATTTGCTGGTGGCTGAACATTACATGGGTCTGGACCCAAATAATGATGCGTTGTTCTCTTTTAGTGTACTTGTGCAGCTTGGGACGCTTATATCCGTGTTTATCTTCTATGGGCCGGATTTGCTGGGTCTTTTGAAAGCGTTCTTGGCAAAGCCGTTCTCAACTCCTGAGAATAAGCTCGCCTGGTATATCGTGATCGCAACCATTCCAGCCTTAATCTTTGGCTTTTTCTTGAAGGATGCCGTTGAGGGATTGTTCAGGGATCCCCTGAGAGAAGCAGCCATTCGGTTGTTCACCGCAGCAGTTTTGCTGTTCTTGGCTGAATGGTTGACGAAAAAAGATCGGACACTCGACTCCATGACCTGGCCTGATGCCCTCTTCATTGGCCTGATGCAGGTGATCGCGGTCTTTCCTGGTGCCTCCCGCAGCGGGACGACCATCAGCGGTGGAATGTTCCGCGGCTTCGACCGTCCGTCCGCGGCGCGGTTCGCGTTCCTCATGTCTGTGCCGGTAATGCTCGCCGCCGGCGGCTACGAAATGCTGGATGTCCTCCAGATGCCGGACCTCGGCCAGTTCCTGCCGCTGCTGGCAGTAGGCTTGGTCACCGCCGCAGTGGTTGGCTGGTTTGCCATCAAGTGGCTGATTGATTACTTGAGTAAGCATTCCCTCTATGTCTTTGCCGCCTATTGCGCGGTGGCGGGAATGATCGTGTTTTTTCTGAAATAAAAATAGAACCGCCGGTGGTCGAGCGCAAGCAGTCGAGACCACCAGGTAAGCAAAGTGATTCTTGTTGGTGGTGGTCTCGATCTGGCGGACGATCGCCGCCTACTCGACCAACAGACTACCAAACTACAAGACTACCCAACTATGAAACTAACCCAACTCCTCAAACTCCTCGTCGAAACCGAATCTCCGTCCCATGACAAGGCCGCGGTGGACCGCGTAGGTGCCATCGTCGCTGAAGAAGCGCGTAAACTCGGCGCGACGATCAAACTCATTCCAAATCAAGAAATGGGCGACCATGTATTAGCACGTTTTGCTCCGAGCGGAGCCGTAGGCGCAATCGAAGCGAGTGACATGAGTGGGATTCTGTTGTTGTGTCACATGGACACTGTCTTCGCCCTCGGCACGATTCAAAAAACTCCCTACCGCGCAGACGGCGACAAAATCTTCGGCCCAGGTACGTCGGACATGAAGGCAGGTATCGTCATCGCACTCGGGGCCATCGAAGAGGCACAAAAGCTGGGGCTGAATCGCCCCGTCACATTGCTTTGCACATCGGATGAGGAGATTGGCAGCCATACGTCACGCATGCTGATCGAGTCGCTTGCGAAAGAGTCTGCTCTGGTGTTGGTCATGGAGCCTGCGCCCATAGATGGTTCACTCAAAACCTGGCGCAAAGGGACGGGCAGCTTCCGGGTCAAAACTCATGGACGCGCCGCCCATTCTGGTGGCGACCATCGAGCCGGACGCAACGCCATCGAAGAGATGGCGCATCAAATTATTGCCATTCAAAAACTCACCGATTACTCCAGGCAGACCACACTGAATGTTGGTGTGATTCAAGGGGGAACCGTCTCGAATGTTGTCCCTGAGGAATGTTCCATCCAGGTGGATGTCCGTGTGATGCAACCGGGCGAATGGGAGCGGGTGGAAGTTGAAATGAAAAACCTCAGGCCTGTGCTGGATGGCACGACCATCGAAGTCAAGGGTAGGTTGAACCGTCCGCCGATGCCATTTGATGACACCATGCAAGTAACCTTTGAGAAGGCCCAATCCATTGCGGCGCAGATTGGCATACACCTCACTGCGGGCGGGACCGGCGGCGCGTCGGATGGGAATTTCGTTGCAGCGCTCGGCATCCCGCTGCTGGATGGCATGGGCGCGGTGGGGGAGGGTTATCACTCGGAGCGCGAGTATATTTTTGCCAACAGCCTGGAACAGAAAGTGAAGTTAGTTGCGAAACTGCTGGAGGAATGGTGATACGTCGTGTGGGGTGGTCGCGAAGCGTCCCCGAAAGGAGACGTCTCGCAATGGGGTCAGGCGGATTATCAATCCGCCCCACGAAAAACATTCTTCTCTTTCTTCTTTCCTCTTTCCTCCTCTCATCCTGCACAACGAGCACGCCTCCGCTGTCTACCCCGCAACTTGTTCCCGTTTACTCGAGCTTCGCTGCTGAACCCTGGCTGAGTGAGCTGTATGATTGTGCTGTGGGGCAGGGCAGTGTGATCCTCTCCCGCGTGGATGACCCAAATTCTGCGGAGGTTGCCCTACGGATTGGCGAGCCTGAGTTTCTTTCGTCATTTGCGTATCAGATCGATGAGGAAGAGATACTGGTGGTCACGCATCGCCAGAGCCCAGTCCAGAATCTGACTCTCGACGAAGCGCGCGCCTTGTTCATGGGTTTGGGAGACGCGAATGCGCCGGTGCAGGTGTGGGTGTACGCGTCAGAGGAGGACATACAACAGGCCTTTGATCATTTCGTGATGGAAGGAAGAAGCGTCACGTCATCCGCAACTATCGCGGCCACTCCGCAGCAGATGTCCGATACGCTGGTCAGTGAGCCAAATACGGTCGGAATCCTTCCGCGTCATGGGAAGGCCGGTGATTCGCGCGAATTGCTTTCCGTGGCAACAGTTCCCGTGTTGGCGCTTACACCGAACGAACCGCAAGCTGTGATCAAAGAGCTGATCGCCTGTCTGCAAAAATAGATCGACCTGTGCCCATGCAGCCCGACTCACAAAGGTCGGGCTTTTTGCACCTCTTGACATGTTTCTTTGCCGGGAGTAAAATAACCGCAAACTAGTTTGTATTGCAAACTACATGGAAAGGAAGCTGAATGAACGACAATTTGTCTGAGGTTGAACAGCGTGTGAAACGCTACTGGTACGTGGATGGTTTTGGCGAACTGGTGGGCGGTGGGGGGATGTGTCTCATCCTGGCGATCTATTTTGCGGCAGGACAGTACCTGGGCGATGATTCACCGGTTGGGGGATTGTTGCAGGCCAGTATGGCTTTGGTGTTGATCGGGGGATTTTTTCTCGTGCGGAGATTGATCAATGCGGCCAAGATGCAGGTGACATATCCGCGCACGGGCTACGTGGAATATCAAACAACACAGGGAAACAGGTTTCTGGCCGGTGCGCTCTCGGCTGTGGTAGGCTTCGTGATGGCCATGCTATTTGTCTTCATTGTCCGCCAGTTCAACCGGATCGATGCCATGGTCGCGATTTCGGGCGTGGTGATGGGTCTCATCCTTTTTGTGAAGCAGGTTCGGACGGTGAAGGTGAGTCGGTTTTATATCCTGAGCCTGGCGGCCCTGACCTATGGGATGGCCCTGTCTGTGAGCGGATTGCCGCGCGGCTACAACCTCGGACTGTTCTACGCGCTGATGAGCATCTCCTTTGCGATTTCAGGTGGGCTGACCCTGAAAAAATATCTGGACGAAAACCCGCTTCAACCGGAGCTGGGAAATGGGCGATGAACTACGAGCCGTTACCACCCTTGACCGCCTCATCCACGAGCCGGCGCGCTTGTTAATCCTGACAATTCTGTCCTCCGTGGCGAGCGCGGATTTCCTCTACCTCCAACGAGAAAGCGGCCTGACCAAGGGAAATCTCTCTGCGCATCTTTCCAAGTTGGAAGAGGCTGGCTACGTTCAGATCGAAAAAACCTTCAAGGGAAAATTCCCTCTCACAATTTGCAGGTTGACCTCCGCCGGGCAGAAAGCGCTCAAGCTGTATCGCCAGCAATTGAAAAATTTTATGGAACGGACGAGTGAATTATGAAATCAAACAATGTACTGACAGGGATCGCTCTCCTTTTTCTGATATTGGCCGTAGCCTCATCACTGGTCATTTGGAGTGAGATCGCTTCGGCAGTCAAGATAGGGATGTTTGCTTTTGGGTTTGGTTCCGGAATTGCGGCTGGAACCGTGATCGCCAGACGGTCAAAATTAATGTAAGGGCCCAGCTTTCGTGCTACCATTCACATATGTCCCGACCAAAATCGCCCCTACGACCTGAGTGGGTGGATCCTGCGGTCTGCTCCCTGGAGTATCGACTCAAGATCATCGGCCGTTTGCCCTTCTTTCACCAGCTACCCGCGCAAGCCATATTTGAGATCAATCGCCTGTTCGAGGACCGTGAAATGACGGCTGGACAAGCGATTTATTTTGAAGGCGATCCAGCGGCGTATTTTTACCTGGTAAGCAATGGCAAGGTGAAACTCCTACGGCATGGTATATTGGGACGGGAAGTGCTCCTGGAAATTTTGCAGACAGGGGAATATTTTGGAAACCTGGCTTCCCCGGGTGAAAAGGGTTATTCAGAAACCGCCATCGCCCAGACCAGTGGTTGTATTTTGCAGATCTCCACAGAAAACTTCAAAACAATACTCAGTCACCACCCTGATGTAACACTGAAAGTGCTGGATGCAGTGAACAAGCGTCTGGAGCAATCACAGGAGGTCGTCAAACAGTTAAGCGCGTATTCCATCGAACAACGGGTGGCCGCGACCTTGATTCGCCTGGCCGCAAAAATGGGGGAACACAAACAAAAACGCCTGCTGATCCAGTTGCCGTTTTCCCGGCAAGACCTGGCAGCGATGACGGGTACCACCGTGGAAACCGTTAGCCGTGTGATGAGTCACTTGGCCGAGGATGGATTGATTTCCACGGGTAGGAAGTGGGTGGCGGTGAGCGATCTGGCGGGCTTGGAGCGGATCGTCAAAGAAGCTGCAGTTAATTGATCTGCGTCATGGTTTTTGGGCGGGTTGGGGTGTAAAGTATCAGCATCAAACTCACGAAAAGGAGAAATAAAAAATGAATACCCTGACCCAACCCCTGCGTGATGAACACAAGGAACTACTCCCTCATATTGAGAATATCCTCAAGGTGGCGGATAGCCTCACGGATGCGCCGTTAGATGAAATTCGTAATGGTGTGAAAGAAGTATATGATTTCCTGGCATACCATCTGATTCCCCATGCACAGGCAGAGGACGCTGCTCTGTATCCGGCGGTCCAGAAAGTACTGGGCAGCCCAGATGCCACCCGCACCATGAGCCGCGACCATCTGGAAGTGGGACGTTACGTGGATGAGCTCGCTGACCTGCAAAGCGACCTCTCCCCGCGAAGCTTCAAGGCGCTCCAGCGTGTCCTTTATGGCGCCTATGCCCTGGTGAAGGTCCACTTTGCGAAGGAAGAGGAAGTTTATCTCCCGATTCTGGAGGAGAAATTGTCCTTAGAAGAGGCAAGGGAGATGTTTGAGGCCATGGAGCAAGCGGCCGGGCGCGCGAAACTGGCTGTGCACGTGTCCTAAAGCTGGAATCTGATCCTCGAAAATGCGAATGAGCCTCCATTCGCATTTTTTATTTGACTTATAATTCAAGCAGCCAAACGCGCGGAGAGACAGCCCAACCTGTCTTTTTGATTCCTTGCGGTTTGAGCGAGTCGAAAGGAGTAGCCAATGAAAGCTCCCTTATGGATACCCCCAGAGCGGCGCAGGCAGCAGGCCAATATCACTCGCTTTATGGAGCTGGTGCGCACACGGCATGAGGTGAATACAC
>DASTOH010000163.1:0-3256 GCA_035720235.1 Anaerolineales bacterium | reverse complement strand
TTGGTGATCAGATTCTGCATGACTTGTACAACCCTCACGCGATCCACATGCACAAAGGGGAAGATCGGATCGATCTCCACCTGAACCTGCTTGGCCTTGAGGATCCCGTCTGTGGCCTGGAGCGCATCTCGCGCAATTTCCTCAAAAGCCAGATCTTTCGGCGGGTTAATGATCCGCCCAACGCGCGAGAGGTCCAGCAATTCGTCCACGAATTTGCCCATCTTCTTTGCGGCTTCATTGATCTGCGCCAGATCCTTTTCTGCTCGCTCGTGGTTGCCTGATTTGATATCCTGTTCCAGATATCCCAGGAATCCCGCTACGGTAATTAAAGGTGTTTTCAGATCATGGGAGACGCGTATCGCAAACCGATCCAACTCCTGGTTTTTTAATTTCAACCGTTGGATCAGGGCTTCGCGTTCGCGTTCGGCCTTCTTTCGGATCTCTATTTCGTTTTCTGCCTTCGATAGATTTTGATATACATTCCGTACCAGACGAAAAACTGCATTCGCAGCAACCAAAATGATAATGCTTCCGATAAAAAAATCCTGTGGGTAGGCATCATAAATTGGGTCGATTTTATATGCGCCAAAATAATTGCCAAAGACCAACCAGCCAATACACAGAATGATGAACGCGGCCAGGTACAGGATCATCCTGCCTCTTAAAACCAGCCCTGCCACGATCAATATGACAGGAAAACCCAGCACGCCGATGTCGTAGATGCCTTGACTCGATGTCGCCAGCCAGGTGATCAACAGAATGATTGTTACTGCAAGCATCGTGCTGGGAATGGAGACCGCATCCCGCCTTAGGAAAATGATCGAGATAAGGATGGGGAGGATACCAATGGCAGACACCAGCGCATTCATATCATCCCCCATAAGCACATATATGAAGGTCAATGTGAGGAATACGAACAGACAAGCCAGCGCCACCCAGCGAATCGTGCTGACGATCTCAGACTTGTCGCCGTGTGGATGCCTCCTGAGTGTGACAGAAGCGGGCCCTGTGTAAACTGGTTTTTTGGCCATGTTGCCATTCCTTGGTATTCGGACGACCCGCCTGGTCCTGCAAAAACAGTCCGAAAGCCGCCTTGCTTGACAATGGGATGAACACGATTATAATACGCCGTGCTTTTCGCAAGCGCTGGTGCTGGAATTGGCAGACAGGCATGGTTGAGGGCC
Source organism: Anaerolineales bacterium (assembly GCA_035720235.1). GTDB lineage: Bacteria > Chloroflexota > Anaerolineae > Anaerolineales > Villigracilaceae > Defluviilinea. Next base: position 2,072 of record DASTOH010000163.1, on the reverse strand, counting down.
ATGTGCCGCAAGGCGTGGAGGTTCAAGTCCTCTCCAGCGCACCAATGACGGAAAATCCCCGCTGTATTCCGGGGATTTTTATTTTGCTGACAGGCCCAAAAGATCGGTTTGCACAAACTTTCGTATCTTAAAAGTGAAATCTTTGCTTTTTGTACGAGAAATTTTTACCACCAAGGGCACAAAGTGTCACGAAGGTTTATATTGGACCTCTTGCATAAGTAAGCGAGAATGATGATTCATTCCTTTTTGAACCACTGAGTCACGGAAACACTGAGAGAAAAAGAAATAAAAACTCCGTGACTCAGTATACTGTTTACTAAGATCATGACCTACTAGTGTTTCCCTACATCGTACCCCATCCCAGCCGTGGGGTCTCTTGGCGGCAAAAAGGGCACTGTACTCTTCCGTGGACCCCCACCTATCACCAGGTCACGATGTGAGTAAATATCCGGGGGTGACGATGTGAGTAAACAATACACTCAGTGTCTCCGGGGTTAGGGGTTGAGACTTTTACAGGAGTTCTATTGATTTTCCTTTGTGTTCCTTGGTGACCTTTGTGCTTGAATCCTTATTGGCTTCGACAGGCTCAACCCAGCGGGTTTCGGTTGGTCCGAGTTAGGGTCCATCACTCTACAATCAGACTGCAGCAGGTAACTGCTCCCTCTGCTTTGGCGAGCTCATCTACCATTACAGGCTTGAGCTTATATCCGCGTGCAGCCAGTTTTGTCGCGGTCTTCGGAAAGGCAACCGGAAAAACGATTGAGTCGCCGAGCGGAAGGCAATTCGCGGCGAAGGGTTCAGACTCGTCCACATCGATCAGTTCGAATCCTTCGAAGTTCTCTACATCCACCCATTTGCGGTTAATGAGCAGTGTTTTGTCATCCACGCGTGTGACCGCGGATTTGAGATGCAGACAGTCGTGCATTTCGACGCCCTGGGCTTTGTAGCCATATTTGCCCAGCAGTTGATTCATTTGTTGGATGGCGTCTATATTGCTGCGAGTGGACAGACCAACATAAATATCCTTCCCAAGCACAAGGACATCACCGCCGTCCAAAGAACCAGCCGACTCGATAAAGACCAGGTCGCGGTACGGACGCAGAGCCTGGGCAGTGGACTCAGTCTCAGGTTTTCGGGAATCAGCTCCCGGCTTGGTAATGAGCGCTACTTCGGGCAGAACAACCGCGGTATCTTCCACAAACACAGAGTCGGGCAGATCCTGTTCGGCCGGGAGCTCCAGAACAGCATATCCAAGGTGTTTGAGGGCCTGAACATAGCCGTGATGCTGTACCCGGGCAACACTTACATCAATCGGATGGCGATCAATATGCGTGATCTCACATTCATTGAAGCGCGGGCTTACGTCACGGGTGATAGCGAGGCGCATTACTGTTCCCCGGTGCGGTAGCGGTCGATCAAGGCTTTGGTGCGCGGGTCTTTGGGGCTTTTGAATAAATCATCGGGTTTTGAGTCTTCGATCAATTGACCATCTGACATCACAATCACCCGGTCTGCCACTTCGCGCGCAAAACCCATCTCATGTGTGACGACCAGCATGGTCATGCCGTCTTTCGCAACTTTCTTCATTACATTCAATACTTCGCCGATCAACTCAGGATCAAGCGCAGAGGTGGGTTCATCAAAAAGCATGACGCGGGGCTGCATGGTGAGGGCGCGTGCGATGGCGACACGTTGCTTTTGTCCGCCGGAGAGACGATTGGGGTATTCATCTTTTTTGAAGAGCAGGCCCACGCTATCGAGATTTTCTTCGGCGAAGGCAATGGCTTCCCTGCGATCCATGCCTTTGACAATGACTGGTCCTTCGATCACATTTTCCAGCACCGTCATGTGCGGGAACAGGTTGAATTCCTGAAACACCATACCTGTTTTGAGGCGAACATCATGAACCAGCTGACGATGTACCTTGCCCTTTTCACCGCCTTCCACCTTAATGCCATCCACTTCGATGGTGCCATGCGAGGGTTCTTCGAGAAAGTTGATGCAACGAAGCAGGGTGCTTTTACCGGAGCCGCTGCGTCCGATCAGGCAGACCACTTCACGCGATTGGACAT
>DASTOH010000162.1:0-8319 GCA_035720235.1 Anaerolineales bacterium | reverse complement strand
AGAAATATATTCTTCAAGGTTTACACTTCCTCTTCGCGGTTATCGATCTGAGCCCGCTGCAGCCTGCCTGAATAATCCACGTAGATGGATTTCCATTCGGTGAAGACCTCGAGCGCCGCCTGCCCGGCTTCGCGGTGACCGTTGCCGGTGCCGCGTACGCCGCCAAACGGAAATTGAATCTCCGCACCGGTGGTGCCATGATTGATGTACACCAATCCGGTGAAGATATCGCGCATGGCTGTGAAGGCCTGGTTGACATCCTGGGTAAAGATCGAAGTGGAGAGACCGTATTTGGATCGATTATTGACTTCGATCGCCTCTTCGAGTGACTCGACTTCGATGATCGATAGCACCGGACCAAAGATCTCCTCCGCCTCCAGCATGGACCCGGGCCTGACTCCGTCAAATAAAGTGGGTGTGTAGAAGAAGCCTTTACTCTCAATGGATGATAACGGATGCACGGATTTTTCAACGGATGTTGAAGCGGATGGGGCCAACGGATCAGGAACGGCTGAACGGATGGGGTCAACGGATGCTAACGGATGAACGGATGCGATGGAGCCGCCGACCAGGACGCGAGCGCCTTCTTTTTGACCGAGTTGGACGTAGTTGTGGATTCGTTCCAACGCGGCTTTGTTGATGACGGGACCGACATCTACTTGCGGATCAAGCCCATTACCGAGTCTGAGTTTCTTTGCGCTCTCGGTCAGGGCTTCCTTGAGTTTGCCTGCCATTCCTTTTTGGACAATCAATCTGCTGGCGGCGGTGCAACGCTGACCGGTTGTGCCAAACGCGGCCCACAAGGTCGCGTCGGTGACCAATTCGAGATTGGCGTCATCCAGCACGATGATGGCATTCTTTCCGCCCATTTCGAGCGAAACTTTTTTGTTCAACCGTGCAGCTGCCTCAGCGATGGAACGTCCCGTCGTGGTGGAGCCAGTGAATGAAAGCACGCGCACGTCGGGATGATTTACGAGGGCCTTCGCCACGTCCGCCCCAGGAGCCATAAGGAGGTTGAATACTCCAGGTGGCAAACCTGCCTCTTCGAACACTTTGACAAACGCGGCCGAGATCGCCGGCGTGTCAGGGGAGGGTTTCCAGATGATCGTATTTCCGGCAACCAGCGCAGGAAAGATCTTCCAGGAAGGCACAGCAATCGGAAAATTCCACGGTGTGATGAGACCAACTACCCCGGAAGGGTCGCGCACGGCCATTCCGAACTTGTTGGGCATTTCCACAGGAGCGGTATATCCCAGCAGACGGCGCCCCTCGCCGCCCATGAAGTAGGCCATGTCAATGGCTTCCTGAACGTCGCCGCGGGCCTCTGCGATGACCTTGCCCATGTCACGCGTCAGCAATTGCGCAAGCTCCTCTTTCTTCTGTTTGAGGAGATCACCAACTTTGAAGAGCATTTCCCCGCGCAGTGGGGCAGGGACGAGCCGCCACGATTTGAAGGACTCCTTGGCCGCGCTGACTGCCGCATCCACGTCGGAGATTTCTGCCTGTGCAATCTCGGCCACTATTTCTTCGGTGGCGGGGTTGATCGTCTGGAATGTGTTTTGTCCCTTGACCCACTTGCCGTTAATGTAGTTTTGGAATTCCATCATGTATCTCTATTGCACCTTTGGTACTCTTATCAGATAAGCAAATTCCTTCAAAAAATCCACTTGCAGATCGGTCAACAAGATGCACTGAACTCGTTTGGAACGTACTTTGGCATCTGCTTCTTCGAATGTCAGACCTTGCGCTATATAATAGAGATGCAGAACCGTTCCGGTCCGACCAATGCCTGCCTGGCAGTGCACAAAGACCGGCCGTCCTTGCAATGTCATCTGGTTGATGAAGTCCAGTATTTTTCCGGCCTGGTCAAGGTTGGGTGGGAACTGGTCTGGTACCGGGACATGCAGGTAGGTGATATCAAAGGACGCGAGCAGATCCGGTGTAATTTCGTGAAAAGCGACGATGGGCCTTTCTGTCAATGAAAGGATGGCCCGAATTTTTTGCGGATGCAGCGATTGGATATCATTCTCTTCGACAGGTACGCTGCCAGCTGCCAAAACGGCTGGCTCGATCCAGGAGCAATCCATTTTTGTTTTGCCTGTAGCCTCTCTGTGACATGCGAAAAATGTCACAAGTGGTTTTGATTATAGCACTCGGCAATGGAAAGTCAATGAATTATATAAAAATATTTTTTCATAAATAAAAAATGTGAGTATAATCACCTAATTCATTGTGACAAATACGAACGACTTATAAGATGCTAACCTGCTTTTCACAGTGTTCTCTACCGTTGTCGCCGCAGGCCAGGAAGGCAGCTAAACGATTGAAATGGTAACTGCCCGACAGAAAGTTCTCACTTACTTTGCCAAAACCCGGAGCGCCTCTGTCCGGGAAGTGTCGCGTGCGTTGAAAATGTCTGCCGCGACGGTACGGCACCATCTGCGGGTGCTCGTTTCGGATGGACGGCTGGAAATGACAGCGATTCAAAAAGGCGGTGGCAAAGGCCGACCGCAAAAGATGTATTCCATCCCAGGCGCGGCGCTGGGTAATAATCTATCCGCCCTGAGTGAGGCGCTTTGGACGGAAGCAGGTTCATCGGTCAGAGTCGAAGCGCTGGCGGAGCGTCTGGCCGGTGAATCCAATTTCAAGGATCAAGTCATGTCGAAGCGATTGGGTCTGGTCGTCGAGAAATTGAATCAGATGAGCTATCACGCCCGCTGGGAGGCAGGCGCAGCCGGACCGCGAATCATTTTTGGGCATTGTCCATATGCCGCGATCCTCGCAAAGCGACCGGAGTTGTGCAAAATGGATGCGGCGCTATTGAAGGAAATGTTTGGGGATGAGTTTGAACAGATTGCCAAAATCGAGAATTTTCAAGGTGTCTGTATTTTTGTAACGTAGGTAGATGGTAGTTGAGTAGACGGAGGTATTCGTCCACCGTCGGTATCGAAACCAACCACAACAAAAGACCTGAAGGGTGATTCAATCCTGGTGGCTTCAATACGTCCCGCGACGCTTCGACTTCGCTCAGCGCGGCACGCGCGGCTACTCAACCATCGGGTTGGACTGATAAAGGAGATATATGTCCATCGTTAAACATGCGCCAACATTGACGTTGGCCGACGCGGGGCAGTTCGCGAAAGAGTTGTATGGCTTGGATGGTTCAGTACAGGAATTGCCAAGTGAGCGTGACCAAAATTTTTTGGTCTGTCTTGATGACGTTCGTTATGTGTTGAAAGTTGCCAACACAACCGAAGAGCGGACCATGCTCGAGGCCCAAAACCAGGTGATGGAGCATGTGGCGGGATTGGGCTTACTGCCAAGGGTTGTCGATTCGTTGCGGGGTGAAAAAATTGAAAGCATATCTCTGAATGATAAGAGTCATTTTGTGCGATTGGTGACGTATATTGATGGCAAACCAGTGGGAAACGTAAAGCGCCATTCCTCCGACATGATGTTTGATCTGGGGTGCAAGTTAGGTGAGTTGGATAAAGCCCTGTTGGATTTTGACCACCCTGCCTTGCATCGTGATTTTCATTGGGATTTTGCGAACGGGTTGGATATTGTTCGGAAAAATACGAAGCTCGTTCGTGACAGGAAATTGCGAGCGATGGTGCTGGCCTTGATCGCGAACTTTGAGAAATACACGCTGCCATTGTTGCCGAGCTTGCGGACAAGTGCAATCTACAACGACGCCAATGACTACAACGTGCTGGTTGGTGGCGGGACGGATCTATACTCGCGCAATCAAACCGTGACCGGCTTCATTGACCTGGGCGACATGGTGCATGGATATACCGTGGGTGACCTGGCGATCGCGATCGCATATGCGATTTTAGACAAGCCCCAACCGCTGGCCGTGGCAGCAGAGATTGTGAAAGGCTATCACTCGGCGTTTCCCTTGACCGGAGACGAAATCGCCGCAGTATACGGATTGGTCACATTGCGGTTGTGTATGAGCGTGTGCATCGGCGCGGAGCAGCAGCAGAGTCAACCGAAGAATGAGTATCTTGGTATTAGCCAGGCGCCGATTCGAAATACCCTGCCAAAGTTGATGAAGTTCCATCCGCGTTTTGCCGAAGCGACTTTTCGTGAAACCTGCGGACTCGTTCCGTTTGCTTCGTCATCCCAAGTGGTGAAATGGCTGAAGAAAAACTCCAGGTCTTTCGCACAGGTTTTGCCGTATGATTTGCGCCGTGAACCGTTGATGGTGTTTGATCTGGGCATTGGCAGTGGGTCTCTACATGGCGATCCGCGCGAAAATGCAGAACCAAAATTGACAAGGCGTTTAGATGCCCTCATGGCAGAGGCAGGAGCCCGAGTGGGAGTTGGTCAGTATGATGAGGCGCGTTACATTTACACATCTCCTGCGTTTGCTGTGAGTGATGGTCTCACCGATGAAACCCGAACCATTCACCTGGGAATCGACCTGTTTGTGGATGCTGGCACGCCGGTCCGCGCTCCGCTGGATGGCACGGTGGTGGCATTTGCGGATAACGCGGCGTATCAGGATTATGGCCCAGTCGTGGTGCTGGAGCATGATATTCCAGGTCAAATTGGCATATCTGCCGCCGCGGACGGCGGCAGGAGCAAACATAACGTGAAGAATGACGACCAGGGCAGGATGAAGTTTTATACCTTGTATGGTCACTTGACGCGCGAGTCCCTCAAGAAGTTGAAAGTGGGGCAGAAAATCAAAAAGGGAAAGAAGTTTGCGGAGATTGGTTCTGCAGATGTGAATGGCGGCTGGACACCACACTTGCATTTTCAGATCATGGTAGATCTGCTGGACCTTCGGGGAACGGAGTTCCCCGGCGTGGCATTGCCAAGTGAGCGGCGGGTTTGGCTGAGTCTGTGCCCTGACCCAAATTTGATTTTGAATATTCCGCAGAAGGTTTTGCCGAGGCGTTCTCCGACGAAGGATGAAACTCTGGCAGCTCGCCGCGAGCGACTGGGCGGCAACTTGAGCATTGCATATCGTTCGCCCGTCAAAATCGTGCGCGGCTGGATGCAATACCTCTTCGACGATGAAGGACGGAAATATCTCGATGCCTATAATAACGTGGCACATGTCGGGCATTGTCATCCCAGGGTGGTCGAAGCGGCGCGCAGTCAGATCGGTGTGTTGAACACCAACACCCGTTATTTGCACGATAACATCAATCGTTATGCCGAACGATTAACTTCTCTCCTGCCTGAATCTCTTGCAGTGTGTTACTTCGTCAATTCGGCCAGTGAGGCGAACGAATTGGCATTGCGGCTGGCGCGAGCATACACGAATCAAAAAGACATGATCGTGTTGGAAGCGGCGTATCATGGCAACACCACGTCGCTGATCGATATTAGCCCGTATAAACATAATGGGCCAGGCGGCACTGGCGCGCCGGATTGGGTCCACGCGGTTCCCATCCCGGACGTTTTTCGTGGCGAATACAAAGCCAATGACGCGCAGGCTGGGACGAAGTACGCAGCGCACGTAGCGCACGTCATTGGGTCGCTACATGAGCGTGGGCGTGGTGTGGCCGGATTTATCGCTGAGTCTTTGCCGAGTGTGGGTGGGCAGATCATTTTCCCCGAGGGGTATCTCACAGATGTCTATCGTTATGTTCGGCTGGCGGGTGGAGTGTGCATTGCCGATGAAGTACAGACTGGTTTTGGCAGAGTCGGTTCGCACCTGTGGGGATACGAGATGCAAAACGTCATGCCCGATATTGTGGTCTTGGGAAAACCCAGTGGTAACGGTCATCCACTCGCGGCGGTGGTCACGCGCCGCGAAATTGCCGAGGCGTTCAACAATGGTATGGAGTATTTCAACACATTCGGCGGGAATCCGGTATCGTGTGCGGTGGGTCTGGCTGTGCTGGATGCGCTGCAGAAAGACAGCTTGCAGGAGAACGCATTGCGCGTGGGTCATCAATTGTTGGCGGGATTGAAATCCTTTATTGGAAAATACCACATGGTAGCGGATGCGCGCGGCGCAGGGCTTTTTCTGGGACTCGAACTTGTGCGCGATCCTTCCACGCTCGAGCCAGCCGCGGCAGAAGCCAGCTTTATCGCCAACCGGATGCGAGATCAGGGCATCCTGCTCGGCACGGATGGCCCGTATCACAACGTGGTGAAGATCCGCCCGCCGATGCCGTTCAACGCGTCGGACGCGGAGTTTTTGTTGGAGAGACTGGAGAGCGTGTTACGAGAGGATTTTGGAAGGTCTCCAGCGTAGGTCACGTTTTCAACGTGACTTGGCGCTGTGTCACGCCGCCCCTTTCAGGGATGCTCCGCGACAAGCGTGACCTACGTTGTTGTGACTGCGAGAGCAGCCTGTTATTAACTATCAAATCCCAACCCCACCCAATCCATGATCTTGAGCCAGAGGTTTTCTTTGCCCTGATTTCTGTCAGCCTGATCAAGTGACCAGCGCGAGAGGTTGACGCCGATGGAGCGTAAAGGTTCGGGTGGGAAAGGAAGCGGCTTGGTGCGGACCATTTCGAGTTCCGTACGTTCCGTCTTTTTGTTGTCCAGGAGATCGAGCATAACCTGTGCGCCGAAGCGCGTAGCACCGACGCCAAGCCCTGTATAGCCCATGGTGTAGGCGGTCTTGCCATGATGGGCCGTCCCCCAAAATGGACTGAAGCGCGAGCAGGTATCGATGACGCCGCCCCAGGCGTGGGTGAAACGAATCCCCTCCAGTGGGGGAAAGGCCTGAAAGAAGTGTCCAGCCAATCGGGCGAAAGAAGCGGATCTGTATTCCAGATGAGGGCCAAATCCATTGTTCCAATAATAGACCGCGTCATATCCGCCCCACAGGATTCGTCCATCCGCACTCGTGCGGAAGTAATGGAACTGGTTGTTGCCATCGCTCAAGCCCTCGCGGCCATACCAGCCAATCGAGTTTCGTTGCGCAGGCGTGAGCGGCTCAGTCATCAGCACATAATCATAAACTGGAAGCACGTAATACGAGATCCGTTTGAGGAGAGGCGGAAAGGCATTAGTAGCCAGCGCCACGCGGCGCGCGCCGACCTGGCCGTGTGGGGTACGCGCGATCACTTTGTCCTGCTCTTCCTCCAGTTTTGTAACCGGCGAATTCTCATACAGGCGCACGCCGAGATCGAGACAGGCTTTGCGCAGTCCCCATGCAAGCAGTGCCGGGTTGACAATCGCGGAGTCCAGCCTCTTGATTCCACCGAGGAAAATGGGAGATTTTACGACACCCTGGAGTTGCTCCTGGTCGAGATACTGGAAAGCAATGTTGTATCCTTTTGCCAGATCGATGAACTCTCTGAATTTTTCAAGCAGATACGGCTCGGTGGCAAGATCGATTTCGCCGCTGAGCTGGTAATCACACTCAATGCCCAGCCGCTTGATGGTGGCCTCTATCTCAGTGAAATTCTTTAAACCGAGCGCGTGCAGCTTGGCGATTTCCCTGGGCCAGCGCGCCAGACCATTCAGAAATCCATGCGTTATGGACGCATCCATAAAGCCGCCATTGCGTCCGCTGGCACCGCTGGCGACTTCGCCTGCCTCAAGCAAAATGATATCGCGGGAGGGATCTTGCTCCTTGGCGAGCAGGGCCGTCCATAAGCCTGCATAACCCGCGCCGATGACGAGCAGGTCGGTAGAAATGTTTTGAGTAAGTGGGGGTTCGGGAATTGGTTTGGCTGGGTCGTCGAGCCAGAAGGAGGTGTGAACTATATCGCAAAGAGACTTAAGCGATTCGGGCCGGGGGGTGTTGGAATAGATCATGCTCTCATGGGTTGTTTTATACCTCTTGGGTAGTTTCTGTATCCAATATTGTACCTGAGAGTGTGCAAGTCGTCAGGTTTTTCTATTTGGGGAATGCCTAAATTCAAAGGCAATATAAACTTATGTCACCCTGAGCCGCTCTTTGGCGAAGGGTCTCCGCAGCTCCCGAAAAGCATCGGGACTATAGTGTGCGGCGGGATTCTTCGCGGAGCCGAAGGTCCTGACCGAAGCCGAAGGCCTCAGAATGACATTCTGTTTATGATGTTATGTACTCTCGGTATCTGAATAAACTATCTCGAAACACGACCGTGAGTTGAGGATTAGTGATTTGCGAGGCGACTTGACGAAATCAAAACCGCTGATTACATTTTGACGTATCTATGATCGGGGAAGTAAATGTTTGAAGTGTTTTCGCTTTAACTTTAGAGGAGTTGACATGAACCTTTTCCAGCGTTATCTCGCAGAAGAATTTGCCGAAGATTATCAAGAAGGAAGGCTCTCGCGACGCGATGCCTTGAAACTGATCGCATCTGTGACGGGCAGCCTGGTCGTCGCCAATTCGATCCTGGCCTCCTGCGC
>DASTOH010000161.1:0-30422 GCA_035720235.1 Anaerolineales bacterium | reverse complement strand
GCCAGATATTCGATTTGAGCATATGTATGATTATTAATGAGAAGACTCAACCACAAATGGCACTACACTTGCCCCGGGCGCAAGTGCCGGGGAGTACACTAAGGTTTTGAGACTCCCAGCTTGGTTTTCCTTTGTGACCCTTGTGTCCTTCGTGGTTAAAAAATGAGGGTTCCATGAAAAAACGGCTTGGCTATCTCCTCAAAACCATCGCTGTGATCTTCAGTCTGCTCCTTGCAGCCATCTTATTTTTCACTGCTCAAGCCAGCCTGCGTGAAACGAAAACACGCCACGAAGCCGCGCCGTCCACCGGGAGATTCGTGCAAGCGGATGATGTAGAGCTTTTCATCCAGGAAATGGGTCCTGCCAACGGCCAGGCCATCATTTTCATTCATGGCACCGCCGCCTGGAGTGGACTCTGGCGCGAAACCATGACTCCGCTGGCCGAAGCAGGCTATCGCTGCATCGCCATCGATATTCCACCCTTTGGCTTTTCTGAAAAGCCAGCCACACCCTCATATGACAACGCATCTCAGGCAATTCGTATGGTCGCGTTGATGGATGCATTGAAAATCGAGCACGCAATTTTGTTCGGGCATTCTTTCGGCGGTGGAGCAACTCTTGAAACTGCGCTGATGATTCCTGACCGCATTGACGCCTTAATTCTTGAAGATGTGGGTGCATTGAATATCAACATCGAGTCTATTGATGCAGTACAAAATCCAACCGTGAGCCTCTTCCTCAATGCGCGAGTTGTGCGAAATCCCGTACTAGCGGCAACCGCCACCAACCCACTATTCACAAAGACAATGATCTCGGCGATGATCCTTGATCCCAACGATGCAACCGATGAGAAAATAAAAATCCTGCAACAGCCACTGGTGTTACAGGACGCGACGAATACATTAGGCGACTGGCTCCAGCATGTTCTGCGTATCCAGCAACCATCACTCACCAGCTATCCAAAGAATTATCAATCCTTGACCATGCCCACCCTCATCGTTTGGGGTGATAGTGATACAGTCATCCTGATCCAAGAGGGTGAATATCTGCAAAGCCTTATTCTCAATTCTGAATTAGCTGTGGTGAAGGGCGTGAATCACATTCCACATGTGGAGGATTTGGATGCGTTGATGGAGACAGTTTTTGATTTTTTGGGGAACCAAGTGAATGTGTCACCATGAGCGGCGTCGACACTTGCACTTATAGGTACGCCTGGGAATGAATTCTTAATCAGTCACTTTCCACGCTGCGAGCGGATTTTGTCATTGAAGTTTGAGGGGACAATGCCCCGACATAAACGCCGACCAGCACTAATACTGCTCCTTCTAAGAATGCGATCGTGGGAGTCTCGCCTGCCAATAACGAAGCTGCAACAACTGTGACGAGAGGGGTGAGTACACCGATATAGGACGTTGCGGTCGCGCTCCAACGGGATAGGATCCACACCATAAGAACAAACCCCACAATTGAACTGGTAACGAGCCAGCCCAGTGCCAGCCATGTCGAGGGGAGAGCAGGCAGTCGCAACGATTCGCCGGCGATCAAGGAAGCGATGAACAGGGCAATGGCCGCCGTCCCCATCCCTATTGTATTTGTGGCAATTGGATGACTCTTCGGAAAGTACTTTACGACAATCCCGGATAACGCGGCACTGACAGCCGCCAGCAAAACGGCTCCCAGATAAATCAACGGTATATCGAACTTAAGCTGCTCAACAAAAACCAGGCTCACTCCTGCTATTACAATAACGGCGCCAAGTACACCTTTCCAGGTGATTCTTTCCAACCCGATTGAAGAAGCGATCAGCAGTGTAATGAGAGGAATGGTGGCAAACATCACGGATGCCAGCCCCGCGCTGACTTTGGTCAAAGCCCAATAAAGAAAACCGAAATTGATCCCAAAAGCAAGCAGCCCAAACAAGCTTGCGCCTGTAAACGCGGCTCCCCGGGGCAACGGGGTATTTCTTAATCGAGCGATGCTGAAAAGCAGAACGGAGGCAATGATAAAGCGCAGAGAGGCCCCCCAAAATGGCGGTAACTCCTGGTTGCTAAATTTGACTGCCACAAAATTTACACCCAAAAACAGCACCACAACGAAGAAGGCGGCTAATGTCAATCGATCAGGGCCATTACTGTTCTTTTCCTTCATAGACGGAAGTTCTCTCCTCTCACAAGGGAATGATACGCGTTGTCAATGAACATTGCGCCATTACCTTACTCTATCGGATTGTTTCACCACAAGCTTCGTATACTTCTCATAAAACGTGTTGGTGAACAGACCATCAGGGTCATAGGTCTTCTTCGCGGCGAAGAAATCGCCGATCATGGGGTAGGAGCGTCGGAGTTGGTCGGGGGTATAGTGCAGTTGATAAGGTAGGAAGAAGCGTCCATTCAGATCAGTCGTCAGGTCAATTAACTCTCGTGTTACGATGCCCATTTTCTCGTTATCTTCGGGCGTCGTCGGCTGGTTGATATAGAGCACGATCGAATACATCTCACCGGGCGCGTAGTTGAGGAAATTGTGTTCGGGATGAATCACACGCACCGAAGCATTGAGGAGGTTCACGTCGTAGTCCTGAACGATTTTGCGCAGCCCATCTACAAACGCGATGAACTGCTCGCGCGGGATGAAATATTCATGCAGGATGTCCGTCTCATTCGGCAGGTTGTTGCGAATATATTCGACCGAATCGTGCATCGGCTCGTTGCGGGACACAAAACACGCTTCACCATCACCCATCGCCTGCGTGCGCGGCACCACTGTGCAGGACTCCAGCATCGGCTCGATATTTTTCTCCAGGTACCATTTAAGGTTCATGGGCAGCGTGCCCAGCTTTGAAAAGTTGAAGACGAAGCGGCGCAGTTTGATGCTCGATACCTCTCCCAACGGTGGGACCTCGGCATCGCCGATATCCACTTTCGTGTATTTGTAAAAGATCATTTCATCAAGCAGGGATCCCTGCGCGGTGGAAAGATGACCGTAAAACAGCCCGAGATTCGAGTCAGGCAAAATCTCGTTCTCGAAGATTTCAGGGAAATATCGATAGCTCACAATCTGCCGTTCGGTTTGATAAATATCGTTATTTACGATCTCAAGGTCCACATCGAGGATCACGCCGAAGAGACCATACCCTCCCACGACGAGATTGAATAGTTCGGCATTTTCTTCCGGACTCACATTAACGACGCTTCCATCCGCCAGCATCACGCGCATCGAGCGGATCGAACTTCCCACCGAGCCTGCCAGGTGGTCCATGCCATGCGCGTTGACCGAGATCGAGCCGCCCACGGTGAAAATATCCGTGGATTGCATGGCTTTGACTGCGTACTTCGGATGCAGGGTACTTTGAATATCGTGCCAGGTCGCGCCACTCTGGACGTTGATGGTTTTCTCCGCTTCGTTTAATTGCATCTTGTTGAACCCCTTCATATCGAGCACAAGATTATTTTTATAGAAGGCCTGTCCGCCCATACTGTGCTTCACGCCCGCCATCGAAACTTTGAGTTTGTTCTCGCGCGCGAATTGCAGGGCATTCTTGATATCGTCCACGCTGGTAATTTTGACAATGCCATAGACTGGCGTGCGGTCCAAACAACTGACGTCATTGATCGTCCCGCCTTTTTGTTCCCACTTGAGCAGGTCACCCGCGGAGAGCGGCGCAATCTCCACATTGATCTGCGGAACGTCGACCGCCACATATTCCGCAAACAGGGGCCCCGCGAAAACCGGCGGGCAATCCTTTTCACCGACCGGGTCAGCAGAAAGCCGATTGACTTCGTAACTGGTCCCTACCAACGCCGAAAGCGTCACGATGGAAGTAATCACTTTCCTATTATTGAGCGGCTTGTTTTGTTTCATACCTTCGTTTGTCCTTCGATGTCAATGCAGAGTATTTCCACCAACATAGTTGATTTTAGGATGCACGAAGAGCCATGTCAAGGAAAAGGATTTTGTATCTTTGCAGTAAGTAGACGTATAATTTTGTCGGTAAGCAAGGGCACAGGGTTTCTGTCACATCATGGTTGGGCGTTTGTTGAACACATCCCTGAACAAACAACGGAAAGGTTCACATGGAAGAACAGTCAACGAGTAATTTGAAGAATCTCAATGTGGTCGTGACCGGAGCAGCGCGCGGGTTGGGTGCCGCGTTGGCGCTGACACTATCGGACCTGGGCTGTAACGTCGTTCTATGTGGACGGTCGCTAACGGCACTGGATATCATTGCAGGTTATATCGAAAGCCGGGCAGGTCGTAGACCGCAAAGATTTGCGCTTGACCTGGCTGACACTGCCAGTGTCGAGTCTGCTGCAAAAGAAATCATCCAGAGCTTCCCGACCATCGACGTTTTGATCAACAACGGAGCAGCCTGGCTGGGAGAACGCGCGACGCCCTATGAAGCTGCAGAGGTGATGGCAACGATCAACTCGGCTCTCACAGGCACGTTCCTCTTTACTCAGGCCTTAATTCCCACATTGCAAAAATCCACGCGCCCGGATGTTGTCATCATCGGCTCCGTCAGTGGACTGCTCAATATGAGCCTACAAGGTGTTTCCGTTCCATTCTATACCGCCAAGCATGGACAGACGGCCCTGGCTGATGGTCTACGGCAGATGTTTTTGGGAACGCAGATACGTTCCCTCTGTATCCACCCACCCTGGATTGAGGATATGTCTCCCCTCGATGAGGAATGGAATACTGTTTCGTTACGAACCAAAAATGAAAGGGTGACGAACCGCGATATCGTGGAGGCGGTCATTTTTGCGATTACGCGTCCGCGACACGTTACGATTGCATCCATGATCATTGACAGCGACGCCCAGGGCATGGATTATCGAAGCCATCTCAGATCGTAGCTATAATTCCCTTACTATGAAAAAATCCATCTCCACTGACCAAACTCCTGCCAACATCGCCAAAGTCATCGACGTGCTCGCCGAGACTCCATCCAAACTGGAGGCGTTGAGTCAAGCCCTATCCGTTAAATCATCCGTTCATCCGTTGCCATCTGTTGATAAATTCCGCCAGCCACTCGGATCCGGCGAACGGTCCTTCACGGAGGTTTTGGCGCATTTGATCAACGGCGAAGCCCGGGCATCCGAAATGATCTACCAGGCGCTGCTGGCCAATGAACCCTTCTTTACCAACATCCACCCTGACCGGAATTGGGGCAAACTCCTGCGTTTTGACCTCCTGGACTTTTCAGCTTTACTGGCGTATTTCAAACTTCGCCGCACGGTGTTGCTGAGAGTGCTTTCAGGGTTGAAGGAAGAAAGTTGGGCAAGATGCGTCCGTGAAGAAGGCAAGCAGCGCAAGGAATCCGTCTACTGGCGGTCGCGCACGATTGCCATGCATGAGATTGACCATCTGGGGGATTTGGAAAGAAAGGTTGATAATATAAAGTAACCTGTTTCATGTAGAATGGACAAACCGATGATCTCAAAACAAGCACAGGAAATCCATGATCGCGCGCTCGTATGGGATACACACGCCTGCTTCCCGCTCAAGCTCAACTCTGACCTGAGCGAATTAAAGAGATACAGGGATAGTGGCGTTGATTTTGTCTCGCTCAATATCGGCATGGATATGGACACGTTCGAGCACGTGATCCAGGTGTTGGCTCGGTTTCGGAATCATATCGCCGCACATTCGGAAGAGTATATCTTGGCGCTCACTGTGAAGGATATTCTGGATGCAAAGGAATCCGGCAGGCTCGCAATTGCTTTTGATCTCGAAGGTTCCGATCCTCTGCTGGGTAACATAAATCTTGTTTCGTTTTACTATGACCTGGGTGTGCGCCAGATGCTGTTAGCCTACAACAAGGACAACCGCGCCTCCGGCGGGTGCATGGAAGGGAACATCGGGCTGACAGATTTCGGGAGGGACGTGATCCGGGAAATGAACCGCGTGGGCATGGTGGTGGACGTGACACATATGGGCTATCGTGCCACAATGGAGGCGTTCGAAACCTCCACCGCGCCAGTGATCTTTTCACACTCCAATCCCAAGGCATTACGTGAGCACGCCCGCAATATCTCCGATGAACAGATCATCGCCTGTGCCAATACTGGCGGCGTGGTTGGCATCAACGGCATCGGCGATTTTCTCGGTGGCACCAGCAGTGAGCTGATCGTCGAAAACATCGAGTATGTGATGAATCTGGTTGGATCCGAACACGTGGGCCTCGGGCTGGACTACGTTGTCGACAAGCAGGAACTTATCGATTACATCGAAGGTCACCCAGACGTATTCCCTCCGGAAAAATTCAAGGATTACCTTTCCTTTGCCGAGCCGGAGCAATTTCCTGAGTTTACCGGGCTTTTGTATCAAAAGGGTTACAGCGAACAGATCATCAGCGGCATTTTGGGAGGGAATTTTTTGCGGGTGGCAAAGGAAGTTTGGAAGTAACAAACTTTAAGATCCTGCAGATTTTGGCTGATGAGACGATCCATGGAGGATGGTATGGACTTTGATGAGTTGTATCAACAAGCAAAATCAGTGCTCAACCCGCGCCGCCTGTCTGACGAGGCTGAAGCTGGAGGTGTTGGAGCGGCGCTGCTCACCGAAAGCGGCAAGGTATACACCGGAGTGTGTATTGACACGTCCAGTTCAATGGGTTTTTGCGCTGAACATGCCGCCGCAGCCGCGATGGTCACAGCCGGGGAAAACCGTGTGGTGAAAATGGTGGCGGTAAATTGGGATGGAAGGATCCTGCCACCCTGTGGTCGCTGTCGGGAATTCATCAGTCAACTTCATCCAAATAATCCCGATGCTGAAGTCATCGTAGGCGAGCGAAAGATCGTACAACTGCGAGAGCTATTGCCATATGACTGGCGTTCGGTCGCGTCGGGAAGTACTAGGCCCTAAAAAGAGCTTAGCTCTACTATAGAACCGATATCCAGCCATCCGTTGGCAACCGGCGTTTCTTCGCCTTACGCTGGTGCGGCAGACTCACCTAATTATCAAGGAGTTTTGCAATGGAAAGAAATGTATTTGTTACCGGTGCCGATCGCGGGCTGGGGATTGGCTTGTGCGCCGGCTTGCTCAAAGGAGGCTGGCAGGTTTTCGCCGGTCAGTACCTGCCAGACTGGCCCGAGTTAACCGCCTTGAGGAACGAATATCCCCGGGCGCTTCATCTTGTCCCGCTCGATGTCCGTTCCATGGAATCGGTGCGCGCCGCTGCAGAAGCCGTAAAAACGCAGGCAGATCATCTGGATGTTTTGATCAATAACGCCGGCGTCAATTCGGAAACGATTTACGCCGGGATCCGCGAGCCGCAGCACTATGATGAGATGCACCGCATGTATGACGTCAACGCCCTGGGCGCGCTGCGAATGGTGGAGATCTTCCTGCCCTTGATGGACCGGGGCCATTCCAAGCGATTGTGTTTCGTCTCCTCGGAGGCAGGTAGTATTGGCGCGTCGGAACGAACGAGCTGGTTCGGGTACTGCATGTCCAAAGCCGCGTTGAACATGGGAATCAAAATCCTGTTCAATGTTCTACACCCCGAAGGCTACACCTTTCGAGTGTATCATCCCGGCTGGGTGCGCTCGTACATGCACGGCGAGAAGAACATGGAGGCCGAACTGGAACCGGAGGAGGCTGCAAGCTACGCCCTGCCCCTCCTATTGGATGATCGAGTGGACGAGGACAGGCTGGTGATGGTGGATTATGAGGGGAAGGAGTGGCCCTGGTGATGGAAACCCCGTTGGTCGAGTAGGGTCGAGCGATAGCGAGATCCGTATCGAGACCACTAATAAGCTGAGAAATTCCGTTATAAAAAATATCTTGTAACTTGTGGTCTCGATACGCGGTGCCAACCAACGGCGCCACTACTCGACCACCGAATCACTCTTGAATCCTGCTACAATTCTGCCAATCGAACATCCGTCAGCACCCAAGAACATCTATGGAAAATCAACAATCTCCACCCTTGATCAATCCTTAGTGAACTTTGTGCCCTTCGTGGTAAAGAGAAAAGGAAATTATCATGACTCAAACTTACGATGCCATCGTCATTGGCGCAGGCGTGATGGGCGCCAGCCTCGCCTTCCACCTCGCCGAGCGCGGACTCAAAACCGCCGTCATCGAACGCAAGACCGTTGCTTCAGGCGCCACTGGCTACTCCAGCGGGCTTGTCCGCATGCACTACGATCTCGCCGTGGAAGCCGAACTGACCTTTGTCAGCTATAAGAACTACTACAACAATTGGAGGCAGCGAGTCGGCGGCGATTGCGGCTTCACCAACACAGGCTTCCTCAAAATCGTCAAGCGTGAATATGAGGACAAATTGCGCGGCAATGTCGCCAACCAGCAACGCGTGGGAATCAACACTTCGGTGATTTCCGCCGCAGAGGTGAAGGAACTCTTCCCCGATTTCAACACCGAGCATTTCGACTTCGCCGCCTACGAACCCGATTCAGGCTATGCCGACGCGACTCTCACCACCAACTCGTTCATCGAATCCGCCAAACGGAATGGGGCAAGTCTCATTCAAAATTGCGAAGTGACGGCCATCTGCACGTCAGGCGGACGCGTGACCGGCGTCAGCACGACGCAAGGCGATTTCGATGCACCCATCGTGATCAACGCGGCCGGGCGCTGGGCCAAGCATGTCGCAAGCCTGGCAGGCATCGAAATCCCGCTTGTAACATGGACTCACGATGTCGCCTTTCTCCATCGTCCGCCGTCACTTGGAAAAATCCCAACAGTGATCGATGACATCATCAACTGCTACTTCCGTCCCGAAGGCAGCGCGCTCATCCTGGCTGCCAGTGAAGAAGATTCGTTGCGTAAGGAACTGCCTGATGCCGATGACCAAACGCCCTCGCCCACGTTCCTTGACAAACTCATCGACAATATGATCCAGCGCATTCCCAAGATCGAAGAGAGCGGCTTGCAGTCCATCCACGTCGGGCGCGACGGGCTGACCCCCGACCAGCGCGCCATCTACAGCGCGGCAGGCCCCGACGGTTTCTATCTGGCCTGTGGGTTAAGCGGCACCGGTTTCAAGACATCCCCTGCCGCAGGCGCCAGCCTGGTCGAGCTCATCCTCGATGGCAAACCCAAAACCGTGGACATCACCCCCTTCCGCTTCGCACGCTTCGCCGAAGGGAAATTGTTGGAAGGGGAATATGGGTATGGAAATATTTGGAGATAGATGAAAGACTGCGGAGGCATTTTGCACCTCCGCAGTTTTATTTTGTTCTGCGACGATTTACTTTCTTATAACGTTTCATCAAACCCAAACAGAACCAGACTGTGGGCGAATCGCAGTCCCGTTCTTGATTCCATAAATCATCATCCCCATGTGCACGTATAATCCCCTCCACAGTTCTTGGCACTCAGTCAATGAAAGGAGATTCTTATGCAGGGACCGATCATATCCGTGATGCTGGCGGTCGAAGATACTCCGACCGCGGTTGAATGGTACAAGCGTGCGCTCGGCGCGACCGTGCTGTGGAGCCTGGGTTCGGTGGCTGGCCTGGAGATTGCCGGTGCGCCATTTTTTCTTGGAGAGCCAGCCAACAACGGTTGGGAAAGTCCCGCAAAACTTGGGATCACGTCCACGCGAATTGAAGTGTTCTGTGATGATCCTGACGCGGTCATCGCGCGTGCCGTGGAAGCGGGTGCACGGGGTGATCTTGACCCGATCAGGGATCACCAGGCACCGTGGGGAATCCATCGACAGGGCGGGTTCATTGATCCGTTCGGACACATCTGGCTCGTCGGCGACCGATCGCCACTACACCATCATTGAATCAAGACGGGACTGTGGGTAAAGCGCAGTCCCGTTTTGATTCGAAGAGATTTGTCATCCTTGGCAGCGCAAAGTGTCTTGATAGGTCTATGCCTGTCATACAAATTTCCTATCTTTCCCATCCTGCCATAGCATGACACTCATGCTATGATAGAGTTGTGATTCAATCCTTCAAAATGCGGGCACTGAAGATATCTTCAATGGAGAGAATACCAAAGAGGCGAGAAAACTTTGTCCCAATTCACTTTGGAAAATCGCCGCCCGCAAACTTGACCAACTGGATTCTGTTGTAGCTGTTACAGAACTCAAAATCCCGCCAGGGAATAAACTGGAAGCCCTGTCGGGAGATAGAAAAGGTCAACAGAGCATCCGCATCAACGACCAATACCGCGTATGTTTTGTGTGGACGGATTCCGGTCCATATCAAGTTGAAATAGTAGATTGTCACTAAGTATCACAAGCAGGAGAAAAAGATGGTTCGTGTTCCTACCAACCGTATCCCCACTCATCCAGGCGAAATGTTGCTGGAGGAGTTTCTGAATCCCATGGGCATCACTCAGCGGGAGCTAGCCGATAACATTCATGTCCCTTATCAGCGCGTCAATAAGATTGTCAATGGGCGCAGGGGCATCACGCCTGGAACGGCGTTGCGGCTTGCTAAGTTCTTCAGCATGTCCGCTGATTTCTGGATGAACCTTCAATTGCGCTGGGATCTGTATTTCGCCCAAAAGAATGAAGACAAAGCACTGGAGGCGATACACCCGTTTTCAGCTTAATGCCAAATTGAAATAGAACTAAAGAGAACGGGACTGTGGGTGAACCGCAGTCCCGTTTTTGATTGCGTAGCATCCCTCACCCCAATTGTGTCGGCTTTTTGTCGGGACGACTTCTCCCTCTCCCATGCGGGAGAGGGCAAGATGATGGTTGCCTTGACACCAGCGATGGTTCTCTACAATTGAAACCGGAGACTCTTCGCGGAGTTTATCCTGAGCCTGTCGAAGGGCTCAGAGTGACATGACGCTCAATCATGATACATTTGGAGTAGCGAACAGGCGTTCTGATATACTATATTTTGCCTATGGTGACCATGCGTACCGCACAACTGGTTGAGGAATACTCCGAGACTATCGAGGATGTGAAGCTGTACATCCGTGAGCACATACGTGAGCCGCTGAATCGGGAGGTGCTGGCCGATGTGGCGGGCTTCTCGGTGCCACACTTCCACCGCGTCTTCACAGCACAGGTCGGCGAGAGCGCGGGCAGTTATATCCGCCGGCTGCGCATGGAACGGGCGGGGTGCAAACTCCGCATGGGCGCGGTGGATATCACCGAGGTGGCACGTGCGGCTGGTTATGAAACCCACGCCGCTTTTAGCAAGGCGTTCAAACAGCAGTTCGGTCTCAGCCCCAGTGAGTTTCGTCAACTCGGTTGCACTGCCGCCACCCAACTTCTGAGGAAAGGATGAATGAAATGAAAATTAAACTTACCAGTGTTTCCATAGACGATTACGACAAGGCTTTGAAGTTTTATACCGAGATTCTCGGCTTCGTGACAAAGCGCGATATTCCGCTCGGGGATGGCGCGCGGTGGATCACGGTGGTCTCGCCGGAAGAACCGGATGGTACCGAGTTGCTGCTCGAGCCCAATGCCAGTTATCCCGCCATGAAGGGGTTGAAGGAATCCCTCTTCCAGGATGGAATACCGTTCACAGCCTTCCAGGTCAATGATATTCAAAGCGAGTATGAACGACTGCAGAAACTCGGCGTGGAGTTCACGATGGAACCGACGAATATGGGCATGACCACTGCGGCGGTGTTCAACGACACGTGCGGCAATCTGATACAGATCTATCAAGTCACGGGCGGATGACGAAAAACTACAACGAAAACGGGACTGTGGACAAATCGCAGTCCCGTTTTTATGTCTATTCTGCCATTTTTAGTTGAATATGTTGTTCCCCATGCAGATCTGATGGGAGGAAAGGTTCTGTTTCCTCGCCATTTCGATGGAATTCGACCACTCGCCCACCTCGGCCCTCCACAGTCAACTCAAGCGTACAGGAGCAATAGGATATTCCGCCAAGATGCGCATGGTTAATATCAGCGGGCAGATACGGCTGGAAGGTAACCCCAGCAGTTGATAATCGCAATCCAAAGATGCCGGTGAGCAGCATGCGCAGGTAGGCACTGGCAGTCCAGCTCTGACGTGCACAGGAGACCCAATCCATGCCATCAGGGCCACTCCCAGCCTCTTGCAGTCCGCCATAGATCTCGCCGGTTTCAGGATGGTAGATCTCAGCGCACTGTGCATCGCGATGGATATGAGCGGTCAGGGTCATGAGCTCGCGCTCGAAGAGATCTGGACGACCTCCTTTGAGCGCCGCCTCACCCCAGAAACCGGAGATAAACGGCCAGACCGTCCCACTATGGCGACCAAATCCACCCAAATCGCTGTAGCGTGGGAAAGTCGGCCACACACAAGGAATCCCGGCGGGCGTCACATGTTGGTTTTGCAGGATACTATCAGCCTGCTCAGTGCTTGTCAGATCAAACAGGACGGCAAAGGCATTTCCCAATCCCTCCTGGAAATCACAAATACCCTCCAGGTCAACGATGTAATTGAATGTCCCTTTCCCGGGATTCCAGAAGTGCTTTTGAATATTGCCAGCCAGCGCGTCGGCACGCTCTTCATAATTCGGATGAGATTCCAGACTGAGTTCGCGCGCCATCCTGTCTGCAATATGGTAGGCCTGAGCGTAGATGCAATTGGTTGAAAGCGTCATCATCGGTATGCCAAACCCGTTATGAACTCTTTTGTCCGGGTTGGCCTTGACCCAATCCAGGATCGAACTGGTATTCCCAGGTGAATAGCGATCCGGATAGGCGGCCACCCCATCCCCGTACACTGCCGGTCCGCGGAATAACCCCGACTGCGGATCGAACTCCTCCCTCTCAAAACGATCCAGGCTATTCTTCACTGCATCGAACGCCAGCGCCAGAAACTCGCGGTCACCCGTCTGGAGATAATATGCCCACGCGCCGATCGTCCAGATGATGGCATCCCAATATTGACCGCCAATATGCGGTTTAGCCTGCTTCATCTCCAACACTGCCAACAGGGTATTGCGCGAAACATCCGGCCACAACAGGCCCAGGCCATTCCAGACATTGATGGCCGCATCACGCGTCCAGGGTGTGTCATAGTCCAACCCCGCCAAGAGGACTGGAAGCGGCTGATCCAACAAACCGTCACGAAACATCCGGACATTGCCGAGCAGGTCACCCATCGCAATTCGGTACGCACGGTTGACCGCGGGGTTGGATGTCTTCATCTCTGGAAAGGGTAAAGGTTCAAAGTCGGACATAGGGATTCCTTGGATGGATATGGGCGATATTCTATTCAGTTTTTCCCGGGGTCACAATAGCGGTGATACATGAGAACAAAAACGGAGATGGCATTTCTGCTGTCTCCGTTTTGGCGCTGTTAGCATCGTAATATCACGCTTCGACTGCGTTCGCCGACACTTGTCCCGCAGGGCCAGTGCAAGTGTCGGCTCACTCCGCTCACTACACCTGCCCTGGTACGGCTTAAGCCGCACGGTGCCAGGGTAGTCCCGATGATTTTCGGGAGCGCGGGAAAGGCTAAAACAACTTCAGCACTGCACTGCTCGCCCAGGCAAATAAGTACTGTGGGACGAGGCTGAGGACAACGGTGAGTAGGGCGGTGGCACCGGTTGAGAGGTTGAGCCAGGTTTCGCTTTCTGCCGCAGGTTCGCCGTCCTGCATGTACATGGTAACGACGACACGCAAGTAGTAATATGCGGAAATGAGGGAGGTCAAAACACCGAGGATGGCCAGACCCGTGAATCCGCCCGCGATGACCGCCCGGAAGAGATAGAACTTCCCAACCAGACCCAGGGTGGGCGGGAGACCAATCAAGGAAAGCATGAAGACGGTCATGGCCAGGGCCAGCGCAGGATGTTTCTTCGAGAGCCCTGCGTAATCGGCGATTGCCAGCCCCTGCCCCTCCGCTTTTTCGAGCGCCATCACGACGCCCCAGGCGCCGAAGTTTGTCACGGCGTACGAGACGAGGTAGAACAGACCCGCAGCCACCGAGTCGGCGCGGACATCAGGGTTGCCATAGGGCACGAACGCCATCAGAATGTAGCCGGCATGCGCAATGCTAGAATAGGCCAGCAGGCGCTTGATATCTGTCTGTGCGATGGCGATCACGTTACCGACGATCATGGTCAAAGCGGCAATCGCCCAGAGCACATCGGTCATATCCACGGAGATGGATGGGAACGCGGTCGCGAACACACGGAGCAGTGCCGCAAAACCCGCGATCTTCGCGCCGGAAGACATGAAGGCGGTCACGGCAGTGGGCGCGCCCTGATACACGTCAGGAGTCCACATGTGGAAGGGGACCGCCGCCACCTTGAAGCCGAATCCGATCAGGATGAGAGCCGCTCCAACCGTCAGGAGCAGAGACCCGGCTGAGCCTGTCGCAGCCTCTGCGGTCCCTTTTGAAGCGGCCGCAACGATGGCAGCCAGGCCCGTGGACTGAGTCGCGCCGAAGACGAGGGTGATCCCATAGACGACAAATCCGGTTGAGAATGCGCCAAGCAGGAAATACTTCAGGCCGGCTTCCTCCGATTCCACTTTGGGACGGGCAAACGCCGCCAGCACGTAGAGCGGAATGGAGAGCAGCTCGAGCGCCAGGAAGATGATGATGAGGTCCGTCGCCTGCGCCATGAGCATCATGCCGGTAACGCTGAAGAGCAGCAGGGTATAGTACTCGCCCCGTTCGAGCCCCATTCGTTTGACGTACCCATAGGCAAGGGCTACCCCGAGCAAACCGCTGACCAGCAGAAGAGCATTGACGAAGACCGAGAAACCATCGAGCGTAACCATACCGTTGAAGCCCGTGTGCTCGCTTCCAATTTGTGACAGCGTGAAGCCAAGCGTGACAGCCAGGCCGAGCGCTGACAACAAGGCCGTCATACCCTTGCGTTCCTTCGGGATGAAGAGGTCCAGGAGCAACAGCACACAGGCCCAGACGGTGAGGAGCATGTAGGGTGTGAGTACTTTGTAATCGAGAGAGGTTAGGGTCATAACGGTCAGCTCTTAGCGTCGTTTCTTATGATGGTCTCGATGGCGCCTGGGCGCCATCGAGACCACCGGCTGTTTAGGTTAGAGAGGCAACATCTTCACGAGATTCTCAACAGCGGGAGCCATGAGGGCGAAGAAGGGTTTCGGATACAGGCCTATCCAGAAGATGAGTATCAGAATGGGAACCATAATGGCGATCTCGCGCCAGTTGAGGTCGCGGATGCCATGCCCGTGATTTTTGACTTCGTCCACAATCTCGCCCTGTGGACCGAGGAACATCTTCTGGAACATGTAGAGAATGTACACAGCTGCCATGATGACGCCCAGGGCAGAGATGGCTGCGTACCAGGCGTTGCCAATCGCTTGCGATCCGAACGCTCCAAGCAGGATGGTGAATTCGCCAACAAAGCCATTGAGGCCTGGTAGGCCCATCGAGGAGAGCGAGACGATCAGCATGATGGCGCCGAAGATCGGAGTGATCTTCCACAACCCGCCGTAGGCATTGATCTCGCGCGTGTGGGTCTGTTCGTAGATCATACCGACCAGGAGGAACAACGCGCCGGTGCTCAGACCGTGGTTGATCATCTGCAGGATTGCACCTGCAATACCCTGCGGGTTCAAGGCGAATAAACCGAGCATCACAAAACCCAGGTGGCTGACGGAGGAATACGCAACCAGCTTCTTGACATCCGCCTGCGCGTATGAGACTGCTGCGCCATAGATGATGCCGATGGTCGCGAAGAGGGCGATCCACGGGGCAGCTTGCACGGTTGCATCCGGGAAAAGAGACAAATTGAAGCGCAGGAAGCCGTAGGTGCCCATCTTCAATAAGACGCCTGCCAGGATTACCGAGCCAGCAGTGGGTGCTTCCACGTGCGCATCGGGCAGCCACGAATGCAGGGGCCACATCGGGACTTTGATGGCAAACGCGGCAGTGAAGGCCAGGAACAGCCACATCTGCGTACCGGCTTCGATATTCCCTTTTGCGACGAGCTCAGGAAGGGAGAAGGTCTGATGATATATGCCAAGCCATAGGATTGCAAGCAACATCAGGATAGAACCGGCCATGGTGTACAGGAAGAACTTGATGGCGGAATAAATGCGGCGCGGTCCGCCCCAGATACCGATCAGGAAGTACATCGGCACGAGCGTGAACTCCCAGAAAATGTAGAACAGGAACAAATCCTGCGCCAGGAAGACGCCGGTCATGCCGATTTCGAGCAGCAGGAAGAAGATCATGAAATCCTTCACGCGCTCTTCGACAGCTGTCCACGTGGAGAGGATGGAGATGGGTGTCAGGAAGGTGGTGAGCAAAACCAGCAGAATGCTCAATCCATCAATGCCAAGATAGTATTGGATGTTCCAACCCGCGATCTGAATCCAGGGATATTGCGCCTCCAATTGCAGGCTCACATCCGCCGGGTTGAACATTGCCAGCACCCAGAGGGATATGCCGAACGTCACCAGCGACGTGACCAGCGCGGTCCAGCGCAGGGCATTCTTGTTCTCGCCGGGGATGAAAAACAGGACCAAGATCCCCAACAGCGGGAAGAATGTCAGCAAAGTAAGCGGTTGTAAAAGAAATTCCATGTTCCGTCCTCTATATGCTTCTGTTCCGACAGGGGCTAAGCCCCTGTCGGAGCGAACAAAGCAGGTTACTTCAAAATCAAATATCCCAGAATAACGACCACGCCCAGCAATACGGACAACGCGTAGGAACGCACGAATCCATTCTGGATCTTGCGCAGGGTTGCCGAAAAATATTGTGTCCAGGTGCCCAGGCCGTTGGCGAAGGCATCGATGCCCTGTTGGTCGGCATAACGGTTGAGCGCAATGTTGCTCAACCAGTTGTACGTGCCCGCGATGACCGTCTCGTGGAACCAGTCATGCCAGAAGCGCCAGTCGATCACGTCCGCCAGGAATTGGGAGAGCTTTGCGAACGGAGTGATAATGAGCGCTTGATAGATCTCATCCACCCACCATTTGTTTTCCATCCCAGTGAAGACTCCGCCGAGTGATCTCTTCAGCGGATCGATCTGCCCAACCCGGAGCGGATTACGGCCGTAAATAAGCCATGAAATATAAATGGCAACCACAGCAAGGATGGTTGATATACCTGCGACCATAAGATTGAGCGGCAGGGACTCCACTTCATGAAGCGTGTGCTCCAGCCAGTGACCGAGATTATGGAAACCCTCAAACGGCAGATTGAGAGCACCACCAAGCAGTGAAAGTGCTGCCAAGACCATCAGTGGAACTGTGATGATGGGTTTGCTTTCCTCAGCGTGAGCCGCGGCTTCGTGGCGATGTTCTCCAAAGAAAACCATCCAGATCTGGCGTCCCATGTAGAAGGCAGTGAAGAACGCCGCGATGGTCAAAAGCCAATACACAACTGGATAATGCAAACTTGCATCCAGCAAAATCTCATCCTTCGACCAGAACCCCGCAAACGGGACAATCCCTGCCAGCGCCAGCGTACCGATCATATAGAGCCAGTACGTCACAGGCATGGTGTTGCGAAGTCCGCCCATATTGCGCATGTCACCGGGGTCGAACACTTCGACTTCGGGCTCCGCCCTCCCCTCAGTGTGGCCTTCGGCATGCTCTTCGTGCCCTCTTTCTTCTTTCTTCTTTCCGTGACTGTCATCATGATGTCCATGTGCGTGGGCCAAATGATGATGTCCACGTTCCATGCCAAGGATGACCGAACCAGCCGAAAGGAACAACAGCGCCTTGAAGAAGGCATGCGTAACCAGGTGGAACATGCCCGCCACGAACGCGCCCATGCCTACGGCGGCAACCATGAAGCCAAGCTGCGAGATAGTCGAATAGGCCAGCACTCGCTTGATGTCATATTGGCCGACAGCAATCGTGGCGGCAAAAAGCGCTGTGACCGCGCCGGTCAGCGCAACGATATATTGAGCCTGAGGGACAAGGGTATAGAGTTCAGCAGAGCGAGTAACCAGGTACACGCCCGCGGTCACCATAGTCGCGGCATGGATCAACGCCGAAACCGGGGTCGGACCTGCCATGGCATCCGGCAGCCAGACGTAGAGTGGAATCTGCGCCGATTTCCCCGCCACTCCGACGAGCATGAACAAGGTAATCGCCATAATAATTCCAGGTGGCGCTTCCCTGGCGGCTTCAAAGACCTCATCAAACTGGAAGCTATTTCCCAGATACCAGAACATCAGGAAGGCGGCGATCAGAAAACCAAAGTCGCCGACGCGGTTGGTGATGAAGGCCTTCTTGGCTGCATTCGAGTTTGCCCATGAGGGACGGGCGAGCGTGTCCATTTCATACCAGAAGCCAATCAGCAGGAACGAGCACAGTCCCACACCCTCCCAGCCGACGAACAGCATCAGGTATGAGTCGCCGCTGACGAGGATCATCATGGCAGCAATGAACAGGTTGAGGAAAACGAAGAAGCGCGGGAAACGGCCCGGATCATTCTTGAAGCGGACGTCCTCGTGCATGTATCCAATGGCGTAGATGTGGATGAGCGTCCCGACGCCTGAGACGACCAACATCATCGTCGTGGAGAGCGAATCGACGCGGAACGTCCAGTCAATGGTCAGATTATCAATTGAAATCCATTCAGCAAGTTTGTGAAACAAGACTTCGCCGTGATTGGCGGATACCGTATACGCCAGCAGCACCGAAACGACAAAGGCCGCACCCGATGCAAGGCTTGCGATCGCGCCCACCGCCTGTTCGCCCCACGGTTGTTTCATGAACCAGCGACCAAGAACCATGTTGATGAGAAGTCCCACCACGGGTGCAAAGACCAGCCACGGGGCAAGATAGGCAAAACCTGTGTTTACTGTTTCGGCTAAGTGCATAAAAGTCTCCGGAGAGTAGAGAATAGAGAGTAGTATTGCTACTATTTATCTACTCTCCAGTCATCTAATCTCTATCCTTTCAAAGAACTCATCTGGTCCACGTCGATGCTGCGCTTGGACTTGAAGATCTCGACGATCAGCGCCAGCCCCACGGCCACCTCAGCCGCGGCGACCGCGATGACGAAGAAGACGAAGATCTGTCCGCTGAAGACCTGCTGACCATCAGTCGTTTTAAAAATGCTTCCGAACGCGACCATCGCCAGGTTAGCAGCATTCAACATCAGCTCCACGGACATGAAGATGATCAGCGCATTGCGGCGGATGAGCACACCCAGCGCGCCGATGGTGAACAGGATCGCAGAAAGAATGATGTAATAATTGATCGGGACCATGGATCAATGTACTCTTTTCTCTTTTCGTATCAATACGATGGCACCCACCATCGCGACCAGCAGCAGAACGGAAGTGACTTCAAAGGGCAGGAGATACTGATCGAAAAGCGCCATACCCAATTGCTGTAGAGTAATGGGATCATTCGCTGCGTCAGCTGGGGGATTAATTTGTCCTTCTGGCCGCGCGCGTGTAACCAGAAGGTATGCCGCCTCCGCAAAAAGGATAACAGCCAACGAGACGGGGAAGATGAACTTGCTCCAGTGTGGTCTGCCGGGGATTGCCTCCGCGCCGAGCAACATGATCACAAACAGGAACAATACCATGATCGCTCCTGCGTACACCGTGATCTGCGCCATGGCGATGAAGGGCGCCCCTAGCAGGAGATAGAACACTGCCACCGTGATGAAATTCAGCACGAGAAATAGAGCCGAATAGATCGCATTGCGGCTGAACAGCATACCCAGTGCGGTAGCGACGGCAATGAGGGCAAGGACGAGGAAGAGAATGAGGTCGGGGGTCATAGGTTTGGGTACACAAGTAGACAAGTAGACAGGTACACATGTTTCCGTGTTTACCTGTTTACATGTTTACGTGTCTACATACCTACCTTTCTACTAATCTTTTGGATCCTGCATTTCCGGCACAGACCGGCGGTCGAACTTGCCTGGTTCCACTTTTTGCGGCGTTAACATATTCTGCGCAGGGACGGATTCCAGCAGCATCTCTTTGGTGTAGATCGCCGAGCGGCGGTCATAAAAGGAAAGCTCATAGTTATCGCCGAGCACGATCGCTTCGGTGGGACAGGCATCTTCGCAGTATCCGCAGAAAATGCAGCGGATCATGTTGATCTCATAAGTGGAAGCGTACCGCTCTCCAGGCGAGAAGCGCCTCTCGTCCGTATTCTCGGAGGCCTCCACGAAGATCGCGTCGGCGGGGCAGGCTGCCGCGCAGAGCGAACAACCGATGCACTTTTCCAAACCATTGTCATAGCGCTTCAACACGTGACGACCACGGAAGCGCGGACGGACCTCCCGCTTCTCTTCGGGATACTGAATCGTCACGGGACGTTCGAACATCATTTTAAGAGTGGTTTGGAGACCATTCCAAAGTTGAATAACGGGATCAAGCACGCTCATACGCTTTTCTCCTCAATTCACGGTAAACGATCACAACAGTAAATAAACCTACAATGATGGAAACAACTGGAATACTCCAGATCAACATCGGGTTGCTCTCCGCCAGCAAAACTCCTGCTGCTGTAATAAACGCAATCACCAACGACAATGGCAGCAAGATCTTCCACCCGAATGCCATCAGGCGGTCATAGCGGATACGGGGCCAGGTAGCGCGTATCCAGATCATGAAGAACAACAGTACCACCACCTTCAAAAGCAGGTAGATGGGACCCAGCCACCAGAAACGATCCACACTCAAGAATGTGTCTTTCAGGAACCAGAACTCACGATAGCCGCCAAAGAACAAAGTCGCCGCGATCATCGAGATCGCGATCATCTTCTGGTATTCCGCCATGAAGAATAACGCAAACTTCATGCCTGAATATTCGGAGTGATACCCGGCGGTCAGCTCCTGTTCGGCTTCGGGCATATCAAACGGCGCGCGGTTGACCTCCGCCAGCGTCACGATCAAAAAGATCAGCGCGCCCACCGGCTGTACAACCGCATACCACATATTGCTCTGCGCATTAATGATGTCATACAGGTTCATCGAATTCGCCAGAATGATGGCGGTGACGAACATCAAACCTAGTGACAGTTCGTACGAGATCATCTGGGCAGAGGAGCGCAAGCCACCGAGCATGGCATATTTGTTATTCGAAGACCAACCCGCCAGCACAATTCCATAGACCGCGATGGAGGCAATCGACATCAAATACAACACACCCACATTGATACTCGCGACAGAAAGCGAGACCTTGCGACCGAACAAGTTCACGTTTTCTGGCCCCAAAGGGATGACCGCAGCGAGGATGATGGAAGGAACCATCGTAATGATTGGCGCCCAGAAGAACAGCACCTTATCTGCCTTGGCAGGCGTCAGTTCTTCCTTGAAGATCAACTTTACCGCGTCGGCGATCGGTTGAAGCAGGCCCTGGGGTCCGGCGCGATTCGGCCCGATACGGCTCTGGATGCGCGCCAGGGCGCGGCGTTCATACAGGGTCAGGTAGGCAAAACCCGTCAACAGCGCGAAAATCACCACCAGTGATTTGATAAACCACTCGAGCCAGAGAGTCCAATCCGTTAACATCATGTCACCTTTGTGGGCGCAACTTGCGCAGGCACGGGCTCATGGATCGCAAGCCCCATGCTGCGCGGGATCAACGCCACCCCGACCGAGATCGTATCGTCGAGTTTCACGACCGCGTCTCCGCTGGTACCATTGAAGCTGACCTTCACGAGTTGGCCATCCTGTACTCCCAAATTCTGCGCCGCATCAGGATGTAGTGCAATGTGGGGGCCACCGATGCGATCGCGCAAAAGATTGGCAGACATCATGACGGTCGTACCGCGGTCATACAGACGAGTGATGGGGACAGCCAGCAGCTCATTTTCCCTGGGACGCTGAAGAGCCGCTTCGCTCTTGACCCTGGGTATGCTCACCGTTTCCCCATGCGTCGCGGCGGCTGAAAGCTGGGCGCCCATCCCATGTTTGTTCTCGTAGGTTGTGCCACCGTAGAACAGGTCTGCGCGCCCGACGATAGGCCACTGCGGTCTCAATTCGGCGAGTTTTGCGTAGTTCAGCCCCTCGAACGATTTGACTGAGCCAGCCAGGATATCGAACGCCGTCGAAACAGAATTACCTTCGAGCGCAACTCCCATGTGCTGCCCGATCAGTGCGGTGATGGCGAAATCTGCCTTCGCCTCGCCCGTCACAGGCACGGCCGCATAGAAACGCTGCACGCGCCGTTCACCCGAAGTAAGCGTACCTTCGCGTTCCGTAAACGCCTGCGCAGGCAGGACCACATCTGCGATTTCGGTTGTTGCAGTTTCCATCACATCCTGCACCACGACGAAGGCCGCATCTTCAAGGGCTTTTGCCAGCTCGGGGTCGTCCGTCACGGGGTCTGCACCGACAATGTATACAGATTTGCCTTTGAGCAATTCCGCAAGATTTTCTTCCGCCCTGAAGCCGATTTCCCAGGCGCCCTGGTCGTTCGCGCGTTCCCACACACCGATGAGTCCATTGTTGGGTTTGCCAACATGCCCGCTTTCCTGTAACAGCGTTGCACAGGCCGAGGCCAGATTCGCGGAGCCGGAAAGGCCCAGTCCGTCACTGCCAAACAGGATGACGGCGTTCTCAGCTTTCGTGAACGCATCACCGATTTTGCCCTCTTTATCAAGATCCTGAACGGCCTTCACTTCATCACCATACGCGTAGCGGAGCACAAATGAGGCGTAGCGGTCCAGCCTGGTCGCGCGCGGATTGAGCACGATCAGCGTCGCGCCGTGGTCCGCGGCTTGCTTGACGCGTAGATACCAGATCGGCGCTTCCTGGTACAGGTCAGAAGCCACAACGACGATGGTCGTGCCTGGGCCCATATCTTTGAAATTCGTCCCTGGACCCACACCCACGAGCGATGTCAGTTCGCCGCCGCCCATGCGCGAGTAGAGATAAGCTGAGCCTTCAGAGCGATCACCCAGACTCTTTAGGTTGAACAGGTCTTCATTGGAAAGCCGGCCTGAAGCCAATACTACAAAATCTTTCTTGGCCTTGATGAAATTGTCCGCAGCGAGTTTGGTGGCTTCCTCCCAGGAGGAGCGTGCCAATTTGCCATCCTTGCGAATCATCGGCGTGGACAGGCGCTTCTTGCTTTCGGCATAGTGATAGGCAAAACGACCTTTATCGCAGATCCAGATTTCGTTCACTTCCTCATTCTGGCGCGGCATGACGCGCTGTACCGTGATATCGCCGCCCGCACGGGGTTCACGCCGTGTGTTCAGTGTAGTATTGCAGCCCACCGGGCACTGCGTACAGATTGAAGCCTGTACATCCAGCTCCCATGGACGCGCCGTAAAGCGGAAGTCGGTAGTGGTCAACGCGCCGACCGGACAAATGTCGGTGGTGTTGCCCGAGAAAACAGAATCAAACCCGGGGTCTGAGAAAGAGACGATGCGCATCCCGCGCCCGCGGTCCTCGAAACCGAGGACTGAGTCGCCCGCGATCTCATCCTGAAACCGGATGCAGCGCGCGCACTGGATGCAGCGTTCCTGGTCCAGGACGATCAGGTTGCCAAGCGGCACATGCTTGCCTAGCCGATATTTTTCATCGAAAATGAAGCGACTCTTGCCCGGGCCATACGCAATGGTAAGATTCTGCAATGGGCATTCACCACCCTTGTCACAGATCGGGCAGTCCAGTGGATGCGAGGTGAGCAAGAATTCCACGGTGCCCTTCTGCCCCTCCAGCGCCTTTTTGGTGTTCGTGAGAACAACCATACCCTCTTCCACCTTATTGGTGCAGGCTGTCTCCAGCTTGGGCATGAACTGGATCTTGGGCACGCCATTCTCCATCACAAATTGACCCGTGGCGCGATCGCGCATGGGGCGACCAATTTCCACAAGACACATGCGGCACATACCGACCGGCTCGAGTTTGGGATGGTGGCAAAAGACAGGAATATCAATACCCACCAGCCTGGCGGCGTCTGCCACCACGAGTCCTTCGGGAACTGTTACCTGTACGCCATCAATTGTGAGCGTTATCTGCTTTGACATATTTCTCCTCCCGCGATCCCTCTCTCACAGAGTGCCCAATCAGTTCACTCTCTGGGGGGGACGGGGGTAAGGGATGTACCACATTTTGAAAATCCTGCGGGAAGCGTTCAATTCCGGTGACAACCGCCATGGTCGCGAATTCGCCCAGGGCGCACAAGCACTTGCCCTGCATTTGTTTGGCAACATTCAGGAGAAGGTCCACATCACCGGTGGTCCCGTGGCCCTCACGAATGCGCTCGCTGATATTGGACATCCAATAGGTGCCTTCGCGGCAGGGCGTGCATTTCCCACAGGATTCATGCCTGAAAAAGTGTATGGTTTTGTTGACCAGCCAGTCCATCGAGACCGTATCATCGATCACAATCACAGACGCTGACCCCAGGTCCGCGCCGAGGGTGCGCACCGTGGCATAATCCATTTTCGTGTCGAGGACTTTGTCGTCCTGCACCAGGATCAAGGAAGAGGAAGCGCCCGCGGGCATAATGGCTTTGACCTTGCGGCCCTCTTCCAGGCCACCGCCATGAGTGTAGATCAAGTCACGAAAGGTCGAGCCAAATGGAAGCTCGTAGTTACCGGGCTTCTGCACACAGCCTGAAAGCGAAAAGATTTTCACCCCGGCGCTGTCCGCAGTGCCCATGGATTTGTACCAGTCCGGGCCATTTGAAAGAATCAGTGGCACGTTCGTGAATGTTTCAACGTTGTTGATGATCGTTGGTTTGCCATAGAGTCCCACAGCAGGCGGAAACGGTGGACGCACACGTGGCTGTCCGCGTTTGCCTTCAAGCGATTCGAGCAAGGCTGTCTCTTCACCACAGATGTATGCACCTGCACCAAGATGAGTATACAGTTTGAGGGAATATTCCGTGCCAAACAATTTCTCGCCGAGATAACCTTCTGTTTCCAATTCGGCGATCTTCTCATCAAGGAATGCTCCTAATTCCCAGAACTCACCACGCAGATAAACATAAGATGCATTCGCACCGACCGCGTACGAGGCAATCATCAGTCCTTCCAGGAACTGGAAGGGATTGCCCTCCATGATCTCGCGGTCCTTGAACGTACCCGGCTCGGACTCATCCGCGTTTGCCACTACGTAATGAGGCCAGTTCTTATTGTCGATGAACGACCACTTCATGCCGGTCGGGAAGCCTGCGCCGCCGCGCCCGCGCAGACCCGAGTTCTTGACCACATCGGTCACTTCATTGGGCTTCATCTTGGTCACGGCGTTCTTGAACGCCTCCAGCCCGCCGTTCTTTTTGTAACCGTCGAGCGTGGTTATCTCAGGTATTTCACGATGACGTAAAAGGATATGTGCCATAAGTCTCTTATTTCGCGAGAGGATTAGGTAGAGACGCTGCTAATTCCTTCGCGCGCTGTACATAATTTCTCGCCTGTTCTTTAGAAGGAATCGGATGCTGAAGTTCCAACAAATATAGTCCTTCTTTGTGATAAAAGTTCATGATCTTGCAAAAATCCTTTTGCTCTTTTGATAAAGAAATATTTGCGATCTTTGCCAGTTTCGTCAAATCGTATCTCCATGGTGGCATGGAATGGGTTTGATGACAAATATTTGCCGCGATCATTTTTTGTAACGAACCGTGAACAAAAAACAAACCAAATCCAAATCTTTCTCGCTCTTCAATAATACTTTCTGCCGCTTTCAAGTCGCTTACTGCCCTTTTCCACAACAGTGCAGTGTACTTATCAGCGTCAAAACCTTTAGGAAATTTCATAGCAGTGAAATACTCACATCTCACCAAATTACCAATTACTACTTACCAATCTCCAGTCTCTAATCTCTAATTCTCCAATCCTCTAATCACGAACTCTTTCTCAACGCCTCAATCAACTCCATCGTCTTATCCACAGTCATGTTCTCGTGGTATTTGATGCCATCGGGTCCCTGCGTCTGGAACATGGGAGCCTTGTCGCACGCCGCCAGGCAGGTGACGGCCTCCAGCGTAACCAGGCCATCGGGTGTGGTTTCACCCACTTTAATACCCAGATTCTCACACAGATTTTCCATGAATTGATCGGCACCGCGCAAGGCACAGGGCAGATCCGTGCAGACCTGCATCCGATACTTGCCTTCCTTCTTGTCGTGATACAACGTGTAAAAGCCGACAATTGCCGCCACATCTGTTTCGGTGATGTCCACAATCCGCGCCACATCCCGCATGGCGGCCTTGGTGAGATACCCTTCCTCACGCTGCGCCAGGAACAACAACGGCATGACCGCCGAGCGCTTCTGCTCCGGCGGATATTTGGAGAGGATCTGTTTTACTTCTTGCGGGTATTTTTTCACGAGGCTCATCGGTCAATATCTCCGAGCACAATATCAACGGAAGCAAGGATGGCAATCAGGTCAGCGACCAGATGTCCCTTCACGATCTGGGGCAGCACGGCCAGGTTATCAAAGGAAGGCGTACGCCAGTGGGCGCGGTAGG
This sequence comes from Anaerolineales bacterium, assembly GCA_035720235.1. GTDB lineage: Bacteria > Chloroflexota > Anaerolineae > Anaerolineales > Villigracilaceae > Defluviilinea. Next base: position 4,139 of record DASTOH010000161.1, on the reverse strand, counting down.
GTTTGGGTCCGCCATCGCCTTCGAGATAAACGCCCAGTTCACCGCGCGGCGATTCGACCGCCTGATAGATCGAAGCCCTGGGCGCATTGAAGCCTTCCGTCCACAGCTTGAAGTGATGGATCAACGCTTCCATGCTCACGCCCAGCTCCGAGCGCGGCGGCGGGATGAATTTGCGATTGTCGCTGATCACCGGTCCCATGGGGAGCTTGTTCAACGCCTGCTCCACGATCTTCAACGATTCGCGGAATTCCTGAATGCGGACAACATAACGCGCATAGGTATCACCCTCGGTAGCGACGGGCACATTGAAATCATATTGTTCATAGCCCATGTACGGGCGCGCCTTGCGCAAGTCCCAGTTCACACCTGAGGCACGCAACATGGGCCCGGTCACCCCGTACTGAAGGGCGGTGGCCGCATCCAGTTTGCCGATGCCCAGCAACCGGTCCAGGAAGAGCGGGTTCTTCGTCAACAGGGCTTCGTATTCATCGATCCGTTTTGGAAAATATTTGATGAAATTGCGCACCGCTGTCTCAAATTCAACCGGGACGTCGCGCCACAATCCACCCGGGCGGATATAGGTGGTCATCATGCGCTGCCCCGAACACAGCTCCAGAATATCGAGGATCATTTCGCGTTCGCGGAAGCAATAGAGAAACACTGACATCGCGGCAAGATCAAGACCGAATGCAGCAAGCCAGACGAGATGGGAAGCGATGCGCTGTAACTCAGTCAGGATGACACGTATGACAACGGCGCGTTCGGGAACATCCAGATCAACCAGTTTTTCGACAGCCATACAATAGACCAAGTTATTGCCGGTCGTGTTCATGTAATCCAGGCGGTCGCTCATCACCTCGGCTTTGAGGTAGGTCTTGGCTTCCATATTCTTTTCGATGCCTGTATGGAGATAGCCAATGTCAGGGATGGCGTTTACGATGGTTTCGCCGTCGAGTTCCAGTAACAGGCGCAGAACGCCGTGTGTGGAGGGATGTTGCGGTCCCATGTTCAGCAACATGGTCTCGCCCGTCAGCGCCCGCTCCGATACGAGATGCTTATATAGGTCTATGCTGACTTCTTCAAGCTGGGACATAATTATTCCTTTGCGTATGGCTTACGCAAATCGATATCGTCAATATTGAACGTGAACTGTACCTCTTCATATCCGAGCGGGAAATCCTTGCGGAGCGGATGTTTGCCTTTCCAGTCTTCGGGCAATAAAAGAATTCGGGGATCAGGATGACCTTCTGCGATAATGCCAAACATATCCTGGAGTTCGCGCTCCCGCCAGTTCGCCACCTGGTACACGCCGGTCGCAGTGGGAATGCTCGGATTGGCTCCATCCACCGGAACTCTCAATTGCAGCCACAGTTTTTGCGCCAGCGATGTCAGTTGATAAATCACATGAAAACGCGGCGATTGCTGGGGCCAGTAATCAGTGGCTGTCATGGCCGAGAGTAATTCAAAATTATGTTTATCACGCAGCACGGTCAGCGCTTCGACAATTTGTTCAGGCTTGATGAACACGTGCACTTCATCACGGAACTCTTCGAACGTTGCGCTGAATTTCTCCTGCAATTCTTGAACGATGTTTTCCAGTTTCTTGTCCATGTAACAAATGTTCCCACCGCCGTCTGTCGCGAGGCACTCCCGTGGAGCAGCGGCGCAAATTGCTCACCGGGGACGGCGAGCAGAGCTTACTTTTGTACAGCCAAATCCTTGAACTTCTCGCCCTTTACTTTTTCGTACAGCGTCACCACACCGTGGATCAGTGCCTCCGGGCGCGGTGGGCAGCCAGCCACATAGACATCCACCGGCACAATTTCATCCACACCCTGTACCAGAGCATAGTTATTGAACACACCGCTGCAGGAAGCGCAATCGCCCATAGCGATCACCCACTTGGGCTCGGGCATCTGGTCATATAGGCGACGCAGGACCGGTGCCATCTTGCGCGAAAGGCGTCCCGCGACAATCATCAGATCCGATTGGCGGGGGCTGGCGCGCATCAGCTCCATACCGAAGCGACTCATATCGAAATGGGCAGCCTGCGCAGCCATCATTTCGATGGCGCAGCAAGCCAGACCAAACAACATCGGCCACATAGCATTGGTGCGTGACCAGTTCACCACATCCTCCAGCTTAGTCGTGAGAATCCCCATATTACCGAGCTTCTGCTCTACTCCCATTCTAAGGCTCCTTTCTTCCAGGCATACACATAACCAACCAATAAGATCAGGATAAAGATGACCATTTCGACCAAGCCAAACAGCCCGAGCTGGCGGAACGTGATCGCCCACGGCAGGAAGAACACCACTTCGATGTCAAAAAGGATGAATAACACCGCGATCAAATAGAAGCGGACCGGCATGCGCCGCGTCCCTTCACCGTATGGGTTCATGCCCGATTCGTAGGGCATGGCTTTTGCTGCTGATTCTTTTTTCGGTCCAAAGATTGTCCCCAGGCCGATCGCGATCAAGGCTACCAGGGTCGCGAGAAAGATCATTAATCCTATGGCAACATACTCGAGCATTCTGACCTCACGCAAAACGCTTCTGGAATCAGGAAGCTTGCTTCCGTGGTTCGAGAGTCAACTTTCGATTCCAAAGACATTGTCCATTTAATAATAGTTTGTGCATCCTTGCACAACATTCGGCAAAGTATAACATAAGAGACTTTTGGCATCCAGAAAAAGTGCTACTTTTCACAAAAATGGTGAGCTTTGTCATAATGGGAAAAATCCTCGTAGGTCACGTTTGAAACGTGACGCTTCGAATGCTATACTGTGAAGTACAGGCAAGGGATAATACCTATGAAAAATCGCCTCATTTCGCTACTGCTCCTCACCCTCCTCATTGGAAGTTGTGCACCCGCTACTGCTTCACCCACTCAGCCGCCCACTGCTACTGTGACTCAAACCGTTGTCCCATCCTTAACTCCACCTCCCACACAAACTGCCATTCCCACCGCCACACCTTATCCACCGCTCCAAACAAAGGGACCGTATTTGCTATTTACCTACGACAAGAAAATTTTCACCATCATGGATGCAAATGGAAGCGGACGAAAACATTTCCAGCTTCCTAACGGTGGTTACATCTGGGATTTGGAGCAGGCAGTTTCTCCTGATGGAAAATGGCTTGCTTACTTTACAGGTTCGGCTGCAGAGCCATATGACCCTGCTTTGAACCTGCTGAATCTCGAAGACCAAGTTTCTTTGCTCGTTTCAAATCTCATTGCTCCTGGATTTCCCGAGAATCTAGAACCAGTAACGGAAACAATTTGGTTTACGGAGTTTAATGCTGATTGTTCGAAGGATGCTAACTGCCGCTTACGCGCAGTAGAAATCTCCTTCACAGAAGGGATCTGGCGCTTCGATTGGTCGCCCGATAGTCAGAGCATAGCGTTTGCAGCACAAATCGATGGTCCATCATCCGACGTTTATATCTATAATCTTGAAAGTAAGACAATGCAGAGACTTACAAACGAGATCGAAAATGTCGGCCTGATGATATCTTGGGCGCCCAATGGGGGAAAAGTCCTTTATGAGAGTACAGAACCTGGGATAGGCTACTCCTACTATTATCTGCACATTGCTGATCTAAAAGTCAGATCATCTCAAAATCCAGCTTCAATTGAGGGTGGTATTTTTTGGCATGGAGAAGGTTGGATCAACGAAAACTCCTATCTAATTTCAAGCGGTGGAGAGGGAGCCCCACCTCATAATTTTCGGTACATAAACGTCGATACACACCAGGTAAAAGATATTTGGAAATTTGCCGCAGAGTCTTTTTTCATTGACACTCAACGAGAGAAAATTTTCATGCTTTCTTTCCCTGAGGGATTGAGCGGTTTAGAGTCAGAGCCAGATGCAGGGCTCTACCTTGTATCATTCGACGGTCGATATAAAAAATTAACCCACGAAATTTACACCCCATTGCATGTACGCGGACCATTAGACACATTTTTTGCTCTGAAAATGAGTTCAGCTTCATCCTTCAACGAAATGAACGAACTTATTAGCATTAAATCAGATGGAACAACAACAAACCTATCCAGAAAAATATACTACTTGTCAGGGTTCATAACATCGTGAACGGTTTTATCTCGAAAAAGGCTCAAGACATGGTGAACAGCAT